>CAVXXE010000077.1:0-130369 GCA_963765595.1 uncultured delta proteobacterium
GACACCTCTATTTACCCCTGATACATAGCCAATGCAGATACTAAGGTGGTACTAAGGCGATTCAAGCCACAAACGATAGGAGCGAGCCTGTCTGGCGGTAGGTTCATCGCCTGCCTCCCCGGCGAGCTTTTCCGCACGGTTCAGCCAGTTCAACGCATCACGGTTGCGCTCCTGCCGTGCGGCACTGCGTCCGGCCCTCAGATAACGCTTCGATGCTTCCGACAATTTTCCCGCCTGCTCGCAAGCCCAGGCCGCCAGGGCCAGAGCGTTCACCATCTCGCTGTAATCAAAATCATCACGCCGCAATTCGGCGGTCCTGTCAAATGCTTCAATGGCCTCATTCCAGTTGCCTTCTGCCATTGATAGGCGCCCCACCAGCTCTTCGCGGTCGGCCCGCAGACCCGCTGTGGCGGGTTTGCCCAGGGCGACGATTTCCTGACGAAGCTGCTGGGTGTCACCCCGTCGGGCGGCCATCAAACCCCGCAAAAAATGCGCTTTGCTTTGAACGGCCGCCGAGATTGGATTTGATTCTGTCAGGACCTGATCGGTTAGCCGTCGCGCCTCTTCCTGTCTGTCTAAATGGTATAAAAGGGTGGCTTCCAGAAGGAGAATATCCGCCGGTATGCTCTGGTCTACATCGGCCAATTCGGACTCGGCCTGGCGGACCTTCTCAAGCGCTTTGTCGTAAGACTGTAACCCTGCCAGGCAAACCGCCAGGTTGTACTGGGTGTTCACGATGGCCTGCGAGTTATCGTAAAATGTAGGCCCGTTCCAGAGCCTGTTGGTAAAGCCCTACTGCTTGCTGAAGCTTGCCAGTGTCAAATGCCATACGGGCTGCCCGGCTTGTTCGTTCAAATTCTTCATCGATGTCGGATCGATCCTGCACCGTCGGTGACGAACTGCAGCCAACTCCGCCGAAAAGGATTAGGGTGAGCAACAAACCTGCCAGACAATTGACGGTAAGGAATCGGCGACGTTCGTTCATGGTCTGACCTCCAGGGGTGATATGCGTGCAGATTCCCTGGGTTTTCCCCCGGCTTTGCCGCCAAGCAGCCAGCTTGATTGAAGTTGTCTCAGTAGTTGCTCAAGCTCCGCCATGACCTGCTGGGTCTGGAGCATCAGCACGGGAATACTGTCGGTGGCATCACCCATATTTTCGGCGATGCGGGGAAGTTGCGGGGTCGTCCTGCTCAAATCGTCCATCACGGCCTTTACGGAGACCAGGACCTCTTTGAGTTTGAGGCTAATCTCCGGCAAATCCTTGGACTGTTTGTTGATTTTCGCCGATATCTTAGAGACGTTTCCCACGGTGGTTTCAAGGCCGTCAAAAAGCGGTCCGAGCCGCGCTATGTTTTCGTTAAGCTGGGAGATCAGCGCCTCCATCTCCTTTCATCAGCGTATCTTCGGAAAGCAGCTGGCCGACCGTGCCCTCGCCCCGGCTGATCTTACCCGAAATGGTATTCAGATTGGCAAACAGCTGCTGCATATTGCCCTCAGGATCCTGCAGTTCTTTGACCACCGTCAGGAATACGCGAATGGCTTGCTGAGTATCGTCAAGGATCGGAAAAACTTTGTTGCGCACGTCTTCGAGTATCTCCCCAAGCGATTCGGTGGGCGCACGTTCGGCGACCGCAGTAATCACCGCGTACTCCCAATCGAGCGGTTCTCCCACGCCGCGGGAAATATAGAGAAAGGAATCACCGGCGACGCCATACTGCTTGCGGATAACGGCGGTTGAATCGCGCCGTACAAAGGCCTTCATATCACTTTGAATTTGAACATCGGCGTGCATCTGCTGGTCGGGACTGATGACGATTCTGATCACTTTGCCGGCTTTTGTCCCCAGGATGTGCACCTCTGCGCCTTCTGATAGTCCAAACAGGCCTTCCGATGGCAGTATTACCTTAATTCTCTCACCGGGATCCAGCCATTCCCGGACCTGACCGGAGAAAAGAAAAGCCGCACCAAAAATAATCACTGTCAGGATCACGAAGACACCAACAGCCTGATTGGCATATCGGAAGCGCGTATGTTGGTAAGTCAAACTCACCTGATCACCTCCATCAGTTTGCGCGCAGTCAACCGGTAACGATGGGTTGCCGGCAACAGGGGATCGTTCCAGACATGGTCCTCCAGGGTTAGCCAGATCACACCACTCCCCCGGTCGCAGGCCTTGCGGATGGCATTGATCAGCGGCGGCAATATTTCGGGATATACCCCGAAAGTCGGCTCCTCCAGCAAAATCAATGCAGGTTGACCGAGGAAGGCCCGAATGCAGGCGGCGCGCTGATGATCGGTCCTCATCACATCATCCGGCAGCCCCATGGGCAACCCCGGTAGTCCGAATTGCTCAGCCAAACGCACGGCCTCATCGCGAAGTGCAGCAAACTTTCGCCGGGTATGGTGAAGCTGAGGCAGCAAAATGTTCTCCAGCAGCGTCAGGCGATTTATCCAGTTGCCGAAGGTAAACACCCGGCCGATCCGTCCCCGCAGCGCATTGGCAGTGTCGGACGGAAGCGCTGACCAATCCTTGCCTAAAAAAAAGATGGACCCCTCGGCAGCCTGATGCAGGCCACAGCAGGCATCGGCCAGAATCGATCCGAACCGGGGACGCTCCAGGTTAATCAGTGCCAGGTCACCGCCGAAAAGGTTCATTTTTAAATCAATGGTCTCACCGCTGCCTCCCTGCTCGGTGAACACCTTAACTTTTTCAAAACGAAGGATGCTGCGGTGATCTGCAATGCCTTTTATCATGATTACCTTCCACCATCCGTCACAGCAGCAATGTCAGCAGGCCGGATATCAGCAAAGCTGCCAACACCGATTTTGTAACACCGCGCGACAGGGCTGCCTGGAGATCGGACCTGGAACGGGAAACGGACAAACCGGTGGTGCAGGCAATTAAAGCTACGACAAAACCGATGAAAAAAGTTTTCAAGGGTATCGTCGCAAATTCTGCAAGTCCCATCTCCGATAGAATTCGAAAAACAAATTCCTGTAAAGTCACATCCAGGGAACCCAGCGCATTGCCCGCCAAAAAGCCTGAAACCAGGGCAAACATAATAAATGCAATCGTTAAGCTGAACATACTCACCGCAACCGCCACTACCCGCGGGACAATCAGGAAGAGAAACGGATCGATGCCCTGGGCGTCCAGCATCCGAACCTGCCCGTCAATTTGCATGTTGCCAAGCTCCACCAGAATGACCGATCCGCTGCGCCCGATCACTGTCAATGCCACGAACAACGGCGCAACTTCACGCACCAGGACAAGAACCAGGATGGGGCCGGTAAATTTAGTTTGTCCGAAAACACCCAACCAGTAAATTGCCTGGTATACCATGCCTAATCCGACAAGACTGCCGGTGATCAGAATAAACGGCAGCGCCCGCAGTCCGACGAGATAACATTGCTGGAAAAATTCCGCCCGCACCGTTCGACGCCAGGTGAGCGGCCGGCAGCTCTGCCACAACACCGCCACGGCAATGTCGATAAACCGAACAAATCCCAGAACCGAGGCGATCGTCCAGCGGCCGGCGGCGGCGAACATCCCAGCCGGGGCCTGGCCCGCGAAGTGCGCGCCATCCCGCTTAACGCCCCTATTCTGAAATGCAGTCATATTCTACCCGTCAACAAATAAGTTGAAATTTCACCGACATCCTTGAGATAATAGCTGCCACGAACTCTGAGTACATAACTCGTTCGGAGTCGCCGATAGGCGGCCTCACTGACGTGAATACTTCCGACCATGGCGGTATCGGCCAAGGTCATGGCCGCGCTCACGGCGTCCCCCCAAATGTTGTATGACTTGTGGCGCCGCCCCAGGGGGCTTCCAACCAGCGCCCCCCTGTCGATGCCGATGCGAAACTCCATCCGTTCATCAAGGTCCGCAAACAGACCGATACATTGGTCCTGTATGCCCAGCGCAAAATCTGCAATTTTTTGGGTATGCGCATTCGAATCGTCACCTAATCCGGTTGCACATACGATTTGATCACTCATAATTTTCCAGTAATCAATGCCGTGAGAAACGACCATATCCTCCAGGTGGCAGATCAATTGATCGACCACCGTTGTCGTTTGGCCCTCGCCGGAATCCCGCGCCAGCGACAGTGGATCTGTAAACCGGAGCACAAAAACGGTGGTATCGGTGAACACATCCGCCCTGAGTTTGTGGCGATCATAGCCGCGGTCCACCGTAAGATCAGCCAAAAAATCCGCCCGGGTCATCGTTGGCGCCGCCTTGCCGGTCGGCAGGGATGTGGCGGGTTTTACGGTAGCGGGTGATTCAGATGGACCCGCCGGGGTAGACCGCACCGATGCCTTTTTCACACTTACCGAGTCGACGGTAGTATCGGCGCCGATTTTCGGTACCGGAAGGGACGTCGCGGGCTTTTGTACCGCCGCCAGCCGCAGGGCCAGCATGCCCGCAATGGCGCGGGCAAAGGAAATATCTTCCGAATCCCATTTCCGCGCCTGGCCCTCGTGTTCGAACCATATGGTTGCCGCGGTTCGGCCCTGCAGGGTCACCGGCACGGCCAGCAGCGACGTGCAGCCCAAGGGGCGCAAATAGGCCCGATGCAGCTCTGACAGCAGAGGATCATCCGCCGCATCGGAAACGACGATTTCTTTGCCTGTTTGCAGGGCATCAAACATTTGCGGATAATCAACACGATCAAGCAGTGTGCCCTGGGTGTGCCCGCTGCTTTCGCGGTCGTAGCAATCATCACACATCAGCTGCTGGCCGTCATCGACAAAGTGCCAGACACTTGTCCGTCTCACCGTCACCGCCGCCGAAACAATTTCAGTGAGCTCTCCCAGAGATTCGGTGTCGGCCGGATCAAACACTGCCGCTTTTGACGCCAGCTCGGAAAATGCCCGGCTCTGGGCCTCGAGCTCCTGTTTGCGATCCAGCACCAGCTTGGCATTGCGATCGGCTCTCAGACCCTGGAAAACCAGCAACCCGGCCAATAGCGATGCCAGGATCACAATCACACCCGTCATCAACAATATCGTGCGGAAGTTCTCCCTGACAAATCCGACGAAATCATCTTCGGGTACAATGATCATAATCGACCAGTCACGGCCGACCGTCGATTTCAGCGAAGAAACCGTATTCAGATAGCGCCGATTATCGACCATCAAGATCTCGGCTGCCATGTCCTTCAATTTGAAAACGGCTATAGGCCCGGTCGAGCACCGGATCGCCGAGTTCATCCAGCATGACCGGCTGCAACTCCCCCTCAACTTTCTTCAACATGCGGTCTGTCTCCGGATAGGCGACCAGACGTCCTTGTTCGTCGAAAATCAGAGCACGGCCATGGCGGCCAATCTTTAAACCGTTCAAAAAAGCGCTGAGTTCTGCAAGTTTTATGTCCACCCCGAGCACACCGCGCAGCTTTTTTTCCGGATCGAAGACGGGCATCGAAACCGTAATCCCGGGGCTTTGGTCGGTAAAAAAGATGTAGATGTCGGTCCAGAAAAGCGCCTGTTCTTTTACAGCGCCCACATACCACGGCCGTACCCGGGGATCGTATGTATCATCACCGGATTCTTCCACATTGACGATCTTGTTTTGCTTGTCCCGGCGGGTCCAGGTAACCCGGCGGCCGGCTTCGGATAGTTCAATGTTTTTGGTGTGAATGGCGCCATCGGGCATTTTTTTGAGCATGAGGAAATCGCCCTTGGTATTCGCAACGAGGAACGTCGCCAGTTGCGGATATGCACGCAGAATCGGGATCGCGAGGGCCTCTACGTCGGAGCGATTGTCGATTCCATAGGATGGGTCTTCCACGATGTCTGCGGCCAGCTTGACCATCTCCGAGGCCGGGATCAGATACTCGTGCACTTGGGTTGCGATCCGGCGGTCGAGGGATTTCAGCAGACTATCTGAAAGGACCAGTGTGTCCCGTCGATTAACATAATAGCCGTAGGCGGAGATCGACAAAATCGTCGCCACCATGAAAAGAACGCAGCCCACCGGAATGATCACCCGCAGCAGCCGACGCTTTATCCGCCGTCGCCGGGTTTTGGTGTCCAGGTTTATGTCAACCAGCTCTTTGGCGTGCAAAATTTTGTTCCTAGGTGCTGAAAAGAATGATGGTTATATTAAGAGCAGGCAAAATATAGGACTTAAAGAGAATGGTGTCAAATACCCTCCATGCAGGAAATTCAGTCGGCGTTTCAAAGAATTCCCAGCATGGTAGATCTCACCGGCAGCTTGCAGGAGCAATCGACCAGTGCCGTGTGGAATTAGACCCTGATAGAGAGTAAATTGACGGAGCGACGCGCGGCGTAAACGTCTGCGCTGCGCGAGGGTCATCCACCAATATTCAAGAATCTGGACCGAGCAAAAAAAACGCCAGCCGGTGGTTTTAACCGGCTGGCAGAATCTTTATAACGCCACGCTAATCAGATTAAAATGTCATTATCTGATTTACCGTTATCCTGCAAGCGGGTATGTTGGCTGAAGGATGTCGTAATATGCTTTCTCAGATACGGTACCCCAGGTACCGACCACCTTTTGGAAATTCTTAAAAGATTCGTTGACTTTTTTGGCCATAGGGGTTTTTGCAGCTTCTTCCTCGAGAACTTCTGCCGCCATGGGTCGCAGCGCGTTGAGCACCTCGTCGGGATACTTAAACAATTGGACTTTGTGCTTATTGATCAAGGTCTGAAGGGCTGCGCCGTTGTTGGCGTCGAACTGGGGCAGAACCCAGGCTTCGTTTTCCATGCAGGCCGCGTCAAGAATGTGTTGCAAATCTTTGGGAAGAGATTCATAGGCCTTTTTGTTGAAGAAATACTCCAGGTATGTTCCGGGTTCATGGAAGCCGGGATAGTAGTAGTACTTGGCTGCCTGATAGAGGCCAAAGCGTAAATCATGATAAGGTCCGACCCATTCAGTGGCATCGATAACACCCCGCTCCAGAGAGGTGAAAATTTCACCGCCAGGCAGCAACACGACGGTTCCGCCGGCTTTGGCCACGACTTTGCCGCCCAAACCCGGGATGCGCATTTTCAGGCCTTTAAAGTCATCGATGGTATTAATTTTCTTGTTGAACCATCCGCCCATCTGAACACCGGTGGAACCACCCGGTCGTGGAATCAGGTTGAACGGTGCGTAGGTTTCTTCCCAGAGTTTGAGACCGTCGCCGCCGTGGAACCAGGCGGCCATGCCCTGGGCATTCATACCGAAGGGAACAGCCGCAAACCATTGGGTAGCCGGTTCTTTGCCGGCCCAGTAATAGGAGGCGCCGCTGCCGACTTCCACCGTACCGTCTGATACGGCTTGAAAGCTCTCCAAAGCCGGGACTAGTTCACCGCCGGCAAAGACCTGTATCTGGAGCCGGCCGTCCGACATTTCTCCGACACGTTTAGCCAACCGCTCACAGCCTTCCTGTAGAACCGGCAGCTTGGGCGGCCAGGTGGTCACCATTTTCCAGCTGTATTTTTTTTGTGCCAGCACTGCGGGGGCATTTACCGTGGTGGCGGCAACCGCTGCCGCTCCCAGACCTGCTTTTTTCAGAAAATCACGTCGTTTCATGAATAACCTCCTTTTTCAGTTAAGATTGATTTTATACATGCGGAACTTCCGAGATCGCAAGCCGCCGCTCATAAGCCATGCCCTTAACGGGCAATAATTCCGGGAATGCTAACATTCTCGGAATTTCTACAACTCTTGTTAAAAAAGGGCTGTTGGTCTAAATTCGACTTATCTTGGATGTTAGCCAAGGCCAATTTAATATTTAAAGTTTCTCCTTAAGGTCCGTAAACCAGTTTGGGCAGCCAGGTCGCGAGTTGTGGGAAGAGAACCACGATAGCGAGCCCGATCATCTGGAAAAGAACAAACGGAATGATGCCCCGATAAATGTGGCCGGTTGTAACTTCCGGCGGTGTAACCGCTTTAAGATAAAAAAGTGAAAACCCGAAAGGCGGCGTCAAAAATGAGGTTTGCAGATTAACCGCCAGCAAAATGCAGAACCAGACCGGATCATAGCCGAAGTCAATCATAATCGGTGCTAGAACCGGTACATGAATAAAGGTAATTTCAATGAAATCCAGGAAAAAGCCGATGAAAAAGATAAGGAGCATAACGATCGCCAATACGGCTGTATGACTGTATTGGTCGGCAATACCGCCCAGAAACTCACGGACGATCGTATCGCCGCCAAGACCCCGAAAGACCAGACCGAAAGCAGCCGCACCGCACAGGATGATGAACACCATGCAAGTCAACCGTAACGTGGTCTGCATGACCTCGCGCAGAGTGGCCATGTTGAATTTTTTATTAGCGACAGTTAATACGGTTGCCCCGACCGCACCCACGGCGGCCGCTTCGGTGGGTGATGCAATGCCGGCAAAAATAGACCCTAACACCGCAACAATTAGAAAAAATGGCGGGATCAGGGCCCTGCCGACACGCACGGCAAGCTGTTTGGGGCTTATGGCCGCTAATTCTTCTTTTGAAATAGCCGGGGCAACCCCGGGGCGCAAATGTGCCGCGATAAGAATGTAGATGATAAAAAGACCAACCAGAAGCAGCCCCGGCAGGACGGCTCCCATAAACACGTCCCCCACGGACACCCCGACGATATCTGCGATGAGCACCAGGACGATGCTCGGCGGGATGATTTGTCCCAGAGTGCCGGAGGCGGCCACGGTTCCGGTTGCGAGTTCCTTTTGATAGCCACGTCTCAACATTGTGGGAACAGCCAGAAGCCCCATGGTGACCACGGTGGCCCCCACGATACCGGTTGACGCCCCCAGGAGCATTCCCACCACAACCACCGATATCGCCAGACCCCCTTTCAGCCGGCCGAATAACAGGCCCATGGTATCCAAAAGCTCTTCGGCCAAGCCGGAACGTTCCAGCATCACTCCCATAAATACAAACAGGGGCACGGCCGCCAGGGTTACATTGGTCATGCGGCCCCAGATGCGCAACGGCAGCAGATTAAAAAAATCCCAGCCAAAGCCGATCATACCGAAGGTCAGGGCAGTACCCAGCAAGGTGAAGGTGACCGGAAAGCCGGCCATCAATAAAATGGTTAAGGCTAAAAACATCCAGGCCGCTAAATAATCCATCAGGATTGCCTCCTCCTCTGATTTTTCAATTCCCAGTAATCTGCATGAAACTATGCAGACCCAGGGAAATTCCCTGCAACAGGAGGAGGGTGAAGCCGGCCGGGATACAGCCCTTTATTATAAATCGCCAGGGGATACCGCCCGGATCCGGTGAACCTTCGAGCATCGCAAATGAATTGGCCGCAAACTTCCATGAAGTGTTAATCACCATGATACAGCCGGGGATGAGAAAAAGAATCACGCCGCATAAATTGATCCAGGCTTGGCCTTTTAATCCCAGACGCTGGTAAATGATATCCACCCGCACATGACCGTCATGCAGCAGGGTGTAACCGGCACCGATCAGGAAGATAAAGCCGAACAAATGCCATTCCAGTTCCTGGGTAAATACAAAACTGGTATTGAACAGATAGCGCATAAGGACATCGACAAAGACCACCAGCACCAGTCCTATGGTCACCCAGGCCACACCGCGGCCGACCCATTCGTTTAACATATCAATCCAGCCGATAAATGTCTTGAGTACATTCATTTTTACAATCCGTGAATTTCAAAGTTGATTCTTGCCAAAGATCGAAAATATCAAACTGAAAAGATATAGATAAAAGATAATTGAGAGTCAAGAACTAATCCGGGACTCCTTTTCAATCTTACCCTTGCCAATCAAACGTAAATAGGCTAATTTTAGAAACCTATACACAAAGGAGATTCCCATGGCGCAGACACTTTATTGGCCGGATAAATATGTTGAAAACAAAAGAAATGTCACAGATGCGTTGAGAATCATTAAGCCGGGCAAGCGGGTGTTTATCGGCTCCTCCTGCGGTGAACCCCAGCATTTGGTCCGCGGGTTGTCTGAATTGTCGGACTATTTTAAAGATATCGAGATCATCCGGTTGCTGACCCTGGAGACAACGCCGCTTACCTTGATTGCCAACAAAACCCATAATCAGAGTATTAACATTCGATCCTTCTACCTGGGTTCGGCCAAGCCCAAAGGGATCGCCCGCAACCAGCGATTTATCACACCGATCAATATGTCGGCGATTCCACGACTGTTTAAAAGTCGGCTTTTGCCGATTCATGTGGCCCTGATTCAGGTTTCGCCGCCGGATGATTTCGGCTGGATGAGTCTGGGGGTTTCAGTTGATATCACCCTGGCCGCCGCGCAATCCGCCGACATCGTTATCGCCCAGATCAATGCCAACATGCCCAGGGTATTGGGGCGCAGTTTCATTCACGTCAATGATGTTGATTATTTTGTGGAATACGATGAGCCGCTGTTGACCATTGGCGAAAACCCCGAAATGGCAGCTGCCAATGATATCGGCAGATTGATTGCAAGAAGGTTGATTGACGACGGATCAACGCTGGCCATCGGCCTGGGGACCACGTCGGATGCCGTCATGCTGGCCCTGTCGGAAAAAAACGATCTTGGAATCCACACGATGTACATGACCAATGAAATCATGCACTTGTTTTCCAAAGGGGTCATCACCAATCGCAAAAAAGGTTTTAATGACGGCAAGATGGTTGCCAGCAGTGCCATTGGTTCAGAGGACCTTTATGAATTTCTCAATGATAATCCGGCGGTTGAGTTCCATCCTTCCGACTATGTCTGCAAACCTTCAATCATTGCCGCCCATAATAAAATGGTCGCTCTGAGTGTGGCCATGACGATTGATCTGACCGGCCAGGTGGCGGCCGATGCCATGCCCCAAACTCATTTTTCAGGCATTACCGGTATTTCTGATTTTATGCGCGGGGCGGTCCAGTCGCCGGGCGGCAAATCGATCTTAATGCTGCCTTCCACCGGCATGCAGGGCAAAAAGAGCCGTATCGTCCCGATGCTTGCGGATACGGCCGTGGCGGCCCCCAGGGGTGATGTCCATCTTGTGGTTACGGAATTCGGCGCGGTCAATTTGTTTGGCAAAAGTCTGCAGGAACGGGCGATGGCCATGGTTAGCATTGCCCATCCCGAGTTTCGGGATGAACTTTTTTTTGAAGCGAAAAAGATGGGGCTTCTCAGCACCGAGAGAACGCTGCATGAATCCATCCACGGGGTCTATCCGATCCACCTGGAAGAAACCATCGAAGTGGTGGGAGAACAGGTAACGGTGCGACCCGCCAAACCTGTCGATGCAAGAAGAATTCAAGAGCACTTTTACAACCTGGACAAGGATGATGTCGTTGCCCGGTTTTTCCACGAAAAAACCAGTTTCTTACAAGAAGAGGTTGAAGACGTTTCTCAGATAGATTATGTAAAAGACTTAACCGTTGTGGCGGTTGTCGGCGAATTTGGTTTCGGCCGGGTGGTGGCCATTGGAGAATATCTGATCGATCCGGCCACCAACGTTGCCGAAATTGCATTTTCCGTCAGCAAAGATTATCAAAAAAAGGGGATGGGCAAAATCCTGTTGAAAAAGCTGGCCGCGGCGGCCCGTGATAATCATATTTCCGGTCTGGTGGCCTACACGTCGCCGCAAAATCGCGGCATGATCAAACTGTTTAACCAGTTACCTTACAAAGTGAATACCTTTTACGACGGGGATATGCTGACGTTGCGCTGTAAGTTTGATGAACCGGCGTGAGGAATGACGGGGTGCGGGCAAAAAGGGCATCGAGCAAAGAGCATAGCGCAATAGAAGAATTCGGAGGTACAATATCTGACATCCGTCCTCTGACCTCTGTCATCTGTCACCTGGCCTCCGTTATCAGTCCTCTGTCATCTGACCTCTGTTCTCTGCTATCTATCCACTATGATCTAAAAACAAGTGAAGAGGGATATTGAATATGAGTACGCACACCATACGATTTTTACCATACGAGACGACGATTCAGGTACAGGACGGTGATACGGTTATTCGTGCGGCTTTGGAGGCCGGAGTGCATGTGAACGCCTCCTGCGGTGGCGAAGGCGTATGCGGGAAATGCCGGGTTCTGATTGAAGATGGTGCCGTTGAGGGGGGAATTTCGGAAAGGCTTAGCGCAGAAGATCAAGACAAGGGCTATCGTCTGGCCTGCCGGGCGATCGTAAAAAGCGATCTTGTGGTGCGTATTCCCGTTGAATCGGTCATCGACGCCGGCGTACTTAAACTGCAGGCCGCCCCACGGCGTACGGCCCATATCAAGGAATTTAATTTTGAGGAGCTGAAGGAAAAGGGTCTGTTTGTGGCACCCGTTGAAAAAAAATATCTGCAGCTTCCCGCACCCACCGCCCAGGACAACCTGCCCGATGTTACCCGATTGATCAGCTATCTGAAGGCCAAACACGATGAGCACCGTCTGGAGGTCGATCTTTCCGTGATTCGTAAAATACCGGATGTGATACGCGAAGACGATTTTAAGGTGACGGCAACTCTGGTCCGGCCGGTGCGCAAGGTCGGCAAGACCCGCTTGATTAATGTTCAGCCCGGCGATACGACCCGTCAAAATTATGCCATTGCCATGGATATCGGGACTACAACGATTTATGGACAGGTTATCGACCTGATCACCGGTGACGTTCTAGCCGAACATGGGGAGTTTAACGGACAAATCAGTTATGGTGAAGATGTCATTTCACGCATCGTCTTTGCAGAAAAACCGGGCGGTCTGGAAAAAATAAACGCGGTCGTCATTAACACCATCAATAAAATCCTGAAAAAGATTGTGACAGAATCCGGCGTCGATCCGGAGGACATTTCCACCATTACTCTGGCCGGCAATACCACCATGACCCAGTTAATGCTGGCCGTCAATCCGCGGTCTATCCGGCGTGCCCCCTACGTGCCGGCTGCCACCCTGTATCCGCCCTTAAAAGCCGCCGACTTGGGTATGGGTCTGGTCGGGCATGTCACCGCATTGGTATATCCTGCGGTTTCCAGTTATGTCGGCGGCGACATCGTCGCCGGCGTGATGGGGTCTGGTATTTATCGCAGCGAGGCCCTGACGCTCTATCTGGATGTCGGCACCAACGCCGAAATTGTGATCGGCAACAAAGAATGGCTGGCTTGTGCCGCCTGTTCCGCCGGTCCGGCCTTTGAAGGAGGGGGGCTGAAATTCGGGATGCGGGCTGCCAAAGGGGCAATTGAAGATTTCTCCATTGATCCGGTCACCCTTGAACCGATGATCATCACCATCGGGAATGTACGTGCCAAAGGTATTTGCGGTTCCGGGTTGATTATCATGGTGGCCGTCATGTTTGAAATGGGGATTATTAACAACCTGGGTAAATTTGATCGCGACCTGGACACCCCCCGCATCCGCGACGACAATGGTATTTATGAGTATGTGCTGGCCTGGCAGGATGAAACCCAAATCGGCCGTGATGTTACCCTTACGGAAATCGACATCGAAAATCTTATCCGGGCCAAAGGTGCCATTTACAGTGGCTGCATGACTCTGTTAATCGAGGTCGGAATGAGCATTACCGACATTGAGCATATCATTCTGGCCGGCGGATTCGGCAGTTATGTGGATCTTGAAAAAGCCATGACCATCGGCCTGCTGCCGGAAATGGACACGGATAAGGTTACTTTTATCGGCAATGGCTCCTTGATGGGGGCCAGAATGAGTTCGCTGACCAATCGTATCCGGCAGGATGTATCGGAAGTTACTAAAAAAATGACCAATTTTGAACTGTCGGACACCTCTTCCTATATGGACAATTATGTGGCTGCCCTCTTTTTACCCCATACGGACATGAATCAATTTCCAAAGATTAAATCCCGCCTGGAGGCCAGGAAAAGATTGAAGATTGAAGATTGAAGATTTATGGAATCGCTCTCCGAGGCGTAGGCGCTTCAACCCTTACGAGCCCGCTTCCAGCCCGTAGGCTTCATAGGCTTACAGGCCGGAGGGGAGGCTTCGCTCTGTCTTTTTATAAAATTAGATAGAATACAGTCCTTCAGAACTTGTCCGCTGGAGGAGGATTCGACAATCAGGGCTCGGTTCTAAAATCGGCCATTGTTGGGTTTCGCATTGCACGATCGAACTGACAAAGTGTAGGTTGGGTTGAGTGAAACGAAACCCAACATAATCCGAGATAGGCTCAACCCAACCTACAAACTGCAAAGTGGCCGAAGATAGAATCAACCCCGACAACCATTATTCGATATTCTCTTTTTTAGAGTTTCTTTTTCGATTTGACCGGCCGTTTTTTTGGCCGGCGGCTGGGCTGATCCCAGAACTCCTCAACCTCTGAACCCCTAAACCCAGAACCCAGAACCCTGAACCTGAACCCTGAACCCTGAACCCTGAACCTCTGAACCCCTACCTGAAATGAATGTGATTTAAATAGAAATTTATATTCAGCCCAGCTCTACTCTTGACAAAGCCATCCACTCCAGATAAATGATCATATTCTACATTTTACGAGGACCAATAGAACGATTGGCGAAGTTGCTTACCGTTCCCAGGGGGGGTGATGCGGGTTAGTTTAGAATCCCTTTAATGTTCTCGCCCTGACGATACATGCGGAGGCTATAAATCTACCGTTTGTAGATTAGATACATAAATAATCCCATGAAAGGGGGGGTGAAAAAAATGTAAAACACCTGTCAGAAGCACGGTTTTATTGGTGGTTAACCCGTTGCAATGTTTCCTGTCATGGACACTGCAAGCACTAACCGGAAAAAGTATACAAGGAGGTAACATTGGCTTTTGAATTTTTTAAAGAATCCTATTCCGGCAGTATCAAGGAAATCGCCCTGGGTAAGGGAGACAAGGCCGTTACTGTCGGCGGAGAGGCGTGCTATCCCTTCTACCAGTTTGAAGGCGCAATGCCCAACAAGCCCAAGATTGCCATGGAAATCTGGGATATGGAACCGGATGAGTGGCCGGCGGCGGCGCTGGCGCCCTTCAAAGACGTAATTTCTGATCCTGCCGCCTGGGCCAAAAAATGCGTTGAGGAATTTGGCGCCGAGATGATTGTTCTCCAGCTTAAAAGCACCGACCCCAACGGCAATGATGCTCCGGCTGATGATGCTGCCGCCACCGTCAAGAAAGTCCTGGCGGCTATCGATGTGCCCTTGATTATATGGGGCACCGCCAATGTCGAAAAAGATGAAGAAGTTCTTAAAAAAATTGCCGAAGAATGCCAGGGCGAAAACCTGATTCTCGGCCCGGTGGAGGACAAAAATCACAAAGGTATCGGAGCGGCGGCCATGGGTTTCGGCCATACCGTGATTGCATCTTCGCCCATCGATGTCAACCTTGCCAAGCAATGTAATATCCTGCTTGAAAACCTGGGAATGCCCATTGATCGAATGATTATCGATCCTACCACGGGCGGATTGGGTTATGGATTGGAATATTCATATTCCGTGATGGAACGGCTCCGCATGGCGGCCTTGGCCCAGGGGGATGACAAATTGCAGCTTCCGATCATCAATAACCTCGGCAACGAGGTTTGGAAATGCAAGGAAGCTAAACAACCGGCCTCGAAGAGGACCCATACTGGGGGATCCGGAAAAACGCGCCATTTTGATGGAGGCCGTGGGTGCGGTGGCTTATTTGATGAGCGGTTCGAATATATTGATCATGCGACATCCCGAATCCATCCGATTGGTCAAATCTTACATTGATCTAATCTATGAAGGCGGCATGGCAACGGATGTTGCACCCATCAACAAACAGCTGGATGAGGTGGAGCTGGATCTTTTGTCTCTTTCTCCGCAACCGGATTTGACCATCGAAGCGGAAAAGGAGAAAAAACCGGCTCCGGCGAAAAAAGCAGCGGCCCCTGAACCCGCTAAGAAGGCTGCGCCCAAAGCCAAGAAGGCAGCTCCGGCGAAGCCGAAGAAAAAGATTGCCCCGGCGCCTGAACCCGCAGCGACGGTCAAGGTGGATGAGGAAGCCAAAGCTAAAGCTGCTGAAAAAGACAAATTAACAGCCGAGGCGGACGCCAAAGCCAAAGCGGACGCGGAGGCCAAAGCCAAGGCGGAGGCGGAAGAAAAAGCCAAGGCTGCTGAAGAAGCCAGGATAAAGGCTGAAGCGGACGCCAAGCTAAAGGCCGAAGCGGATGCCAAGACCAAGGCCGCCGCAGAACGGGCTAAAATCGAGGCCGAGCTTGAGGACGTCCGTCAAAAACGTGCCGCCGAACGGGAAAAACTGGCCGGCCAGCGCGCAGAGGTTGCGACGGAGGAAGTTTCCAAAACGCCCGCGGCGGTCCAGAAGTCCATGGTCGACAAGATGATCGACAACCTGGCCTGGATTCATAAGAAAGCATAGCCGGAGATCAACCGGCCGATAACATTTACGTTATTAAATTATTATTGGATATATAACTCAAAATAACTTTGAGGAGGAACCTCGTATGGCTGAAACACCCGTAAAAAAATCAATTGTTAAAGAAAAAGCACCCAAACTGGCCGATCCCATCGCCGCGACCATCGATGTGGCCAGCCAGCAGATGATCAAGCGTGCCCAGGATCTGGGCGTTGAAACGGTTTTTGACAGGGCGGTGAAGATGAAACCCTGCAATATTGGTATTCAGGGGATTTGCTGCAAAAACTGCGCCATGGGCCCCTGTCGTCTGCCGCTGCCCAAAGGCGGCATTGAAGGCGAAGACACCCGCAAAGGGTTATGCGGCGCCACCGCCAACACCATTGCGGCCCGTAACTTTGCCCGCATGGTGGCCGCCGGCGCGGCAGCCCATTCCGATCACGGACGCTCGGTAGCCGAAGTCTTTTTATCGGCGGCACGTAAGGAAACCGAAGATTACCGGATCAAAGATCCCGGTAAACTGCTCGCGATTGCCCACACCCTGGGTGTGGCCACCACCGTAGAGGTGGATGGTAAGGAAGTTGACCGTGACATCGATGAAATTGCGGTTGAATTTGGCGAAAAGGCGATGAATGAATGGGGCAAGCCCGGAGGGCGAACTGCTTTACGCAAAACGGGCACCGAAAGCCTTGTATGAAAAATGGAAGAAAACCGGCGTTATTCCCAGAAATATCGACCGGGAAATCGTCGAAATCATGCACCGCACCCACATGGGGGTCGACCAGGATTATAAAAACCTCGTCAAACAATGTACCCGGGCAGCGATGGCGGATGGTTGGGGCGGTTCCATGCTGGCCACCGACCTGCAGGATGTGATGTTCGGCACCCCCTCCCCCCTCCAGAGCGAGGCCAATATCGGCATCATGAAGGAAGATCATGTCAATGTGATTGTTCACGGCCATGAACCGGTGCTGTCGGAAATGATCGTGGCGGCCTCCCAAACCAAGGAGATGATTGACTACGCCAAATCCAAGGGGGCCAGAGGGATTCAACTGGGCGGGATTTGCTGTACGGCCAATGAGATTTTGCAGCGCCACGGCGTACCGCCGGCCGGCAATTTTCTGCAGCAGGAACTGGTGATCGTCACCGGCGCCTGTGACGCCATGGTGGTGGATGTTCAGTGTATTTTTCAGAACCTGGCCAACGTGGCCAAGTGCTTTCACACCAAGCTGATCACCACCCATCCCATTGCCCGCATGGAGCAGGACAACGTCATCCACATCGAGTTCGACGAACACCATGCCATGGATGACGCCAAACGCATTCTCAAGATGGCCATCGACAATTTCCAGAACCGCAGCACGGAGGTAATGATCCCGAAGCAGAAAGCCACCCAGATTGCCGGTTTCGGTGTCGAGTCCATTGAATACCACCTGGGCGGCACCTTTCGCGGTTCTTATTACACCTTAAATGACAACATCATTAATGGTCGTATCAGAGGCGGCGCCGGCGTCGTGGGCTGCAACAATGCCCGGTCCCAGCACAACAATGAATGCATCACCCTGATTAAAGAATTGATCAAAAACGACGTCATTGTGCTGACCACCGGCTGCAACGCCATTGCCTGCGCTACCGAGGGACTGTTGACGCCTGAAACCGCCGCGGTTTACTGCGGACCCGGCCTGGCCGAAGTCTGCGAAACGGTGGGAATTCCGCCGGTGCTGCATTTGGGCTCCTGCGTGGATAACAGCCGTATTTTGCTGGCCCTGACGGAGATGGTAAAAGCAGGCGGTCTCGGCAATGATATCTCGGATTTGCCGGCGGCCGGCAGTGCACCCGAATGGATGAGTGAAAAGGCCATTTCCATCGGTCACTATTTTGTCAGCTCAGGCGTTTACACCGTGTTTGGCGGTATTCTTCAAACCACGGGTGCGCCTGTATTTCAGGATTATCTGTTCAAAGAGATGGAAAAACTTTACGGCGGCATGTGGGATATGTACACCGATCCGATCAAGCATGCCCATGCCATTATCGCCCACATCGACAAGAAGCGCAAAGCGCTGGGCATCGATAAGGCCAGGGACCGGGTCCTGATGGATATGGCCAGTCGTCAGGCACTTGAAGCCTAAATGAATAAATTCAGGGATTCAGGTATTTAGGAATTATAAGAAAATATTCCTTTAATTCCTGAATTCCTCAATCATTAATTATTAATCTCCACGAAGGAGGAACATATGTCTAAATTAGTTGCATTTGCCGCCATCCAGGGTGGCTATAATGTTGTTTCACAGGTGGAAGGCGAATATCAACGAGCGCTGGATACCTATGACGCCGCTACCAAGGTCCAGTTTCCCAACACGGCTTATTATCTGCCGGTGATCTATTCATTGCTGGGAATCAAGGTTGAAACCCTTGAAGACATTAAAAAACCCTTGGACGTCGCTCGTAAACTTTTGCCGCCCCATGTCAAAGGCATGAACCATCTGCCCTTCCTGGGTCCGTTGCTGGATGCGGGTATGTCCACCTTATTCTGTTTTGAGATTCGGGAGGCGCTGCGCTATCTTAACGAGCCGGATTTTTATCTGCATTCCGAGGAACCCGACCTGGCGGCCGGGAAAATCTGGCTCGGGGCTGCGGATGATACCGTTTTTCGTAAAAGGGGGGTTGAGTTTGTGGACGGCACCGCACCCGGTTTCGCCGCCATCGTCGGCGCCGCACCGAATAAAGAAATCGCCAAAGATATCGTCGAAGATTACCAAAAACGAAGCCTCTATATCTTTTTGGCGGCCAACCAGAACAACACCTCCGTTACCCAACAATTGATTGACGCCGACGTCCAGATCGGTTGGAATACCCGCATCGTGCCGTTCGGACCGGACATTTCTTCGGCTATTTTCGCCCTGGGCTTTGCCAACAGAGCGGCCATGGCTTTCGGCAACGTTCAGCCCGGCGACTACAAAAAAATGCTGCTTTACAACAAAAACCGCATCTTTGCCTTTGTCAATGCCCTGGGCGATGTGGGTACCGATTGGGCCGGTGCTGCCGCGGGTTGTGTCAACTGGGGTTTTCCGACCCTGGCCGATACCGACATCCCCGAGATACTGCCCACCGGAATTTGCACCTACGAGCATGTGGTCGCCAACGTACCCCATGACGAAATCGTTCAGAAATCCGTCGAGGTCAGAGGGCTTAAGGTCAGCGTATCCACGATCGACATTCCCCTGTCTTTCGGACCGGCTTACGAAGGTGAGCGGGTCAGGGGCGCCGACCTCTATGCCCAGACGGGCGGCGGCAAAACCCAGTGCACCGAACTGGTCAAAATGGCCGAAATGAACGAGATCGAAGACGGCAAAGTAGACATCGTCGGCCCCGATATCGCGGATGTCAAAGAAGGCGGAACCTTTCCCCTGGGCATCTACGTCCAAATTGCCGGCCGGGAATTCCAAACGGATTTCGAGCCGATCATCGAACGACAGATTCACCATTTAATCAACTATATCCAGGGAATTATGCATATCGGCCAAAGGGATATTTCCTGGATCAGGGTAAGCAAGGCTGCCGTAGAAAAGGGCTTTACCCTCAAAGACATCGGGGTTGTCCTGCATGCGAAGTTTCACCAGGATTTCGGAAGCATCCTCGACAAGGTTCAGATCACCCTGTACACCAAGAAAAAAGACGTGGATGCATTGACCAAACGGGCCAGAGGGGAATATAAGACGCGCGATGAACGGGTCGAGAAGATGAGGGACGAGGATGTGGAAACGTATTACTCCTGCACCCTGTGTCAGTCGTTTGCCCCCAACCACGTGTGCTCGGTCAGCCCAGAGCGTACCGGACTTTGCGGCGCTTACAATTGGATGGACTGCAAAGCCTCTTTTGAAATCAATCCCACCGGACCCAATCAGCCTATCGAAAAGGGCGAGTGCCTGGATCCGGTGCTGGGGCAGTGGAAAGGGGTCAACGATTTTGTTTACAAGGCATCCAGGGGAGCCGTCACCCATTATAACTTTTACTCCATGGTGATCGATCCCATGACCACCTGTGGCTGCTGCGAGTGTATTGCCGCCATGCTGCCGTCCTGCAACGGGGTCATGACGGTCAACCGGGATTACATGGGCGAAACCCCCTGCGGGATGAAATTCACCACTCTGGCCGGTGTCATGGGTGGCGGTGCCTCTTCGCCGGGTTTTGTGGGCCATTCCAAGTTCAACATCACCCAGGGCAAATTCATCGTCGGTGACGGCGGGCTTGCACGGATGGTCTGGATGCCCAAGATTCTCAAAGAAGAGATCAAAGACCGGCTCCTCAAACGCGGTGAGGAACTCGGAATCCCCGATCTGATCGATCGGATTGCCGACGAAACCGTCGGTATCACCGAGGAAGAAATTTTGCCCTTCCTGCAGGAGAAAAAGCATCCGGCCCTGGATATGGATCCGATCATCGGATAAAAACAGATGGCGGAGGTCAGGTGATAGAAAACAGAGAACAGAGGACGGAAAAAACAACTGATTCCCGGAACCCGTAATCTGTTTTCTGTCATCAGCGATGTTTTATTCTATACGCTATGCCCTTTGCTCTATGCTCTTTTTGCCCGTAACCCGTAACTCGTAACACGACATTAAGGAGAAAAAAATGGCATTAACCGGTATTCAGATTTTTAAACTCCTGCCGAAAACCAATTGTAAAGAATGCGGGGTTCCTACTTGTCTGGCCTTTGCCATGAACCTTGCTTCCGGCAAGGCTGAGTTGGACGCCTGCCCTTACGTGTCTGATGAGGCCAGAGAACAGCTGGCGGAGGCCTCAGCTCCGCCGATCCGCCCGGTGGCCATCGGGAAAGGGGTACGGGCCGCCACTACCGGTGGTGAAACCGTTCAGTACCGGCACGAAAAAACATTTTATAACCCCACTTTGCTGGCAGCCACAGTGGCATCCGACATTGACGAGGCAGACCTTGAAACCAAGCTCAAGACCTGGAATGCCTTTCAGTTTGAAAGGGTCGGCCTGAATCTCAGACCTGAATTGATTGTGCTCAAGGATGCCGGCGGGGACAAAGAGGCGTTTGCCCGCACAGCCAAAAAAATTGCCGAAACCTCTGAATTCAATCTTGCTTTAATGACGCAAGATCCGGCGGTTATGAAAGCCGGCATCGAGGTCTGCGGGTTTAAAAGACCTTTGATGTATGCGGCAACCGAGGCAAACATAGATGCGTACGGCGCTCTGGCCAAAGACCATAATTTACCCCTGGCGGTCAAAGCCGACTCCATCGAAGGACTCATCCCGCTGACTGAAAAACTCACCGAACTGGGTCTGAAAGATCTGGTGCTTGACTCCGGTGCCAGGGAGATAAAACAATCCCATCAAGACCAGATCGCTTTGAGGCGCGCTGCACTTAAAGACTTAAACCGGGCGCTGGGTTTTCCGAGCATTATCTTTCCCTGTGAGATGGCATCGAACCTGGATATGGAATCATTAATTGCGGGAACGTTTATAGCCAAGTACGGCGGAATTGTAGTGCTTTCAGATTTTACCGGCGAGAGTTTATTTCCGCTGTTGCTCGAACGATTGAATATTTTCACCGATCCGCAACGGCCGATGACGGTCACCGAAGGCATCTACGAGATTAACAATCCGGATGAAAACTCGCCGGTGATGGTAACCACGAACTTTGCCCTGACCTATTTTATCGTTTCCGGTGAAGTCGAAGGCAGCCGGGTTCCGGCCTGGTTGCTGATCAAAGATTCCGAGGGGCTTTCCGTGATGACCGCTTGGGCGGCCGGCAAATTTGCCGGTGATGAAGTGGGAATGTTCGTGAAAAAAAGCGGCATCACCGATAAAGTCAAAACTCGGGAACTGATCATTCCCGGATATGCCGCCTCGATTGCCGGTGATGTTGAAGAAGAACTGCCTGACTGGAAGATCACTGTCGGTCCGCGAGAAGCCGCTCATCTTCCCGGATTCCTCAAGGCGAAATAGAAAACCATTATTCCATTTTCCGGTCGCCTCAGAATTTGATACGTTAGCCTTTGTCAATGCCAAATATCAATCGTCAATTCAAAAGGGAGGTTGTATGTTACTAATAGGTGAAAGTTTAAACGTAATATCCAAGAAGATCGGTGCAGCGTACAAAGCGCGCGACCCCAAGCCGATCCAGGAAGAGGCCCTTTTCCAGCGGGAAAAAGGCATGGACTATATCGACATCAACCTCGGACCGGCCAAAAAGGATGGGCATGAACTCATGCCCTGGGTGGTTCAGACAGTTCAGGAAGTTGTCGATGATCTACCGCTGGCATTGGATACGTCCAATATCGATGCCATCGCGGCGGCACTCAAGGTTTACAAGGATACGCCCCAACCGCCACTGATCAACTCCATCATGGTACGCCCGGAACGCTATGAACCCATGGTTCCGCTTGCTGTGGAACATAATGCCGATTTTATCGCCTTGATGTGGGGTCCGGAAGGTTTACCACGGGATGAGAATGAGCGCGCGGCGCTGTGCGTCGAGCTGCTGTATTTTGCCAATGAAGCCGGCATTCCCAATGAAAAGATCTGGGTGGACGGCATCGTTACGCCGGTTAACATTCAACAACCACAGCTTATGAGCCTGATGACATTTATGGAAATGCTGCAGGATATTTCACCGGGAGCAAAAAGTACCTGCGGACTTTCCAATATCTCCAACGGACCACCGGATAACCTGCGCCCCATTCTCAACCAGACTTACATGGTAATGCTCCAAAAATATGGTATGCATTCGGTGATTGCCGATCCTCTTGATGATCAGCTCATCGCGATCGCCAAAGGACAGCGCCAGGACGTCGTAGATTTGATTTATAGTGCCATGGACGGAAACGCCCCGGAGATGGGGTCACTTTCCAAAGAAATGCAGGATTATGTCAAGACCGTGGATGTTATCCTCGGCCGGTCGCTGTACTCCGATTCATGGCTGGAGCTGTAAATCGGGATTGCGGGTTGTAAGTTGCAAGTTGTTGGTTGTAGCTCAACGCAATAATTCGAGTGTATCGGTTCTGCTATGACAAAAAAGCCCTTCTTCTTTGGAGTAGGGCTTTTATCTTCACATCCAACTTACATGCAAAAAATCAATTCCTAACTCGTAACCTGTGACTCGCAACTTGATATCAGAGGACAGAAAACAGATGACAGAGAACAAGGATGGAAAACATCTTATTTCCGGCATCCGTAATCTGTTCTCTGTCATGAGCGATGTCTTGCTCTATGCGCTATGCCCTCTGCTCTATGCCCTTTTTGCCCGCAACCCGTAACCCGCAACACGGAACACATAACATGCCCCGCATTGACGACTACATCAACGCCAGAAATCTGGCCGTCGAAAAATTATCCCAGGAGCCTTTCGAGGTTATCTTAGAGCGTTCCGGTTTCGAGTCACCCGAAGCAGAGACGTTTTGCATCCCTTTTCTTGACCGAATTTATCGGGTTGGCTTCCCTCGATTCGAATTTGAGGATACAACCGAACGGGAAAAAGAGATACCGCTGCAGGAACAGGTCTTAATCTTACATTATATGTCGGCAACCAAGATGCCGGAGGCAACCGGCCAATGGATATCTTACCGCGAGATCCCCGGCGCCACATTTTACTTCGGTGCATTTATCAAACGGGCCGTTGAGCCGTTGAAAAAGGTATTCGGCCAGAATTTATCCGGCTTCTCCCGGGCCGCCGCGAAACTTCACCCAAAGGAAATTGAAAGTGGAGATGCGGCCTTTGAATTCAAGGTGCTGCCGGCAGTGCCTTTGCAGTTGATTCTTTGGACAGGTGATGAGGAATTCGCAGCGGAAGCCAACATACTATTTGATAGCACCATCGGTCAAATCCTATCGCCGGAAGACGTAGCGTGGCTTGCCGGAATGGTAGTGTACCGGTTGATGGCGCTGGGGCGCTAGGATATCCGACAGGGTGACGTCATAGTAGGTTCTAATAATTTGCTTCTCTGAAAACCAACTTAAATCCCAAATCTCAAATCCCAAATAATATCCAAATCCGAACTTCCATCAACCGAAACAATCCGATCACTTAAAAAATGATCCGCGATCATTGAGCCTGTTTTGAATTTTGAGTTTTGGTCATTGGGATTTGTTTGATATTTGGATTTTGGTGCTTGGGATTTTCATGATTTTTTTTAAGCAAGTAACTCACTTTTCCCCAAACAATTACCTGTTTAAATGACGTGACACAGGGATATACCATCTCTTCCTTGTAAACTGGCATCACCTTTGATATTCTTGACATATAACCGTGCCGTGATGACTATTTAACCTAAACCAATATGCTTTCCCCGCTTCATTCAGGAGACATCACCTTTGACAGTAAAATCCAAAGCCCTTGAGGTCAATATAGCTGATTACCACGTTGACGTTATCATAGATACAAAGTATTCCGTCCTCCAGGAAGTAATGTCCAAATATTTTGGTTTGATGGAGGGATTGAATGTCTTTCTGGAAGAGCTATCCCATCCATATAAAAACTGGCGCTTCATTGTCGCAGAAGCGCGAAAATATTCACTGGAATATTTTCACCTCCTAAAAAGCCATCCCAGGGGACCGGAAGCCGCAAAACTGCTGATAGAAATTCTTATCGATGCCGCTGACGCTTGTAAAGATGCGGAAGTGAAAGAGGATTCCATTGATAATATATTGCTGTTTACACAGAAAACCATTAAAGAGTCAGGACCGTATTTAAATAAATTTAAGCCAGTTATCGATGAAACCTTTAACCGCATCCATAGCTTCCGGGATGATTTATTCTCCCTTCTTATAAAGAGCTATTATGCAATCAACCGATTGGCGGAGACGTATTTACATAATTCTCCGGAGTCCTGCACCGATTTTAAGGCGCTTAATCTCCTGCTGATCAAATATTACCGATATACCTACGGATACTGGCTCAATCAGGCCGATCCGCAAACATGGTTTGAAAAAGAAGCAGTTGAAATCGATCCGAACTACCACTTCGATGACTTTTTCAAATCCATATCCCATCAGCGGCTGAAAGACTGGCGGAGTCAGCTGGAGTTGGACTCCCGGGATAAACACATCGAGTCTGAAGCGGTTTTAACCCGCCTGCTCGAACTTCCCGGTTTCGGACAGATTGTGGAAGCCTACAGACAAATCCCCCGTCAGTTCCTTAAAATAAAAGATAAAAAAGGCCTGGCCCGCCATTTTAAATTGATTTTTCTTTTTCATATTATGAATCTTGATGGGTTATCTCTCATCTACGAGGAAACCTTGCGGGATATAAACCAGACCCTTACCTGGATCATCGAGAATGAAAATTTCCACAATATCCAGTCGCTGATCCGCAAGACCTTTACCATTTTAAAAGAACAATCCCGAATGTACCAGGCCACGGCATTGAATTGTGTGCTGAACATGGGAAAAGGCGTGTATAATACCGACGAAATTGATCTTGTCAATTTTTTTATCGATTCCGTCATTGATCTGGGTTTCCAGGCGCCTATGCCGCAAGGCGTGGACGATGATCGGAAGATCAGGGTTAACAGCGCCCATATCCTGAACATCAGAACATGGCTTGAGCTGATTGAAGTAAATCCGAAGTGGTCAACCCGTCTTCTCTCGGGCCTGATAATTCACCTTTCGCTTTGTGGTGTTTTCATTAAAGACATCGATATTTTCCCCCGTGACATCACCCGGTTTTTAAACAGCAGAGTCGATCCGGTATATAATCTTGCCAAACAGCTCACAAGGCTCTTTCCGGCATTTTTTAATGATATCGGCGCCGAGGGGCGATTAAGGGAAATATCCACCAATATTGATGAAAGCACCCAACGCAAGGATAAACTCATTCATTTTTTACGAAAACAAAGTCACGTTGAAAGCAGCAACCGGATCGTTCCTTTTATGAGGGCAATCCTGTACTTCTGGCAGACTCGGGACAAAACCTGTCTAGAACTGTACGTCCCAGCATCGATCTACGATGAAATTGATACAAGCGGGCGGTTTATTGACGGTGTCAACAAGGTCTTCTCTCATTTTGTCGAACAGGGTTTCAACATTCCGGGTGATTTACTGAACCTATCTGAAGATCGCATAAAACTCCTGGTCAAAGAAATTGCGGATGTTCCCGATATCGATCGGCAGCGTGTTGAGCTGGCCATTGCCCTCTATAAATTACTTCATCAGAAATACAGCTTTGACTACATCGAGCTTGGCGGCTATATCGCACAACTGCGGACCGAAGCGCTGCCGGATTTCAGCCGCGCGGAACAGGCTTTAGCAGAACCTGATTTAACCAAGAAGCTTTTCATGCTGCTGGATTATATGGAAAAGCTGAAAGCGATCATTTTGTCCGATCAATCGTATGAAATCAAAGAAAATATTTATAAAAAGAGGCATATCTCAGGGTAAGCAAGGCTGCCGTAGAAAAGGGCTTTACCCTCAAAGACATCGGGGTTGTCCTGCATGCGAAGTTTCACCAGGATTTCGGAAGCATCCTCGACAAGGTTCAGATCACCCTGTACACCAAGAAAAAAGACGTGGATGCATTGACCAAACGAGCCAGAGGCGAGTATAAGACGCGCGATGAACGGGTCGAGAAGATGACCGACGAGGATGTCGAAACCTATTATTCCTGTACCCTGTGTCAGTCATTCGCCCCCAATCACGTGTGCTCGGTCAGCCCCGAACGGACCGGGCTGTGCGGCGCCTATAACTGGATGGACTGCAAAGCCTCCTTTGAAATCAATCCCACCGGACCGAATCAGCCCATCGAAAAAGGTGAATGCCTGGATCCGGTGCTGGGACAATGGAAAGGGGTCAACGATTTTGTCTACAAGGCCTCCAGGGGAGCCGTCACCCATTACAACTTCTACTCCATGGTGACCGATCCTATGACCACCTGCGGCTGCTGCGAGTGTATTGCCGCCATGCTGCCGTCCTGCAACGGGGTAATGACGGTCAACCGCGATTACATGGGTGAAACCCCCTGCGGGATGAAGTTCACCACGCTGGCCGGTGTCATGGGTGGGGGCGCATCTTCGCCGGGTTTCGTGGGCCATTCCAAGTTCAACATCACCCAGGGCAAGTTCATTGTCGGTGACGGTGGACTTGCCCGGATGGTCTGGATGCCCAAGATCCTCAAAGAAGAAATCAAAGATCGGCTCCTCAAACGGGGTGAGGAACTCGGAATCCCGGATCTGATCGATCGGATTGCCGATGAAACCGTCGGTATCACCGAGGAAGAAATTTTGCCCTTCCTGCAGGAGAAAAAGCATCCGGCCCTGGATATGGATCCGATCATCGGGTAAAGAGCATTGTTACGGGTTGCGCGTCGTGTGTTACGGGTTGCGAGTTGATAAAGGATTAACTCCAATTCTATGCCTCGTAGCTCGTAGTCCGATACGCGTAACTCGTAACCCGCAAATCGATACCCGTAACCCGTAACTCGTAACACGATATCTTAAGGAGAAAAAAATGGCATTAACCGGTATTCAGATTTTTAAACTCCTGCCGAAAACCAACTGCAAGGAATGCGGTGTACCCACCTGCCTGGCCTTTGCCATGAACCTTGCTTCCGGAAAGGCGGAACTGGACAGTTGCCCTTATGTGTCGGATGAAGCCAGAGAAAAGCTGTCGGAAGCCTCGGCCCCACCGATTCGTCCGGTAGCCATTGGTAAAGGCGTACGAGCCACCACCACCGGTGGTGAAACCGTTCAGTACCGGCATGAAAAAACGTTCTATAACCCAACTCTTCTGGCGGCGGTGGTGGGGTCCGACATCGCCGATGCTGATCTAGAGACCAAACTCAAGACCTGGAATGCTTTTCAGTTTGAAAGGGTCGGACTGAATCTCAGACCTGAATTGATTGTGCTGCAGGATGCCGGCGGAGACCCAAAGGCGTTTGCCCGCACAGCCAAAAAAATTGCTGAAACCTCTGAATTCAATCTGGCTTTAATGACCCAAGATTCGGCAGTTATGAAGGCCGGCATCGAAGCGTGCGGGTTCAAAAGGCCATTGATGTATGCGGCCACGGAGGCAAACCTCGATGAGTACGGTGCTCTTGCCAAAGACAATAACTTGCCTCTGGCGGTGAAAGCCGACTCCGTCGAAGGGCTCATCCCGCTGACTGAAAAACTCACCGAACTGGGCCTAAAAGATCTGGTGATTGATTCCGGTGCCCGGGAGATAAAACAATCCCATCAAGATCAGATCGCCTTAAGGCGTGCAGCACTTAAAGATGGAAGCCGGGCGCTGGGTTTCCCGAGCATCATCTTTCCCTGTGAGATGGCATCGAACCTGGATATGGAAACATTAATCGCGGGAACGTTTATAGCCAAGTACGGCGGAATTGTGGTCCTTTCAGATTTCACCGGCGAGAGTTTGTTTCCGCTATTGCTCGAAAGATTGAATATTTATACCGATCCGCAACGGCCGATGACGGTCACCGAAGGTATTTACGAGATTAACAATCCGGATGAAAACTCGCCGGTGATGGTAACCACGAACTTTGCCCTGACCTATTTTATCGTTTCCGGTGAAATAGAAGGCAGCCGGGTCCCTTCCTGGTTGCTGATCAAAGATTCCGAAGGGCTTTCCGTTATGACCGCCTGGGCGGCCGGTAAATTTGCCGGTGATGAAGTGGGAATGTTCGTGAAAAAGAGCGGCATCACGGATAAGACCAAAAATCGGGAACTGATCATTCCCGGATATGCTGCTGCGATTGCCGGTGATGTGGAAGAGGAACTGCCTGACTGGAAGGTAACTGTCGGTCCGCGGGAAGCGGCTCATCTTCCCGGATTCCTCAAGGCGAAGTAAAATCGAATGGAATGGTGGAATACTGGCCTCCGGCTCGTTGCGCCTACGCCTCGGAGAGAACAATGGAATATTGAGGGGAAAAAGCAGAATATATCTTGTTTTATTTGATCTTTGAATACCCCGCCTTGTCGACTTCATTATGATTTAACCTGTTTATTTATAGATCGGCTAAATTGCAACTCATTATTCCACTATTCCATCATTCCAATATTCCAATTGAGGCCAAGCTCGGAAATATGACACATTAGCCTTTGTCAATCGCCAATTATCAATCGTCAATTCAAAAGGGAGGTTGTTGTATGTTACTAATAGGTGAAAGTTTAAACGTAATATCCAAAAAGATCGGCGCAGCGTACAAAGAGCGCGATCCCAAGCCGATCCAGGAGGAGGCCCTTTTCCAGCGGGAAAAAGGCATGGACTATATCGACATCAACCTCGGACCGGCCAAAAAGGATGGGCATGAACTCATGCCCTGGGTGGTTCAGACGGTTCAGGAAGTTGTCGATGATGTTCCGCTGGCATTGGATACATCCAATATCGATGCCATCGCGGCGGCACTCAAAGTTTACAAGGATACGCCCCAACCCCCGCTGATCAACTCCATCATGGTACGCCCGGAGCGTTATGAGGCCATGGTTCCGCTTGCCGTGGAACATAATGCCGATTTTATCGCACTTGATGTGGGGTCCGGAAGGATTGCCACGGGATGAAAATGAGCGTGCGGCACTGTGTGTCGAGCTGCTGTATTTTGCCAATGAAGCCGGCATTCCCAATGAGAAAATCTGGGTGGATGGCATCGTTACGCCGGTCAACATTCAACAACCACAGCTGATGAGCCTGATGGCGTTTATGGAAATGCTGCAGGAGATTTCACCGGGGGCAAAAAGTACCTGCGGACTTTCCAATATCTCCAACGGACCACCGGATAACCTGCGCCCCATTCTCAACCAGACTTACATGGTAATGCTCCAAAAATACGGCATGCATTCGGTGATTGCCGATCCCCTGGATGATCAACTTATCGCGATCGCCAAAGGACAGCGCCAGGATGTCGTGGATCTGATTTATAGTGCCATGGACGGAAATGCCCCGGAGATGGGGTCACTTTCCAAAGAAATGCAGGATTACGCTAAAACCGTGGATGTGATCCTTGGCAGGTCGCTGTACTCCGATTCATGGCTGGAGCTATAAATCAGGATGCAGGTTGTCAGTTGCAAGTTGTTGGTTGTAGCTCAATGTAATAATTCGAGTGTATCGATCCTGTTATGACAAAAAAAAGCCCTTCTCCTTTGGAGCAGGGCTTTTAGTCATTCACAAAGTCAGCGTACATGCTAAACAGATCAGAATTCCAAATTCTGATTTCCGGCATCCGCAATCTGTTTTATGTCATGAGCGATGTCTTACTCTATGCGCAATGCCCACAATGCACCATGCCCTTTACCTAAACCCGTAACCCGCAACACGGAACACATACCATGCCCCGCATTGACGACTACATCAACGCCAGAAATCTTGCCGTCGAAAAACTGTCCCAGGAGCCTTTCGAGGTTATCTTAAAGCGTTCCGGTTTCGAGTCACCGGAAATAGAGTCGTTTCGCATCCCTTTTCTTGACCGAATTTATCGGGTTGGTTTCCCTCGATTTGAATTTGAGGATACAACCGAACGGGAAAAAGAGATCCCTCTCCAGGAACAGGTCTTAATCTTACATTATATGTCGGCAACCGAGATACCGGAGACAACCGGCCACTGGATATCTTACCGCGAGATCCCCGGCGCCGCATTTTACTTCGGTGCATTTATAAAACGGGCCGTTGAGCCCTTGAAAAAGGTATTCGGCCAGAATTTATCCGGTTTCTCCCGGGCCGCCGAGAAACTTCACGCAAGAGAAATTGAAAATGGAGATGCGGCCTTTGAATTCAAGGTGCTGCCGGCAGTGCCTTTGCAGTTGATTCTTTGGACAGGTGACGAGGAATTCCCGGCGGAAGCCAACATACTATTTGATAGCACCATCGGTCAAATCCTTTCGCCGGAAGATGTAGCATGGCTTGCCGGAATGGTGGTGTACCGGTTGATGGCGCTGGGGCGTTAGGATGTTGAAAGATGAACGTCGAACATCAACGCCCAACGTTGTTTAAATAATCGAATAATGATGTCGCTTCGCTCCGCAATTTAATTTCATTTGTTTTAAAAAATCCGATGTCGAACCTTGAATGATATTTCTGTTTCTTCATTTTTCTCCATTCGAGATCATGTCGATGTTCATCTTTTTTATCATAAACCTTCTGATGCCCAACAGCGTAAAAAATAATTAGGCTTATGAGTTGATCTCCGATGTCCATAACTGCTGATATACCCCAATCCTTTCCTTGAAAACTGGCATCAGCTTTGATAGTCTTGACATATAACGGTGCGGTGATGACTATTTAACCTAAACTACCGTTAACGATAAATTTTCCCGTTTCATTCAGGAGATATCACTTTTGACAGTAAAATCCAAAGCCCTCGAGGTCAACATAGCTGATTACCACGTTGACGTTATCATAGATGCGAAGTATTCCGTCCTTCAGGAAGTAATGTCCAAATATTACGGTTTGATGGAGGGATTGAATACCTTTTTGGAAGAGCTTTCCCATCCTTATAAAAACTGGCGGTTCATTGTCGCAGAAGCACGAAAATATTCACTGGAATATTTTCACCTCCTCAAAATCCATCCCAAGGGACCGGAAGCGGCAAAACTGCTGATTGAGATTTTTATCAATGCCGTTGAATCTTGCAAAGATGCGGAAGTGAAGGGGGATTCCGTTGATAATATATTGCTGTTCATACAGAAAATCATTAAAGAATCAGAGTCCGAATTTCATAAATTTTCAGATAGTTATTGATGATACCTTTAACCGCATCCGCAACTTTCCGGATGATTTATTTTCCCTTTTCGTGAGGAGCTATTATGCAATCAACCGACTGGCGGAGACTTATTTAAAGAGTTCTGCGGAGTCCGGCACCAATTTTAAGGCCCTTAATCTCTTGCTGATCAAATATTACCGCCATACCTACGGATACTGGCTCAATGAGGCCGATCCTCAAACATGGTTTGAAAAAGAAGCTGTTGAAATCGATCAAAATTACCACTTCGATGAATTTTTCAAATCCATATCCCATCGCCGGCTGAAAGACTGGCGGAGTCAGCTGGAGTTGAACATCCGGGATAAACGCATCGAGTCTGAAGAGGTTCTAACCCGTCTGCTTGAACTTCCCGGTTTCGGACAGATTGTGGAAGCCTACAGACAAGTCCCCCGTCAGTTACTTCAAATAAGAGATAAAAAAGGCCTGGGCCACCATTTTAAATTAATTTTTCTTTTTCGTATTATGAATCTTGACGGGTTATCTCTCATCTACGAGGAAACCTTGCGGGACATTAACCAGACCCTTACCTGGATCATCGAGAATGAAAATTTCCACAATATCGAGTCGCTGATCCGCAAGACCTTTGCCATTTTAAAAGAGCAATCCCGAATGTACCAGGCCACTGCTTTGAATTGTGTGCTGAACATGGGAAAAGGCGTATATAATACCGACGAAATCGATCTTGTTAATTTTTTTATCGATTCCGTCATTGATCTGGGTTTCCAGGCGCCGATGCCGCAAGGGGTGGACGATGACAGAAAAATCAAGGTTAACAGCGCCCATATCCTGAACATCAGAACATGGCTCGAGCTGATTGAAGTAAACCCGAAGTGGTCAACCCGTCTGCTCTCGGGCCTGATTATTCACCTTTCTCTTTGTGGGGTTTTCATCAAAGACATCGATATTTTCCCCCGTGACATCACCCGGTTTTTAAACAGCCGAATCGATCCGGTATATAATCTTGCCAAACAGCTCACAAGGCTTTTTCCGGCATTTTTTAATGATATCGGCGCCGAGGGGAAATTAAGGGAAATATCCACCAATATTGATGAAATCACCCATCGCAGGGACAAACTCATTCATTTTTTGCGAAAACAAAGTCATGTTGAAAGCAGCAACCGGATCGTTCCTTTTATGGAGGCAATCTTGCACTTCTGGCAGACCCGGGAAAAAACCTGTCTGGAGCCGTATGTCCCATCGTCGATCTACGATGAAATTGATACCCGTGGACAATTTATTGACGGTGTCAACAAGGTCTTCTCTCATTTTGTGGAACAGGGTATCAGCATTCCGGGTGATTTACTGAACCTTTCTGAAGAAGAAATAAAAAGCCTGGTTGAAGAGGTTCCGGATGTTCCCGATATCGATCGGCAGCGTGTTGAGCTGGCCATTGCCCTCTATAAATTGCTTCATCAGAAATACAGCTTTGATTACATCGAGCTTGGCGGGCTATATCGCACAGCTGAGGACTGAAGCGCTGCCGGATTTTAGCCGCGCGGAACAGGCTTTAGCGGAGCCTGATTTAACCAAGAAGCTGTTCATGCTGCTGGATTATATGGAAAAGCTGAAAAAGGTTATTTTGTCCGATCAATCGTATGAAATCAAAGAAAATATTTATAAAAAGAGGCATATCACGATTGATATCCCCTCCATGTATGGAAGTTACCATGAAATGAAATTTGATTGTCTGGGGCTTATGTTTCGTTTTGAGACCCTGGTCAATGTACTGTTCGAGGAACTTATCCGGGATATCGATCTCAGTTTGATTACAAAAGCCACCTTTTACCAAATCTACAGCCTCTTAAGACTGCTTGACAAAGCCTTGAAACTGGATGGCATCGCATCCGTTGAATTTGAACGCCAGCTGGAATTTTTAGCGCATTCCCTGGAGGTCAGAGGGTTCACTCAAACCCAGTATCTGGATATCTTCAAAGGCTTCGCCCAGGCGGTAAAGAACATTATCCATGACAATTTCCACAATATTCACGGCCAGAACCTGAACCGGATTCTAACTCAAATTTCTCTTGGCCGGATTCTGCCAAAATTTCTTCCCGAACAAAACCTGGAAGATCGCGAAAAACTGCAACATCGGGTGTCTGAAATATTCTTCCGTGAGCAGATCGCACTCTCGTTAGGGCTTCAACAGCTGGATTTGTTCTTAAGCAGAATTCTGACCACCCTTTTCCAGCAGTCCTATAAGCTGCCGGCGGACAAGCTGCATAAATTGCTGCTCTATGATCCTAAAAATGCGATGACGTCGATTGATTCCGCCCGCAACCGCGTGACCGGTATCATCCAGTTGGGTAACAAGGGCGTCAATATGGTTCAACTGAAAAGCTTCGGATATCCCGTACCGCACGGGTTTATCATTACCACCGAAGTCTTTCGCTGTCGGGAGGTTATCGACAGCTATCCCCCGGCCACGAAAAATTTCCGGGACCAGGTCGTGCAGAACATGTCTGCATTGGAAAAAGTAACCGGAAAAAAATTCGGCGACCCTCGAAATCCTCTGCTTTTATCGGTACGCAGCGGCTCAGCGATTTCCCAGCCCGGCATGATGGATACGCTGCTGGACGTCGGAAACAACGAAGAAATCGCTGAGGGTATTGCTTTAAAAACCGGTAACGCCTGGTTTGCCTGGGACAATTATCGCAGGTATTTACAATGCTATGGAATGGCTTTCGGATTACAGCGCGATGATTTTGATGCGATTATCAGTGACTGGAAAAATAAACTGGAAATTTCCTATAAAAGAGGGTTTAGCGGCAAACAGATGAAAAATGTGGCTCTGACATACCGGGAACTGATCAGAGACGCGGGGATTGAAATTCTGGAGAGACCTTATGAGCAGCTGTACCTGGCAATAAAGACGGTCCTTGATTCCTGGGAATCGCCTAAAGCCAAAACCTATCGCAAAATAATGGGGATTTCAGACGACTGGGGAACGGCCGTGACCGTTCAGGCAATGGTCTACGGCAATATGTCCCGCAACTCCGGTTCCGGAGTGATTTTTACCCACAACCCCAGATGGTCGGGGGATACCTTAAAACTGTGGGGAGACTTTACCATTGGCAATCAGGGCGAGGATGTCGTTGCCGGATTGGTCAATACAAATCCCATTTCGATTTTTCAGCAGGAAATTGAAATGCGGGAGACCGATATTACCCTGGAAACCCATTTTCCGGTAATCTATAAAGCGTTGAAGGGTTGGGCCCATGATTTGATCGACAATAGAAACTGGAGCCCCCAGGAAATGGAATTTACCTTCGAAGGCGACGGTGTTGAAGATTTATACCTGCTGCAGACCCGTGACATGGCCATCCGGGAAAGCAAAACAGTGTTGACTTTTGATTTAGAAGAACAGAGCAAAGCCGTTTATCTGGGCCATGGAATCGGTGTGAGTGGCGGTGCCATGAGCGGACGGCTGGTTTTCAGCCTCAAAGAGATTGAAGAATGGCGACTTCTGGAACCTGGCACCCATTTGATTCTTGCCCGGGCGGATACCGTACCGGATGACATTCGGGAAATTCATGCTGCCGACGGTTTGCTGACAGCCCGCGGTGGGCTGACATCCCATGCCGCCGTGGTGGCACACCGGCTCGGCAAAACCTGTGTGGTGGGATGCGGAGACCTGGCATGCGATGAATTGGTAAAAGAATGTGTTTTTAACCAGGCACTCTTAAAATCCGGTGATCATATCAGCATCGACGGCCAGGAGGGTTCTGTTTTTAAAGGGTTGATTAAGGTTAATGAAACCTAGGGGGAATTGAAGAATGAAGATTGAATATTTATGGACCGAACGGTTTGATTTTGCTGGCTATAATTTATTTCTTCTTTAGATGTGAAATTACTCTTAAATTTCCTCGACAAGGCGGGAAAAAATAAACAAAAGACAAAAAAAGGAAGCCTCATTAAAATGGTTACTCAAAATAATGAAGTAAAAAAACTAGGAATCAATGGATTCGGCCGAATCGGAAAATTGACTGTCTGGCACCATGTGGCGCGAAAACACTTCAATGAAATCGTGGTCAACATCGGTCGGCAGGCCGGGGCATCTCTGGCGGACATCGCGCACTATGTCGAAAGAGATTCAACCTACGGGTGGCTCCATGGGTATCTTTACGGTCATAAAGGGCAGCCGGTTGTCAAGGATTTGGACGAAGATAATGGTTCGATGATGATAGACGGTGTCAAAGTCAGCTTCTTAAGGAGTTACCGGGATCCGGCCGAAATTGGCTGGGGAGAAAATGATATCAGGCTGGTGGTCGATACCACCGGTCAATTTCTGGACCCCATTTCAGGGTTGAATCATCCCCAGGGAACCGTGAGGGGCCATCTGGCATCCGGAGCGGATAAAGTAATCCTTTCCGCACCTTTTAAAATTAAGGTCGAAAATACCCCCATGCCGGAGGATACCGTAACCACGGTAATGGGAATTAATGACAACGATTATGATCCCCAACGTCATAAAATCATCTCCAATGCATCCTGCACCACCACGTGTCTTGCCCACATGGTCAAACCGCTGATTAATGCTTTCGGCTCCAAAAAAATCATGTCTGCCTCGATGGCAACGGTTCATGCCGCAACAGGGTCACAGGAGGTTCTGGATCGGCTGCCCAAAGCCGGCAAGGCCGATTTGCGAAAAAATAGAAGCATTATGAACAACATCATCCTGACCACAACCGGGGCTGCCAAGGCGCTCAGACTGGTCATACCTGAAATGGAGGAAATCGCATTTATTGCCGAATCGGTGAGGATTCCCACCAGCAGCGGGTCATTGATCATACTTGTGATTAACCTTCAGGAAGAACCGGCAGGGCCTTACGTCAGCAGAGAAATGATTAATGATATTTACCGGCAGGCTGCTGCCGATAACATCCAGGGCTACCTGTATTACACGGAAAATCAGAATGTATCCGGTGATATAATTGGATTGCCCAAGGTGGCCGCTACCATTGAAGGTCACGAAACGCACACCCGAACTGCGGAAGCAGCCATTGATCTTGCCAAGGTACCGGGGCTGAACATTGATTTATTATCAAATCCCGGCGAGACCGTCATCAGAATACCGGTCACCCAGTCGGTCATATACGGCTGGTACGATAACGAAATGGGAAGTTATGTCAATATGCTGGGTGATCGAACCGTATCAATCGCCGAGTTAATGTGAAAATTCACCGCAGAGTTTGCAGCCTCCGGTCTCTCCAAACCGGGAGCCATAGGCCCTATCCTACGCCCCGGTGGGAGAACGCTGAAGAAGTCAAAATATAAACATCAAGAAAGTCTTTGGGATACACTGCAAAATATGCAATATTTAATTGATAAGCTCTCCGCGGTCTCAGCGCCCTCTGCGGTTGATCCACTTTTATGAATAACTAACCGAGATTACTCTGAAAATCCGTAGTGATAAATATCGTATTCGGTTTCACCGCCCAGCAAATCATCAATTTTGCCTTGGATTTCATTTCTTTCTTTGCTTTGCAGCCATTTTTTCCAGTCTTCGGATGACTGCCAAGTGCTGATGACCATAAATTCTTCCGGTTTATCCAGGCTCCTCAATGTTTCGCCGGTAATATAGCCGGGTTGTGTCGCAGCAGATGCTCTCATTTGCCTGAAAAGCGGAATCATCGCTCTTGCTTTATCCTGCGGAACCGAACGCTTAATAAAAACCTTAACGGCCATTTTAGCCTCCTTCTTAGATGAACTCTATCAATTTTGAGATAGTTTCATACTAATACCACTGCGTTTCAGGGTCAAGTTAAAATGAATAAGATTAAACAATTGGCGCTTGATTTTATTTGAGATTTGGGGCTTGCAATTTGTCATTGGTCATCTGTCATTTTACATTCGTCATTCCATAGCCTCTCTCAGACTGATTTCAAGAGACACAAATTCGGCCGGCTTGAGTGTTTCCGCCCGGCGGGATGGATCAATCCCTGCTGACTGCAATGCTTCCAGGGCGCTATGCGCATCAATGCCGAGTCCACTGGCGGCCAGGGCATTTTTCAACGTTTTTCGCCTGTTGCCAAAGGCTGCTTTAATCACAGCAAACAACCGAGCTTCATCGTGGGGACCATACATTGCCGTGGATTTAAACCGAGTCTCGATAACGGTGGAATCCACTTTGGGCGGCGGATAAAAGACCGAAGCCTTGATGTTTGCAAGTATTCGAATGTCGGCGCAGTATCTGAGCATGGCAGTTATTCTACCGTAATCTCTGCCGCCGGGCTGCGCGGTAATGCGTTGTGCCAGTTCTTTCTGGAACATGAGAACCGTGCGTTCAATAGCGTTTCTTGATTGAATGAGTTTGATGAGAATTTGGGATGAGATACCGTAAGGCAGATTTCCGATGACCGTAATTTTTTTCCCGATCGTATCGGTGATGGCATGCAAATCCATCTGCAGAATGTTCTTTACAATAATTTCACAGTTGGAAATCCGATTTGCAAGCAATTCTGTTTTAAGCAGTTCGATGAGCTGTCGATCTTTTTCCACGGCATATACTTTCCTAACGACCCGTGCCAGAACAGTGGTTAACGCGCCCAGGCCGGCGCCGATTTCCAGAACCACATCCTCTGCCGACAGATGTGCCCGGGAAACAATGGTTTCGGCCGTTGAGGGATCGGAAAGAAAATTCTGGCCCATGTATTTCTTTGGCCTTAAATTCCAGGCTGCAAGGAGTGTTCTAGGGGATGTCATGATTTAATTTTTCGCGGGAGCGAATTTTTGTATATATTTTACGGGTGATAAAATAAGTCGTGACGGCCAGACAAAGGCCAATGATGATGCCTCCGGTGACGGCGGCAATGGTTACGTCGGCTCCCAGCTTCAGAATATCGCCCGGTTTGCCGCCGGAGTTGTAGTTAGCAGAGATACCGAAAAAAAGCGCACCTACCTTGTAACTCGCCAGGTAGAAAACAGGGAAAGTAATCGGATTGCTGATCCAAACACTGATGGCGGCAGCAGCTTTACTGGATCGCAGGATAAACGCCAGGGCTACGGCAATAACTGTCTGAAAAGGCATGGACGGCGTGGCGGCCACAAAAACACCGGTAGCCATGCCCATCGCCACAAAATGAGGATCACCGCGAAAATTTTTTAAACGGTTTCTCCATTGCTGAATCCTTCGCCGGAATTGGCCCGGAATCGAACTTTTGATACTATCCGTTTCTTCTTTCATTTCCATCAAGCTAAAAGAGATCTAAGTCCCCTTAATAGCGATATTACCTTCAGTCTCAACTATCAGAAAATCACCTTCATTTCAATTCGAAATCTTGACTTTTCTACAAATATCAATTAGTTTTATCATAATTTCTTGGGGTTAGCTTAAAGCGCGGGGAATTAAACCCTAAAAGGGATTAAAGCTATTTAAATCCATTTTCGTTCTGCTACAAATTAGGTGCGCTAATGGATTTCAGATTTTGGATTTCAGATTTTGGATTTAAGGAATTCTGTCTATTATAAATTGGTAGAGCGCAGCGATTCCGCAAATCCAAAATCCGCAATCTAAAATCCCAAATTATGAACAATGACTCCATAAGAATAATAACGGATCATTAGCTATTCTTTGCCATGTTGTTTATACAACATGGTGGTTTATGCTACCTGTCACCAGGGAGGATCCCATGCCGAAAAGGAAAGGGAAAACACCAAGTTTCGATTGGATGGTCAAGTTTTTTATGCGGCAGTATAATATTCCAACTAAAAAAGATGTAGACCGGCTAATGGCCAAACTGGACCGTCTGGAAGATCTGATAAAGCAGTCAGCGATGAGTCCTGAAAATGCCGGCGGCCGGATTGGCCGCCGTAAAACAGCACTGACGGCTATTGACGTCGTATTGGATGCTATCAAACGCTCCAAACAGGGCATCGGTTTTGCTGCCATCCAGGCTAAAACCGGCTTTGACGAAAAAAAAATTCGCAACATAATTTTTCGTCTAAATAAAATCGGTAAGATAAAGCGTAAAAGCCGGGGGATTTATATTGCAGCCTAGCATCTTAGCTGATTCCGCCTTAAAGGGGAAAAAAACCGGTTATTTCGGTTTTTATTATCTAAGGGAATTTATAAACTCGAAATCCGAAGCTCGAAATCCGAAACAAATCCGAATATTAAATTTTTTAATGCTCCAAACCTTATTCGGGTCGTTTTGATTTTATGAATTTCGGTCATTTGACATTGTTTCGCATTTCGAATTTCGATATTAGAATTTTAACCCATATGGGATAAGCATTTCAGTAATATCAATCAAATTTTGTTAATGAGGCTATCTTAATCGCCAGAAACATGCGGGGTAAATATGAACACTATCGTGGATGCCAACAATTCCGGATTGAAGGTAGGTGATCGTATCGATGATTACCGCATTGAGCGAATCGAATCGCTAAAGGAGATCTCTTCGATTTTTTATGCTTTGAAGCATCGCTCTACCGGCGTCAGGCATATTCACATCAGCAACGACGATGCCGAAAATACCTTCAGTGTCGCCTTAAAAACCGTTCCCCGGGACTCCACCGGTGTCGCTCACATACTTGAGCATACCGTTTTGTGCGGATCAAAAAAATATGCCGTGCGGGATCCGTTTTTTTCAATGCTCAAAAGAAGCTTAAACACCTTTATGAACGCTTTTACCTCCTCGGATTGGACCATGTATCCATTTTCAACCCAGAACCGCAAAGACTTTTACAATCTGCTGGGCGTTTATCTGGATGCTGTGTTTTTCCCCCGTTTGGAAGAACTCAGTTTTAAACAGGAAGGGCACCGCCTTGAGATTGAAAAAAATCCGGCGGTTGATGATCCTGCTGCTGATCGGTTGATTTATAAAGGCGTGGTCTACAATGAAATGAAAGGGGCCATGTCATCACCGGATCAGGTGATGGTTCGATCTATCCTGAAGGCCCTGTTCCCGTCATCCACCTACCGCTACAATTCCGGCGGGGAGCCGGCTGAAATTCCATCGTTGTCCCATGAGCAGCTAAAGGAGTTCCATCGCAGGCATTATCATCCCAGTAACGCCTTTTTCTACACCTATGGCAACCTACCACTCGAAGATCACCTGGCTTTTATCGAGGAACAGGTATTAAATCGATTCAAACGGATTGATCCTGGAACAGATGTCGCTTCCCAGTCGCGCTGGAAGCAGCCGCGCTCGGCATCCTATCCCTACCCTTTCAACGCAAATGAAGATGCGGCCAAAAAGTGCCAGGTATGCCTGGCATGGCTGACCGCGGACATTCAGGACACATTTGAAGTCCTGACACTGACATTGCTGGAACAGATCCTGCTTGGCAATGCCGCTTCCCCTCTGCGCAAAGCACTGATCGATTCCGCCCTTGGCAGTGCTCTGTGTGATGGGACCGGTTTTGACGCCGATAATCGGGATACCCTGTTTGTCGCCGGACTAAAAGATGTCGAACAGGCAGCCGTCGAACAAATCGAGGAAATCATTGTCGGCGTATTTCGTGATCTCGTTGAAAATGGTATTGACAAACATCTGATTGACTCCGCCATCCATCAGATTGAGTTTCATCGCAAGGAGATTACCAATTCGCCTTATCCATACGGGATAAAACTTCTGCTGAGCTTCAGCGGCAGCTGGTTCCACGGTGGTGATCCGGTGAAAGTTTTGAATTTTGATGCTGACCTGGCAAAACTGCGAAGTGAGCTGACGAAGGGTTCTTTTTTTGAAAATTGCATCCAGAAATATTTTCTGGACAATCCCCACCGGGTCTTGTTGACCCTGACCCCGGACTCGGCAATGGAGGAAAATGAGACCCGCCGTGTGCGCACCGAGCTTGACGGCATCAAAAAAGAATTGTCCCAATCCGATATTGACCGGATAAAACAAGATGCCGAAGCTCTGGAGCGCCTGCAGGAAACCGAAGAGGATATCTCCTGCCTGCCCACCCTGCAGCGCGAAGACATTCCACCGTCTGTTCCCATCATCAAGGAAAACGCTTCCGAGGATGCTTTGCGGGCCACCCTTTACAAAACGGCAACATCCGGCATTGTTTATTTCGCGGCGGCAGCCGGCACCGGTTTGCTACCCGCTGCGCTTTTACCCCTGGCCCCGTTATTTTGTTCCGCGCTTTCACGGATGGGCACCACCAAGCGGGATTATGCCGAGATGGCGCAGCGCATCGATGCATATACGGGCGGTGTCAGATTTTCAACCCACGCCCGCACCCGATTTGACGACATTGGGGACTGTGTGCCCTTTATCTCATTTAATGGAAAATGCCTTCTGAGAAACCAGGAGCCGATGTTTGATATTATCCAAGAATTGCTTCATCATTCGGATTTTTCCAACCTTACCCGCTTGAAGAGTATTCTCCTCGAGTATCGAGCCGGCCTGGAAGCAATGGTAATCCACAGCGGCCATCGCCTGGCCATTTCTCTGGCTGCCAGAAATTTATCAGCCACCCGCATGTTAAGTGAAACCTGGAGTGGCGTGCATCAGTTGCAGACCATCAAACGGCTGACGGATGATATTACCGAGCAGGATCTCCTCGCCCTTTCCGGTGACCTGACCGCCATTGGAAAAGCACTGATTACGCAAAAGAATTTTCAGATGGCCCTGATCGGGGAAGCGTCGGCCCTGACCGGTGCCCGCAGTTGCGCACAATCACTTTTTGACGGTTTTAAGCCGGGAAAGGATGATGGCTTCAAAGCACCGGATATCAACCTGGACGATGGGGCTGTCAGAGAAGGGTGGAGCACATCGTCGGCCGTATCTTTTGTGGCCCTTGCATTTGAAACGGTTCGCATGGCCCATGCAGATGCCCCGGCCCTGTCCGTTATCAGCAAGATTTTGCGGTCCATGTACCTGCATCGTGAAATTCGTGAAAAGGGCGGTGCCTATGGCGGTTTTGCTTTATACAGCCCCGAAGACGGTCTGTTTAGTTTCGCTTCCTACCGGGATCCCCACATCGTATCCACATTAGAGGCTTTTGATAATGCCGCCGCCTTTATTCGTTCGGGAAGTTTCAGCGATGAGGATGTCAAGGAAGCCATTTTGCAGGTGTGTTCTGAAATTGACAAACCCGACCCCCCGGGGCCGGCTGCCAGAAAAGCATATTACCGTAAAATTATCTCTCTTGAGGATGAAATGCGAACCCGTTTTAAAAGCCGGCTGTTGTCGCTGACCCGCAGCCAGGTGGTCCAGGCCGCCGGGAAGTATTTCGATGAGAATGAGACCCGCAAAGCGGTGGCGGTGATTTCGGGGGAAGATAAATTAAAAGCCGCCAATGAGAAACTCGCCGGGAAAGCGCTTGATCTAAAACGGATTTAGATAGTTAGAAAGGGAGTAGTGAAAATTGATGTTTTTAATTAAACCTTTTTAAGCCGATACTTGTTCCGTTACGAGTTCGATACAATTTTAGATTTTAGAGTTTGGATTTTAGATTTAAGGAATTCTGTCTATTCTAAATTGATAGAGCGTAGCGATTCCACAAATCCAAAATCCCTCCGGGGCGTAGGCCCCTGCTGGCCGGAGGCCGCAATCTAAAATCCCAAATTATGTCCAATAATTCAATAGGAATAAAAGCGGGATGACGTTGTAAAAGCGGATTTAGCATATTTTCACCATCCCACGCTTGGACCCGGCCATACCCGAACATCATTTTGCAGGCGCTTGTTTTATAACTCCTTTCTTGGGTGCCTGACCGGTGTCCTGCGTCTTCTTTCCAAGTCCGCTCAGTCGCTGCATCACAACATAAAAAACCGGCGTGAACAGCAGTGACATGACTGTCGCCGCAACCATGCCACCCACCACGGCCGTGCCGATGGCCTGCCGGCTGGCCGCTCCCGCACCGGCAGCCACCACCAGGGGCATAAACCCGGCGATGGAGGAAATTGCCGTCATCAGGATGGGACGAAACCGCAGTTTGGCGGCATCCATGGCCGCCTCCCGGATGCCTTTTCCCTTTTCCCGCTCAGCCATGGCAAACTCCACAATGAGAATCGCGTTTTTGCTGGCCAAGCCAATGAGCAGCACGATGCCGATCTGGGTATAAACGTTGTTATCAAAACCGCGCATCACCAGCGCCAGGACGGTACCCAGCACCGCCAGGGGCACCACCAGAATTACCGCCACGGGGTTGGACCAGCTTTCGTACTGGGCGGCCAGCACCAGGAATACCAGCACGATCGCCAGGACAAAAACCATGATGGCTTCCGACCCTACCTTTTTTTCCTGAAAGGACATACCGGTCCATTCATAGCCCATGGAAGCGGGCAGTGCGCGATCGGCCATCTGTTCCATCAGGTTCAAGGCTTGGCCTGAGCTGAAGCCGGGTGAGGCCTCACCGGTGATGGAGGCGGACGGGTAAAGGTTGTAACGCAGGATGGTCTGGGGCCCAAGGATTTGATCGACGCTTACCAGGGTGCCGATGGGAACCATCTTGCCCCCGGCATCCCGCATATCTAACCGGCGGATGTCGTCGGGTTCCATGCGGAATTGGTGATCGGCCTGGACCTTGACCTGCCAGGTACGGCCGAACTTGTTGAAGTCGTTGACGTAATAAGACCCGAGGTAGGTCTGCAGGGTGTTGAAGACGCTGCTGAGCGGAACCTGCATGGTCTTGGCCTTGGTGCGGTCAACCTCGGCGAAGAGCTGGGGTACATCGGCTCGGAAGGTGCTGTTTAAATTGGTCAGGCCTGACTGGGCATTGCCGGCCTGGATGATCTCCTGCACCATTTGTTGCAGTTCTCCCAGCCCGACAGCGCCGCGGTCTTCGAGCTGCATCTGGAAGCCGCCGGCGACACCGAGGCCGGGGATGGCCGGAGGAGGAAAGACAAACGCGATGGCTTCTTGGATCTGGTAAAATTGACGCTGCAGGTTGGCTAAAATCGCCGCCATGCTGAGATCCGGGTCGGTGCGTTCCTCCCACGGCGTCATGATGATAAAAACCGTTGCCATGTTGGAGGCGTTGGTGCCGTCGATCAGCGAATAGCCGCCCAGGGAAACCCACTCCTGAATACCGGGTGTTTTTTTGAGAATACCGTCGATCCGTTCAAGAACGGCCTGGGAGCGTTCCAGCGAGGCGGCATCAGGCAGCTGGATGCTGGCCATTACGTAACCCTGATCCTCGATGGGCAAAAAGCCCGTGGGCAGGCGTGTAAACTGCCAACCGGTCAGGCTTAAGAGCCCTAAAAATAGCAGTAGCATGATCGCCGTCCGGCGTACGAATGTCTTGACCATGCCCGCGTAGACGTTTTCGGTTTTGCGAAAAACGGCGTCAAAACCACGGAAGAATATGTTCTTGCGTTTTCTCGGCGGCCGCAACAAAAGGGCCGCCAGGGCCGGACTGAGCGTCAGGGCGTTGATGGAACTGAAGATGGTGGAGATGGCGATGGTCAAGGCAAACTGGCGATACATCTGGCCGGTGATGCCCGGCAAGAATGCCGATGGAACAAAGACGGCCAACAGGACCAGGGTGGTGGCCACCACGGGGCCGGAAACCTCGTTCATGGCTTTAATGGCAGCCTCCTTGGCCTTTAAGCCCTGTTCAATGTAAGTCGCGGTGGCTTCCACCACCACGATAGCGTCATCCACCACAATGCCAATGGCCAGCACGAGGCCAAAGAGAGTCAGCATGTTCAGTGAAAAACCCATCGCCAGCATGACGGCCAGGGTGCCGATCAGGGAAACTGGGATGGTCACCGCCGGCACCACGGTTGCCCGCCAGTCCTGCAAAAAGATGAACAGCACCAGGAACACCAGGCCCGCCGCCTGGAACAGGGTTACAAATACCTCCTGGATCGATTGTTCGACGAAGATGGTCGTGTCATAGGGAATCTTGTACTGCAGGCCTTCGGGAAAATAGGTCTGCAGATCTTCCATGGTGGTGTATATCTGCCGGGCTACATTCAACGCGTTGGCTCCCGGCAGCTGGTAGATGAGGACACTGGCCGACGGCCGGCCGGTCAGGCCCGAGGTGAGGTCGTAGCTCTTGCCCCCTAGATCGATGCGGGCGATATCTTTCAGACGCGTGATGCGCCCGCCTTCGGCGGTCTTGATGATGATGTTCTCGAACTGTTCAATTTCCGTGAGACGGCCAAGCACGTTAACCGTGTACTGGAAGCTCTGGCCGGGCGGGGCTGGGGGCTGGCCGATTTGCCCGGCGGCCACCTGGACATTTTGCTCTCGGATAGCGGCCAGCACGTCTTCGGTGGTCAGATCGCGGGACTTGAGTTTGGGGGGATCGAGCCAAATGCGCATGCTGTAATCGCTCTGGGGAAATACCGTCACGTCACCGACGCCGTCAATCCGGCTAAGCACATCGCGCAGGCGCAAGGTGGCGTAATTGCTCAGGTAAAGCTCATCAAAACGGCCATCGGACGAAAACAGGGAGATGATCATCACAATGTTGGTGGATTTTTTCTTGGTATTGATGCCCTGGCGCTTGACTTCCTCCGGCAGTTTGGCCTCCGCCAGTTTGACGCGGTTTTGCACCAGCACTTGGGCCATGTCCAGATCCGTGCCGACATCGAAGCTGACCGTCAGGTTGTAAGAGCCGTCGCTGGCGCTGGTGGAAGACATGTAAATCATGTTTTCAACACCATTGACCTCCTGCTCGATGGGGGCGGCGACCGTTTCGGCCACCACCCGCGCGTTGGCGCCGGGGTAGGTGGTGGATACCTCCACCGTGGGCGGCGTAATCTCGGGGTATTGGGCAATGGGCAACACACCCACCGAAACCGCGCCGGCAATCACGATCACAATGGAGATGACACTGGCAAAGATGGGATGTTCGATGAAAAATTTTGAAATCATTTTAGGTCCCCTTTATGGGATGTCGAATGTCAATTTTAAGGTATTCTCTCTTTTAAATTTATCCTTATTAAGAATGAAGGAGCGAAGCCTCCGGCTCGTAGGGGTTGTAGCGCCTACGCCTCGGAGAGCGACATCCACCATTCGTTCGGCCCAGACGGAGATTTTATTCTCTTTTTCTCCGCTTCCTTGTCAGGTTGAGCGCCATCACCTTCAGGCGGCCCCGCCGCAGGTTGTGATTTGTCCTGCCCGGCTTCTGCAGCGGTTTTGAGGGCTGAAGCCGTGAGCGATTTCATGTCGGTTTGCTCCGGATCGACCTTCGCTCCCGGCCGGGCACGCTGTAGACCGTTGACCACCACCCGGTCATCGGGCTGCAGGCCTTCTTCGATCACACGCAGGCCATCGACCAGCTGGCCCATGCGAATCGGCTTTTTCTCCACCATGTTTTCGCTGTTGACCGTCAGCAGGTAACGTCCGCTCTGGTCGGAACCAATAGCGCGCTCGGTCACCAGCAGAGCATTTTCGCGCTTTTCGACGGGCATGCGCAGCCGCGTAAACAAGCCCGGTAATAGCACGGGGGACGAACCTGGATTGGAAAAGACGCCGCGTAGCTGAAGGGTACCGGTGCCGGCATCCACCGACGATTCCGCAAAGTCTAGTTTGCCCTCGTGGGGATAGCCTTCCTCGTTGGCAAGCCCCAGAAATAGCGAAATCTCAGCCTTTACCTCGGTATCTTTAGCGGGATCCAGGCCTTTTTTTTCTATTTCATTGCGATTCATCGTCATCACCTTGAGCAGATCCCGTTCGTTGAGATTGAAGTATACGTACATCGGGTCATAGCGGGTAACCGTTGTCAATAATGTGGGCTCACTCTCACCGACCAGGTTACCCAAGTCCACGAAATTGCGGCTGACACGGCCGGATAGCGGGGCCGTCACTTTGGTGTAGCTCAGATCCAGGCCGGCCTTCTCGACTTTGGCCTTGGCCCGCAGTACTGCCGCTCTGGCAACGTCGCGCTCCCCGCGCCATTTTACCACATCCGTCTCAGCACCCGCCTTTTGCTTAAACAGTTTTTGCGCACGGTCAAACTCAGTCTGCGCTCGCTTCAGCGTGGCCTCGGCGCTTCCCAGCTCTGCCTCAGCCGCATTTAGCTCGGATTCATATTCTCTGGGATCGATAACAAACAACAGGTCACCTTTTCCAACCAGGTTACCGGGAGTAAACTCCATGCTTTGCAAAAAACCCGCGACCCGGGCGCGCAATTCGACCTCTTCAAACGCATGGGTGGTGCCGGTAAATTCCAGATAGTCAATGATCGCCTTCTGCAGGGGTTTCGCCACGGTTACCTTGGGCGGCGGCGGCTCCACGTATTCATTGCGCTGGTCACAGGCGGCAAACATCCAGACGATCAATAAAATGGCTGCGGCCTGGACGAAATTTTTCAGGTAGCTGACTCCGGCGGGACTTTTCATACATGTTCTCCTTTTTTTGGTTCAGAGTCAAAATACAGCATACTTAGGATACAGTCAACCTTTTGTTATTATTTGTTTTCTCTTGTTTGTTTTTCACACTTTGGGTGTTATGCATCATTTCATTGATACTTTATTGGCCTAATTTTTGCATTGTTATAATAAAGCATCAGATGAAATATTATCACCCGATTAGACTTAAAGCAGAGTGACAGCGCCGACAATTTGATGATCACTGGCTGAAGCCGGAAATTCCTTTTGTGCTTTGTAATTCAAGATTCTTGGGGTGAGGTCATTATTTAATCACTCTTAAAGCTTAAAAATATGATATGATTAGTTTAATTCATTCCCCATGTTAGAAAATTGACATCAATGTTAAAAACATGGATTATAATAACGAAACTCGATAATTTGATTTAAAATTCTTGACTTTTTAGCATGAATTTGTTCATTTCTTAATTTTATAACCTGAATGGAAAGGAAAATTATGGCCCGGGCTGTCACAAAGGATAGTTCTAAGGATAAGAGATCAGAATCCAGAGGTGCTCCCAAGGGATTTCATGGTGCATCCATAAAATTGGTTGGCGTACCGCTATATCAATTCAAGTTGAAAGATTCCTCAGAAAACGGTGCCAGCATCCTGGTAAAAGAAGACTCCTTCATGCTCAATTACCTGGAAGTTGGACAAACTTTAAAAATTAACTTTTCTTCTGAGCGTGAATCCGATCACAATGGTGACTTCAAGACAGAAATTGTCCATATTACCAAAATGGATAAAGGTCGTTACAAAGGACACTATTTGGTGGGTGTGCGAATTCTTGATAAGAAAGATACGTCGTAAAATAGAGAATTCTCAAGCCTGGCTTGTAAAGGAACAATTCTCTGGAGCTTGAACAATGCAAACCATAGGTAATTATCTTAAGAGCGGAAGGGAAGCCAGAAACATCAGATTGAGTGAAGTTGCGCGATCTACGAAAATATCAAAATGGTATCTCGATTGCCTCGAAAAAGATGAATTTGATAAAATCCCCGGGGGTCCTTACATTAAAGGATACATCGCTTCTTATGCGTCATACATAGGGATAGAAGAAGACGAGATCCTCAAACGGTATGACTCATTGCAAATCAACAGCGATGATGAAAACGAAGTCCGGGATCATCTTCCGGAAGATATAAAAAGACACAAATTGCCAGGCTTTTCTTTTAGCAAGAAAAAACTGCTCATCCTGAGCATGGTTCTTTTCATTCTCCTGGCTTTCGGAATTACTTATTTCTTTTTTCAGAATAAAACTCATTTTGTTGCGCAATTAGTGGACACGCAGAACTCGAAAATACAGTCGACGCCCTCTTCGCGAATAAATCAGGGTGAAACCCGGCTGGAGTCCAATGATAACTCAATTCAATCCCCTGAATTAAAAGATTCCACCAAAAATAGTGAAAATAAAATCCATAAGAAACAGGAAGCTGCAAGTGCTTCGGTGGCGACGGATTTGCCGAAAAACAATCACCCGAAGCCGATAAAAACAGAGGATGGATCCCGCCCGGCACATCAAGATGCGGCAGCAACAGAAAGCCTGGCGCTTTTACCCCCAGAACAAAATCTTGAGGGGAAACTACAGCCCGGTTTATCGGAAAAAAATGAAAATCACTTCCAAAAAACAACCGGCAAAGCGCCCGCCATCAATGACGCGCCTTCTTCATCGGGAAAAAATAAAATTGAGCGCTCTGCTCTGACGGACCCAAAAAACACATTGCATCAGGACACACCGGGGTCCGCAGACTTGGATAACGAGTCTTCTCCGAGGTACCGGACACAAGTTGCCAATAACATGCGAGTTATAAAAGCGGTCGCCTCCAGTGATGTGATAAACAAAAACCCTGCGAGTCTTAGTGATTCCTTTCAATGGTCAACGGGGAAAGTCTACATCTGGACGATGATAGAATGCGATCGGCCGCCTTCTTCGATTCGCCACATATACTACTTTAAGGGGCAAAAAGTTAACGATATCGTATTGAAGATCAAATCACCTCAATGGAGAACCTGGAGTTATAAAACCCTTTCAGACAAGCGTTATATCGGCCAATGGAGAGTGGATATAACTTCGGATGAGGGGAATGTGCTTCAAAGTGTTTTTTTTGAAGTCAATTGACGTTGCAAAAACCGAAGGGCTTCAGAGCAAAGACGCACACCGAAGCTTATATAATTAGACGTATGATCCCGCCAGGCGAGGGCGTCAAAAGCAACGTCCGCCTTGCGGAACAACACAGGATCTGAAGTCCTCCGGCTTTCCGTGTTGTTTCCAGGCAAGCAACATTTGGGGTTAGGTTTAAGCCAACTGCTCAGCAACATACTCAAGACCCAGTTCACTTAACTTCTCCCGGGTGGGCGCACCGGTCTTTACATCCCAACCTCTGGCCGCGTAGTACTCATCCAGCATCTGGGTCAGTTCCTCTTTACTGATGAAATGCCCTTTTGAAGTTCCTGCTTTCAGCGGTTCGGTCAAAAGCCTTTCAGGCAGGGTGTCATCAGCCCGGGTAAGCCCTTCCCGGGTGTTAAATGCTCTTGCCAGGTTATTGATCCGCTCCCCTACCTGCAAAATATCATCGGGGGTATAGGTTAAACCGGTAACAGCCTCCATCAACGAAGCCGTATTCTGGGCCGCGATGCCGACGACCGCCATATCCAGCAAAAAGGCGCACATGGTGGGCGCATCGGTGGTAGCCGTGCGAATGTCCTGGTTCCACTTAGTGAGATCGCCTTTGCCATCGGCCGTAAAGCGGTCCACTTCGCGGGGTACCGGAATGCCGAAAATTTCCTGAAAAGCATAACCCCGGCAGTGGTCAGCACCGGTATAGGACGTTGCAAAACCAAGTCCGTGAGCCTTGGCCCCGCGTACATCATAGGCGGGGAGTTCCAACCCCTTGACGTGCATGGCGTATTTTTCCGAGCCTTTTCCGATTTTTTCGGCGGCAATCTTAGACCCGTCTGCCAACAGGCCGCCCAGCCCTTCACGGTAGACCATCTGTTTCAGGATGGCAATCATGGCCTCATCATTGCCGAAGTTCAGTTCGATTCCCCCGGTGTCCTCTTTGCTCAAAATACCCTTTTCATAGAGCTCCATGGCAAAGGCGATCGTCACACCGGAAGAAATCGTGTCCAACCCGAATTCGTCAGCCAGACGATCGGCCGCAATGACGGCGTCTATATTCTCAACTCCGGTGGCGCCGCCATAGGAAAACAGCGTTTCAAACTCGGGGCCTTCGCTAAGTATCCCGGCGTAGGGCCCCTTTTGGGCCAGTTTTATCTGACTGCACCCCACCGGACATCCGTAGCAGGCTTCGAACCCCACGTTGCGTGTCATCTGGACTTCCACCCCAAGTTTGTCCACCGGCTCATACTCACCCGTAGTCGAAAAGTTCTTGGTCGGAAAAATTCCGATGGCGCAGGTGTGGTCCACCACCATGGGGGTTCCAATTTTGGAAAAATTGGGATAGAGCACATGGCTTTCTTTCATTGCTTTGGTCATTTCGCCTTTGGCGGTCTTTAACTTATCCTTGTCGGCCACGGCGACCTCACGACTGCCCCGGATGGCAATGGCTTTGAGGTTTTTGGCTCCCATCACCGCCCCCAGTCCCTTGCGCCCCACGGCCCGCCATTCGTTAATAATAGAGGCTATTTTGAGCTGGTTCTCGCCGGCCGGGCCGATACAAGCGACCCTGATATTCTGGTCTTTCAAATCGTTTTTGATGATCTGCTGGGTGTCTGTGGTTTTCATTCCCCACAATTTCTTGGCACCCCTGAACTTGACCTCTCCATCCTTGATCCATACATAGGTGGGTTTTTCAGCTTTGCCTTCAACAATCAGGGCATCGTAGCCCGCAAATTTAAGCTCAACGGGGAAGTGGCCGCCCGTCAATGCCATCCCCACCGCACCGGTTAGCGGTGATTTACCCGTAACTGCCATCCGGCTGGCGCAGGGAATCGTGGTGCCGGAAAAGGGGCCTGAAGCAAAAATCAGTTTGTTGTCCGGGCCGAGCGCATCCGCTCCTGCCGGCACCTCATCGAATAAATACTTAATCCCGAACCCTGCCCCTCCGATAAAATCTTTTGCGACTTCCTGAGGTAAGTCTTCTTCCTTTGAGGTTTGATTCGTAAGATTGATCCGCAAAATCTTTCCGGTATATCCACCTTGATACATTTTAGACCTCCAATCTTTTAAAATTTCAATTATGTATGCCCGTGCATGTTGCAAAGTACATGTTGATACATGCCGCCGTCAACGGGAATATTCGCGCCCCTGATCCAGTCACTGCCCGCGCTGCACATAAAAACGATAACCGGTGCAATGTCTTCCGGTCGCCCCGGGCGATCCATGACCTTGGCATCTTCTGCGGCCCGCTCGCCAAGGGTTTCCAGAAAATCCGGCAGAATCGGTGTTTCGACCGGACCGGGGCTAACACAATTCATTCGGATGCCACGATCACGCCAGGTCCAGCGGTTCATCATGGTCCATACGATAAGGGCCTCTTTGCTGAAGAAATAGGAGCGCCCGCCCTCGTTCCCCACGCCGTTTTCGTCGCAGAAGGCCTCGACCGCATTAAAATCCCTGTGCACCAGGAAGGCCTTGATTTGCTCACCAGCCCGCGGCCAGCCAAGACCGGCAAGAGATGCCACGTTAACAATTGAGGCATTGTCATTCAGTTTCCCGATCATCAGTTCAGTAAGATGCCTGAGTCCAAGAAAATTGACCTTCAGTACAGCCACCCGATCTTTGGTCGGTGGCAGGCCGGCAATGTTGCACAGCGCATCGATTCCGCTCGGGGCCGCTTCAACTGCTGCCGCAATTGAGTCAGGATCGCCAAGATCGGCCCTAATGTATTGATCAACGTTCTCTTTTGGCTCGTTACGATCAACGCCGATAACTGAAGCCCCCTGTGCTTTGAGTGTTTTGGCGGTCTCGGCACCGATGCCTGAGGCCGCGCCCGTGACCACAATCTTTTTGTTTTCTAATGACATGGGTCTCTCCTTTTCTAATCAAAGTTATGGTTTCATTAGATTTACAAATAAGATCAAAAGCCAGTTGTTTGGAATTTTGAAGTTCGGTCATTGTGATTTGTTATTTTTAATTTCTGAAACCTGAACACTGACACCTGTCTACGATCCCGTCTGAAGCGAAGCGTTAGCGGGGACACCTTAGGTTCCTTACAACATGTTGTCAGAAAACCCCGCAAGGGGCTTAATGCACTTAATAATTATCATCCCCCTCCCACCGGCGGTAATATCAATACTTCGTCTTCGTCCTGAAGTACGGTCTCCATATTTTGCAACAGACTGATGCTGCGACCGTTTACCATCAACCCAATGTGGGCAAGCAGCTTAGAACCACCCGGTTCAAACAAGCGGCTTGCCAGTTCATCTCCCCAAGAATTTATTAATTCTTCAAGAAAATTGCCGACAGTACTACCGTCGGCCAGGGACACTTCAAAGTGTCCCTGGCCGAAAATCTTTGTAAATTCCAGTATGGTACGAACCTTTACCCGGATCAAAGCCAACCCTCACTATAAATTAATTGGTTTCATATTTGTAATAACCGCGAGCAACACGGTATCGTGCGATCTGCTGCCCACCCAGCCATAACTGAGGTATTTTAGCGTCTCTCAGGTATTTTTCCAGGTTATACTCCGGAGAAATACCATTTGAACCCATCAGTTCGGCTGCCTTGTTTGCCACATAAACTGCTGTATCTGCAGCAAATATTTTGGTGGCGGAAGCTTTAGAGACAATTTTGGGTGAAAACGGAGCACCATAAATTTCAGGGTTGTCCAGCATGATCGACAAATTATAGACAGCCCCGCGGGTCATTTCAATACGAATCGCCATATCCGCCAAAATTCCTGCGGCCATGCTCCACTCTCTCACAGGCTTGCCGCCGCTTTTGCGGTTACCGGTATATTCAAGGGCGAGATCAAAAGCTGCCTGGGCAGTCCCCAGGGACATGGTGGCGGAATGCCACTGAGTACCGGTCATGGCACCATGATAAACACTGGCATCCACACCCGGACCTGCCAGACGGTATTCCTTGGGAACCCTGACATTATCATAGTAGATACTGGCGTTTACGGATGTCCTGAAACCCATCTTCGGTTCAGGCTTCCCAGGGGAAAAATTCCTCCTTGAATGTTTTTGAATTCCGATCTTTGTTCCAGTCTTCCAGGCTGGTGCTATCCAGGATTCCAATGTACTTGAACGGGGGTTTGTTTTCTTCCGGGGGTATGCTTTCTTTGCCATTGCCTTTTATTCCGCCCAACATGCTCACGAGGGTAAAACTTTTAACCGAATCCAGTCCCAGCAATACCGGGCCTTTGTACTCCTCGCACCATTTTTTGTAATCCTCATCGGTCACATCGTCTCTTAAGTTGTAGAGAATAATTTCTTTAGCCATTTTTTCCTCCTTTTAGATTTGGGTTAATTAAGTGAAACGGACTTATAACCAGATGCAGACACAATCACTTTAATACAAGGTGTCTGGGTTTTTAACCCGGAACGTTGAACCCTGAACCACTCAACCTGTGAAAAACAAAAAGTCTCCCTTGCCCGGCTTCAGGCAAAGGAGGCGTCTTTACCTCAATACTGTTTTTTAAAACGGAGTATACTTAACTTTAATTCGAGAATTATGCCAAGCAAAGATTCGCTATCTCATTCTCTGCGGAAGAGCCTCCTGGATGACACGATCGGCAAGCACTTTTGTTTCCCCCCATGAAATACAGCGGGTTGGACAAACAGAATAACAAGCGGGAGCCTTGTCGTTTTTTATACGATCAATGCAAAGATCGCACTTGACGGCGGTTTCCTGATCATCATTGTACTGCATGGCCCCGAAGGGACAGGCTCCCAGACATTCCTTACAGCCGATGCACAGTTCTTCATCGATCAAAACCAGTCCCATCTCATTTCTTGAAATGGCATCCACCGGGCAAGCCTCTTCGCACGGTGCGTTGGCACATTGATGACAATAGACTGGAAAGAAATCAGATGATTTTTCGATCACACGCACCAGACGCGGGCCTACACCCAGTTCGTGCTCCTGCTTGCAAGCCACCTCACAGGCGTGGCAACCCATACAGTCTTTCCTGTAAAACATTAAAGAGACTTTTGACATTGCTGTTCCTCCTCGTATCGTTGAGATCGTTAGGATCGATTAGATCGTTATGAACGTTTTAATCACATTCATCTGCGGACGCAGCGGACATAATATTCGTTCGTTTTATAGTAGCTTAAGACGTAAGCTCCGTCGAACATTACGATCCAGGCGTTGTTTTTATTAGGTCCAAAAGTGGTAGACGACCAATAGCTTAAATTATCTCGAAACGGTATTTCGTGCCTCATTACTGGGCGATATGTAGTTCGGTCCAGTAAAATAGTTCGGTCCAGTAAAGTTTCCAACTCGCTTGCCGTTGGCAAGCGCCAGTCACCCTTCCCGTTTAGGGATAAGAATTGGGCGTAGGATTGCGCGTCGTGCCAGTTCATCCGGCCCGGAGATTCACACTGCCATTCCAGGCCGGTATCAGGATCGATCCAGGTGGCAGCATTTGCTAAGTCATTTTCAATCGCACCATCTGTCATATCGATTACTTTTGCATCCATCGCATAGGTGTCAGGTGTCAGGCAAATGGAATGTCGAATGACTAATGTCGAATAATTGAATCGCTTCGTTCAATCCTCTTTTAAACAGATAGAATTCATTCCTTCGAAGTTCGATGTTCATTAGTTTCTTTCCCAGTTAAATTGGCGGTTTCGGTTTACATCGGCGTCTCCTGACACCTGAAACCCGACACCTGAAACCTTCCTTAACGATCCCCTTCCTCCACCGGCGCAATACTGCACAAACAGGTTCGCAGGTTGGTGGCGCCGATGGCCGGATCCATGGTCTCGTGGGCGTTGTCGGTCAGCATGTTGATATTGGATATGTTCCAGCCATGGCCGTGTTCTTTGATTTCCGGGTACCACCATCCATGTTCAGCAACAATCACCCGGGGATCGATACCGTCGTTTAATTTAGCGCGCTCTTTAGCACCGCCTCGCGGTGATTCTATATAAACCCAATCTCCCTCCTTGATTCCGTGCTTTCTGGCGGTGTCCGGATGGATTTCCACGATGGGATCGGGACGGATTTCTCGCAGCCAGGGGATGTTGCGGTTAGCGGAGTGGAAAAAGGTCGGGGTGCGTAGGCCCGCATCGAGAATATAGGGGTAACGATCCAGCAGCTCCGGCTTGGAAACCGGGCTTTCAGGAAGCTCCGTGTATTTGGGCAGCGGGTCATAGCCCCATTTTTCCAGCACGGTCGAGTATAGCTCAAATTTTCCCGTGGGGGTTGAAAAGCCCCGCTCTTTATATTTGTAGTAAACCATTTCCCCTTTTAAATAGCCGACCTTCTTAAACTCCTCCCAGATAAGTCCGGCAGGCTCCAGAAGGTAGTCAAGGGCATCGTCCACGGTGTCCCACCATTCCTGGCCCATTTTTTTGCCAAGCTCCTGGAAAATTTTGTGATCCTGCCAGGCCTGGCCGATCTCCACACATTTCTGTCTTGCAACTACAAACCCATGTCGCTTCCAATTATCCGCCACATGATCTTGTTCGAGCCAGGTGCCGGCCGGCAAAAAGATATCAGCCAAGTCGGCCGTGGGTGTCATAAAAAAATCAATTACCGCCAAAAATTCCAGCTTATCAAGCGCCTGGTAAACTTCGCCGGCGTTGGCCCGGGTCATCACCGGATTGGTGCCGCACAACAATCCGGCTTTCAGCGGGTAGGGCTTGCCGGTCAGAATGGCTTCCCAGGCAACTTTTGGCGTAATGAACGCCACCCGGGCACCAAGCTTATACTGATCGCCGCCCAGACGTTTGGCTCTTTGTTCTTTGGAAAGATCCTTGTGGCGTGAAAATTCAGCCACCGTTCGCGTGGGGGGGTTGACATAAAGGACGTTGCCGCCCGGTGCATCCAGGTTGCCGGTGGCTGCCATTAGTCCGGCGATTGTACGGGTGCAGTCGGCGCAGTTATTTGTCTGTTCGGTGGGGACGCCCCAGTGGATGCAAGCCGGTTTGGTTTTTGCATACATCCTGGCGGCTTTACGAATAAGTTCCTTGTCCACCCAGGTTATTTCCTGTACTTTTTCCAGCGGATAGTCTTGGACCCTTTCCTTGAAAGCTTCCCAGCCGTTGATGTAGTTCTCGGTAAACTCCCGGTCGTAAAGTTCTTCTTCGAGAATGACCTGATGGAAACCCATGGCCAGGGCGGCATCGGTGCCCGGCCGCAGCTGCAGCCACAGGTCTGCTTTTTTGGCTACAAAACCCTTGCGCGGATCGATGCAAATCAACTTTGCTCCTCTTTTATAGGCGCGCCAGAACCCTTCCCCTTTATATTCGTCCGGATTGGTCCACTGCGGGTTGCAGCCCCACGCCACGATACACTTGGGCCCGCCCTCGTAATCGCAGATCGGCAGATTTCCGAGGGTAACAAGAGTTGAAGCTACCCGCGAGACATAACACATATGCCCGGCGGTCAGCACATTTGGGGTTCCGAGTTGGTTGGCAAACCGGTACAGATGGCTTTCATAATCTCTTCCCGTACCCTGGCCGATGACGATAGACTCAGCGCCGTAATCTTCAATGACGGCATTAAACTTGGCGGCAATGGTATCCAGGGCATCATCCCAGGTAATCCGTTCCCAGCCCTGCGACGTTTTTCGCATCGGATAAAGAATTCGATCGGGATGATAGGCCAGCTGGGTTGCCGACAATCCCTTACTGCACAGCGTACCGCGACTGATCGGAGATTCCGGATCTCCTTCTACCTTGATGACTTTACCGTCCTTTACATGGGCAATCACACCGCACCCCCCATGACACTGACGGCAGGCCGTCCTTACTTTTTTTACATCACCCATCTTTTACCTCCTTAATTCATTAACTGGAATAAACCGGCAAAATGGCCATATAGGCACACATCAGAATATCTTGCTAAATTCAATCTATGGCTCTACGGTCGTCATGTAAAACCGTTAACTTACATCAGTGGTTCTGTTTTCTTTTCTTTCGAATTTTTTCCCGTTTTTTATCCTTTTCAGCTAACTCAGCCAGACCTCCCGGGCCGAATTTCTTTACCTTAACACCACCGGAAAGTTTGGGAAAATCCTCCATAATGCAAAGTTCATCGGGCAGTTTATGCGCAGCAATTTGATCTTTCATTATTTCTCGAATTTCCTCCAGGGTTACTGTTTGATCCTGTCGGGGAATTACACAGGCACATATTGATTCGCCCAGCACAGGGTTGGGAGTGGCGACGATGCAAACCTGTTCAACTTTAGGATGGTCAACGAGCATGCTTTCAAGTTCATAGGGATATATTTTGTATCCGCCGCGGTTTATCAAATCCTTTGTTCGGCCATAAATCTTGATAAAGCCGTTTTCATCCTTAGATGCCAGATCACCCATATGCAGCCAACCATCGATAATCTGTTTTCGAGTTTCGTCAGGATTCTTCCAATAACCCTGCATGACATGCCAGCCTTTGGTGGTCAATTCCCCGATTTCACCATCCTCGAGTTCTTTGTCGGTGACCGGCTCCACAATCCGTATGCGAGTATCTGCCACGGGCCGACCGATGTACTTTTCCCGGATTTCCAGAGTTGAAGGATAGGGACATATAGTTCCCAGGCCCGGTCCGACCTCGGAAGCCCCCCAAAACGAGGTTAAATAAACGCCCATCTCTTTCTCAACTCGAGTTATCAATCCCTCGGGGGCGATCATGCCGGCGATCAGACCGGCCCGCAAAGAGCTGAGGTCATATTTTGAGCGGTTTTTATGATTCAACTCTAAAATATAATGAGTAGGAGCGCCCAATTGCAGCGTGATCTTGCGCTGTTCGATGATTTGGAACGCTTTTTCCACTTCGAATTTATCCATTAGGACAACCGTTGCTTGCAGCAATATCGGCTGGATTAGGATCGAACCGCAGCCATATGAATGACTCATGGGTAGAAACCCGATAAAGATATCTTCAGAAGAAGCTTCTATGCCGACTGAGTATTCCCATCCCGCCCTAACCGCTGCATAATGGGTAATCATTGCTCCTTTCGGCTGACCCGTCGTTCCGGAGGTATAAAGCAGCATCGCAAGATCAATTTTTGGATGGATTTCTACGGGTGTGAGTTTTTTATCGATCCCTCTGTTTATCAAATCATAGAATGAATATACGTCCTGGCCTTTATTTTCACCAACAGCGAAGATAAGTTCCAGGTTGGGCAGTTCATTTCTAAGGTTAAGAATGTCATCACGGTAATTTCTGCCATCCCATTCACTAAAGATAAACACCGCTCTGGCCTCCGAATTATGGAGTATGAATTGGGCTTCGGTTTTACGATATATTGGATTCACCCAGGCGACGATGACGCCTAATTTCTGCAGCGCATAAAATGCAACCATGAACTCAATCGAATTGGGCAAATAAATAGCGGTTCGATCCCCTTTTTTTAATCCGATTTCTGCCAGACTGGCTGCCAGAGCGTCGGCCATGGAATTTAACTCGCTGTAAGTTTTTCTCCTTATCCCGTCGATCACAGCGGTCTTATCAGGAACTTGGGCGGCGCCTCTTTCTAATAATTGTCCCACGGCAACTGATTCGTAGATCTTCATTTTATTGCCTCTGGCATAAGGGTTAAAGCGTTCATGGTTCAACGGTTCAGATCTTCAAATACCCCAAATCCGACGATATTAAGTCGCATGTTTTCAGTTTTATCATACGGTTTCATTTGCTTCCGTTCGTGTAAAACGAAGATTGATTTCAGCTGCAACCTTTTTTAAAAACTCACTGATTTTAGGTACATTTACCGAACTCACTTTTTGATTTTACCAAAAGCTGCAAGATTGCGAAGCACTTGTCAATGGCAGGGACTTTTTGAAAATCAGTTGGCATGGCGATATTGTCTCTATAAATGTTCTTAATATAGAACGAGTAATTTTTCCATAGAACATTCAAATTGTGATGTCAAGATAAAATTTGTGTACTGAAAATATGCAGCCCTATGTTTTTCGGATTTATTACCTAAACAGCAGATAGGATCGGGTAGCGCGGGTGGGGCAATCTCACCCTTAAGTTGTCACGTATGCAAGAAGTTGGGAATCCGGTATCTTCGCCACTTGCATATTTCGGTTAAGCTGGTCTATCTATTTGGTTTAATTTTAATCCATTTCCCAACTCTTAAAGTGAGCCCATATAGGCCCAACGTTGGGTTTGGGATTGCGCCCATAGAAAATATCGTCCATCACCGAGAAAGCCCTTCTGGCATATTTATTCCTGGCGATGAGCCAGACGATCAACCGATGGGGAAACGTCCTGGCATGACTCCAGGGACAGACCTTCATGCATATGCAGCAGTCGGTCCCGGCTTTGGCCCAGTATCCGAAGCAGGTCTCGTCGTTTAACTTCCATTTTAAGGTTCCATTAAATTCTTGCGGCTCATCATCCTTCGGAATGGATTGTGAAGGGCAGCAAACGGCACATTTTTTACAGAATTTGCAAAAATCTTCGACGCCGATGTCCACCGGCTTATCGGGAATCAGCGGAAGGTTGGTTGTCACCGCGCTTAGTCTTATCCTGGGGCCAAATTCTTTGGTCATCAGATATCCGAGGCGGCCGACCTCCCCCAGTCCGGCATCGACAGCCAGCGGTGGTAGAATAGCCGTATAATGACGCAGGTGATTGGCGGTGGCTTCATTACCGAGGTTGGCAATAAAGGCCGCCAGTTGGGTGGAAATATAGGCACCTTTGGCGTAGTTTTTCATGCTTTCCATGACGGAGGGGGTGTGGGGGGCAGGACTGATCATATCCAGCGACATCTCTTCGGCCACAACAACGGCGTATGTATGATCGATGGGGATCTCCCTGCCCCAGTCCTCCCAGTTCTCATGAAAAATTTCACCTCGGTGGGAGTATATCCAATGGGAATTTATCTCCGCAATGCCGACTAGGTCGGCGCCGATGTTGGTTGCATATCCTTTTACTCTTGTGGTGGCTTCCTCCGGACTGAGCTCAATGTTCTTACCATTCAGCAAGGGGTGCGAACGAGGCTTGACAATCTCGGGGGCGGAAAGATTGAAAGGTATGGAAAGGGATGCCAGGGTGGCGGCCACATTGGGGCCTTCATGAGGTCTGTCTATAAGACCGATTTTTCCCAAAGGTCCGCCCTTTTCCCTTCGCTCAGAGTCGTATTTTTCCAGTTCCGGATGTTCCGTGTAGAATTGTTTGTACTGCTTCGAACCCGGCGGGAGTGCTCGATTTCTGGCAAATACCTGCATTCTTTCATCAAACCGATTGACCTTGCCGCGGATATATCCCGGGGTCCCCTGCAGTGCCCGCTGGTTTGGTGAAGTTCTCCTCACCATGAAAACGGCGGCTAAAACCACCATGATACAACCGGCGATTAGCAGGACCATGCCGGCTGAGGTTTGGAAGAATCGAAGTCCGACCAGGAGGAGAAAGATGATCAAAAGAGCCGTCATTGCGGTGAATTGCACCGCGGCGAAAACGGTTGCGCGTCGCTCCTTTTCCCATACACTGGAGATCAAAAAGCTGAGCCCGATGAATGCCTGAACTGCCAAACCCAGGAGACCTAACGATGTCAAAACATACACGATCGTAAGATAAGGCGATGAATTCATAGCAAGTATGCTCCTTTCATTTTAGAATTTCGCATGTTTCAAGTCGACACTAAGTTTTAAATTCAATAAAGTTACATTGAATCATCCCGTTTAAGGTTCACGAAAAAATAGGTTCGCAATGTTTAGACGTTGGGGCGCCCATCCGGTAAGGCGCAAAAAAAGGTGCATGGTTGGAGGTAAACACCGGCGGGTCGTTGCGGAGGATAGGAGCAATGGCTTTGTGTCGTCTGAATTTTTTGTCCAAAAATCTTCGGATGTGCTGCCGATGCCAGCCCGCGGGATGCTCGAAGCGGCGGTAAAGAAACATGTCACCGGTGTCCAGGGGCATCGTATCCAGCCCATCTATTTGTAGACCAAAGGCTGGTAGGTTGAATATGGCCAGGTTTAGAAAGGTGACGGCATCGCTGTTTCTAACCGTAAATTCGAGTGTCTTCTCCGCATCCGCTTCAGTTTCCCAGGGAGTACCGAAAAGCAGATAGACGTATGCGGCGATCCCTGCATGCTTCAAGTTTTCCAGCACCTTTTGCGCGATCTTCAAATCGATGCCTTTGCAGAAACCATCCAGCACTTTTTGAGAACCTGACTCCAGACCGATTTGCAACATAACGCAGCCGGACCGCTTTAACGCTTTACAAAAATCCGGGTCCGCCAAATGCCGTGTAATCCGCACAAAACCATACCAGGGCACAGCGCCGGGTTCCCGGCATAGGGCTTTTAACAGCGCCGGACTCAAAGCGTTATCCGTAAAATGCACCATGGCCGGCCGCAACAGGCCTATCAGGGATTTTAGTTGTGAAATGACCCGAGAAGGTGCAATCGGACGGTAAGGGTTTGCCTCCGCCTGCTCCGGACAGAAGGCGCAGCGACGCCAGTAGCAGCCGCTTGAGGCACTGTAAGGCAAAATAAATCCGGGTGATAAATATGGCAGCGGCAAAAATCTGTCATAATCGGAAATGACCGATCCGGCAGTATATTCCATATCCAGTATTGATAAAAGAGCCGCCTCCCCTTCTCCGGCCACCAGCCCGTCGATGATTCCTTCGAAGGGATTTCTCCATCCCGGCCGTCTCATCCAGGAGGTGATCAACCCGCCGCCCAAGATAATACGGACTGTCGGATCAAGCCGCCTCAAAGCCCCGATCATGGCAAAGGTGCAAAGGGCCTGACTTAGAAAATTCAATGAAAATCCAGCCAACCGGGGACGATCATTTTTCATGGTCGCACTTAGCCGTTTTTCAAAATAGGGGAAAAACGGATTCTTTTCGGGAGACTCAAAGGCCCGGATCAGATCCCCGCTCTTCACCGGGGAAAGATTACGGTCCTGATAATTGGCAAGACTCACCTCAGTGCTCCCGGACCGACCCTGCAGGCTCAACACCCGGTTCAGCTCGAAAACGGCCTGTTTGTAGCGATCAAGGTTTCGATACGTCGCCGGTTGCTTCAAAGCCTCCAAATTGCGCGCGGCCCGGGCGACGGCCCGGCGGGTCCACGTATCTCGGGCTTCAAGGGGCCGCTGACTGAGAAACAGAATCCCTTCCAGATTGGCGTCGATGATTTCGTATTCGACACCATGTTGTTTCAGCGCCCCGGACAGTCTCGCAATACCCGGAGGCGGCTCACAGGGCCGTACCACGGGAGGATGGATAAATAGGACTTTGGTTGATTTCTCGGGCAATTTCATTACTTGAATGGTAATAGTTAAGACGCTAGCCCCGGATAAACCGGAAATTTATTTTTGCCGAAACTTGAATCCGCCTCGGGTGTAACATCTGAAACTTTAAGTTCCTTATAACATGTTGTCAGATAAAAGCCGACAAGGGTTTAAAATTACCTTGATTTTTCTCAAAATGATGTTATCATTGGAATAATCAATAAAGGCCCATTCTTAATTGGTGGGCCGGTTTCGTTCTAAAGGAAAGATCCATCTGTCATATCGGCACCTGAAGTATGGAACTATGAGAATTTTTTTAAAGGAGGATGTCACTATGGCTGATGGAATTGTAAAATGGTTTAACAGCAGCAAGGGCTACGGCTTCATTGAGCAGGAAGATGGTCCGGATGTGTTTGTTCATCACTCGGGAATCAATGCGACCGGTTTCAAGTCCCTTTATGAAGGCGACCGGGTTACCTTTGACATAGAGCAGGGCCAAAAAGGTCCCGCGGCAGTTAATGTCACTGTGCAATAGCACTTCAACTGCTACTGATTTAAAAAGGGCATTCCATCGAATTCCGAGGGAGTGCCCTTTTTAATGTAAAGATGTGCGGAACTATGACCAATAAAAAGTAATCAATACTCCGAAATTAATTGAATTTGACAGCTCCCACGATGGATCACCTTCTTTTGGGTTATAGATCCGAAAATGTATTATAGGGGATTGTTGGACAGGATATCATTTTGAATGATTTCCGGGCTTACGTCTCCTGCCCGGCGTTTATAGAGCGCCACATGTCTCCTGAATATGTCCAGTCTGTTTCTCAAACTCCGGACGTAATCTTCATCGAGACTCAATTCTTGTGAAATAAGATCGAGCTGGCGCTCAAAAAGTTCTGCGGGATAACTCTGACCTTCTCTGACCCTGTCAAGGTAAAATTTCGTGAAATGATCCATGGCGGCATCGAGCATCCGGAGCGATTCTTTTGACCTGGCGATACCGCGCTCCAATGCCACGATAACGGATGCCGACACCGTCTCCGCTTTCATCTTCTCCAGGCTCATATTTCCATTGATAACAACTTTTCGCCGAGTAGCATAATCCTGCAGGGATTCTGCAGTGAGAACGGCGCTTCTGATGATACTCTTTAGTGCTTCGGTTTCCTGTTTTCTGAGCAATACTTTGTTGTGTTTGAAAACTTCCCGCAAATAAAGAAGTTTCTTTTTTTCAGCCTCATTGCCGGCGGCGCTCATTAGTCGATCGATCTCGGTGATCGGGTCATTATTACCATCCACTCCAGTCCCGGAACCCGAAAATTCACCCCTTGCCTGGCTCGATAACTCCTGCAAGCCCAGGCTGGCCCACTGCTGATCAAAACTCCCCCACCGATCCTGGGATGTCAAAATCCCGGACAGAACGACCCGAAATCCGATATCGGCGCTGCGAAAAGCCCCGTCGCCCAGGAAAAAAGGCTGTTCTTCCCGCCTTCCAGGCATGATTTCAAACAGGGTTTTGCGAAAACTGCCGCCTTTGATCACAAACCCACCGGCCGCCCCATGCAGCCGATATCCCAGGGAAAAATGGAATGGCTCCAACACCATTTCAGCAGCATTGCCGGCTGTATCGAAAAGCCCCAGAGGGTTCGGACATTTTGTACCGATCCAGGCCAGCCTGTCCTGCGGTTTAGCGGCCTCGCCGTCGGTGAACACGGCAAAATCCGCGAGCGGCCTTCCATCCATAGGGAAAAACTCCCCTTCGTTCATCTGGTATTCGGTGACCCGGTGACCGCCACGGGCCGCATATTCCCATTCGGCCTCGGTCGGCAGCCGGATGAAACCGAAACGATTCAGGGCAAATCCGGGCAGCATCTCGGGTACATTTTTTATAAGCCATTCAGTGTATTTGCGGGTGAATTCGACCGCTTCAAACCAGGAGATACCGATTTTCGGCCGCGGATCATCAGCGCTGAATTGGCTGTCCGGCCCGCGGCATTCTTCTTCCATTACAGCCTGCCACTGAAAATTGGAAATTTCATATTTGCCAATAAAATAGTAAAAGCCGGTATTGGCCGGATCATTGGTAGATGGGCACAAGCCGTCACCCGTGTCAGCCAGTTGCATGAGTTTTAACCGCCAGCTATCCGGCAGATCGCCAAGGGTGAAAGGTCCGGAGATCCCCTCTCCGTGTTTACCCTCCATGAAACTTTGATTTCGCCGACCGCAGTCTTTACAGCCGAGGTCAAGTGGCAGATCCCCGAAATGGCCCTTGGCAGGCACACAGACATGATGCAGAATCAGTTTAGCGCCACAGGGCATCGGAAGTTCAATGTCCGCCTCAGAGGGGTTCGGATTGACCCCAGCCGCCAGGCTGGGCACCCGTGGCGCAATGGTGTTATGGCCGGACAAACAATCCCAGGCGTAAAGCGGCTGACTCCCCGCCGCCAGTCCCAGAATGACGGCCGCCCCCATGGCAGGTAATAAATGGAAACGAATACCTTTGGCCAACCAACGCGAACGCGACAGCGGCAGAGACTTAAAAAATGAAAAATTATTTCTATTGTATTTCAGCAAAAATTCTCCATCGAATTATCACTTAGGCCCCTGCTGGTTTTTTCTGACAACATGTTGTCAGAAAATGAAGGTGTCGGGTGTCAGGGAAAGGAGAAGTTAGATACTGAAACCTGATTCCCGACACCTGAAACCTAAACTTCACGGATAACCTGTGATGGCTCAATCCGTGACACCTTGAAGGCACCATAGGCCGAGGCCATGATGGAAAGTACCAGCATCAATACCAGGACCAACAGCATGTGCAGGATGGATAATCGACATACGTATTCACCGCTCGCCAGATACGCGGTAAACAGCCTGTTGATCATAACCTCTGCTGTTTTGTATAGGATGACGGCGGTTGTAAAGCCAAAAACGATCGTCGCGATGGACTGCAAGATAGGATACCAGATGATGTTGCCGGTTGAAAATCCTATCAGGCTGGAAATACCGAGATAGCGGCTTTTACGGTTCACATTGGCCAGAACATTGCTTACCATCGAAGCAAAGTAACCCAGAACAGCCACAACAGCGATGAGGCCAAAAATAAGATTAAACGATCGATCGAGGCTTTTGACCGTTTCGATCTCCTCGGCCTTGGTATATACTTCAAGGCCCTGTTCCATCAACAGGTTGCGTAGTTCGGACACATCATAAATAGAGCGGGCATAGAGCCTGAAACTGGGATAGATCCTCGATCCGGCCGGTCTCACTGAGCCGGGCCAGCCAAATTCCTTAGAGCCACGGCCGTCGCGATAATCCTCGGTGGCCTCCAAGAGCTCCAACCGCACAAAGGCGGCCTCTCGGACGAAGGCTTCATGGGGCAAAACGTCTGCAATTCGCAGATTCACCATGACCTGCTCCTTTGCCCCGGCCACCGAACGGCCTACCTTTCCGATGATATCCTGGCCTTCTTTTACATTGAGTTTACGCGCAGCTGTATCGGACAGCACCACCTGCCCGGCTGCGGTCGGGACACGGCCGTATTGCAGCAGCAGAGGATCACCCTCCGCGGTGGGAATGAGAGACACCACCAGCGTACGCGGATTCGCGGCATCTTTTTTATAAAGGATCATGCTGGCCGCAATCGAACGGGTCTGTGGAATCACAAAATCAACATCGCTGCGGTTGCCCAGTGCCGAAAACCAGTCCGCCCCGTAGCGGCCGCTGCCAACCGGAGAAATCTCCCTGTTGCGGGGATCTTGCAGCAGGCGATCCGACATAGTGTTGATGATACCGCTTTTTACACCGAAAAGCACCAGCAAAGGAGCCAGAACGGCTGCCAAACCCATTATCGCACAGGCAGAAAGCAATCGCTCATAGAAGTAGTCTTTCAGTGCCAGACGAAAAATCGTTTGAAATGTGCGCATATATATCTTTGCTCCAGCCCCCCTAGTTTAACAGACTGATTTAGTTTAAACTTACAACCTTTTTTGTTTTGAAATTTGTATCTCTTCTAATTGCCTCGGTGTCCCGCCGTCTCAATGGATACACCTGCTGTCTATCCGTAGACCTCGGCTTTCACTGCGCCGTGATCCGCCTCCTGTTTCAAATCGAACTGCACATGGCGAAATCCGCGCTTGCCCAGATTCCCCCAGTCATGGGTCGCCATGATCAGGGTGACACCGTTCTCGTCGGCCAGCGCACTGAACAGGTCCATGATATCTTCAGCATTTATCGGATCAAGGGAAGCGGTGGGCTCATCGGCAATTACCAATGAAGGCCGATGTACCATCGCACGGCCAATGGCCACTCTCTGACGTTCTCCGACCGAGAGCTGGCCGGGGAGCTTATTCAAATGCCGCTCGATGTGCAGGCGCTTGGCCATTTCTTCGACGGCGTCATTTACCGGCAAACCGAGCCCCAGTAGGCTGATTCCCATGTTTTCACGGATTGAAAGGAAAGGAAACAGTCCTCCGGTTTGGAGGACATATCCGATGTGCACCAAGCGAATGCGGGCCAGCTGACTCAATTTCTTGCGTGTCCAGGCGTGCATGACATCCTGCTTCTGTCCCTGTTGGTTAAAAAAGACAAACTGCCCGGCTTCGTCGGGCCGCAGGACCATGGCAAGCAGGTCGAGCAAAGTGCTCTTGCCGCATCCGCTCATACCTACCAATGCTACTTTTTCCCCCCGACGAACAATCAATTCCGGCACCGCCAGCGCAAAACCTTGAACCCCGGGCCACTTTTTGGTGACGTTGGTTAAACGAAAGACCTCTTCGTTTTGGGCGACACCAGTCCGGGTCGTCGCGGATTCTTTCTTTTCTTTAAGCGAAAAATCACTTTGGCTACCTGCTACCATTAACGTCTCCCTGGTTAGGCTGTCTCATTTATTTAATAGTCGATCTCGGCAATTTATCCCACCCGCAAAAGCAGATCTATTCGTAAAAGATCTGATTTTTAAATTAAAGACGGCAAAATAAATAAGGAACGGAAATTAAGTAATCTGACCTGAGATTGCAAAGGAGTATGATCTTTACTTTTTAATATCGGAAGAATTCCTTAAATCTTGAATAACCAATCGAAAATAACCAATCAGTCGAAGATGAGAAATTTTTCTTATACAATTTTCTTTGCTATAAAATGCAAAAAATATAATCTCGAAGATTCTTAGGGCATCAAATTCAACGGGACTCTATAAACAGCATCTCCCGGTTCTTTTGCACCGAAGCTTGTCCAGTTGGCCACATCGTCATGAATTTGAGTATATCTTTTAATCTTTGATTTTAAGTTATTAATAAATGTTTGCTGCTCCCCCAGACTTAAGCGGTACCAATCCTCTTCCGTAAGTCGCATAATATTGCTGCGGTAGGGCAAGTCATCGAGAAATTCGGCGAGAATACCCAACTCACCCAGATTCTGATTTGGTTTTCGGCTGAACTGGTTGGGATCACGGGATGTTTGGGCAGCCACAGACAGGATACTGTTGAAGAAATCTCTGGCCCCCGTCCGTTTGGTTCTCTGGGCTTGGTCAAGCACCACCTCCAGACGCCAGCTAAGGTCGCTGAGCTGATTTTTGGTTAACATTACAGCCACCTTAAATGTCGGTGTGTCGGGTCTGGCAAGATCCATGTCAGAAACCCAGGCTTTGACTACCTCCGGAGATTTGATGCCGCCACGGGCGCCTAAAAATTCCAGCTGCATGGCATAGCCCAGGATGGCGGCTTTGCGCACGGCTTCCTGCACGGCATCCTTCGGTCGAGCGGCGGATGCATCCGGCAGAACCATACGCTCACCGGCTCCTGTGGCTCTCACCAATTCCACCATCTGAGCACCGACACCTTCAACCACCCCCCCAAAACCCCGTAGACCGGCGGCGGCCCGATCGGCCGCGATGGGGACATACAGATCCCCGACCGTCGGATCGCTATGACCGGTCAAAACCCGGTATTGGACTTCGGCATAATCGTGGTTACGTTGCTGTTTACCTGCGGGGGTTTTAAGATGTAAAGCAAAAATCTTGACTCCCTTGGCTGCCGCTAGGTCGGCGATCTCGGTCTCGTTCATCCCTGTCGAAGAATATGGGTCGTCGTTACGGATCGCACCTGCATCTGTTATAAGAAAAACCAGCCGGGACTGATACGGTGCCCAGTAAAGTTTGTCAAGAGCTGTCTTGAGCCCGGCAAAGGCGTCTTCATTAAAGGAATGGGTGGAGACGTCGGCCTCCTGTGTTTGGGCCAATGCGAATTCAAATTGATCGCGTTGACGTCCGTCCCGCAGATCGGACAACACCCGGGCCTCGTAGATAAGACCCGGCGTTTTGCGGGTGCTGTTGCGATAGGCCACCAGTCCGAAAGCGACCTTTTCGGACAGGCCGGCTTCATCAATGGCATCATAAATTTTGCGAACGGCCTCGCGCGTTCGTTCAATGTATGGTTTCATGGAAACAGTGGTGTCGATAACGAATACAATAGCCGTTTTTAATTCCGCATCCACCGGTAGTTGGCCGGACCCGGGATCGATCGAAGCCACTTCCAGAAATTTAACGCCTTCAAAAAGCTCGATCGCATTAAAAATGGGGATTAGGTAGAATCGCTTTTTCGACACAGCTTCTTCGGGCGGCTCAACTGCCAATAGCGGAAAATCCTCCGGCCGTGACACTTCTCCGGATTGAATTCCACCAAATTGAGCAACGAGCTCAGATGTTTGTTTTCGGGGAGTGGGCGAGCCGGCTACCAGTTGCAGAGAACTCAGATCCCTGAAAAAAAGCGCCGGCCGGCGGCCGGTTCTTTCGGTAAAGACAAGTGTCAAGGCCTGGTTCCAGTCGGAAGCTTTCGCCCCATTGATCCACCCGACTGAACCCGCGGTACTCGAAAGTCCGACCTCCAGCCAGGGTTCGCCGGCCACAGAAGCCCGCTCGTAAACGTAATATACCGTAAACGGCTTTATCCAATCTTCCAAAACCTGCACGGAGTCACCATTGATGCCAAACAATTTTGCACCCGGGTGGGTTATCACCTTTTGATACAAGGTCCGCTTACCGGGTATGAGCAGAGGGTTGCGCTGCTGGGCAGTTACGGCGCCTGTCCAAATGAGTAACAAACAGACGAGGCAAACCGCAAATAATGAAAATAATCCGGCTGTCTTTGGGGACATCACTTTTTTAATCTTCATTTCACACTCCATGATTGAATAGGGGTCCGATTCGGAAATGAGATCTAGAATTGACTATTATGAAGGGAAACTCAATCGCTATTGCCAGTTTTTTAATAATTGGCGGGCCTGATAAGATCCTTCAGCCGCCTGCTTTGTAACCCATTGTTTAAGGTTTGAAAGGTGAATATCGGCTTCGAGCAATCCCTGGGACAACGCCAACTGATACCAATCGTGGGCGACCTCGGGATCTTTAACAATCGTCCCGCTGTCGCCTGCATAGGTGGGATCAAAATACCGTCCGACTTCTAAAGCAGCTTCCCCAATTTCGGCTTCAGCGGCGTACTCCAATAAAATAAACGCAGCGTCTGCCCTTTCGGGCTTATCCGGCAGTGATTTCGCCATTGCCAGGGCACTGTCCGGATCGATTCCCTTTCTCATAGCTTCCCGCACCTGTTCAAGCAGGGGAGCATCCGGTGCGTAAGATGGTGTGATGGGCTCCGGCGCCTTGATTTTCGGAGGCTGGTTCGCCATCCGCGGCAGCTCGGGGGGCTTTTCCACCTCTACTTCAATCTTGCCCTTTGCCTGTATCTCCGCATTCTCGGTACGGACTGAAGTCCAGACCAAATATCCGCCTAAAACAATGACGGCCAGACCTAGCGCAACAATAATTGTTATAATCCACCATCGTCCACGATTCTTGCTGTTCGGGTAGTTTTCCACAAGCTTTCCTTTAACAGTCTTAAATTCTTGATTTTTTACAATAGTATAGGAAAATGGCCTTAGCGTGTCAAATAAATTTGTCTCACGAGCTGTCCGGATGCACCATTTTGTATGGGTCAACAACTTGATCGAACTCTTCAGCACTGACATAGCCAAGTTTTAAGGCCGCATCTTTAAGCGTCAGATCATTTTCAAAAGCAAAATGCGCTAATTCAGAGGCCTTGTCATAACCAATCACCGGGCTCAAGGATGTGACGAGCATGAGCGATTCATGCAAATACCGGTCAATCTGCTTACGGTTCGGCTCCGCGCCCTCTACCAGGAAGTCTGTAAAGTTGTTGCAGCTGTCCGCCAGAATATGCACGGACTGGATGACGTTGAAGATGATCATGGGTTTGTAAAGGTTGATCTCCAGGTAGCCGCCGGCACCTGCGAAGGCCACGGCGGTGTCATACCCCATGACCTGAGCGGCCGCCATGGTCATGGCCTCGCACTGGGTGGGATTGACTTTTCCGGGCATAATCGAGGAGCCCGGTTCATTCTGCGGAATCCTTAATTCATATAAACCGGCCCGCGGACCACAGCTGAGCAACCGGATGTCATTGGCGATTTTATAGAGCGAAACTGCCAGTGTTTTCATAGTTGCGCTGGCCTGCACCAATGCATTGTGCGCGCCCATGACGGTAAACAAGTTGGGGGCCGGTACAAACCTTAAGCCTGTCATTGTGGTGATATGCTGCACGGCGGTTTTTGCAAAATCTTTACCGGCATTTAGACCGGTGCCAACTGCCGTTCCACCAAGCGCCAGCTTGTAGAGCCCTCCCAAAGCCCCCTCCAGCCATCCAATATCATCGTCAAGCATACCCACATAACCGGAAACTTCCTGACCGAGGGTCAGGGGGACGGCATCCTGCATGTGGGTACGTCCGATTTTGACGATGTCGTTCCAAGCCCTGGCCTTGCGATCCAGGGCATCCCGCAGTTTTTTAACCCCGGGGATCAGGACGTCTTTAATCGCCCTGGCGGCGGCGATACTCATGGCCGTTGGGAAAACGTCGTTGGAAGACTGGGACATGTTGACATGGTCGTTCGGGTGAATGGGGTTTTTACTGCCCAATTCACCGCCGGCCATCTCGATGGCACGATTGGCGATGACTTCATTGACGTTCATGTTGGACTGGGTGCCGCTGCCCGTCATCCATACATGCAAGGGGAAATGGTCATCCAGTTTGCCTTCGATGACCTCTTCGGCGGCCTGCCCAATCAACTCCATCTTATCCTTTGACAGCTTACCGAGCTTGTGATTGGCCAGTGCCGCCGCTTTTTTTACAATCGCCAGGGCATGGACGGCTTCGATGGGAATAAGGTCCTTGCCGATGGAAAAATAAATCAGCGACCGTTGGGTCTGAGCACCCCAGTAGCGGTCGGCCGGAACTTGGATTTCCCCCATGCTGTCGGTTTCATTTCGCATCTTTGGTTGAGACGAGGCCATCATTTTTCCTATCCTTTTGCCGCCTTGTCAAGTGACCCGTGAAGCGCATGGTCTTACTTCGTGTTTGATCTTTTCTTCCAGTTCATCCCGGGCAATATCAAGATCATAATCTGCCTGCAGACCCATCCAGTACTCAGGCGTCATTTTGAAAAACCTTGCCAAACGCATGGCCGTGTCGGCTGTAACTCTTCGTCTCCCCTTGACGATTTCGTTGATGCGTCTCGGCGGCACGCTGATTTCTAAAGCCAGTTTGTTCTGGCTCAACGCCAGCGGCTTCAAGAATTGCTCCAGAAGGATTTCACCCGGATGGACAGGAGCCATTCTTTTCTCACTCATAATGCACCTCGATTGGAATGATAATGACTCGATGGCGGGTTTTGCAAATCATTGATATTCCGTGCCGGGTTCAATGACCGCAACTGCAACAGCGCGTTGCAGGGAATTTTTGGTGGGGAATTTTTGGAAAAATACCGGTTAAAAACCCTTTCGGTTCCTTTGTCCCTATATGAGGTAACCATGATCAGACCATATAACGTTAAACGTTAAATGTCAATATGGCAGAAGCTAAAAAATCGATAAAAAACGGCTATTTTGGGGCGGTAGGACCGAAAAATCCCAATTGCGCTTAGCTCATTTTCATATCCCTCTCGATCCCCTTCAAGGGGGGTTAGGGGGGATTTTTTCACCGTTAGGTTCGCAAACACAAAAATCATGCATAAAAATTTTATGATGATTTCTCGCCTGACCCCAGGGACCGGGTTTTCCATGCTTAAATAAACATCCCCCCGTCAACCACAATGGTTTGTCCGGTAATAAACCCGCCATGCTCGATGATGCTATAGGCCACTTCGGCCACATCTTCCGGTCTGGCGACCCGGCCCAGGGGCGTGCCCTCCCCCAGACGCTTGACGTGGTCCTCGTGACCGGCCACCCAGCGAGTCTGAACGATGCCGGGCGCGATGCCGTTCACCCGGGCTTCCGGCGCCATTACCCGGGCCATAGATTTGGTCACACTGATGCCGGCTGCTTTGGATGCCGCATAGGCAATGGAGCTCCCCAGGCCCGTCATCCCCGCCACACTGGTGATATTGATGATGCAACCTCTTTGTCTTCTGATTTCATCTGCCGCCGCCCGGCAGCAAAAAAACATACCTTTGACATTGACGTTCATCACGCGATCCCAGTATTCCTCTTTCAAGCCTTCGAGGTCATGCTGATCAACGAAATCAGTGACCCCCGCACAGTTGACCAAAATGTCCAAGCGGCCAAATTTGGTGATGGTCTCCGCCGCCATTTGCCGCACGCGTCCGTCATTCGCCACGTCGGCTTGATACAGAAGACTTTGAACGCCCAGGGCCTCACAATCCCTCTGGGTTGCTTGGGCCTCGTTTTCCGAGCGCGAATAATTGATCGTTAGATTGACTCCTTCCTGGGCCAAACGCAAAGCGGTGGCACGTCCAATACCGGTTCCTGCGCCGGTGATTAATGCGGTTTTGCCATCTATCATCTGATTCCTCCTATTTAACCGGCATGCACCAAGCTATGATCACTCACTAGGGGCTTATTTGCACACCCAGTTTCATTTAAAATTCATCATATGGATGATGGCGCGTAAATACCACTAATTACACCTGTCATTCAATAAAAATTTCTCCGCAGGAGACGCCCCAAAAAAGCCGGTCTGTGAATTTCACAATAACGAGTCACAAGGCAATGATTCCAAGACGCCGGTCAAGCTGTTTGCATAGTGGTTATATATTTCATTTTCAGATAGTTGTGCTATTGACAAGGCTATTTAACCAAGCATGACATCTCAAGTTACTACAATCTAGTGCATTTTAGTAAATTATTGACAATGATGGCAATTTCAAGTAGACGTATGGAAAAATTCTTGACTGATCGTCTCGTGTTGCATGGAAGCGAGGCGTTGAACCTCATCGCCTTCAATTTGTTGGTCTTATCCGTAACTAAATGCAGAGTTCCTTTTCACTCTGAACCAAATCGACATCCGATTTCAGCTACATTCAAAAATCTGTCACTTGCAACCCGTAGGTTGTTTCCACTTTTTTGACATGATATTACTCTGTTGTTGCCAGACACTACTGCATATTCAGTAGATCTGTTAAAACAATACATTAGCACGCTTGGTTTGCGTTTTGTTGTTTTCCAACGAAGTGGAAAGTTCGATGGCTGGATCTCGTCTAGTACGTTTGTCGCCCAGCTTCCAGAAGACAAAGACACTGTTGACTATAATGAACTCAGGCGCAGAATCATTGGTGTAAATGAACAAACTGTTCTTCCAAATGATTCTGCAAAAGAAGTCTTGGGAAAAATGCAAGAACTACATTTCGATTCTATTCCAGTTGTAGATATAGATAAGCGTTGGTTATTTTTCGCTAATAGAGGAGAGATTCTTGCTCGCCTAATGACTACAATTATTCTTGAAAAACAAGAGTAACCATCGCGACTGGTTCCTGACGAAGCGCCTAAAAAGACAAAATCAGCCGACCTCATGCACCGGTGGCTGATTTGCAAGGTTATGCGACCTTTGATAACTGCTATATTTCAACATTTTAAGTGGCCGAATTTCTTATATTCAAAAAGGAGACCTAACTCGGGCGGTTGAATATGGAAAGATAGCTGTTGAGAAAGCCCCAACACCTGCTGACAGTGTATTTTCACAGGCACCCCTTGGATGGGCATTATGCAGAGCTGGAAAGGCAGGCAAAGGGCTTGATCTTTTGACCCAATTGCTTCAAATGATTCAAGCTGCGCGTTATTTGCCATTCGAGGTAGAAGTGAAAATGATGCTTGGAGAAGGCTATCTTCTATCAGAGGAGTTTGAAAGGTCAAAGCAAACCCTCGAGGAGGCTTTAGATCAAGCTGAGCATTTGAAGATGAATTATTTTATAGGATGGTCTAACCGGCTTTTAGGCGAGATTGCTAAAATAGCCAATCTGAACAAGGCTGCGGCACATTTTGATAAGAGCGTCAACATCTGTAAGAAGATAGGCGCAGAGAACGAACTTGCGTTTGCCTTTGCTGGTTATGGGCGTTTGCATAAGCATCAAGGTAACATTGCAGAGGCTCGGGGGTATTTTGAAAAGGCACTGGAGATCTTTGAGCGCTTTGGGAACCTGATTGAGCCGGAAAAGATCAGAAAAGAATTGGCTGAGCTACCTGAAGCCTGAAGCCATCGATGCACCCCTACATATTGTAGTGCTATTTAATCGAAACGGGTTGGTATGATTAGGCGATGATAGGAATTACGCCCGCCGGTTGGTATGACTGGAGCACAAAAAGCCTGGCGCAAGATACATCCACACTGGTTGAACTTCAAGAATTGCTCAATCGAGCCGGGAAAGCCGGTATCGGCCTGATTGGGATGAAAGCCGTCAGGTATTTGGCGCCCTTTTGGTCCTTGGGTAAAGGCGACCCGACCGCCTTTGACCGGGTTTACGGTCAGAAGTTTAAATCGTCGTCATTCAACCCCTTTCAGCGAGCTTATGCCTATGTTCTCCAACATGGACTGGACGTGGTGAACGCTGATATGCAGAACTTCAAACATCTTGAAGAGAATATCATCGCCGCGGCGACGGCTCATCGATATTCCGTTTAATTGTTTATAATGACTTCATGTGATATCAACATTTTCGGGAGTTGGTTTGGAGCTGAGATGTGCCATGCTGATCATCTGTAAAGAATCCTTCTCAAAGCCGTTTTTTTTAATGATATATCGGTACATTGGTGATATTTGGTTTTTGGCAGGATGATGCAGATGTTTGTAAAACAAATCCACATCCGATAGCGGTATTATAGAAGAAAGAAGGGAATTATGAAATTACTTCGACATATTGGCACAGTGGCTTTCGTGCTCGGGCTGTTTACGGCAGTATTTGCTGGGATGCCATGGTACGTAATGGTTGCAGATGATCCGGTCGTGCCTTGGTGGCTAAGGATGGCGGTTTTCTGCCTTTTGGGGGGTATCCTAGTGGTACTGGCGACATTGGCTCTCGAACAAAAGACACACACGGCATCAGTTGAAGAGCCGCTGGCTACCGAGTCTGATCGCACGGTTCTCCTGTTGAACTCCGATGTACTGCCCGGTCGAGAAATCACTGAGATTCTCGGTCTGGTCCAGGGACACACGGTATTTGCCATATGGCTTGGCAAAGACCTATCCGCCATAGTCAGGCTGATTCTTGGTGGTGAATTGACTGAATACACGGAGATGATGGGAATCGCACGGTCAACCGCTACCGACAGGATGACGGCTAAGGCTGCAGAAATGGGAGCCGATGCAGTCATTAATGTTCGCTATATGACTACGAGTGTTGTTGGCACTGCAGCTGAATTGTTAGTGTACGGAACAGCCGTCAAGCTCAGCTAACCATACGCTTGCATACTGTCTGGCATGGTTGGAGATTCAGTCAGCGAAACAGGCAGGTGTGCAATCGATTACCGCGACATGGGGGTGGCAAGCGCGGGACTAACTCGTCGCAGAGAACCCAGATTTTATCGTGAACAGCGTTCAGGAACTGGCTGCTTTAATCGGTTCGGGATATTCGACATTCTGAAAAAATCAAAAAGAATAAAGATAGACCATCACAATCTGAAAGGTTTAACTTGATCCCGCCTGTTAAGCAAATACCCTCCAATATACTATTTGACATGGGGACAATGATCTGCACATAAAAGCGGATGGATTTTAGCAAAAATTTCGATTAGATATTCTATCAGGAGCAGTTTCGTAACCTGTATATCCATTCAATCACGGAGGAAAAAATGACGACGGAAAGAATTTACAATTTCAATCCGGGGCCGGCAGCCCTGCCCCTGGTTGTGCTCGAAGAGATCCGGGAAAATTTTTTGAATTTCAAGGGATCCGGGATGTCCATTGCCGAGATCAGTCACCGGTCCAGAGAATTTGACGATGTCATCAACGATGCGGTCGCCAGGACCAAACGGCTGCTGAATCTAGGGGACAATTTCCAGGTGCTGTTTATCCAGGGCGGGGCCAGCATGCAGTTTTGCATGATCCCTATGAATTTTCTGTCGGCGGGTAAGTCGGCGGACTATGTCGATACCGGCACATGGTCCACCAAAGCGATTAAAGAAGCCGAAATCCAGGGAAAATCGATCAAGGTTGTGGCATCTTCGGCGAATAAAAATTATTGCTGCATCCCGCAAGATATTCCGTTTAATGATGATGCCGCCTTCGTCCATCTCACCTCGAACAACACCATTAAGGGAACCCAGTGGGCTGAATTTCCGGATACCGGAGATGTGCCCATATTTTGTGATATGTCGTCCGATATTTTGAGCAGACCGCTGAATGCCGCAAAATTCGGCCTGATTTATGCCGGCGCCCAAAAAAATGCCGGACCGGCCGGTGTATGTCTGGTAATCATCCGCAACGACATGCTGGATCTGGTGCCCGATTCGGTTCCAACCATGTTAAAGTATACCACCTATTCCGCTAAAAACTCCCTGTATAATACCCCGCCCTGTTTTGCGGTGTACACTGTCCAACTCGTGTTGAAGTGGCTGGAAGAAACCGTCGGCGGCCTTGAAAAAATGGCGACGATAAATCAGAAAAAAGCCCAATTACTTTACAAACTCCTGGACGACAGCCCATATTACCGGGCAACAGCAGAGCCCGGCAGCCGCTCGTTGATGAATGTCACCTTCCGCCTGCCCAACGAGGAACTGGAGCAACAATTTATCCGCCAGGCGCTGGAAAACGGCATCGGCGGCCTCAAGGGTCATCGCTCGGTGGGTGGTTGCCGGGCCTCGTTATACAATGCGGTCTCGTTGGATGCCGTGGAAGTCCTTGCCAATTTTATGGCAACCTTTGAAAGGAAAAATGGATAACAAAACTTCAGACATTGGTATTTCGTTTGCAATTGGGCCATATTAATTGGACAAAAAAGAAGCTCCAGTAATCGATCCTGATGCTGGATATTGGATGCTGGATACTGGATTAGATTAAAGAACTTAACGGCATTTTTCAGCAAAGGAATACGAGATCGGGTTTTATGTCATTTCGGGTTTTACTTGACTTTACGATTTATTACGAATAATTACATCCAAGATATGTAAGCTGGATCTAAAATCCAGAGACTTCTTTAAACCTAAGCATAGCGGGAAGTATATTTTAACACCCCTCACCAAAAAGGAGGTACCAATGGACAAGATTCTACGAATCAACATGGGCGCAGACGGCGGCCCTGAAATCAAAACCCAGCCTCTGGGTGATTATGCCGGCCTGGGTGGACGTGCAATGACCTCGGGAATTGTCGCCAAGGAAGTTCCGCCGCTTTGTCATCCACTCGGCGAGGACAACAAACTGGTGATCGCCCCGGGGATGCTGAGCGGCTCTGTGGCGGCGATGTCCGGTCGAATTTCAGTCGGCTGCAAAAGCCCGCTGACCGGTGGTATCAAGGAATCAAACTCAGGGGGACAGCCATCCCAGATGCTTGGCAGGTTGGGCTATGCCGCCATCGTATTGGAAGGCAAACCCAAAGAAAAAGCGCTCTATAAAGTATTCATCAACAAAGACGGGGCGGATATTAAGGAAGACAACAGTTTATGCATGCTCGGCAACTATGATCTGGTCGACAAGATGAAAGCCGAGTATGGTGAAAAAGTCCACTGCATCTCCATCGGTCCTGCCGGCGAAATGAAAATGCCGGCCGCATCGATTGCCTTCACGGATATGGAACAGAGGCCCACCCGCCATGCCGGCCGCGGCGGTGTCGGGGCCGTCATGGGTGCCAAGGGTGTGAAAGTCATCGTGATTGACGACGCCGGCACCGCAGCCAGAGCACCTGCTGATCCCGAAAAGTTCAAGGCCGCCAATAAAGAGTTTGTGGCCGGCCTGCGGAAACATGCGGTAACCGGAGAAAGCCTGCCGGCATACGGTACAAATGTCCTGACCAATATCGTTAACGAAGCCGGTGGGTATCCAACGAAAAATTTCATGTTCGGCCAATTTGACGGAGTGGGTAAAATCAGCGGCGAAGCCCAGGCCGAGCTTGAAAACGCCCGGGGCGGTGACGGCTCCGCAACCCACGGGTGTCATAGAGGCTGCGTCATTCGATGTTCGGGGACTTTTTATGACAAAAATGGTAACTTTTTATCCAAACAAGTCGAATATGAAACGATGTGGGCTCACGGCGGAAACTGCGGCATCGATGATCTGGATGCTATAGCCCAAATCGACCGGCTCGATGACGATTACGGCGTGGATACCATTGAGATGGGCGCGGCCATCGCTGTGGCCATGGAAGGTGGTGTGGCCGAGTTTGGCGACGCTGAAGCGGCCATCAATCTGGTCAAAGAAGTCGGTAAAGGCACGCCGTTGGGACGGATCCTTGGTAGTGGTGCGGCTGTCACCGGTAAAGCGTACGGCGTCGAAAGGGTTCCGGTGGTCAAAAACCAGTCTATGCCGGCTTATGATCCCCGGGCCGTGCAGGGCATCGGGGTAACCTATGCCACCACGACCATGGGCGCGGACCACACCGCCGGCTATGCCGTAACCGCCAATGTTCTGGGAGTCGGGGGCAATGTAGACGCATTGAAACCCGAGGGCCAGATTGAGCTTTCGCGAAATCTCCAGATCGCCACAGCGGCCATTGACTCTACCGGCATGTGCCTGTTCATCGCATTTGCAATTCTGGATCAGCCGGAAACTTTCCAGGCCTTGCTTGATGTGATCAATGCGTTTGCCGGCGCAAATCTTACCGGAGACGATGTGACTGAACTGGGTAAATCCGTTCTTAAAAAGGAGCGTAATTTCAACGCCGCGGCCGGGTTTACCAGCAAAGATGACCGCCTGCCCGAATATTTCAAAAAAGAGCAGTTGGCACCACATAACGTAACTTTCGAGGTTTCGGACGAAGAGCTGGATCAGGTCTATAATTTTTAAGCGAAACAGCATCTTTTGTATAATTTTGGGGGAGCCCGGGATCGAGGCTCCCCATCTTATTTTCCGGCCTTAAAAAATTTCGAATTATTAAGGATTTCCTGATGGTAAAATTCGATCAAGCATCATCTACAAAGAAATCCGGCGATATCCCAGCCATAAATCTTTCCCTGCTGGTAAAGCCGGAGCTGCTGACAATTTTTTCCAAATTGGCGGAGCGCGGTTTCAGGGTAAATATCCAAACCGGTTGCAGCGTCAAAGACCTTATCTGCAACCAATTGGGTATTGCCGAAGATTATCTGGAAAAAAGAATTCAAACCATTTTTCTGAACGCCAAGGCAGTAGATGATCTGGACTCAACCATGGTCACCGACGGTTCAAACCTGGCCCTTTCCGGTGCCATGCCCGGCTTGGTTGGGGTTACCATGCGCCGGGGAGGCTTTTACGCATCCCTGCGCAGCCAGATCTCCCATGAAAAAAATCCATCCGCCTCTCAGCGGGGGGACGGACAAATCGTCATCAAGCTTTTTAATCTGGTATTAAAAGAGCTGGGACCTGGGATTCTGCACCAGGGTATCCGGACCAGCGCTAAAAACCTGCAGGATTTATTGAGCCGACACTTAAACGAGCTGAAGACTGGATGCATTGCGGGTGAACTGGACGGTAAAGCGGTCGGGATAAATAGCCTCCTGGAACTTGATTGGGACGACCAGACGGTATTATTGCAGGTTAGGTCCGAAAAGGCGGTGTAACACGCGGGCACATACGCCCTCCTACCACAAATGTGCTAACTTATGCGATGATTTTAGAATATCGATCAGACTGAACATTGAAAATTAAACGTCGAATAATGATGTCGCTCCGCTTCGCAATTTAATTTCATTTGTTTTCAATTGCGATGTATTACCTTTGTGGGAGCGGCTTCCGGCCGCGATAAACGACGGCAGCACGGTTGCTGCTGCGGTATTCGCGGCTGGAAGCCGCTCCCACCAGGTAAAAGCTGTATTCTTTGAAAAAAGTGTCACGATCGCTCGGTGTGCAGTGACCCACTCTATATTTTAAAATTCAACCAGCCCATGCGGGCTCGGTCGCGCGCCGACCGGACCGGATGTTATTCATCACACAGCTCAAACAACGCCGCCGCCCCCATGCCGCCGCCGATGCACATGGACTCCACACCGTATTTTTGGCCTCGCTGCCGCATATTGCTTAAAAGGGTGGCGCACAGTTTGGCGCCGGTGCAGCCCAGGGGATGGCCCAGGGCAATGGCACCACCGTGGATGTTGATCTTTCCCATATCGAGGCCCAATTCCCGAATGCTATACAGCGCCTGGGAAGCAAAGGCTTCATTGATTTCAAACAGACCGACATCTTTGATATCCATACCGGCTAGTTTCATGAGTTTAGGAATGGCATAGCGCGGCCCCACCCCCATTTCATCTGGTTGGCAGCCGATGGTTGTGTAATATTTGAATTTTGCGATGGGTTTCAGACCAAGTTCCTTCACTTTGTCTTACTCATAATAATCGATACGGCGGCCCCATCCGTCATTTGGGAGGAATTGCCGGCCGTCACGCTGCCATTGGCGGCAAAAACCGGCCGCAGATTTCCCAGACCCTCGAGGGTGGTGGTCTCACGAATCCCGTCGTCAAAATCCTGCAGCAAGGTTTCACGTTTAAATGTGCCGTCTTCCCGGGCCACATAGCGGGTTGCCGGTGTGGGCACCAGTTCTTTGAACAACCCCTTGTTTTTAGCCTCCCCGGCTTTCATCTGGGATTGATAGGCAAATTCATCCTGGGCTTCCCGGGTAACGTTGTACCGGTTGGCCACATTTTCAGCCGTGATGCCCATGGAAGTATAAACCTGGGCTCCCCGGCGTGTAAACTCGGGATGCGGCCTGGGTAAGTTGCCGCCCATGGGAACGTAGGACATGGACTCCAGACCGCCGCCGATGACAACATCCGACCAGCCCGCCATGACCCTTAAGGAGGCCAGGGCAATGGCTTCCAGGCCGGATGAACAAAATCGGTTGACGGTGGCCCCGGTGGTTTCAACCGGAAAATCGGCCATCTGCGCTGCAATTCTGCCGATGTTGAGCCCCTGTTCGGCTTCCGGAAAGGAGCAGCCGATCATCAGGTCCTCAACATCCTTCTTTTCCAGGTTATCGGTTTTGTCCACCGCTGCGGACAGGATAAAGGACAACAGATCTTCCGGTCGGGTATCCTTGAAGGCCCCTTTGCCTCTTCGACAGCCAGGGGTTCTGATGGACGTGACAATATAAGCATCTCGCATGATACTACCTCCATAAATTTAAATTCCAAAATGCAAGCACCAATCTATAAAATCCCAAATCCCAAAACTCAAATTACAAATAATTTCCAATGGTATTTGTGCTTTGTTATTTGATTTTTTTTACTGACACCTGAAACCCAACGTTCCTTACACCATGATGTCAGAAAAATTTCCCTAAGCGCCTAATTTCTCAACGGTTTTCCCGTCTTCAACATATGCTCGATTCGAGCCTGGGTTTTTTCCTCCTTTAGAAAATCAATAAAGGCCTGGCGTTCAAGGCTCAAAATGACATCGTCGGTCACTTCGGCATTGTCTCTGACATCCCCGCCGCTGATCACATAGGCGATGCGCCTGGCTAAAAAGGCGTCATATTCGCTGATAAAACCGCCGTTGGACATGTCGGAAATCTGGGCCGCCACCATGCCCTGGGCGGCCTGACCCAGGACCTTAATTCTGCCCTTCACCGGGGGCGCATAGCCGTCGTCAAGCATTTTGAGTACTTCTTTTTTGGCTTCACCGATAAGATGGTCCCGGTTAAATACGATTCTGTCGTTGGGTCCCAAAAAACCATTGGCCCGGGCCTCGGCGGCGGACATGGAGACCTTGGCCATGGCAATCGACATAAACACGGGAATAAAGAATTTAGCCAGATCAAAATCCGTTACTGCTGCCGGAACCGACGCCAGGAATTTGCGCCACAAGTTTAAACATCCGCCGCCGGCCGGCAGCAGGCCGACGCCGATTTCAACCTGCCCCATGTAAAGCTCGGCATGGGCCACAATCCTGTCGGATGCCAGACAAAGTTCGCACCCCCCGCCAAGGGCCAGCCCAAAAGGGGCCGCCACCACCGGAAAAGGTGCATATCTCAAATTCAGCAAACCGTATTGGAGTCCGGCAATCATTTTTTCCAGATCTGCAAACCGGTTTTCCTTGACCGCCGCGGCAACATCCATCAGGTTGGCACCGGCGGAGAAAGCACCCGGCATACCTCCGGCCTGATTGCCGATAACCAGGCCGGCCGCCTTGGCATCCACAGTTGCCAGGACCTCCGGCAGAAATTCGGTGATTTCCCGGTTCAGGGAATTCATTTTGGTGTGCAGTTCCAGACAGAATACATCGTCGCCCAGATCAATTAACGATGCGGAGCGGTTTTCTTTCACGATCTTACCGGTGGATTTCAAAGATGCCAGGGAGATGATATTTTCACTGATCACCCGCTCTTTGTAGGTTTCGTCGGCAAAATCATAATAGAAGCGTTTTCCGTTCTCGGACTTGTAAAAGGCGGTGTTGCCGGCGGCCAGCATTTTTTTTACCTTTTGGGGTACTGCCATGCCGTCTTTTTCCATTTTTTCGGTGGATTTTGCCAGCCCGATGGCATCCCAGGTTTCAAAGGGACCCATTTCAAAATTGAACCCCCACTTCAGGGCGTTGTCAATTTCGACAATGGTGTCGGAAATTTCCGGTATCCGGTTGGCGGCATAAATCAGGTTGTGGGCCACGGCTTTCCAGGCAAATTGAGCGCCCTTATCTTCACCGTAAACGACGGCCTGCATTTTTTCCGGCAGGGTTTTGGCTTTTTTGGCCGCATCGAGGCACGGGAAACTCGCCAACTCATATTCGGCGTATTCCAGGCTGCCCGGATCGATCACTTTTCTGATTTTCTGCCACTGCGGTGTTAAATCGGTTTTGTAGAACCCGCCCTGGGCCTTTTTACCGAGCAGTTTCTTTTCGATCATGGTATTGACGAATTCCGGCATCACAAAACTGTCCCGGTCCTCGTCATCTTCCACCAGATCGTAGGTATTTTTGGCCACATGGGCCAACACATCCAGACCCACAAGATCCGCGGTTTTAAACATGGCGGTTTTGGGTCTTCCCATCACCGTCCCGAATAGCGCATCCACCTCGGGAATTGTCAGCCCGTCTGCGACCATCATTTGAATCGCTTTCACCATACCCTGGACACCGATGCGGTTGCCGACAAAATTGGGGGTATCTTTGGCCCATACGATTCCTTTGCCAAGACGCCGTTCGCCGTAATCGGCCATGAATTCAATAATTTCCGGCAGAGTTACCTCACCCGGAATAATCTCCAGCAATTTCATATAGCGCACCGGATTAAAGAAATGCGTCCCTAAAAAGTGCTGCTTGAATTCCTGGTTTAATCCGGCGGACATGGCCTTGAGCGGAATCCCCGAGGTGTTGGAAGAGACAACCGTACCTTTTGAAATGATCGGTTCGATGCGTTTAAACAGGTCTTTTTTGACCTGCAGGTTCTCGACCACGACCTCGATGATCCAATCAACATCCGCCAGTTTGTCAAAATCATCTTCCAAATTGCCGATGGTGATGCGATTGACATCCTTCTTCTGCATTAACAGCGAAGGGCTCGAGGCCAATACCGCATCCAGTCCCGCTTTTACGATGCGGTTTCTGGCCGCCGGATCATTTTTTTCTTCAGCTTTCAAATCAAAGGGTACGATGTCCAGCAACAGGGTTTTAACGCCGGCGGCCGCAAGCAAGGCCGCAATACCCCCACCCATGACACCGGAGCCGATAACGGCCGCCGTTCTGATTTTTCTTCTCATAATGACCTCCCGAAAAATGGTTCAAACCTAAAATTGAGCATTTTGAAAAAAATAATGAATGAGTATTCATTCATTATCAAGGTCTGCAGCAGTCTGTCAAGAAAAAAACTTCCCCTCCTATTATAAAATAGATAACAATATATATTAAATTATTTCAATATATTAATCCTAATTCTGATTGTCTTCATAAATGATTAGGTAGAGAAAAATCCAAATATAATTAAGAATAAGAAATGAATGATTATTCAGCATAGAGTATTTTTGCTCAAAACAGGTTTTCCGACGTAGTGCGCTTATTCGTAATTACGGTTATGTAATAGCCGTAATACTTATCCCTAGAATGACACTGAGTGCTGAATGGATTCGATATTTAATTTGTTTATTCTTTTTCTTTAATAGAATCCATTCCTCAAGTGTTACCTTACTGTATTTATGAATCTATGTGCTTAAGGCTTCAAAATTAAGGTATTCCGGCTATGGGCTTTGATCGCCGCATCACTGAACCACCAGTAGACCTTGCTGCCGTTGATAAAAGACTCAATCTGATCCTTGCCGTGTTTGTCAAAAAGTCGGCCGGAGACACCGCCGGGCAACACCGCCAGGACCTTATCCGGATCACCAAGATCTGCGACCATGCGCAGCGAGGCGAAGGTCGTGACGTCAAAGGGATCATCAAAATCATAGATGCCTCTCCCCAGCGTCTCCCCGGAACCCAGAGCCGGGTGAGACCCGCCGCCTAACAGCCCCTTGCCGAAGCCTTCGCGCCGCACAGGGCTGACAAATTCGACGCGATGAACTTTTCCCCACAGCCACTTGTCCGGATCCTTGCCTAGGTTCGATTCAAGATCGCCGGCTGCCGCCAGTGCCGCCTGGTGGAAAAGATCGTCCCGGGATTCTTTGATATCGGCAGTTGTGACCTTGTCGAACCAGACGGAATTGCCTTCGACAACCATCTTACCCAGTCTCTCTTGCCAGAAATACCAGTTGTTCAGAATGGTTCCGGCCAGATCCTCACCGAGCTCATCTTCAAAAACCAAAAGGGCGAATTTCCGGTAGACGGCCTGAAAGATAGTGGGCGCCGACTTGTCGGGATCGTCATGATAGTCCCATCGCGATAAAATTTCTCCCATCTGCTGGGTGTCCTCATGGGACACAAGCGCCCGGGCCATCACTGGGGCAATGGACTTGGCCATCAGATTGAGGGTATCCCGCTGAAATTGCCAGTGGTTATCAGCGGTTTTAATTCCTTGGGTATCCAACAGCTGTTTCAGCCTGCGATAGCGGTACGAGGGCGAAGAGTGCGACGAGTAGTAATAAGGATAATCATTGGGTGTTGTATTGTGGTTACAGGTACCGACCCAGCCTTTTTGGGGATTATACAACTGGGGCATCTCATCAAACGGGACCCAGCCGGTCCAGGTATCCCCGCTATCGGTAACCTCAACAGGAACGGTACCATCGCCCTTTGACCGTATCGGAAGATTGCCGGATACCTGCCATCCGATGTTTCCTTCGGTGTCGGCAAATGTAAAGTTGAGCATGAGATAATCTACCTGCTTCAGCGCTTCACGGACTCCCGTTACCGATTTCGCTTGTAGCATTTCCTCAAGCCCCATTTTAATTGCCATATTTTCAACCAGCGACCAGCGCAGGCTGAGGACTTTGTCGGTTTTTAAATTCGGAAATATGCCGGAAATCACCGGGCCTCTATTGGTCAATCTTATTTTTATCTTTTGTTTTTTTACTCCCCCGGGAGCTTTTTTATTCTTTATAGAAAGCGTTTCTTCAACTACCGTAAACGGTATGGATTGATCGCCCTCCAAATAGTGATCCGGATCTTTCGGGTCGATGGTTTCGACATAGAGATCCTGGGTATCGCCATACGCGTTGGTAATGCCTACTGCCACATGAGCATTTCTGAAAATAACCATGCCGGGGACGCCTGCGGGAATTACGCCCACCGCTCTTGATTCGGGTGTGATAAGGCCGCAGGGATACCACGGTCCGGGCAATATCCGGGCGTCCAGATGAGGGTCATTGGCCACGATTGGTTTGCCGCCGGGAGAATGATCGGCGTCCACCGCCCAGTTGTTACTGCCGATCTCAAATAAACGATCCGCCAGATAACCCATGATTTGTTTATCCGATGCAAGGCCGAGTCGAACCGGTTCATCTATCATTGGCGGTTTCTGCGAGACCTCGGCCACGGGTTCGTCCGGATTGATGTTCAGTGGAAAAATCTCCCCGGCGCTTTTGGGCCCTATCCTTTCGACCAGCATCTGCGCGATGATCTCGGTACCCAGATTCGCTGAACTATCCCAGCTCATGTAGTAAACAATTGCCAACGAATCTGCGATCGACCACGGCGTCGGCTTGATGCCGGCGAGTTTAAATTCCAAATGATGGCTTTCCGGGCGGGTTCTTATAAAAGCATTGACACCGTCGATGTATTTTTGAATAAATCGCCGGGATTCAGGATCCAGCAATTGGGCCTTTTTTTGGGCGTGGCGATAAAAACCGATGGTTCGCATGCGCGTATCAAGGGCCACGGCTTTCTCCCCGGCAAGCTCGGACATCCTTCCGGCCGCAAACATCCGGGTCAGCTCCATAGTGAACAGCCTGTCCTGGGCCGCGACAAACCCCTGGGCCATAATCGCGTCATCCATATTGTCGGCATAGATGTAAGCCATTCCTTTTTCATCCCGCATGACCGTCACGGGCGCTTCCAGCCCGACAAGCCGCAGATTTCCCTGCTTTTGATAACTGTTCAGACTGGAACAGCCGCAGATAAAAATTACAACCAGAATCAGGCACTTCCTCTTCCAACCTCTCTTAGCTTCCATCATCGATCTCCTTATAATACATAACCGCATTATGCCGCTCCTCGACGCGGACCCAGTTCGACAACTGACCATTTGAATACCACCTCTGGATAATCGGAAGAAGATACGTGATCTTTGAAAGCACCGATCACCCGATGTTTAATTGTCGAACGCTTAAGGTGCAGATTAAATGCGATAACATATTAAATTAACATACAATCAATCCCAAGCGCATCGTTGGTCTTCAAGTTTTTAAGAACTTAGCCGATATTACCTCTGAATGCCAAATCCGAACACGCTCAGCCGGTCGCAGCGCAGCGGAGATCCCGATCGCGGGGTTGTAGCGAAGCGTAAATCCCGCTTTATCGGGGAATTAAAATTGAAAATTTAATCGTTTGAAGATAAAGGAACGCTAAAATGAAACAGAGAATCAAACAGTACCTTCTCATAGGTCTGGCAGCAACTGTCTTCTACTTTGTTTTAGACAATCATTATATTGTTGATGGACGCGATATCTACCTGTTAAAAAAGACGTCGCTGCATTTGCATGAAACTTTTGTCAGCATAAGCAACGAAAGACCGGAAACCGTTTTAAAAAACGATATATTGCGGGAAGCGGGTATTGGCGATCTTTTCGTTGAGCTGGAAATGTTGTCTGAAGAAGAAAAGAACCGGCTGGAAAGTAAATACGACGCGGAAGAGTAAATCCAACGCTTTCTTCGGACACCCTAACCGGCAAGTTCTCTCTATCATCGCCACGTGCGGCTGTTTCAGCCGGCCTCCCCCCCCGCCACCATAAAGCACCTGAGAATCAGCGGACCCAACCGTATCCTGGATGGTTCAATCCTTTGCTCCGATCGCATTGAGTTCCAGCGTTATCGGCCTTTCCTCCTCACTGTTACCGGTAAAGCGGATAGGGCCGGGGCGTCTGTAGTGGTCATCGCCCGGCGCAGCCGCCAGCCATTTCCCCCGATGGGCCTTAACAACCTGAAAAGCGATGGAATTCACATCCACAATACTTTTTTCGATCACCAGCGCCAGTTTTCCTTTGCGCTCTTCAAGGTGCATCAGCGGCGCAATCGGGATCCCGATCGGTTCCCACCTGGAAAAATCCATATCCAGGTTTTTTATGGCCGCCATCTGACCGGTGGCCCCGTTGGCGATCAGGCTGAACACTGTAAGTCCTAAATTATATGTATAAATACAATCAAAGCGGGTAGGATCGTTTCCCCTGCCGTCATACCCGTAAAAATGGATCTGGGTTTTAAAGCTCGGCATCGATTTTTTAAATATTTTTTCTACGGCTGCTGGAATTTTCTCGCCGGTCTTTATCAATCCTGCATTTTCCAAAGCCTGATTTAGGGTTTTGATGGAAATGATACCGGGTTTCATCAGCAGGTATTCATCGATCCCAAAATTTTTAAAGAGCACCGGTCCGTAGCGATCCGGATCGAGTCCGGCGTGATCCATTCTTTTTCGAAAATAGTCTTTTTGAATACCGACCTTATAACGGCCCTCTTCTTTTAGTATATTCAAATAATCTTGGACCAGACCCAGCAGGACTTTTTCGGTTTCCACTTGCGAAAATTGAAAATTGCCATGGCTGTCTCTTTCCATCAACAGCCCTTCCTGGAAAAAGGCCGGAATATCACTGAAAAGATCATCATCCCTGGTATGCCAGAGTCTAAAGGCGGTATCTTCCCGGGAACGCTGGGCCAGCCGGCGTAAATACGCCAGTTTGTCTTCAAGGTGCAGGAAGGTAGAATGAAAATCTTTGTCGTGGGTCTGATTGTATTCAGCGATAATGGTGTTCAACTTGATGATAAATACTTGAATCTCATTAATAAATTCCAGCACACCTTCAGGGATGACAATGACGCCGTAATTTTTTCCCAGCGCGGCCCGGCTGACGATGGCCTCACAGATAATCCGGGACAAATGACGCAGGGTCATGCCATAGGCATTATAGTCCCTTGTGCCGTCCGCCCGGGCTTTTTCAAGTCTGGCGTTGTCGGTGTAATCAGCAAGATCTTCTCCGATAAGCGTCATGTTGGCATGGGTCTGCAGCGCAACTTCCAACGCCAGGTGGCTGGCCACCCTTCCCATCACTTTGCAGATATGCCAGTATTTAATATCCGAGCTGCTGTCCGTGCACAGGTTGCCGATGGCGTTGGCAAAAGCACGGGCGGCCGTGTGAAACCCGAAGGACATGGCGCACAGCACCTTCCCCTCGACATCTCTGACCTGGATATCGCCGTCAATGGTTTTGGGGACTCCGAGGATCTGAACTCCGTCCGCCATCATTTCCTGGGCCAGAAAAGCGGCATTGGTGTTGGAATCATCTCCGCCGACGACCACCAGTGCGTCCAGGCCGAGGCGCCGGCAGGTTTCCCGGGAGAGGGCCATCTTCTCACTGCTGTCGATCTTGGTTCGGCCGGTCTTAATCATGGTAAAGCCGCCCAGGTTTCGATACCGGTTTACCAGATCATCACTGAGCTCGACGGCTTCATTTTCAACAATCCCGTCCGGCCCGACCAGGAATCCGTAAACTATAGAATCCGGGTTGGCTTTTTTAGCGGCGTCATACAAACCGGCAATCACATTATGCCCCCCCGGCGCCGGCCCGCCGGAGAAGACGATGCCGATATTTCGCTTTTTCCCATATTGCCGGGCGACCTCAGCATCCACCGACTCTTTGCCTTTGACCAATTGTACCTTATTGGCGATGATATCCGGCAGCAGTTTTTCAGCTTGCCGGTCCAGCTCAAATCGATACCGGTCGGTTTCCTGCAAGATCGTATAAGGATTTGAAAACACCTCACATTGCAGCGGCGAATATGCTCTTCTTTCGAGCATCTCGGCGTTGCTATCGTCGGTGGCTTTTTTGACCGTCGGATGGTTTAAAATGTCTTCCAAACTGATGGCTTGTTTCCCGGGCATGTCATCCTCCGCTTTTTATTGAAGATTGTCGATTGAACATTTATTTTAGGTTCTATTCATACCTGTCCGATGCTCACAAAGTCAAGATGATTCAGGTTAAAAGAACCCTTTACAACCATCTCATTATGATATACAAGAAGAACGCTAAATCAGCGTCCGGCTATGGGTCGGGTGATCGGCCGGCGGCGGCCGTCACAACCTTTGGATCATCTTCACAATAAAAAGGAGGCAACGCATGAAAAAAGGATTGGTATTAGGATTGATTACACTTACGGCAGTTGGATTTCTTTTCGTGACAGCCGCGTTTAGTGGCGATATCGACCTGGCAAAAAAATCCACGCTCGAACAAATTATTAAAAGAGGAGAACTTCGTGTTGGGTTCGAATCCGGATACGTCCCGTTTGAAATGACCAACAAAAAAGGGGAGTTTATCGGGTTTGATATGGATTACGGCAGACGACTGGCAAAATCGATGGGCGTTAAATTCGTGCCGATCAACACGGCCTGGGACGGCATCATTCCGGCCCTCATGACCGGTAAATTCGATATCATTATGGGGGGCATGACCATCACCCAGGAAAGAAATCTCAAAGTGAACTTTGCCGAACCCTACATTGTCGTGGGCCAGACCATCCTCATAAACAAGAAGCTTAAAGATAGGGTGTTATCATATAAGGACCTCAACAACCCCAAATACATCCTCACCTCCCGCATGGGCACCACCGGCGAGCAAGCCATTAAAAGATATATCCCCAAGGCCACCTACAAAGGATTTGAATCAGAAGCCGAAGCAGGCCTGGAGGTTATCAACGGCAAAGCGGATGCCCTCGTTTATGATCTGCCCTTCTGCGGATTTCTTTATGGCAGCCAGGGCAAAGGCAAGACCATTTTCCTGAGCGACCCTTTCACCTATGAACCGCTGGCCTGGGCCATTAACAAGGGTGATCCGGATTTTCTAAACTACCTTAACAATTTTTTAAGACAAACCAAAGGCGACGGCTTTTATGATAGAATGTACAAAAAGTGGATCACCGGCACAGAATGGAAAGCGGAACTCAAGTAATCTGTCCGATCAGACCCGCTATTCAACTTGAACAGGCCGGCTTGCATGTCTATAAGGGAACGGGCCGGCCTTTTCATTCTAAGATTGAAGACCTAGTCCTCTGACCCAGGTCAGAGATAATCCGCAAGGCGGACCATAATTGAATACCATGGGGTACTGGAATATTGGATTTAGCAAAATGAGACCTTACTTATGTAAAGATAGCATTCATCGGAGCTTAAAATCAGGTAATTATCCGCTTTCCATACCCAATTTTCCATCGCTCTCTCCGAGCCGTAGGATCTAGTCTACGAGCCGGAGGCCGCCATTCCACTATTCCATTCGGTTTTTAACGGACTCACTACTTTGAAAAAAAAGATGCCATGCAAAAATCCAATAATCAGAGTCGTTTAGCAAAATCCGCTTCTTACAGTCTCTGGGTGGGCGTCTTCTGGCTGCTTGCCGTTCTGGTGGCCGGCGGGTTTTATTATGCAACCCAGAAAATCGCCTACACCTGGCGCTGGAACCGCGTTCCGATTTATTTTGCATACAAGGATACCATTGAAATCATTTCCGACATCGACGGTAAGGTGGAATCAATCGCCAAAAGCGGCAAGGAAGCCGTCATCACGGTGAAAGAGGGCACAGAAGTCGAAACCTACACGGTTCCAGCCGCAAGTAAGATGGTTGATAGAGGGTACTATGTTTACGCCGGCGAAACCCTGGCCAGTTACACCCGTTGGAAACCCGGCCTGATGGTCGTCGGCCTCTGGATTACACTGAAAGTCAGTGTGATTGCCACGATATTAGGGATTATAATCGGGATTATTGGAGGTCTTTCCCGTATTTCCTCGAATCCGGCGTTAAAATGGTCCTCTATCGTCTACGTGGAGATCATCAGGGGATCCCCCTTGATGGTTCAAATCCTTATCTGGTACTTCGTATTCGGGACGGTGATCAACGACTTGCTGGCCGCCAACGGATTGGGAAGGCTTCCGGCCTTCTGGTACGGTGTGGCGTCTCTGGCCTGTTTTGCCGGCGCGTATGTGACGGAGATCGTCCGGGGGGGCATCCAATCCATCCATCGCGGACAGACCGAAGCCGCCCGTTCATTGGGCATGTCCTACGCCCAATCGATGACGCACGTTATCCTGCCCCAGGCCTTGCGCAGAATTTTACCGCCTCTGGCAGGCCAGTTTATCAGCCTAATCAAAGACTCCTCCCTGCTGGGAATCGTTGCTATTCGCGAGTTGACCAAAGCGGCCCGGGAAGTTGTCAGCGCCTCACTGCAACCCTTTGAAGTTTATTTTCTGGCAGCGATACTATACCTGGTATTAACCTTCACCCTGTCCATGGTGCTTCAACGTCTTGAGAAAAGGATGGCCATCCAGTGATTGATGTTCGCAAAATAAGTAAAACCTTTCATGTTCCCCACGAAGTCAAAGCCCTGGTTGATGTCTCCACCAAAATAGATCCCGCTGAGGTGGTGGTGGTTTGCGGGCCTTCGGGATCGGGCAAAAGTACGTTTCTGCGATGTCTCAACCGTTTGGAACAAGCAGATACGGGACACATCTTTATCGACGGTATCGATGTGCTGGATCCCAAAACGAACATCAACAAGCTGCGCGCCGAGGTCGGAATGGTGTTCCAGTCCTTCAACCTTTTCCCCCATAAAACGGTCTTTAACAATATTACGCTGGCACAGAAGGTGGTTCGTAAACGCTCAAAGGGAGATGCCAAGGAAAAAGCCGATTTTCTTTTGAAAAAGGTGGGGATTCATGAAAAATCCGGTGCCTACCCCGACAATTTATCCGGTGGTCAGCAGCAGCGCGTGGCCATTGCCAGGGCTTTGGCCATGGATCCCAAAGTCATGCTGTTCGACGAACCGACATCGGCCCTGGACCCGGAAATGATCGGAGAAGTGCTGGATGTCATGAAAAACCTGGCAAAAGAAGGCATGACCATGGTGGTGGTCACCCATGAAATGGGGTTCGCCCGGGAAGTGGCCGACCGGGTTATATTTATGGATGAAGGTGCCATTGTGGAAGTCGGCAGCCCGGAGCATTTTTTCACTAACCCTACCCATGACCGCACCAAACTTTTTTTGAGTCAAATACTTTAAATGCAAAGGGCAAAGGGTAACACACATCAAAACTATGCCCTATGCCCATGCCCCATGCCGATACCCTATATCTTGTATCAGGATTATAAAAAATATACCGCTTATAGTGTTTTCCCCTTTACAAGAAAACTGCTTCCTGCTATGATTCCCTAAATAAGCGTCATGGGTATTCGACAACTTTATAGAAATAAGGGAGGTTTGTGGGGATCTGAGTTTTCGCCTCGATCATGGAATAATGGAGTCATGGAATATTGGAATATTGGTTTTAAAAGGATAAATTCGTTTTATAAATAATGCTGTTAAGCCCGCCCAAAGCGGGACCAATAAAACATCACTGCATTTTCCTCTCCGAGCCATAGGCTCTGCGAGCCGGAGGCCAGGACCCATCTTTACCCTTTTTCCACAATTCCAACATTCCCTCCGGGGCGCAGGCCAAGTGGGGTGAAACCTCTAAACTCCGTCTGCACCAAGCCGATTCTTATTCGTCAGGCACATCATGTCCGAATGTTTGCGGGAAACGACGCAAATACCAACTCCGAACGGCATTCAGCCGCTTTTCAGTGATCAGGTGGGTCCAACTGTATCCTGCGATAGCCGTTCATGGGTTCAGAGGTTAAGGGTTCACGTCAAATCTGATCCGCTGATTTGTTAGTTCCGTGACCTGCCGCGTCAGTGCCAGGTCACAGTGGGACGGAAAACGCGTGAGAATAAAACGATTTGAGGATATTGAAGCATGGCAATTGGCCCGGGAGCTAACTCGCAGGGTCCATGGCTTGACAAAGAAGACCAAATTGGTCACGACTTCGGCTGGAACGGATAAACTCAGGCAGGGACAGCGAAAGGAAGGAAACCCTGAACGGTGAACCTTGAACCTGTGAACATTTACATGGAGAGTTTTAGTAGATGAAACTAAAAAAACTGGAAATAACCGGTTTTAAATCATTTTTCGAAAAAGCGACCATCCAATTTCCTCCGGGGATCTCCGCCGTGGTTGGACCGAATGGATGCGGCAAAAGCAATGTGGTCGATGCCATCCGGTGGGTAATGGGGGAACAAAGCCTGAAGCAGCTGCGGGGCAAATCAAAAGAAGATATCATTTTTTCAGGCACCAACGGCAAGGCGGCCCTTAACATGGCTGAAGTTTCTTTAACCCTTGCCAATGACAATGGAACCGCCCCCGAGGAGTTAAAGGATTTTACGGAAATCAACCTGACCCGCCGCCTGTATCGATCCGGCGAAAGCGCCTATTTATTGAACCGCCAACCCTGTCGATTAAAAGACATTCACAACGTCTTTTTAGGCAGCGGATTGGGATCCAAATCCTATGCCGTCATCCAGCAGGGTAATATCGGCGCGATCACCGACGCTGATCCTGAGGCGCGCCGCTATTTCATCGAAGAGGCCGCCGGCACCACCCGCTATAAAAACCGCAAGGTAGAGGCGCTGCGCAAGGTAGAAATTACCCACCGGAATCTTTTAAGGGTAAACGATATTCTGTCGGAAATAAAGCGGCAAATGGGCAGCTTGAAACGCCAGGCCCGCAAGGCGGAACTGTACAACAACCATCAAAAGCGCATCAAAATATTGGATGTCCGTCTGGGAATTCATTATTTTGATGATTTAACCCGCCGGATTGAAGAGGCCGATTCGCTGTTAAAAGATCTAAAAGATGCGGACATCGGGCACTCATCCGAACTAAAAAAACTGGATGCCGCCATTGAGGATATAAAACTCAGGCGCTGGGAAAAAAACCAGGAAATTGCCGAGCAAAAATCCGAGAAATATGAGACCCAGCGAAAAATTGATCGCACGGAAAATGATCTGGCCCACCTGCGCAATGAGATCAAGAGACTTTCTCGGGAAATAACCGAATTTGAGGTTGCCCGGGAGGAGCTGGCTCATAAAAACGATGATCTGGTTTCTGAAATCGCCCAGGTTCAGCAAGAAAATCTTAATCTCAAGACAGAGATGGCAAATGAAAGGGAACGTCTCGATCAGCATCGGCAGAGCAGCCAGCAGACCAGAGAGGAATTATCAAATCTCAACCGGGACCTTGAAACCGGCAAAGCGCACTTGATGGATTTGATGACCCGGGAGGCCCAGTATAAGAATATTTATCAGAATGCGGCCAATAACAAGGAAAGCCTGCAAAGACGTCTCAAACGAACAGATGAAGAAGAAGCTCTGGCTCAAAGACAAATTAAGGCGAGCCAATCAAAAGAATCCCAGGCCAGCAGCCGGCTAGACACCCTGAAACAGGAAATCAACGCACTTAACAATCAGATCGCAGACACCCGCAGCCATCTGGATGAAAACGCCGCCGCCCTCGCCCAACAGGTCAAACGGGTCCAAACGCTTGAACTTGAGCGCACGACAACCAAATCCAGATACAATGCCTTGAAGAAAATGGAAGACAACTTCGAGTGGTACCGCGATGGTGTCAAGGCGATCATGAGGGCCCAAGGTTCAGATGCAGATGAACAAAGCCCAGAGGCAACGGGTAACAGCCGTGGGCTGAAAGCCGGTGTATTGAAACTGGCGGCCGACATTATAGATGCGGATCCTGCCTATGAAACGGCGATAGAGGCTGTGCTGGGAGAATCCCTGCAATATATTGTGGTAAAAGACCAGGAAACAAGCCTGCAAGCCATTGATTATTTGCAAACCCATAATGCCGGGCGCAGCGGTTTTATCCCGGTTTCATCGGCGAAGCCGATTCGCGGAAATGAAAACCAGGGGCCGGATCCTTCCCGGCTGCTGTTAAATCACATCCGTGTGAAACCGGGTTATGAAAATATAGCCCAGGTACTCATGGGGGATGTCATTTTAATCGATACCATTGCCGAAGCGCTGGAACTGTTTAATAAAAACGGAACGTTGCAGAGAATAGTAACCAGAAATGGTGAAGTTGTATCCCACCAAGGCATCCTCATCGGCGGCAGTAAGGACAAATTAAGCGGCATTCTGGCCAAAAAACACGAAATAAAAGAGCTTAAACGCCAGGAAGCGGTACTGGCCCAAAATATAGAAAAAGCTCAACTCGACCAGAATGACCTGGAGTCGGTGGTTCGCAACCTGGAAAGCACCATGCAAAAACAGATCGAGCGCAAAAACCGCACGGTCGAGGATGAAATCGAAGCGGAAAAGGCACTTTACCGGGCCGGTGAAGACCTTAAAAATGCGCATCGCCGCCTGGAAATTGTCCAGCTGGAACAGGAACAGCTGCTGGGAGAAACCAGCGATATTGACGATGAAATGACCAAATACAACACCGCCCTGGGCGGGGTAGCCGATGAAATCAAATCCGCCCAGGACGAGGTTGCGCAAATGTCTGAAAAAATCAGCGCGGTCTCCTCGAGGATGGAGGGTTTCAATCTAACGGTGGTTGAGCTCAAAATGAAACTGACCGCCTTGAATGCCCGGTTGGAAAACAGCAACAGCAGTTTAAAGCGGCTGAAAGAATTCCATGAGGACGGACTGGTCAGACTTGAACAGCTTAGCCGGGAAATCAGCCTGAAAAAGAATAAAGAAGAAGTGTCCAGGGTCACCGTCGCCGATAACGAAGAGCAGCTTTCACTCATGTACAAAACCATGGGCCGTCTCGAAGAAGCTATCGGACGTAACGAAGAAGTTTACCAAAACATTGATGACAGACTCAAAGACAGCGACAGTAAAATATCCGTCATAAAGAGCAAACGGGAAAAAACGCTGGAAAAATATCGCATGCTGGAGCTCGAACAATCCCAGCGTCAGCTCAAGCGCGACAATATCGCCAATCGTCTGGAGGATCGATATCAGAGCTCCTTTGCAGCGCTCAAATCAGACCTGCTTGAAAATGAATCAGCGGACAAAATCACGGCCGATATGACCACTGAAGAGATGGAAGCCGACTTGTCCCGCAGTAAAGAAAAAATATCAAAGATTCTTGATGTCAACCTGGGTGCCATCAAAGAGTATGAGGAACTCAAGGATCGTTTTGAATTCCTGGAAACCCAGCGTGATGACCTTCTCAAGGCCATCGAAGATCTGCACAAAGTGATCAGAAAAATCAACAAAATCACCCAGCAACGGTTCATGGAAACCTTCACCCGCATCAATCAAAAGTTGAGTGAGGTATTTCCCCGCCTTTTTGATGGCGGTGAAGCGAAGCTTGTCCTAATAGAGCCGACCAAACCCCTTGAATCCGGTGTCGAGTTTATGATTCACCCTCCGGGGAAGAAACTGACGCGGTTGAGCCTGCTTTCCGGCGGTGAAAAGGCCCTGTCGGCAATTGCCTTCATTTTTTCCATATTCCTCATTAAACCGGCTTCATTTTGCCTGCTGGATGAAATCGACGCACCCCTAGATGAATCCAATGTTTACCGGTTCAATGATCTGTTGCAGGTCATCGGCGAAAATTCCCAGATTATCATGATCACCCATAACAAGCGGTCAATGGAGTTTGCCGACATGCTGTTCGGCATCACCATGGAACAAAAGGGCATTTCAAAAGTAGTTTCCGTAAATTTCCAAAGACCGGAATCAAATTGATTACAATTATAGGAAACCGGCACCATGGCATTTGGCTGGTTCAAGAAAAATAAGAATCAAAGCGCTCCCGATACTGTCGCAGAACCGGATGCGCCCGGGCAGATTGATGAAGAGTCGGTACCTGATTCAGAAGCGCGGGAAACGGCGTTCGAGGAGGTTGCTGAATCGGAAGATCAAATAGCAGCGACCACCCAGACGGCCAATGCTGATTTTTCCGATGACCCTGCCGACGACTCACCGGCCGCCCCGGAAAGCATCGGATATTTTAAACGTTTGAAGAACCGCCTTTCCAAGACCCGCCAAAATCTGTCGGGAGGTTTTGAAAAAGTCTTTGCCGGTAAAAAGAAACTCGATCAAGATGCTTTGGAAGCGTTGGAAGAACTCCTGATTACCTCGGATATCGGGGTTCAAACCACCATGGCGCTGATGGAAAAAATTGCAGACGCAAAGGTTGCGGACGTCGGCGAAGTAAAACATATACTAAAAGAGGAATTGTTATCAATACTCAACACCCCGCCCCCATTACAGGAGGCAAGAAAAAGCACCCCCCATGTGATCCTGGTTGTAGGGGTTAACGGGGTCGGAAAAACAACCACGATCGGCAAAATTGCAGCCTCTTTAAAAGTTTCCGGAAAAAAAGTTCTCATCGCCGCCGCCGATACCTTTCGCGCCGCAGCGGTTGAGCAACTCATGATATGGGCCCAGAAAGCCGGTGCGGAATTCGTCAAACATAAAGAAAATGCGGATCCGGCAGCCGTGGCCTTCGATGCGGTTGCAGCGGCCAAGGCCAGGGGATGCGATATCGTCCTCATCGATACGGCCGGCAGGCTTCACACCAAAGTCAATTTGATGGAAGAACTAAAAAAGATCAAACGCACGGTGGCCAAACAAATTCAGGGAGCACCCCACGAGATTTTGCTGGTTTTAGATGCCACCACCGGTCAGAACGCCCTGTCCCAGGCCAAACTTTTCAATGAAGCCCTGGCGGTTACCGGACTGGCCCTAACCAAACTTGACGGCACCGCCAAGGGTGGCATTGTCATCGCTATTTGCAGCTCACTGAATATTCCGCTGCAGTATATCGGAATCGGTGAGAAGGTAGAAGACCTCAGACCGTTTGATGCTGAGCAATTCATCGACGCGCTGTTCTAAATATGTTGCAAAGACTGATTTCTATTGACATGAAATTTAGCTTCTTATATGGACACAGAAAAATAGGCAATCGGGCCTGGTCCAGCTAAGACAAACCATAAAGACGACAGGAGGGGCGCTATGACAAAAGCAGAACTTGTACAAATGGCAGCAAATGATGCCAAGGTTTCCAAGGTTGCAGCCGCAGCCGCGTTAAACTCTTTCATGGGCAGCGTGACCAAAGCACTCAAGAAAAAGGACGGCAAGGTCACACTGGTTGGTTTTGGCACATTCTCAAAAGTACGTCGCAAAGCGCGCAAAGGCCGTAATCCACAAACCGGTGACCCCATCAAAATCAAAGCCCACAACGTTGTAAAATTCAGCCCCGGCAAAAAACTCAAAGACGCTGTCTAGTGAGTGCCTGATTGAAATGTTCGATTTTGGCAGGTTGGGTTGAGTCCATTGTTATTCATCGGGTTTCCTGCCTCAACCCAACCTGTTAAATTCAGGATACTGGTTACTGGTTGCTGGACGCTGGAAAAAGGAGGCACTCGTCCACCGCATGCGCTTGCGCCGTATGTCGCTCTTCTTCTATTTATAAAATCGGCAGAATACCTCGTTAATCCAGTATCAAACATCCAGTATCCAGCATCCGGGTCGATGACTGATGCAGCGTTTTGTCTAAATAATATGGCCCAATTGTAAACGAATTGACAAGGTCTGTACTAATACGTAATATCAAATCCGCTAAACTCCCCCGCATAATCCTGCCAGTCCACTTTTACATCGGACACCTGCGCATGGGCCGGGCCTTCTTTGCACCACTCGAGCACAGCGCCTACCCGATCCCGATCTCCTTCAAACAAGGCTTCTACACTACCATCTCTGCGATTTTTCACCCATCCGAACACCCCAAAGCCATCGGCCGCGTGTTTCGTTTCCACTCTGAAAAACACGCCCTGCACCCGGCCGCTGATAATGGCGTGGGCTCTGACTTTATTTTCCATAGTCTCCTTCCTGGTGCTTCACATGGCATAGGGTTCTTTTGAAAGATGAACGTCGAACGTTCGATGTTCTTGTTTTTAGTACCCCGCGGGCAAAAACAACTTGGCTCTATGACCTTCCTTAGCCCTCTGCCCTCTGCTCGTCCGGCCCTTTGCTCTTTGCCCTATGGTTTAGGCTTTTTGCCTTCTTCCCTATGACATCCACGCTGTGCCCGATCATTCCGAATTCCGCATTTCCAATTCCAACTTCAAATTGCCCTATTCTGTTTGGCCTAGCATTTCCCTAAAACCAACTTCATCAATAACGTCAATGCCCAACTCACGCGCTTTGGCAAGTTTTGACCCCGCCGACTCACCGGCGACCACATAATCCGTGTTCCGGCTGACCGATCCGCTCACCTTTCCCCCGGCCACTGCAATCATTTCCTTGGCCTGTCGCCGGGTCAGGCTTTGCAAGGTGCCGGTCAGCACAAACACCTTGCCATCCAGGCGCCCGGCCATTTTAGGGACCTCAAAGACAATCTGCACACCGCTGTGAAGGATACGCTCAACGATGATCAAATTTTCTTCCCGGCTGAAAAAACTTGCGATGCTTGCCGCCACCACCGGCCCGATTCCCTCGATCGCAATAAGACCGTCTATTGAACAACTCACCAGCGCTTCGAGGCTTTCAAAATGAGCGGCCAGCAACACTGCCACATGTTCTCCCACATGTCGAATGCCCAGGGCATAAATAAACCTTGCAAAGCTGATTCGTTTGCCGTTTTCAATTGCCTGGACCAGGTTTGCAGCCGACTTGGCGCCCATCCGCTCCAGACCGGCCAGGGTTTCCGCATCCAGCTTGAAAAGATCCGCATAGGAGGCCAGCAGTTTTTTTTCGACGAGTTGGTCGACCAGTTTATCTCCCAATCCATCGAGATCAAAAGCCCCTTTTGTGGCAAAATGTTTGATGCGCTCCTTCACCTGGGCTGAACAACCATAGTTAATGCAACGTATCGCTGATTCTCCCGCGATGCGAACAACCGCTGATCGGCAGACAGGGCAGACATCGGGCATGCGGAACTTTCTTTCCGCTCCACTGCGTTTGGATAAAATAACCTTAACCACTTCGGGGATAACATCCCCGGCTCTTTGAACCAGAACAGTATCTCCGATACGGACATCTTTTTTCTCAATTTCGTCTTCATTATGAAGCGTGGCACGGCTGACCGTGGCACCACCGACCTTAACGGGTGCCAGATGCGCAACGGGGGTCAGAACACCCGTGCGGCCCACTTGAACCTCAATATTTTCCAGCACGGTTGTTTCCTGGAGGGCCTCAAATTTATAGGCAATCGCCCATCGCGGACTTCTGCTGGTGGCTCCCAACCGCCGCTGCAGAGCGAGACTGTCCACTTTTATCACCATGCCGTCGATGTCGTATGGAAGTTGATGCCGTTTTTCGATCAGCTCACGGTAAAACGCCATAATCTCTTTTATCTTAATCCTGGGCCTGATAAGCGGATTGATCTTAAATCCCCAATTTTTCAATGATTGCAGTAAATCCCAGTGAGAATCCAACACCACATCGGCAACAATTCCAACACCATAAAAAAAGATATCGAGGGGACGACCGGCAGTAATCTTTGAATCCAGCTGCCGCAAAGAGCCGGCGGCGGCATTTCTCGGATTGGCAAAAGGCGGCAGCCCCTGATCCAATCGCTCCCGGTTATATTTATTGAATGCTTCAATCCCGATAAATACTTCTCCCCTGACCTCAAGATGGGATGGCTCCCCTGAATGGCCGGATGTTTGCATCAACAGGGGAACAGCTCTGATGGTCTTCACATTGGCAGTGATCAATTCCCCGGTAACACCGTCGCCCCGGGTAGCGGCTGCGGCCAGTTTCCCATTTTCATAAACCAGCTCAACAGCGACGCCGTCCATCTTGGGTTCCGCGGTATAGATGATATCATCCACCGTGTTGAGATTTTTTTTCACGCGATTGTCGAAGTCGAGGATTTCAGCATCATCAAAACCGTTATCCAGACTCAACATGGGAACAGAGTGCGAAAAGGTGTCGAACCGGGTCAGCGGAGAGGCCCCCACCCGAACGCTGGGTGAATCCGGACGGGTCAGTTGGGGGTAGGCTGCTTCCAGCCGGATGAGTTCCTGCATCATGCGGTCGTACCCGGCATCCGAGATCTCCGGATCATCCAGCACGTAATACCGATAATTGTGATGGTGCAGTGTTTTCCTGAGATTTTCTACTTCGGCAATTATTTGGGGATCGGGTTCCGGCATCTTAAACATTCAGTTGTTTTGTAAACCTTCAGAGGTTATATTTATGTCTTACAGGGTTCTTTTGAAAGGTGAACATCGAATAATGATGTCGCTGCACTCCTCAATTTAATTCATTTGTTTTCGAAAATCCGATCTCAAACCTTGAACGACGATTACTGTTTCTTCATCTTTTCCCATTCAACATTCGATGTTGGACGTTCGATGTTCGATGTTCATTTCTTTATCAGTAAACTTCCCCCAGGCCCCCGGAGCAAAAGAAATTTTAACTTAGCAACTCTGGGGTCCGGCACAATTCTTTTACCACTTTGTATGCGGTTCGGCGGCCCTGGACAAAACGTTCATCCTTGAACCCCGGCCGCCAATCCAGCGAAGACAGTTCATCGGAAACCACCAGGATTCCCGCCAGCGCCACACCTCGAAATTGAGCCACCGAACACAGTGCCGAAAGCTCCATTTCCACAGCCAAAACCCCGTCTCGCTGATGGCTTTCAACCAATTGTCGGGTTTCACGATAGACAGCATCCGTGGTCCAGATGCCTCCGGCATGAAAATCGATTTGATTCTTATTCAAAACCTGCCGGATCATGGACACCAGGGAAGAAGAAGCCCGTGCAAACCCATTATCCATTTGCCCATAATGGGCGGAAGTTCCCTCGGCAATAACCGCAGAGGTCGGCAGGACAATATCGCCGATCTTTACTTTTTCGGCAACAGCTCCGCACCAACCTAGGAAAATGATTTTGCGGGCACCCCAGGCAATCAATGTTTCCAGCAGCATGACCGCATAAGGCGCGCCGATAAACGGACCGGTGACGGAAAACCCGCCCGGCTTCAGCCTGTCGAAATACAACCGGCTGATCAGCAACCGGTAGAAATCATTTTTATCAAAATTTAAAAGCTCACAAAGAGCAAACAGATCTGTCCAGGTTGCCGCCATTACGGCAACAGGACCGAGATCAGGTGCATTTTTAGATTTTGCCGGGTTTACGATGGCGTCGTTTTTTTGCACGTCTGTGGTCCGTTATTTCACCTTGTTAACTATTTCTGCTTTGTCTCATTCTTAGAACTACAGCTATCGTTGATGGGTTGATTAGTTGATTGGTTAAGTGATTGTACATATGTATTTATCCCATATTTGCAAAATGATTGGACACTTCATGTTTTAACTATCGTAACATTCTAAAATCATGACTATAATTTACCTAATCAACCATTCAACCAGTAAACTATTCGACAAGTCCGAACTAGGCATTCGTTTATTCCGCTTTCTCAGCCTGTTATCATAGGGGGCTGAAGCAAAGATAAATATGGCAAAGTAGAATTATCTGGGTTTGGCTGTTTTTGTCAGTTCATCCTTGATCTCATCGATCATATCGTAAAACCACATCACATCCTCGATGGTCAATCGGCCGGCTTTCACGGGAGCCCGCTCCGTCCCGTCTTTTTTCAAGAGTATGCGTGGCCCGATTTGCACCTTCGGTTCTCCGTCGCCGTATTGATTAATTGTAACAACCAGTCCGGTTTCTTCACATTTCCACTTTTTTAGCACCTTATCCATTTCAGGGTCGTACGGCATCATTACCTCCATTTAAATAATTGATCTTCAATCGACAATCTTCAATCAAGTTTTTGTGCCTTCGTGTCTTAGTGGCTGAACATTTACTTATTATCATTTTCCTTTAACAGCGCTGAGCCGTAATGACGTTTAAAATAGGTGGACGCGTATTTTTCGACCTTCCAATCGGGGACGCGACAGGCCCCGCACACGCCTTTAAACCATTTGTTTCTGAGCCAGCGCGCCGCCCGGCTGTTTCTCGAGTTTTTAATCATAAAGGTTTTGTTGCAGTGGGTTAAGATCCGGGCCTGATCTCCCATCCGGTCAATCGTCTTAATTCCATGCAACAGCCCTGTGCGCGACGGCCAGAGTTTTATCTTTTCAATGAGTCGAAAAAGTTCAACCCGTTTGCGATAATACCGTTTAGCGGGCTTTTTTGCTGGTTTCTTCTCTGCCACGATATCAAATCTCCGGGCGTCGGCTCAGCTTAAATATTCAACCGAATCCCGTCCAGATAGCCCAGGCTTCTCCCCATTTTTCCCAGGCTTTGACTCTTTTCCGCAGCCATGAGCAGTCGCTCGAGACCGAAACCGATACCCACCCATGCATCCGTAATTTGCCAGGCGCGATCGAGCACGTGCGGTCCCATGGCAGCGGAACCAAGTTCCAGTTGATTCCGGCGGTCCAGAATATCAATGGTTTCACCATAAACCGCGGAATTTTCCGACTGAATAATATAATCATCCACCCCGGCCGCCTTGGTCACCAGGGCTGCCAGTTCCTCAAGTCTTTTTTGCCGGTTCTCTTCGGCAAGGCCCATCTCCACCAGATTGAGCATGGTAAATTCATTCGAATGCCGGGCGCCTTGAGACTCTTTGCGGAAACATGAACCGATCTCAAATATGCGCACCGGTTTCTCCCAGATTCGCAACAGATCCTGCAGGACAAAGTATAAATGCGGCGCCAGCATCGGTCGCAGACATCTGTCCTTGTCCAACCAGAATATTTGTGATGTCAGCGGGTGGGTATCGTCGATGGACATTTTGGCCAACAGGCCCTTGGTCAAAATAGTCGGTGTTGTCACCTGCACAAAATCATTTTGAATGAGAATGTCCGTCAAACGGCTTTCCAGCCGACAAAGTCTGGGTCTGCGATGAACATCGCGCAATTGCTGCAGCTTTTGGCGCTGGATTTTAACCCGCTTTTTTTCTAATTGTTGAAAAGCCTTGTCGCGCGCCAGGGCGCCGTCAAACTGCAGATGCAGATCGACTTCATCGGCTGCCAATTCCTTCAAACGTGCCAACTGGATCTCGGTCCAGGATATTTCCAAGTCTGCCTCCATCTAAAGAATAGGTTGATCGGTTCAGAGTTCAAAGTTCCGGGTTGAATAACCCCAACAGCTTATATGAAACGACTTTCATTTAGACAGGATTTACAGGATTAACAGGATTTTTTTTGCTCAGTTTATCTATATCCTGTCCATCCAGCCTGCCGACGCGATCAGTTTGGTCGATAAAGAAATTTTGATAAATATGTCTGTGTATTTCTGTGTGAGTCTGTGGCGAATAATCCGTATTCATACAAGCCGTAACTAAGATTCGAATCCAAACCCAATCTTCGCAAATGAAAAAGTATTGGCGGGAGGTCACGGTGTCGCACCGAGCTACGTGGATTTAGAGTCCACGCGATCTACTATCGATCCACCCCCCCGCTAATTGTAAGGCGCAACTGACGATTGAATACTGACGATTGAATCTTCAATCGAAAATATTAAATTCTTAAGGGCCTAATTACTCCCCCAACAGCCATGCTGTCAAGCTCGACATTAACTTAGCCACCGGTGGTTGGACTTCTTCGACCGAATTAACATGATTTTTTCTATTTTTATCCTGAACATCCTGTCGATCCTGTCTAATAAATAGAAATTCCTATATTTTCAAGTTATCTTTTCACGAATAAAGCCTTCGCCCCGGGCGATCAGGTCGGCATGATCCTCCGGTACGGGCAAATCATCCAGAAGATCGCGCGTACGCGCACGCAACACTTTGTCCGCCTGTGGACGGCCTTTTGTCTGCCATTCATCCAGCGCTAAATTGGGCCAGATGGAACTGCTGAAATTTATCTCGCGGCACAACGCCACCGTCAGATCTGAAATTAAAAAGTTGCCCCCCGGGCCGATGGAATCAATTTCACTTAAAGCGACGGATGCATCACTGATTTGAAAACCCTGGTTGAAAAAGCGGGCCTGGCGAATAACTTCATCAGAGTATACAACCAAAGCCGGCGAAAAAGCCAATGAATCAAAATTACCGCCGACAAACGGTGCCAGTCCGACCTTACCCAGGCAGCTGGTCAAATGGTTCATCCAAAGGGTTCCAGCACCTGAGAGATCAGGACCCCATCCCGGACCGCTGCCGGATGTCCCCGAATGCGGCAATTCATAATACGCCATCACCTCGGCACAGGCCGCATTCAGCAGCAGGGTTTGGGGCGTGTAAAGGCCGGCCATGCCTTGCATGTCAAAGCCCGCCGGTAAACTTCCTAAAATAATCGGCGTGCCTTCCTTGACTAGCTGACTGAAAACCAGACCTGCCAGAAGCTCGGCATTCAGCAACGCCAGATTGCCGGCCGCAGTTATGGGCGAAGTGGCCCCGGACATGCCGTAGTTATTGTAAATAAAAGGCAGACCGCGCTCGATCGTGCTGAAGATCTTGTCGGCCGTGTCTTCATTCAGTACCAGGGGTGTAATCGGATTGAAATAAGGGATAATAAAGGGTTTTGCAGACAGATCGCCGTGCAGGTGTTCAAGCAAATCGAGCGAGATGTCGAAGCATTGCTTATCAGAAATCAAAATCACCAGGGGTTTGGTGGTGTTGGCGATCATTTCCAGGGTGCCGTAAAAATCTGCGAATTCCGGTGAAATGTCCTGAACGATGCCGATGGTCGAAATGACATCAAAACCCGACAGAAGACTGCCCAGCCGGGTCGCAAGTTCCATGTGCTTTCGGGTGAAGGCTGTCATCGCATCGGTCGCCGGGTCCTGATAGTAAAGGTTGGCGACGCCGATACCAAACCGGGTTTGGGCCTTTTGGGCATTGCCCAGCTGAAACCGCATATTTCCCCGACGGTCATATATATCCACAGTGGATGGTGCCGTTTTAAGAGCCCGCTCAACCAGTTCGGCCGGGATCCGCACGGCCCTGTCTGTATCTGAAACACCCAGGGCTTCGGCAAAAAGTTTGCGAGCTCGCAGGGAGTCGATCCGAATGCCGGTTTTGGATAAAATTTCTAGAGAATAAGAATGGATTTTCTCAATTTGGTTCCGGGTCAAAACCTTTATTGCGGGGTTAACCTCACACATTAACGCGCTCCTGAACGGATGCCGGCTCACCAATACCGGTAAAAATGAAAGAATCCACACCCAAAGGGCGTGGATTTATGAATCTAATCAAATTTAGTCTGATGGTGCCGGTGTGTCAAGCGATTAAATAGCGACGTCATGCGGTTGATTTTCGGCTGCCCCTCTGTTAGAAGATGGATACTGGTTGCTGGGTACCGGGTACTGGATGCTGGTTCCTGGATTGACACTGACACCTCGTGTGAAACTACATGGAATGACGAATGAAGATTGACGAATGATGGAATCGCTTCGCGAAATCTTTTTTAAAATAGACGGAATACATTTTAACTTCTCACCAACACAAGCCGGTGGCTTATGAATTGAGTTAAACCAAGGGAGGAAAACCCAAGATGCGAAATTTCCATCCGGGCAAGGGCCGCAGTCAGGGCTTGGGCCTGAATTCGTTTACCGATGATGAACTGTACGACATTCATCTGGCTACCCTGGAGGTCCTTGAGAAAACGGGGCTATTCATTGAAACCGATGAAGCGCTGGATATCTTCGATGGTTTCGGCGCCGAAGTTGATCGTGCCGGAAAAATTGTCAGGATACCACCCTATCTGGTGGAGGATGCGATTCGATCGGCGCCATCAAAAATTCTCCTGGCTGGACGCGATCCGAATCATGATAAATTGCTGGAGGCCGGCCGGGTTCACTTCACCAATTTCAGCGAGGGAATTGAAGTGGTCGATCCATACACCGCTGAACGCAGAATACCGGTCAAAGCCGATCTCGCAAATGCCGCCAAGGTCGTCGACTACCTGGATGAAATCGATGTCTGTGAAAAGGCAGTGGGCTCCAGTGATGTACCCAAAGAAGTGCTGCCGCTTCACAACGCTGAAGCCATGCTCGGCAACACAACCAAGCATTGCTGCGTTGGACCCGGAAGCGGTTTCTTATTAAAAAAACTGGTCAAAATGGCCGCTGTCATCGTGGGCGGAATAAAAAAACTCAAAGAACGACCCATTTTATCGTTCACCACCTGCCCCGTCAGCCCCCTGACACTGATAGACGAATGCTGTGAGATTATTATGGAGGCCGCTCGAACCGGCTCGGTGGTCAATATCCTATCTATGGCCATGGCGGGCGGTACGTCTCCGGTCACCCTGGCCGGCACTATCGTTACCCACAATGCCGAAGTTCTCGGGGGGATTACATTGAATCAGCTCGTGCGCAAAGGTGCGCCCGTAATTTATGGCAGCTCGACGACCGCCATGGATCTAAAACTTGCGGCCGCCTCCGTGGGTACACCGGAATGCGCCGTCATTAGCGGAGCAGTGGCAAGACTGGCCCGGTATTATGCCCTGCCCAGTTATGTCGCCGGCGGGTAGAGTGATTCCAAAATATCCGACTCTCAATTGGGCCATGAGAAGACCCTGACCGGACTCATCGCAGCATTGGCAGGCGCCAATCTGATTTACGGCCCGGGAATGCTTGAGAGCGGAATCACATTCGATTTTGCCCAATTGGTATTAGACAACGAATTTGCCAGGATGATCAAGCAGACCGTTAGAGGTTTTAGCGTCAATGATGAATCCCTGGCCGTGGATGTCATCAAGTCGGTGGGACCTTCAAAGGACTTCCTGGCCCAGGCACACACGCTCAAACATATGCGGGCTCACTCCCGTCCGGAGCTTATCGATCGCAGCGATATGGAAACGTGGCGGGCGGCGGGTGCAACCGACAGCTATCAGCGGGCTGTTGAAAAAACCCGTGATATATTGCAAAACCATCAGCCGGATCCATTGCCGGAAGAGGCGCTGGCGCAAATGCGGTCTATAATAACCGAAACCGAAGGTGAATTGGGCGATTATAAATGAATCTTATTACATTTCCCGGCAAAAAAATTCGAAATCCGAATATCGAAATCCGAAACAAATCCGAATAACAAATGACAAAAACTCCAAACAGTTAGGAATTTGTTCTTCTTTGATACCCTGGTAAAAGCCATTTGCTTAAGTTTAGAACATTTGAAAATTCGAATTTTGATATTGTTTCGAATTTCGTGCTTCGGATTTCTGATTTTCCCAGAATTGGAGATCCAATAAACAGTGACTGGAGAATAGAGAATCATGCAAAAAAAAATTCCCACCCGTATGGGTGACGGTGAGCTGGTTTCCATCTCTGCCGGGGAAATTAGGGAAGATATTCAGGCCGCCACCCGGGATGCCGCCCGGCGCGCCAAGATTCCCGCGCTTACCCCCGAAGAAATGGAACAGCTTTTTGACATCATTGCCGAACCGTCCCGCGCCGTCAGCGTGATTTCCGGTCAGGAAGTGGTCGTCACGGATGACGGCTGTTCGATGAGTTTTTATTCCGGCCAGGATGGCGGCGGTGTCGGGATTTCCATGAGTCGATTGCAAGCCATTTTGACTTACGAGCGGGCTCTGGCCGCGGATACCACCTCCATGGGGCACAGCGATTACAGCTTCAAGCCGGTTAAACCTATCATCAATTTTGAAATGAATGAGTATTATACTGCCTCGATGATGACCACCGCCCCGCTTTTATATGGCGCGCAGCCCAATATGGGATTATATTTTCAGCCCGATGGTCCCCACAAAAATCCTGCCGATCTTCTCCCTCGCGGTAAGATTAAAGAAGCCCGAAATGTGCAGGCAGCGGCCGCCGAACAACTCCGCCAAGACCTAGTCTTTGTCGGAAAAAAATTAAACACCATCGGCTGTGAAGGGCTCAACTTCGATACCGGTGGTTCGGCCGGGGATGCTGATTTTTGGGCGGCTCTGCAGGCCGTCCGCGATTTAAAAAAGGCAGCACCAAACATGCCGGTCATCATGGGAGGATCGGGCGAATTTGTATTAGGAATGCACGGCGAAGTTGAGTTTAACGGCAAACAGCTGGCCGGCATGTACCCCCACGAACAGGCCGAAATGGCAAAATCCGCCGGGGCCAGTATTTACGGTGTGGCAATCGGCACCAAAACAACGGAATCCGTGGCATGGAATATTGCCCGGGCCGCAACCTTCGTAAAAGCAGCGGTCACTGCAGTCGATATTCCGGTGCATGTAAATGTCGGCATGGGCGTCGGCGGCGTTCCGATGATGGAGGCGCCCCCGATTGACAGTGTCACCCGGGCCTCAAAATCCCTTGTGCAGATCGGCAAGGCGGATGGTCTGTAGATTGGCGTCGGTGACCCGTTTGGCATGCACATTGCCCATATTTTTGCTAGCGGCATGGGCGGCATTCGAACCTCCGGAGATCTGGTGGCCTGGATGCAGCTAACCAAAAAAATGAAAATTGCCGAAGCGAAACAATATGTGGCGCAAAAACTGGGCGTCGAAATTACGGACCTGGTCAATGAAGAAGTCATGCGTCAACTCAGAGAGGATCTGGGCATCGGCATCATTACTTCCGTCGCCGGCAGTCCCAAAGGCATCCGGGCCAAACTAAAAATCGCCGAACTGCTGGGTGTCCCGATCAATTCGGTTGATCTGTTCAAATCCCAAACCGGCATGTAAATCTATCTGCTATTTACAATTTTGATAGGAGATCAAAATGAGTATTGTTCGCGCTGCAGTGGTACAAGATAATCCGATCGTATTCGATCGAAAGGCCACAATCGAGAAGGTTCGAAACTTAGTGCAAGAGGCTGCAAGTCAAGAGGCTGAATTGGTCCTATTCCCAGAGGCATTTGTTTCAGCCTATCCTAAGGGACTGGATTTTGGGGCCCGCATCGGAATGCGCTTTCCCGAGGGCCGAGAGGATTTTCGCCGGTATTTTGAAAGCGCTGTTGAGATTCCGAGCCCGGCCACAGATCTTTTGGGAACGATTGCCAAAGAAAACAAGGTTTTTCTGGTGATCGGAGTGATTGAACGAGAATTGGGCACTTTGTATTGCACGATATGCTTTTTTTCTCCGGGAGGAGAACTACTGGGCAAGCATCGAAAATTGATGCCGACAGCGATGGAAAGATTGGTATGGGGCTTTGGCGATGGATCGACAATGCAAGTGGTCGACACCCCAATCGGGCGTATCGGTGCGGTCATTTGTTGGGAAAACTATATGCCTTTGCTTCGGATGCACATGTATTCTCAGGGCATCCAGATTTACTGCGCCCCGACAGCAGACGACCGAGATGTCTGGTTGTCTTCCATGCAGCATATCGCCCTGGAAGGCCGCTGTTTTGTGTTGAGTAGTTGTCAGTATCTAACACGAAAGGATTGTCCCGAGAAATTCGACACAATCCAAGGAGATGATCCTGAAAACGTTTTAATGCGCGGCGGCAGCTGTATCGTGGGGCCCTTGGGAGAAGTTTTGGCAGGTCCCTATTTTAACGGGCCGACCATTCTGCGTGCAGACCTGGATCTGAACAAGATCCCGGAAGGAAAGTACGATCTCGACACGCCGGGCCATTACGCAAGACCCGACGTGTTCCAACTTCAGGTAAATTTGCGTAAACAAAATATCGTAACCGCCTGGGATGCAAAGCTGAACGACCCCTTCGGGAATTAATCAAACACCTAATTTAGCAGGGGAGTTCTCAGAACAATACGACAATTTGGTCAGTCTATCGGTAAAACTTGTCGATCAACCAACCCTTCATCGGAGGGGTGCCCTGCCCCTGCGCGCCAAAAACCACTGCAGGACGGGAGTGGCCAACAGAGCCAATGTAATAAGATTAATTATCAAAGTAATGGGTCTTTCCCACAAAAAAACGAAGGAACCGTCATAAATCATCAGGGAACGCCGCAAATTATCCTCCATCAAACCGCCCAGAATGAATCCCAGAAGTAAGGGTGCCATGGGAAAATCGAGCAATCGCAGCACCAAGGCAACAGTGGCGATCAGGATCATGGCCTTAATGTCGAAGTTGTTGAAGGTGATCAGGTAAACCCCGATGATGGAAAAAAAGAATATTCCGGGGATTAGAATGCTTTTGGGGACCGCCAGAAGGCGGGCGAAGTATGGAATCAGAGGTAGGTTCAAAATGAGCAAAAAGACGTTGCCCAGGTACATGGACATAATGACTGCCCAAAAGACCTCCGGCCGCTCCACGAACATCCGCGGACCCGGTTCGATGCCGTAGGCGATGAGGGCTCCCAACATTACCGCTGTGGTTCCCGATCCTGGAATTCCCAGTGTCAAAAGGGGAATAAAGGAGCCGGTACTGGCGGCATTGTTGCCGGTTTCAGGCGCTGCCAAACCGATGATACTGCCCTTACCGAACTGTTCGCGGTCGGCAGGTTTGGCCAGGTTGCGCTCCATACCGTAAGATAAAAATGAGCCCAAGGTAGCGCCCGCACCCGGCAGGGCACCGATGAAAAATCCCAACAGGGAACTGCGACCGATGGTGGGGCCGATTTTTTTGAACTCCGCTTTGGTCACTTTCAAGTCGCTGATGCCGGCCAGGTTTTCGCCTTTGAAAACGCCGGTTGTGTCCTGCCGTTTCAGTACCATGATAAGGCCTTCGGTGATGGCGAAGGTTGCCATGGCGAGCATGACGAAACTCAAGCCGTCCAATAGATCCATGCTGCCAAAAGTGAAACGTTGCACCCCTGAAGTCTGATCGGTGCCAACGGTCGCCAGCATCAAACCCACGACGGTCATCAGCAAGGCTTTTAAAAAACCGCCCCTTCCGGCGAAGGCCGAGACCGCGGTCAGCCCCATCACCATTAGAGCAAAATAATCCGATGATTGAAAGCTTTTGGCCACATTGGCCATCATCGGGGCCGCCAGCATTAACAGCACCACGGCGATGGTACCGCCGCTGAAAGAACAGTAGGCTGCAATGGCCAATGCCTTACCCGGTTTACCCTGTTGAGCCATGGGGTAGCCATCAAAGGCCGTGGCCACGGTGGCGGCTTCACCGGGGGCGTTGATCAGGATCGAACACGTCGATCCGCCGAAGATGGCACCATAATAGACCCCGGCAAGGAGCACCATGCCTGTTGAAGGATCCAATCCGTAAGTTACGGGGATCATCAGGGCCACGGCTGTGATCGGCCCCAATCCGGGCAGCATGCCGATGAAACTGCCTACGAAACAGCCCAGTAAGACCATGGCAATATTAATGGGGATCAATGTTGTCGTGATCCCGACCATCATTCCCGATCCTAATCCTTCCCACATTATTTCACCAACCCTATGATGTAGAAAATTTCACCCGGAGCGATGTACATCCCCAGAATTTTGCTCAAAAGCAGCCAAAGCACGATAACCAACGGTATGGATGAGAGCAAAATGAGCTTGATGTTGCGTTCCCCCATGATATAAAAACCGGCGATGAGAAAAATTATGGAGGACAACAAGAATCCGATCCAGGGAATGGCCAGGCTATAAATTACCATCGCAAGGATCAGACAAGCAGCCCGTCTCCAATCCAACCCGCTCAGCGCCTGCCTGGCCGTTTGCGATTTTTTCCCGTCAGCCGGTGGTAGAATCAGAATCAAGAGTGAAAAAACCATGCCGGCAATGGCGATACCATAGGGCATGCTACGAGCATTGAAGGTTTCGCCCTGGGATAGAAATATCAAGGGGATTTGAAAAGCCAGGGCACCATAGCCCATAGAAAGCAATAATAAAAACAAAGCACCTGCTTTTTCACGGGTCATTTTATAACCTCCAAAAAAACTTCGCTTTATTGCGGTCGAGGGGACACCCCAACGGCTCTCTCCCCGAATGACCCCTCCCGAGGGAGGGGTCTGAATGGAATCGGATTACTTCAAAAAACCCAATTTTCGCATGATATCACCCACGGACTTTTCCTGACTTTCCAGAAAGGTGTAGAACTCCTGGCCAGGTTTGAAAAGGTTTTGCCAGCCGCGGTTGGTGCGAATCGTTTCCCAATCGGAAGTGGTGTACATTTTTTTGAGGACCATGCGGTAGGCGTCGGCCGTCTCGTCAGGCAGACCGGGGGCGCCAAAAAAGCCACGCCAGTTGGCAAATGAGACATCATAACCCAATTCCATCAGGGTGGGTACTTTGGGGGTCTGGGGCAGGCGTTCCTCGGAGGTTACAGCCAGAATTCGTACTTCTCCTTGCTTGGCCAAGCCCACCGCCTCGGAGAAACCAGTGGAGAGTATTTGGGTGTCTCCGGAGAGCAAACCGGCCATCGCTTTGCCACCTGCATCGTAGGGAATATAAACCAGTTTCAGCGGGTCGCCGCCGGCCGCCTCAATGGCAATCGCCGGAACTAAATGGTCCATGCTGCCTTTAACGGAACCTCCGGCGATTTTAACGCTCTTGGGATCTTTTTTGAAATCGGCGATTACCTCTTTCCAACTCTGGTACTTGGAATTCTGGGGTACCACAAAGGCGGCATAATCGGCGATTACCGCCGCTATCGGCGTCAGATCCCGGAAAGACTGGGGAAACACTCCCTGTAGAGAACGGATGATGATGGGTGTGGAGTTGACCATAAGGGTTCCCTGCTGACGTTTCGCGGTGGAAATCAGATGGTTGAGAGCCTTGCCTCCGCCGCCACCGGACATATTTTCGAAGGAAGCCTGTTTGATGATGCCCGAATCCACCAAAGCCTTGCCCACGCCCCGTGCCGTGCCGTCCCATCCACCGCCGGCACCACCCGGGATCAGGAAGTGGATCTTATCGACGGCGGTTTCCGCTCCTGCCTGACTGAAAAAGGCCAGGATCAGAAAGGTGGATGCCACTAGTGTCAACCATTTGCCTCGAACAGTAATTCCCATCAATTTTTTCATTATTAACCTCCTCGTTAACCTGTGGAAGACTCCACGTTTTTTTTGTTCGGCCTTGGTCAGCAACCATTACGGCGAAGCAACCTTGGCTCACCATCGAGCCTCGCAGCCGTCGAATATTTTCAGAAAAATCTGTTATCTTCAGGCTGTTTTTTTAAACCAGTTCATTCCCCGCCATCGCTTTCGGTCAGGTTAGTCCAGATAGCCATTTTTATCAATGAAAATAAGGCAAATTTCCCATCAAAAATCTCAGTCCGTCCCAGGTAGACACGGGCGAACTGCAAAGAGCTGCCACGGCGTTGATCGGCCGCGGTGCAGATGCGCTTATCGCTGCTTCCAGTGGGACGATCTGAGAGAATATCGGCGCCTTTCGTGACCCCGCGCCGACCAGGCGGCGGTCCCGATCTACTCTTTTTACAAAAACGGTGTTTTGAACGGCGCCTTGGCCGCATTGTTCAGCGCCTATTTCCGCACACAATAAAACTCCAAGAAATCAAACATAGCAGCTTCCATGTGCCGAATATTAAAAAATTGCTAAATGAATATCTTAGAAAAATTCAGGAAATTAAAAAAATATTGACAAACACGAACACCGATGACAATTGGATAAGCTCAATTGCGCAATGTGTGCTTATTAAAGCATCACGGTAAATTTGTTCTGAACGCGCAAGACACCAGCACATGAGTTTTCAGTCATGCGCAGATCGTCAAAGACCAAGCGTACATGGGAAGAAATCTTTATACAATTTTTTGCCACAAAACGAACAAAAATAACAACTAAAATTGTAAAAATAACCTTTAAACCGCAGGTGAATATACGTGAAAAAATTAGCCAAAGAAGAAGAAATAAAGCTGAGAAAGATTGCGGTACAACTTCGCAAAAATGTTTTGCGGATGATTAAAGCCGGTGGTTCGGGGCATATCGGGGGAGCGCTCTCCTGCACCGACATCATGACGGTCCTGTATTTTAAAATCATGCGGGTTGACCCACAAAGACCGGATTGGCCCGAGCGGGACCGATTTGTATTATCAGCCGGTCACAAGTGTCTGGCGCTTTATGGAACTCTGGCTGAAAAGGGTTTTTTTGACAGCTCGCTTTTAGATACCTATGGTGCCCTGTGCACAAAGCTGGGAGGTCACCCGGACATGCATAAATTACCCGGTATTGAATCGAATACCGGCGCCCTGGGCCACGGGCTCTCAATCGCCGGCGGTATGGCGATGGGTTTGAAAATGGATGGCCTTGATTCAAAAGTATATGTGATACTGGGCGACGGTGAACTGGCCGAAGGCTCCAACTGGGAGGCGGCCGCCGCCGCCAGCCATCACCAATTGGATAATATGGTGGCTTTTGTCGACCGCAATAAATTTCAGCATGGCGGCCGGACGGTGGATTACATGAGCTATGAACCCCTTGACAAACGATGGGAGGCCTTCGGTTGGAGCGTACGCGTCATTGACGGCAATGATCTGCAGCAAATTTTCGAAAACGCCACGGATATTCCCTTTGAAAAGGGCAAACCGTCGATGATCATTGCCGACACCATCAAGTCCAAAGGTCTGCCTTTTGCTGAAGACAAGGCAAGTTTCCATTACTGGAAGGTAACCGATGAAGAAATGAAAGTCGCAGAACATGCCCTGCAACAGATCGAGGAGGGGATAAAGTAATGGAAGAATTAAAGGATCCACGTAAAACCTTTGGTGAAGCGCTGGTGGCAGCCGCGCAGAAAAACAACCGCATCGTGGCCTTATCGGCCGACAGCTCGGGCGGTTCCGGGATGACGCCTTTTAGGGAACAATTTCCCGAGCGGCATTTTGAGTTTGGCATCATGGAACAGGGGATCATGGGGTTTGCTTCCGGACTGGCCACCACGGGTAAAATACCATTCTTTGCCGCCATCGCTCCCTTTGTGACGGCCCGGCCTTTTGAAATGTTTCGTAACGACCTTGGCTACATGCGCCAAAATGTCAAAGTGGTTGGCAGGTGCGCCGGATTGACCTATTCCGATCTCGGGGCCACCCATCAGTCACTGGACGATATTGCCATCATAAGAACCATTCCCGGAGTGACCGTTATCAATCCGGGGGATCCGGTCGATATCGTCAAGGCTGTCCATGCCGCAGCCGAGCACATCGGACCAGTCTACATCAAAATCGGCAGCCCCAAGATGCCGGTACTCATGGACGAAAACTACTCATTTCAAATTGGCAAGGGCGAAGTCATGGAGGAAGGCAGCGACATTACCATCATCGCAACCGGTACCCTATTGTCCAAAGCCGTGGTCGCGACCAAAGCACTCCAGCAAAAAGGCATTCAACCCCGCCTGATCAACATGCATACCATTAAACCCCTCGATAAAGAACTTGTGTTGAAGGCCGCCGAAGAGACCGGGAAAATTGTTACGGTGGAGGAAGGCTACCTGGCGGGGGGATTGGGCAGCTGTATTGCCGAACTGCTGGCAACCGAAAATCCGACCCCAATGAAAATGATCGGAGTGGACGATCAGTATGCCGATGCAGGACCTTACGAGGAATTGCTGGCGCATCTGGGGCTGCAAGGTGAACAGATTGCTGATACAGTTGAACAATTTTTGGAATCTTAACCGGGTACATAGATTCATAAATACAGTAACGTAAAACTTGAGGAATGGATTCTATTAAAAAAAGAATATCAGACAGGATTTACAGGAGTATTAAATTAAAGGAAATTTTACATTTGTTTTAAAGATAGTTGCCTTGGCAATGGGATATACTTTAAAAAACTGGTTATTTTGGTTTTCCGGTGGTAAACCTCTGCGTTCCCTGCGCCTCTGCGGTGAGTATTTCTTTATCTCTTGAGGAGGATGGCGGCGGTTACAGAAGTGAAAGGATATCCTGGGGATGGTGTACCAGCGTCTGGCAGCCGCTTTCTTCCAGTTCTTGCGGCCCCCTAAAACCCCAACCGGCCCCCACCGAATGCATTCCGGCGGCGTCTGCCGTTTCAATGTCCACGGCACTGTCTCCGACGAAGAGAAATGCCGAGGGCGACAGTCCAATCTGCCTGGCCACCTCCAGGGCGGATGCAGGGTCAGGCTTGAGAGGAAAGTGGGCGCTTTGGCCAATGAGAAATTTGAACCTCCATTTTTTCAGGTAAAATTCGACGCATTTCAACATAAAGTCCTGGGGTTTGTTGGAGAGCACCGCCAAGGGGATTTGTTTTTTTGACAGGTTGTCCAACAGTTCAGAAATACCCGCATAGAGCCGGGTCTGCCGGTTCCAGTTTTCCCGGTAGACCTTCCGGGATCGCGTCACGCATTCAGCGATCAATTGCTCAGAACGGTGAGCCTCCGGCAGTGCCCGGGTGACGAGCATCTCCCAGCCGTCGCCGATAAAGAAACGATACGCATCTAAAGCGTGGACCGGAAAATGATATTCTGCCAGTGTCCGGTTCACCGATTCGGCAATGTCGGCCAAGGTGTCCAGCAGGGTCCCGTCCAAGTCGAAGATAATGGCCTGGAAATGATCCGATTTGGTGTTCAGAGCATTCATCTCAGTTCCTTTGCATCGGCAAACCCCTGGGTACCGGCGGATGTGGTCTGTATGACGGTTTTCCCCGAAAAATCGATGGCCTGAATTTCAGTTGGAGAGTTGCCGTAATCAAATCCCGGCAGCTTTTTCCCTTTTCGCTCTCCCATTAAAACATAATAAAGAAAAAATTCATACGTTGACTTTTAATATTTAAAATGCTTAAGAAGTTTTCAAGGGAGTAAACTATGCACGATCTTAAATGCGTTTGGGAAGAACCGGCTGTTTTGGGGGAAGGACCGTTGTGGGTGGCACGTGAAAATGCGGTCTATTGGGTTGATATTGTCAGCAAGAAGGTGCACCGGTGCGCATTGGCGGATGGCGCCCGGCGTACCTGGACGTTTGAAACGGAAGTGACGAGCCTGGCAGCCCGGCAACAAGGCGGCTTGGCGGGCACGGTGCGGGATGGATTTGCCTTCATCGACTTGGAGACGGGCACGATTGAACCGATCGTGATGCCGGAGACGGAGATGGCGGATAACCGGTTTAACGATGGAAAAGTGGATGAAAAAGGCCGCTACTGGGCCGGCAGCATGGACGATGGCGAAAAACTGGCAACCGGCAGCCTCTATCGGTTGGATGGCGACCTCTCCCTGAACAAAATGGACGAGAACTACAGCATCACCAATGGCCCTGCCTTCAGCGTAGACAGCAGAACCTTGTATCACACCGACACCGCCAAACGCATGATTTTCGCCTTTGATCTCAGCGCGGATGGTGCCATCAGCAATAAACGCATATTTGTACAGTTGAAAGCTGAGGAAGAAGGCTATCCCGATGGCATGACGGTGGACAGCGAAAATTGCATCTGGCTGGCTCATTTTGCCGGATCCCGCATCACGCGTTATTCGCCGGAAGGTAAGATACTAAATGTCATTTCGATGCCGGTGCCCAACATCACCAGTTGTACCTTCGCCGGAGCTGATTTGGACACGCTGTACATCACCACTGCCCGCCACATGCTCAACGAAGCGGATGTACGCAAATACCCCTTGTCGGGCAGCTTGTTCTCCTGCAAACCCGGCGTGACGGGTTTACCGACACCGTCTTTTGCAGGTTAACACGATGACTTCGACTAAAGAAAGTATAATTCAAAATGAGGACTATATTTTCAATGTTAAAATAAATCCTAAAAGTTAGATATGGTGACAATATGCTAAACTTAAAAGCAAAGTTAAAAGACGGCGGTCTCGCAATCGGTACCATGATTTCGGAAATCAGAAATCCAAACTTGGCATACATGCTGGCGCAATGTGGATTTGACTTCTTCATTATAGACAATGAACACGGTGCCCACTCACCGGAAACCATCTCCAATATGATTGCGGCTGCCCGGGGAGCGGGGATCTCAATCGTTGTGCGAATTCCGGAAATTCGCCGCGAAGCGATAATGAAACCCCTGGATTCAGGTGCTGCCGGTCTACTGGTACCGATGGTCAATACCGCCGACCAGGTCAAGGAGATCATGACATATGCGAAATATCCGCCGCTGGGTGAGCGCGGGGTTGCCTTGAGCAGAGCACATAGTTCATATGGCCGACCAAATGCCGCAGAATATTTAGACCAGGCGAACCAGGCAACATTTATTGCCGTCCAGGCCGAAAGTCCCCAGGCAATTGAAAATTTGGAATCAATTGCATCGACGCCCGGCGTAGATGCAATATTTGTCGGCCCTGCTGATCTTTCCGTCGGTATGGGAATACCGGGCCAGATAACTCATCCCCGGGAAGTCGAGGCCATTGAAAAGGTTATAGCTATCTGTCATAAATACGATGTCGTGCCCGGAATTCACATGTCAAAACTCGAAACACTGAAAGGCTGGATCCGGCAAGGAATGCAATTTGTAACTTTCAGCAGCGACGTCGACTTGTTGGCCAAGGCAGCGCAGGAGAGCCTTGTTCAACTAAGGGCCTAAGTCGGGATACCCCGGAAAATGTAAGGTTCTAAATGCCATGACAGCAAATCATGCCCTCTGGGTTTAGACCAAAGGCGAGCCTTCCCTCTCTCCAAGCTGTAGGCTCTACCCTCCGGCCTGTAATCCGTGCCCTACGGGCTGGAAGCTGAACCCGAATTTTTACTTCAACTAGATCGTGGCCAAATTCTGGAGGGGTTGCCCTTTTTTGAGCCTCTCGACGTTGTCTGCCACGGCACGGCCCAAGGCATCAAAGGATTGTTTGGTGATCCCGGCTGTGTGGGGCGTGACAACGACCTTGGCGTGATTGACCAGGGGGTGGTCCTTTGCAGGCGGCTCCTGGTTCAGCACGTCCAGGCCGGCTCCGGCGATCTGGCCGGCATTGAGGGCCCCAAGCAAATCTTCTTCGTCTACGATAGGGCCACGACTGATGTTGACCACAAAGGCCGTCGGTTTCATGCACTCGAAAACCGTGCGGTTGAAAAGTCCCTGGGTCTTGAGCGTCAGGGTTACGGTGGAAATGACGAAGTCGGCCTCGGGCAGCAAATCGTTCAGTTTTGAAGGATTTTCCAGGCGGTGCAGCCCCAGCTTTTCAGCCGTTTCAGAGCGGGCTAAGACGTCCGTAGCCATCACCCGCATTCCCAAAGGCACCAGACGCGCAGCCAGAGCCTGCCCCACCGCACCCAGTCCGATGATCAGGGCCGTGCGGTTGATGAGGGCTTCGCCGGACGGGCGGCCCCACTCACCCCGGGCCAGGGTCTGCTGGCAGGATTTGTACTGCCGGGCACAGGCCATCATCAAGAAAACGCCGCCTTCGGCCGTACACTCGGCATGCACCGGTGCCTGATCCCCGGGCACGTTGGCGACGGGTATACCCCTGGCTGCCGCGGCCGCCAGGTCTACGCCTTCCAGGCCCACACCGAACTGCTGGATCAGTTTCAGATCCGGGACGGATTGGATGATCTCCGGCGTGAGGCGTGTCATCGCCGGAATCAGCACTTCGGCCCAGGGCGCCTGGGAAGGCACCTCTTTTTGCAGACACACCCGCACCTCGTCATCGGGCAGGAGCCTGGTCACGGTTTCAATCATGGCCGGAAACATATCGGCGCATATCAATATCTTCATTTTATCTCTCCGCGAAATCCGCTTTTAGCCCGCTCCCCGAGGCGTGTTTTAAAGAACCTCTCCTTAGGCTTCCTGTCAAAACTGATTTTACTCCTTTTCTTTCATTTCCTCAACAACACAATAAATTCCACCGCCGTCCAGCAAGGGGCCGCGACACAGATTATCCGACAGGCAGGTCGCTCTAGCTAAATCGCTCGACGCCCAGCGCGCCACCAGGCCGGGCTCCCGAATAAACGGTCTGCTCATGGAGAAATAATCGGCATAGCCTCCGTTATAAAGCTTTTCGGCCAGCTGCAATGATCGAACGCCCCCTACCAGGATCAGCGGTGTCGCCAGTTTTTCCTTGAACGCTTTAGCTGCTTTGCGCCAATATGCCTCTTTTTCCTCGCTGCTGATCTCTGTTTGGCAATGATCTCCGGTGACAACGGTACCCCCGCTCGACTCAATCGCATCGATTCCGGCATCCTGAATCATTAAGCCCGCCTGGATAGCGTCGTTTATCGTCAACCCTCCCTGAATCATATCCTCGGAGTTCAGTTTGATCAAAATCGGAAAGTCGTCGCCAACATGACTTCGCATTGTCTGCAGGATTTCCAAAATCACTTTAGTCCTATTTTCGATGGGTCCGCCGTAGGCATCTGTGCGTTTATTGAATGCCGGTAAAAGAAACTGGTTGAGCAGGAATCCGTGCGCCCCATGGATTTGGACCGCGTCGAATCCTGCTTCTTTTGCCCGTCCGGCAGCCCGGCCGAACGCTTCAACAATCTCCTGGATATCTGCGACACTCATTTCCCTGCCTTCTGAGCCGAGTACGGTGGATGTTTTATGCGCCAGGGTTCACAGCAAAACATTTAATCCGCCAATCACCCCACCAAATGATCGATTTCCATCTCCTTAAGCACTTCCGACGTCGGCCCGCCAACTTCGAGGTCCCAACCCATCAACCGGTAGTGCTCTTTTTCCAGCGTTTCAATATCTACGGTGATGCCTTTCAACGGCCCGGCGGTGAGGGGCGGACGGCCGAGGGCTCTTGGCGGCAGGGTTGCGTCCTTGGGGCGAACTCCTTCCCGGACGTTGAAGGCTTTTCTCAAGTTCAATATCCGTTTTCCGGTCTCGAAATACGCGTCGCCGGAAAGATTCCAGCCGGTGACCGCATTCAAGAAATCAACCATGGGATAGATCGCCATGTCAGGAGCAAACAAGCAGACGCCGCCGGCGTTGATCAACTGAACGTATATGGTGGTGCCCGTGTTCAGGGCCAGCTTCTTCAGGTTCTTGTCCCTTGTGCTTTTGGCCATGCGCTTGACTTCCGGAAACTGTTCCTTGCCACTCCTCAGATCCGTATCCACATAACTGGCCACGGTGTGGCGGCCGGGAGTCGGGTCGACCTGGTAGGAAGTCGCCCAACCGTGATCCGGCCTGGAATCGTGCATACCCATTTCCTGGCCGCCGGCGTGCATGGCGTATTGAGCGGTTTCCGGGCCGAGCTTTTCGGCGGCGATTTTGACGCCGTCGGCCAGGATGTCGCCAAGGCCTTCACGGTTGACGATCATTTCGGTCAGCTTGATGATTTCATCGGCTTTTCCCCAGCCCAGGTCGAGGCCGCCGGCGGCTTCCTTGTCGATCAGGCCGTTTTCAAAACATTCAATGGCAAAGGCGACCGCGGTTCCTGTGGAAATGGTGTCGATACCGGCCCGGTTGCAGATCTCGTTGACTTCGAAAATGGAATCGAGGTTGTCGTTTAACAGCATACCGCCAAAGACGCCCAAGGTCTCGTATTCTGGTTTGTGGCCTTGTTCTCCCTTGAATCGACCGGCCTTGATGTCGACGATGCCGCCGCAGCCCAAGGGGCAACTCTGGCAGGCGTATTTGCGTTTCTGCTGTTTGATGACGTTTTCACCGGAAAGCTTTTCCACCTGCTCAAATGTAAAATCCACGCCGGCAGCACCGCCCCAGTTTTTTATAGGTGTGTCCCCGGTCAATCCGGCGTAAACGGTCAGACCGGGCGTGCCCCATTTTCTGTAGATCTCTTTCACAACGCCGATGCTGGCTGGGGTCTTCATGCCCGTTTTGGCAATCAATTTGGAGAGAAATTTTATGAATCGAACGGTCAGGCGGTCAGGCAGGGGAGCGTCTTTTTTAAACTCGGCTATAAACTGTTTTGCCAGGGTCTTGGTTTTTTCCTTGTCCGCCACCGGGATATCACAGCTTCCCAAAAAGGAGACGACTTTCAGATTCTTGCTGCCCATGACGGCTCCCAGCCCGGAACGGGCCGCAATCCTCGCGCCGTCGGTGGAAATGCCCGAGATGAGCGAAAGTTTTTCTCCGGCCGGCCCGATGATGGCGGTCTGAACTTTTTTCGTCCCCAATTCAGCCTTGACGGCATCTTCGGATTCATGGACGTCTTTGCCCCACAGGACGGAAGCATCCTTGAAATCAACCGCTTCATCCGTTATGTGCACCCAGACAGGATTTTCCGATTTCCCGGTAAAGAAAACGGCGTCATAACCGGTCCGCTTGATCTCCCGCGAGAGGTAACCCCCGCCATTGGCATCGCCCCATCCGCCGGTAAGCGGGGATTTACCCACGGCCATGAACCGCCCGGTAAATGGGAGGCCGGTACCGGTTAAGAGCCCGGAACAAAGACCGAGGTGGCTCTCAGAAGACAGGGGATCGATTCCCGGGGCCTGTCGCTCGGAAATGACGGCGGCTCCCAGACCATACCCGGTCAAATACTTTCTGTAGAATGCATCGTCCAATTCCACGGTTTCAGTGCTCTGAGAGCTCAAGTCCACTACCAGGTATTTTCCCATGTATCCGCCGGTCATGATTTCTCCTTTTATGCTTGTATCATGTGGTTTGTTTGGAATTCGGCACGTTAACCGCCGGCCAGCGGTTTCATGCAAAAGACGGTGTCTCCGTCTTTCAATTTTACGCGCGGCCCGATCTTGGCCCCATTGACAAAATATACCGTGTCGGCGTTTACCTTAACGCCCGCCGTCTTCAACGCTTTGGCCAGCCTGATGCCCTCAGGCGCAGCCAGGCCCAGTCCTTTATCAGGATCATATTCGGAGAAGCCGCTGTCCAGATCAATACCGCCAAATAATTTGACGGTGATGCTGATCGTCTGTTTGGCCATTTTTCTGTGCTGTCGGTTGTCCGATCTAAACTCGAATAATGCGGTAAGAACCGCTATTTCCTTGTTTAAAGCCTCCTGAACCACCATTTTGCCACTTGGCGATGCATTGAACTTGACTGCCTGGCTTGTGCCTCATCCGTAGAAGGCTATTTTACACCAAATTGTCTGAAAAACGAACGTTCTCCCAATTTTCGGGAATTGTCATGTTTCTACCACGATCAGGAAATTAGAGAACTTTCAAAATAGCTATAGCATTGATTATCAAACTTACAAACGGAAATCTTAACGAAGAAATATTCTATGATTGCCATAGGTTTGATCAAAATGACAGAATTGTAATTGTAAAGACTTTATGATTAAATCAAAAATTATTAATCATTTTGAGAAAATCCTATATATTGTGTCTGCATGGTGCTTAAGCAAAGTTTACATATCGTGCCTAAATCAAATCCTTATAACAATTTGATTACATTAAATATTAATTCAAGTAATTAAACAAAAAGCCGCACGCAAGATATGGTATGCAGCATTTTTAGCAGTCTGGATAGATTCATTTAACCGCCGCGGAGATGCTTAAAAGATATCAGTAAAATAAGCGGACCTGTGCTTTAAGGAATATGTAACTCTGTCTTCCGAGCAGGGATAGGGATATCACAAATCGATTTAGCCGTTCAAAATTCATGGTATGTTTGAGGCATCAAATTATTTCAAGGTCTAATTTTATTGGCTGAGATATTATGGTTCAATACGATCTTCCGTTTGACATTAATGTTATGAATATCTAAACTTGAGACGTTTTCTAGATTGATCTAAAAAATGATAAGGGATAATAATCATTTTTTCAGTAGTATTTGCTTTAGTCCGGGCTATTATCACAGGGCAACGTTTGCAGCATACTGCGCCCGCCTCGATTGCCAAATTTGATTTTTCATCTTGAGAACACGAAATGAAAGGAGGTTTACCAATGAAAAGACTATTGATTATATTGTCGGCTCTTGTTTTGGCTTCCTCGGCGTTTGCCGCGGATTCCGACCTCGTCCAGAAGGCTAAGGCTGAAGGACAGGTGTCATTTTACGCGAACATGACGGCCATCCAGCCGATCATGGATGTGTTCAACGAGCAAACCGGCCTCAAGGGTAAGTATACACGCATTTCAACCTCCAAATTCCTGCCCACGGTGCTGACTGAGTTCCAGGCTGGTAAGCTCATGGCCGATGTATTACAAGCCCCATTGCCGGTTATGCAAATGCTCAAGGCCAAGGGTGTCCTGGCTCCTTACACATCTCCGTCCGCTGCTGACTACCCCGCCTGGACCCGAAAAGACGACCAGATCCAGACTTTCGGCATCGAGTATGTAGGTTTGATCTACAACAAGGAACTCGTCCAACCAACCGATGTTCCCAAACGCTATGAGGATCTGACCGATCCTAAATGGAAGAACAAAATCGTCATGGCCAACCCGGCAGCCCATGCGACGACCATTTCATGGCTGGTCGGACTGAAGGAAAATGTCTTTAAATCCGAAGCCCAATGGATGCAGTTCCTCAAGGGGCTGGCAGCCAATCGGCCGATGCTCGTCAAATCGTTCGGCCCCACACCGGCGCCAGTTGAGAGCGGTGAAAAACACATCGCCATCTCCATGCCCAAGTACATCATCACCAAGGCCCCGGCCCCCCTTGACTGGGCCAGGGTGGAACAGCCACTGATGGGAACCCCTCGCGGCATGGCCATATCTTCCAGTGCCAAGAACCCGAATGCCGCAAAGCTGTTCATGGACTTCTGGCTGACCAAACAGGCCATGGCCATGCTGTCCACCGAGGTCGGTGAATATGTTCTGGCGCCCGACGTGTTTCCACCCATCGACGGCATGGACAAGGCCAAGGTCATCCCCATCCGTACCTTGTCCGACAAGGAAATCAGCAGTTATGGCGCCATGTTCAAGAAAATATTTGAACTGCCTTAGACAACAATCCCAAAGTCAAATACCCCCCTAAAAAGGGTAGTTTGATGAGCCCCCTAAAAGGAGGCAATTTTGATATTCATTTGCCTACCCGAATAGCATAGCTTGGACCATCAGCAAAGCTGAGGGTTTATGGCGTTGATTACCACTTTGAATTGCTTATGGAAATCAAGATCCAGAACGTCAGCAAGTACTATTATTCCGGTGGCAAGACCATCAAGGCTCTGGACAACGTGAGCTTGTCTATCCCGGCCAACCGGATTTTCACTCTTCTCGGCCCGAGTGGCTGCGGCAAGACCACCCTCCTTCGCTGCATCGTTGGTCTGGAGGCCCCGGACACCGGAGAAATCGAAATCGGCGGTGAGGTGGTTTTGTCCACTGAGAAGAAAATTTTCGTTCCCACGGAGAACCGGGGCCTTGGAATGGTATTTCAGACCTACGCCATCTGGCCGCACATGAACGTTTTCAACAACGTGGCCTACCCGCTCCAGACCCGCAAGGTGCCCAAGGACGTCATCCGCAGTAAGGTCGAAAAGACACTGCGCTTCGTGCAGCTGGAGGGCTTCGAAGACCGGCCGGCAACCAAGCTTTCCGGCGGGCAGCAACAGCGCGTGGCCCTGGCCCGCGCACTGGTGGCTGAACCCAAGGTCATCCTCTTTGACGAGCCCCTCTCCAACCTGGATGCAAAACTCAGGGAAGAGACGCGAAAAGATCTGCGTGTCTTTCTGACCGAACTTCAGATCACCGCGATCTATGTGACCCATGACCGGATCGAGGCCTTGTCGCTGTCCGACATCGTTGCGGTGATGAATAAGGGTCAGATTGTCGAGACGGGCGAACCTCGGAATATTTATTTAAACTCCAACCACCGCTTTGTGGCCGACTTTATCGGGCGCACCAACCTGATCGAGGCCACGGTGACGTCCCAGGAGAAATCCGTGACCACGGTGGACTGTGCCATCGGCAGCCTCGCATGCCGCAAGCGGGCCGACATGCAACCCGGAGACAAAGCGACCCTCTGCCTGCGCCCTGAATTCATCCGTCTGAAGCGAGGCGATGCAAGTGAGGCCCAGAATGTCTTCACTGGACAAATCCAGTCACTGGTTTTCATCGGTGAAGCATTCGAAGGCGAGATCGCAATTCATGATTCGAAGCTCTTCATCAAGACCGAGCCGGACTCTGATATCGCGGTGGGGGACAGTGCCAACTTCACTGTTGACCCGGACCATTGCCTGCTGGTCACCAGGTAGGAAAGGAAAAGAACGTTGGTCAAAAAACGATCGGTCCTGACGCCGACCCTGATCGTCATCGTCGGCTTTCTGACCGTGTGTCCCATTGTCATGCTGTTTTTTGGCAGCTTTTCCACGGGTCTCGGGGCCTTTGGCGAATTCACCCTGGACAAGTACATCCTGGGATACACCGACCCCGAATTAGTCGGGATCATCGTCAATACGATCATTTTCGTACTCGGGTCCTCCATGGTGGCCACCGGCCTGGCGCTTCTCCTGGCCTACCTGAACACACGCACGGACATCCCCTTCAAGTTTTTGTTCAGGATCATCTCCATCATCCCGATGATGATCCCGCACATCCTGTTTTCCGTCAGCTGGGTGCTTCTGTTGAACCCCTCCAACGGGCTGATCAACCTGATCCTGCGCCGGATCCCCGGTTTCGAGGAGTTGGCTATCAATATCTATTCCCTGCCGGGGATGATCCTGGTCGAGGGGCTGCTCGACCTACCCATTGCCTATCTCATCCTTGCGCCGGCCATGGCTTCCTTCGACATCGCGCTGGAGGAGTCCTCCAAAGTCTGCGGGGGCACCACCCTGCGAACCCTGTTCCGAGTGACCCTGCCCGTGCTGAGACCTGCGATCCTGGCGGCCTTTATTCTGTCGCTGGTTCGCAGCCTGGCCTCCTTTGCGGTGCCCTCGGTTATCGGTATGCCCGGGCGAATCTACGTCCTGGCCACCCACATCTACCAGTCTATCGCCACCGGATTTGCGGCGGATTTCGGCAAGGCCGCGGCCATCGGCATGAGCGTTCTGGCAACCTCCATCACACTGATCTACATCTACCGCTACCTGACCTCGGAAGGTGAAAAATACGTCACCATCTCCAGCCGTGGGTACCGGCCCACCGTAATCGAACTCAAAAGGGCCAAGTATCCTCTGTTCGGCGTTGTGGGTATCCTGTCCATGGTCCTCATCGTCCTGCCGGTACTGGTGCTGTTTTACACCTCGCTGGTGCCCTATTCCATGATCCCCAGCGCCAAGGCCTTCTCCATGATGAGCTGGAAGCACTGGATCGAAGTGATCAATGACCCGATCTCTCTATTGTCTCTGAAAAACAGCGTATTCCTCGGAGTGGTGGGCGCGACCCTCGGGGTGACGCT
>CAVXXE010000078.1:0-33088 GCA_963765595.1 uncultured delta proteobacterium
CGCTTAGCGGCGCCATATCGACAATTTGTTGTCGATGTTGAATACGCTTTTGTATTTTATTGTTTTAAATGAACTAAAATTCAAAATGACTAAAATGATCCAATCCGACTAAACTCATTATTCCAAAATTCCATTATTCCATCGTTCCAGGGTATCCGATTCCGGCAAAGCCGGTTATGTCTGACCTTGCTCAATGGAGCGGGTTTTATTAAACATAGAAACAAAAAAGGAGGTGTAACATGAGGGGAAAATTAAACTGGATGGTGGCTTTAATTGGGGTGTTAAGTTTTGCGATAGCACTGCCGGCAACCTCTGTGGCCGCTAAAAAACCGATTAAAATCGGTGTGGTATTGCCGCTTTCCGGCGGTTTTGAGATTTACGGCAATCTCGGTGTAAGGGGTGCCAAGATGGCAGTGGCTGAGATCAATGCGGCCGGCGGTGTGCTGGATGGCAGACCGCTGGAACTCATAATCGAGGATAACAAGACCGATCCTAAAACTGCCGTAGAAAAGGCCAAGAAATTGATATTGAGAGATAAAGTTGTTGCCGTGATGGGTCCTGTGAGCAGCGCTGCCCGGGATGCGATGACACCGGTGGCGGAAAAATATAAAACCCCCCTGCTTTACGGCATTGATTATGAGGGCGGCGTGTGCAACCGTTACGTCTTTCTTTACAGTGCCATACCGGATCATGATATGGACAAGCTGATTCCCTACATGGCTGAAAAATACGGCAAGTCTTTTTATATTTTTGGTTATGACTATGTCTGGCCTCATAAAATGACCGAAGCCATCAAACGCAATGTCGATAAGATTGGCGGCGAGATTGTAGGTATTGAATACACGCCCTTCGGCGTAAAGGATTATGCCCCCACCATTCAAAAGATTTCAAAATCCGGGGCCAAGATCCTGATGTTGATTGTTCCCGGCGCCGACGGATTTACTTTTATCAAACAGTTTGCCGATTTTGGGCTTAAAGATAAAATAAAGATTGTGGCTATAGCTTCTGATGAGAACTACCTGCTGGCGCTGACCCCCGACCAATCGGAAGGCATTTTTACGGCACTTCCTTTTCTGGCCAGCCTGGAAAAACCGGAAGCCAAAGATTTTGTGGCTCGTCAGAAGAAGATGTTTGGCCAGGACACCGTGGTTACCTGGGCCACCGGTTCGCACTACGGCCTTATTATGCTTCTCAAGGAAGCCATCGAAAAGGCAGGCTCCGACGATAAGGAAAAGATCATCGACAACATGGGAGACCTGACCAATACCGTGGGCAACGGTCCGGAGACCATTCGGGCATCGGATCACCATATGATTCTCAATATGCTCATCGGTAAATTTACGGGCGGGAAGCTGGTGGTTGAAAAAGACCTGGGCGCCATTACACCGTCGGATCAGTGTGCGGGTAAGAGCCAGTAGGCCAGGTGGCTGGATTCTGGGTGCATTCGAGAGGGGTGTCCATTAATAGAGAAGTACCTAACCCAAATAAACCGGAAATAACAAATTACAAGCACCAAAGTACAAATAAATTCCAAATTCCAATATCCAAATCTCAAATGAGGTTAAAAATCAATTGTTTGGAATTTTGAATTTTGGTCATTGGGATTTGTTTGGGATTTGTGTTTTGTTATTTGAAATTTTTTAATTGTTGAAACCTAAAACCTTACGTTCCTTTCAACACGTTGTCAGAAATAGCCTGATAAGGGCCTAAAAGGTACGATATGAAATGGTATGTCCTCCTGGCGCATCCGAACCCCGGTTCTTTCAATCATGCCGTCTCCAGTGCTTTTGTGGAGGGGCTTAAAGAGACCGGTGCTGCCTATAAAGTAAATGATCTTTACGCCTCCGGTTTTAATCCACTAATGGCAGGGGACGATTTTAGCCAGTTTGAGGACGGCGGGGTTTTACCGGAAGATGTGGTGACGGAGCAGGAAAAAGTTGATGCGGTTGATGGCCTGGCACTCATTTATCCGGTATGGTGGAACGAAGCACCTGCTATTCTGAAAGGATGGTTCGACCGGGTTCTCTCCAGGGGGTGGGCCTATGATATCAGTGCTGAAGGAGAATTCAAGGCGCTGCTGAAATTAAAGAAGGTTGTCATTTTAAATACCGCCGACAATCCCATCGTACTTCTGGAAGACAACGGGCTAAACGCCGCTGCCCGCTTAACCAAGGCCGACGGCACGTTTCTATTTTGCGGGGCTGCTGAAATCGACCACCGTATTTTAGGTGAAGTATCTTCTGATGAAAAAGGCCGCAAGCGTTTCCTGAGGGAGGTCAAAGAGCTTGGAAAAACAGGTTAGGTTGATTTCGAATGAAGGAGGATATGCAGATGAATACGCAAGCGTTTTCGACTGACAATACGGGCGTTATCGTCGTCGATATTCAGGCTGACTTCACCGAGCATAAGTCCGGCAGTTTAGCTGTTCCTGGGACGGATGCTCAATATATCAGCGATGTTGAAACGGCGGTACGGCGATGTCTTGACCAGGGGTATTTCGTTTATTTTACCCAGGATTGGCATCCTGCCCACCATGTCAGCTTTTTCACCAACAACCCGGGCACTGAACCGCTGCAGATCCTCGAAATTGAAGGCCGACCCCAGGTCATGTGGCCACCGCATTGCGTTCAGGATACCCATGGTGCAGAGATTCTCATCACCGCCGAAGGTTCAATAAAAAGGGTTCGCAAGGGCATGGATGCTAAATTCGATTCCTATTCGGGGTTTGCCGATGATGGCGGAGATAAGACGGAACTGCATGATCTATTGCTGAAGGACGGCATTGAAAAGCTTCTTATTTTTGGTTTGGCCACCGACTACTGTGTGAAAGCGACAGCGATCCATGCGGCAGATGCCGGATTCAAAGTTACCGTCATAGAAGGATTGAGCAGAGGCGTCGCTCCCGACACAACCGCCAAGGCTTTGGAAGAAATGAAAGCAAAAGGTATCATCATCAAACCAGATTTGGAAATGTAAAAAAAACCGAACAGTCTCAGAAAAATTTAAAGGCAGGCGATGATGCACCCTGCCTTTTTTGTAGCCGGGTAACCCTGTTTATCCATCGGTTTTTCTCTTGACACGCGATAAATGTCTATTGTAGACAATATACAAAGTCACCCATTCCATCTAACCTCAAAAGGAGGCTCCAATGAAAAAAAAAGGCTTATTCGGTATTTCAGCGGTCCTGGTATGTGCGATTCTGATTGTTTTATCCATCCCTGTGGATGGTCTGTGCCAGGATAAAAAGGTCTATAAACTTAAATTTGCCTGGAATGATATATGGGGCCCAAAATTTCGAGCCTCTCAGATTTATCGGCCGGGTGGAGAAATGCAGCGAATGCTTCATGAGCGCAGCAACGGGAGAATTCAGCTGGAGATTATTTCACGAATGTTCCCAACCGGTGATCTATTTGCAGCCGTGGCAAAGGGCAAGGCCGACATGGCGGATGTCGCCATGCCGTGGTTATCCGGAACTTATCCTATCTGGAGCTGGGGTGAAATTCCCGGCATCGTCAGCGAAGATCCGTTGCAGGGATTGGCCGAAGAATTGGCGATCTATCAAGACAGCGAGGTAATGAAAATTTATGACGAAACCATGAAAAAATACAATCTTAAATTCTGGTTTGTCACCCAGTGGGATGCCGCCAATGGCATCTGGAGCAAAAAGGATATTACGAAACTGGATGATTTGAAGGGGATGAAAATCAGAGTCGGGGGATATCTGCCGACCCAGGGGATCAAAGCCCTTGGCGCAAGTCCGGTAACCATTGCCGGTTCCGAGCTGGCTCCGGCCATGATGGCCGGTACCATCGATGCCGTCTTGACCAGCCTGGGCTATGGTTATTCTATTGGTCTGGCAAAAGTTTCCAAAACCTTTACCTTGACGCCGCTCTCACCCACCTGGTCGGCCGTTACCGTCATGAACTTGAAAACATTTAACGCCTTGCCGCCCGATCTCCAAAAAGTTGTTTTGGACGTTGGACGTGAACTGCAGCAAATGGTAAGCCTTTCAACCACGGCCGAATACATGATGAGTCTGGATACAGTGGACCTTTCCGGTGTCAAGCGAACCCGTTTCGAAGAAGCAGACTTGAAAGCGGCGATCGCCAAGGCCAAAATCGTTGAGGAGGAGTGGCTAAAAATCGATGGTCCCTGGAAATCCAAGCGACCGGAACTCCTTTCAGCTGCCAAGGCTGCCGTGGCCAAATACAGGGCCTTCACCGGCAAGTAAGCACAGCGAATTCGATCCAAATCGGCACAAGGGAAGGCCTTATTTATTCGAAGCGTGGCGACTCAAATCATAGATTTTTTGCCACAAAATGCACAAAATTCAAAATTAGGGTCTAATGCATTCTGAGCTGTTGGGAAGGACCGGTTCCAATGGAAAAATTAAAAAAAATCGTACAAGTAATTGAAGCCATTACCAATGTTCTCAGCGGCCACCTTCAGGCATGGTTGATTTTTGGGCTGATGGTTATGCTCCTGATTGAAGTACTGACCCGCTACCTTCTGCAATCACCGCTCTCCCTTGCCGAAGAGTTGGGAGGATATATGCTGGTGGCCATTACCTTCATGGGGCTGGCCTACACGTGGAAAGAAAAAGGACATGTACGGGTAGAGCTTTTAATCAGTAGATTCCCTGAAAAAGCAAGACAGCGGATCCGGTTTATAACCTTGATCGCTGCAACCATTTTTACCATTCCTCTGATCAAAGCCTGCTACGATCTGTTATTGGATTCCATTCTCTTTTCGTCCCGAAGTGGCGGTTGGTTGAGAACGCCGCTTGTATATCCACAAACCATTTTAATCATTGGTTCCGTCTTGCTTTTCCTGCAGTTACTTGCGGAAATAATCAAGGCGACAATGGCGTTCAAAAAGCCCAAGGGGGAAAACTAATGGGATCCGAGGTTGCCATCGGTCTTATTCTGATTGCCGGTTTACTTTTTCTCTTGCTCATCGGTTTGGAAATCGCTTGGTCGGTCGGTATCATCGCCGTCGTAGGGCTCATCTGGTATGTTGATCAGCCTATCGCTCAGGTGGCGGAAACGACCTGGAATTCATTAAATTCTTTTACACTCACGGCGATGCCGCTTTTTATTTTTATGGGTGCCATACTGGGCAATACGGGTGTTAATGAACGCCTTTTCGCTGCGATTGATAAATGGCTGGGAAATCTGCCCGGGGGATTGGCGTTATCTGTTATAGTCGGCAATGCTGTTTTTGGCGCCATGTGCGGTTCAGCCATGGCCGCAACAGCCACGTTCGGTAAGATTGCCTTTCCGGTGATGGAAAAGAAGGGTTACGCCCCTAGTCTTAGTCTGGGTTCCATTGCGTCGGCGGATATTTTGGCGCCCCTGATTCCGCCGAGTATTCTGCTGATTATATACGGGTCGTGGCAAGGTATATCCATCGTTGATCTTCTTGCCGCAGGTCTCCTCCCAGGTATCATGCTGATGATATTGTTCATGATCACCATCATCGTCAGAGTGAAGCTTAATCCAACGCTGATTCCTGCCCCCACGAGATTTACCTGGAAAGAGAGAGGCATGGCCGCCGTGGAGGTACTTCCATTTGCGGCTTTAATCGGCGGCGTATTGGGTGCAATTTTCGGAGGATTCATGACGCCAACAGAAGCGGCAGGACTGGGCGCCTTCCTGAGTCTTATCCTGACTTTGGCATACCGACGGCTAACCTTCGAAATCATAAAGAGAAGTCTGCTGGAAACCGTAAAAGTGACCTCTTTTTCCCTCTTTATCATGGCCATGGCTTCCCTCATATCGCATGTCTTTAACTCTGCCGGCATAATCCCGCTGATAAAAGAGTTTGTCATCGCGCTTCCCATTGGAAAATATGGTGTTTTAGTACTGTTTTTTGTCATGTACTTTTTCATGGGGATGTTTTTCGATTCTTGGTCCATGCTGTTTTTAACATTTCCATTCGTGATGCCGATTATTAACAGCCTGGATATCAATCTGATCTGGTGGGGTATCGTATACGTAATGGCGGGTGGCCAGGCATCTATGACGCCCCCCTTCGGTTTGAGCTTAGCCGTGCTTCACGGGGTTGTTCCCTGGCATCCTATGGGCACGATCGTTCGCGGCGCGATGCCATTTCTCATCCCGATTTATCTCAGTATTTTGATAATGATCCTTTTTCCGGAAATAGCGTTATGGCTGCCGGGTTTGCTGGGGGCGCATTAGGGTGGTAAAAATTGATGCATTTCAGTAAACTTTTTTAAGCTCATTTTTGTTGCGCTGCAAGTTCGGTATAATTTTGGATTTCGGATTTTAGATTTTAGAATTAAGGAATTATGTCTATTATATATTGATAGAGCGTAGCGATTCCACAAATCCAAAATCCCCAATCTAAAATCCCAAATTATGACTAATGACTCAATCGAATAAAAGCGGATTTAGCATATTTTAACCATCCCAGGGAGGACTAGTCTAAAGGAGGCAAGGACCATGATGCCGAGTTCAAGGGTCGCATTTTTTACTCAAGATCAATTGGAACTGATGAAAGCAAGAGTGTTTGAATTGCTGGAACGTCGGGGCGTCAAAATGGACCACCTGGAGGTTCTAAAACTCATGGACCAGGCCGGCGCCACGGTAGATTTTGACAGCAAGATTGTTCGTCTTGCCAAAGATTTTTTAGAAGCGCAGATCAGCCAAGCGCCGACAAAAATCACGCTGGCGGGCAGAAATGGGGAAAACAGCGTGGAAATACCGCGGGATGACGGTACGTTTCATACCCGGACCAATACCGGCGCTCAGTCCTGGATAGATCTTGAATCCGGCAAATATCGACGGATCACCGCTTCGGATGTCAGAGATTGGGCCAGGCTGGGCAACAGACTCGAGCAAATCAGCATTTGCGCATTTCCGGTCCCCAGTGACGTTCCTACCGCCACGCCGGATGTGCATGCGCTCAACCTGACGCTGCAAAATGTCGAGAAACATGTTTGGGTTCAACCGTATACCCGGGAGAGCGTCGATTATCTAATTAATCTGGCTGTTGTTGCGGCCGGAGGAGAGCAGGCCTTGCGAGCCAATCCGCTGGTAAGCTTCATCACCTGTTCGCTGACCCCGCTGGAATTCAAGGGCATGGATCTCGATATTATATTAACGTGCGCCCGCCACGGTATCCCTCTGCATGCATGCAGTCTGCCGGGAGCCGGTGCGACGGCACCGATTACCGTACCCGGTGCGGTTATTTTGTCCGCCGCGGAAATTCTGGCGATGCTGGCTGTGGCCCAGGTAGTCCAACCGGGGATTCCAGTCATTGCGACGCCTCTGATATTTTCCTCCGATATGATGACGGGGATAAGTCTGCAGTCCAGTGCGGAGTCAATGCAAGGCGCTGCGCTGGCAGTTCAATTTATCAAAGCCGCTTTTGGGATTCCGACACATACCTATGGAACTGGCTCCGACTCTCCTATAATGGACGGCCAGTGCATGAGCGAGGGGGCTTTACGCAGCATGCTGATCGGCCTGTCAGGGGCCGATATCCTTGGCGGCGCCGGACAATTTGAAGTGGCGACGACAATAAGTCCGGTTCAGCTTGCCATAGATAATGAAGTTTTTGGCATGGTCAGACGCATGATTACACATATAACTTTTGACGATGAGAGCCTGGCCTGGACCGATCTTTTAACGGCCGAACCGGGCGGCAATTTTCTGACCGGTGACCATACCCTGCGACATTGCCGTGATGGGTTGATGCCGACAAATTTTACCCGGATGACCAGAGAAGATTGGAATAAACAAGGGCCGGGTGACCTGGTCGCCCGCGCCGCCCAATACTGTAAGGATCTCCTGGAAAAAGTTACACCTGCGAATCTGCCCGCGCAGGTGACCCGGGAAATGGACGCAATCGTCGAACGGGCGGACAAGCAGCTGGGGTAAAAAAAATGAATATTTTCGATTGAAGATTGACAATCTCGTAAAAAGTCAAAATTCTAAAATTTCGAGCTCATTATCTATTGAATTTATTAAGCCTGAAATATGAGAATTGACAATTTTCGGACTTTTTACGAAACCGTCAATATTGAATATTTAAGGAATTTTACCAATTTCAAGTTAGGGGCTTCACCCCAAATGGAATGTTGGAATTATTCCATGCGGCTAACCAAGAGAAAAGCCGCAAAAAGCATCGTGATTCCAATAAATTGTAGCATAGTAGGTTGGGTTAAGCGGGATATTGGCACAATATTTGTTGGGTTCGCCGATCTTAATACGCCTCAACAGTTTGAAATAGAAACAAAATTAGCGAACCCAACATGTTTGATTGCAGATCCTCGGCTTAACCCAACTTACGATTTATGCTTGAAAGTCTCGGCCTTGGAGTACTGGAGTATTGGAGTGTTGAAAAAAAGGCATCAATCCTTTCGTCATTGCTCCAATACTCCAGTACTCCATTACTCCGAAATCAATTGAAATTGAAAGCTGCCACAATGGGTTACCTTCTTTTGGGTTATAGATCCGTTTTAATTATACCCGGCTCGTCCGGGCCAGGTGATACAAACCGGTAAGCTATGAAAATCGAATCAATCGTTGATCTGGCAAAGCGCCATATGGAGCTATGGATTATCAAAGGTGAGTACGAACCCGGTCAAAAACTCAAAGAAGAAGAAATTGCCATGCGGCTGGGTATCAGCCGTCCACCTATTCGAGAGGCTTTTAAAGCCCTCGAGACCGAAGGTCTGGTCGTGCGCAAGCCCCGCCGGGGGGTTTTTGTCAGCGAGATGACCACGAAAGATGTCTGGGAGGCGTATACCCTGAAAGCGGCTCTCTATGAAATGGCAACCGAGCTTGCCATGGATACGATTTCTGCAAATCAGATCAGTGAGCTGGATGCGGTTGTGGGGCAGATGGAGGACTGCGCAAAAATGAAGCCGGTCGACCTGCTGCAATATCAGGAATATCACCATGGCTTTCACGATAAAATCATGGATATTTCCGGCCACGACCGTTTGAAAAAAATTTCCGTCAGCATCCACAATCAGGTCGGCCGGTTCAGCTACAAGTCGCTGCAGAATGAGTCTCATCTTCAGTCCTCGGTTCGGTACCATCGCCAAATTATCAAGGCGATTGAAGCAAGGGACAAAAACCCGGGCCTGTCGCCTGATGAAGGAACACGTTCTCGAAGCGCTGGATGTTCTGCTGTCGATGCCGGGCTTGCAGGAAGAAATCGCCGACCAAAAGCGTCCTGCGGCGACTGTTATGGGTTAATTATAGGATTACACAAGGAGAAAAAGATGGCGTTATTACCTGAAGTACAAAAGCATTACGGAAAATTGAAGTTTTACATCAACGGTAGTTGGGTGGCCTCGGAATCCGATCTCGTTTATGAGGACGTCAACCCCGCTACGGGTGAGGTGATCGCAGAGTTCCCGTCAGCAACCGACAGTGAAATCGAAGCGGCAATTGACGCCGCCCAGGGAGCTGTTGCCAAATGGCGTGAGGTGCCTTTAAGGGATAAGGCCCGTTATTTATTCGATCTCAGAGGAAAATTTGAAGAGCATTTCGAGCGGCTGTGTCGGGTCCTGGTGCAGGATCATGGCAGAACCATCGGAGAAGCTCGGGGAACCCTCCGCCGGTGCATTGAAAATATCGAGTCCGCCTGTTCCGCCCTGCTGCTGCTGACCAAGGGCGAGTGTGTTACGGATCTGGCAAAAGGCCTGGATCAGGCTTTATATTGGGAGCCCAGGGGTGTGTTTCTGATTATAACGCCCAATAATATTCCCATGCACGCCTGGTCGTCTTACGTACCGTATGCACTTGCGAGCGGATGCCCGGTGGTGGTTAGCCCCAGCAAAAATGACCCCGTGTGTCATGGATGCGATCTTCAAAGTGACCGAAGAAATCGATGGGTTCCCCCCCGGCCTGGTCAATCTTGTTTACGGCGGCAGCAATGTCAATCAGAAAATTTTGTCGCATCCGGTGGTCAAAGGTGTGGGATTTATCGGTTCGACGGCGGTGGGAAAAGAGCTCTTTGCCCTTGCCGGGAAACTGGGAAAAGAAGCATCCATTAACGGCAACGGTAAAAATCATGTTGTTATCATGCCGGATAGCAATGTGGATGCGGTGGTCAACGGATTGTTGCGCGGATGCTACGGTATGGCTGGTCAACGTTGCCTGGGTACGGACAATCTGCTTTTAATCGGAAATGCTTATGAGTCCGTTAAGGAAAAATTAATCGAGGCTTCAAAGGCCATGAAGCTGGGGTACGGTCTGGATGAGGCTACCGAACTCGGTCCCATGGTTTCGGATAAAGGCAGACAGAAAGTTATCGAATTTATCGAAAAAGGTATCGGCGAAGGCGCAACGATTGTGCTCGATGGCCGCAAGGTAAACGTTGAAGGCGGAGAAAAGGGGTTTTTTCTGGCACCGACCATTTTAGACGACGTCAATCCGGATATGCACATTGGCCGGGTGGAAGCCTTTGGCCCGGTGATAAATCTGATGCGTACCCGTGATCTCGATGAGGCCCTTGACTGGATCAACAACAAAGACGACTATGGTCATTCCGCCTGCATATTTACCCGGGATGGCGGCGTTGCCCGCCGGTTTATGAAAGAGGCGGATGTCGGCAACATCGGCATCAATGTCCCGGTGCCCCAGCCTTTTGCATTCTTCCCGTTGGGATCCAAAAACGAGTCCGCTTTAGGGGTCGCTAAATCCAGGATAGATTCCATGAGGCTGTTCCTGGATCAAAAAACGGTTACGGAAAGATGGACCTGATCCGGCTGCGCCGGATTTAAATTGAAGATTGAAGAATGAATATTGAAGATTTATGGTGGTCGCTCCGCTCCATCTTTGATAGTTTTAAAAATCGATATAATTCCGTTTTATAAATAAAATAGACAGCATTCCACAAATCTTCAATCTTCAATCGAAAATATTCAATAATTTTAACGGGAGGCCAATATGAGCGAAAAAACCTCAGATTCGTAAGATCTATACTGTTGTAGAGGAGACACATGCAGACGGGACGGTGCGGCTAAGGACACCGACTCGTAAAGCCGCCGCCGCCGCAGTCTTTGTCAACCCTTTTGCCGGTGAATACCAGGAGGATCTATCCCTGCTTATCCAGTGGAGCGAGGAACTCGGCGCCATGCTGACCCAAAAAGCGGTTGCCGCCCTGGGGATCGAACCGGATAAGGTGCACAGTTACGGCAAGGGCGCTATTGTCGGCGGTAAGGGTGAATTGGAGCATTGTGCCGCCATCATGCATCCGGCCCTGGGAAAACCGATGCGGGACAATGTCGGCGGCGGCAAGGCGCTGATTCCTTCCGCAAAAAAACGAGGGTATCCGGGTGCGGCCATCGATGTTCCTCTGGGGTATAAAGATGCAGCGTTTGTGCGGTCTCATTTCGACGCCATGGAAGTCAGGGTAGCGGATGCCCCTTGCGATGACGAACTGGTTCTGATCGTGGTGGTAACCGATTCGGGCAGGCCGGCAGCCAGGGTGGGCGGATTGAAAGTGGAAGAGGTCAAAGGCGAAGATGGGTTGAGATAATGAAAAAAAATAACTATCGTCTTCGTTTCACGCTCAACGGCGAAGAAAAATCGCTGGATATAGAACCGGGAATTTCGGCACTGGAATTGATACGGGATACGCTCGATCTCAAAGGAACCAAGGAGGGGTGCGGCATCGGGGAATGCGGCGCCTGCACCGTTGTGGTTGACGGCAAAGCGGTCAACGCCTGTTTGATGTTTGCCGCTCAGCTGGATGGTCGTGATGTTTTGACGGTGGAGGGCCTGGGCAAAGATGATGGGCTGCATCCAATTCAACAGTCATTTATCGAACACCATGCCGTTCAGTGCGGGTTTTGTACTCCTGGTATTTTAATGAGTACCCGCGCCTTGCTGGTAGAAAACCCGCAGCCGGAGCGAGACGAGATTGTCAAGGCGATCTCCGGGAATCTGTGCCGCTGTACTGGGTACCAAAGTATTATCGCCGGTATTGAAGATGCCGCGGAAAGATGCCGTGAAAATAAGAATAGCAACAAGCGATAATTTTTGAATCTATAGCCCAAAAGAAGATAACCCATCATGGGAGGTTTCAATTTCAATTAGTTTCGGAGTACTGGAGTGTTGGAGTAATGGCTTAAGGATTGATGTCTTTTTTTTAACACTCCAATACTCCATTACTCCAGTACGCCATGGCCGAGACTTTCAAGAATTTTAGGCAACCTTGAAATTACCTTTTTATTGATCATAGCTTTGTAAAATATTGATCGAATTTAAATATGGAAAACTGAATGTTTGATGTCGACTACATAAGGCCACAGGATCTCGGCAAGGCTCTCGATTTTATCAAGGCTCACGGACCGGACACCACCATCCTGGCCGGGGGCACCGATGTGATGATCGATATGCGTGCTGGTGTTCTTAAGAGCCTATATTTGCTGGATGTTAGCCGGTTGCCGGAGTTACGGGATATAAATTTCGATAACGGAGAATTAACCATCGGAGCCGGTGTTACCATCACCGAAATCGGCCAATCCGAAATCATCGGGCACCATGCCCCGGCGCTGCAAAAAGCCGCTGATAAATTCGCCGGCCGGCAGGTGCGGAATATCGCCACCATCGGCGGAAACGTGGCCCATTGTTCCCCGTGCGGTGATACCATTCCGCCACTGCTTATTCATGATGCCGCGGCTGTGGTGGCCAGTCCTGCTGGTCAGCGCAACGTGCCGATCGAAGAAATGGCCGGGGGGCCATATCATTGTACTCTGCGACCCAATGAACTCATAACCCATTTCATCCTCAAACCCATACCCGAGGGCGTTGGGTTTGCGGATTTCCGAAAAATTGGCAGAAGAAAAGAACTGGCCATCGCTCGGATGAGCATGGCGGCTATGGCCAGGCAGGCGGGCGACAAATCCATATCTTTTATCCGCTTTGCCCTGGGATCCTGCACCCCGACGCCCCATCGATTCCGGGAGATTGAAGAAATGTTGCTGGATAGGGTGCCGGATGAGAAACTGTTATGGGAAGCGGGTCGCGTTTTGGCCGAACGCATGATCGAAATTACGGGAAGAAGGTTGTCGGCTGTTTATAAGGAACCCGCGATTCAGGGCTTATTTGTGCGGTTGATGTTGCCGTTGATCTGAATCGTGGCATAGGCAAGAAGGCGGGAAGCCGGGAGGCTGTGAAGCGGGGATGCCGGGTCATAAGCGCTAAGTTGATTTTGCGCCGGGGGACTGTGGAAGGCATACTGAAAAAAGATGAACATCGAACATCGAACGTCCAACATCGAATGTTGAATGGGAAAAAATGAAGAAACAGAAGAATTAAGCAAGAATTCCGTTACGAGTATCAAAACGGCTGAAATGGAACAGAAATAGCCATTCAAGGTTTGGTATTGAATATTTGAAAATAAATGCAGGTTGAAATTTGCCCAAGTCCAAAACAAACAACAAACAACTGGCAACACGCAGTGAGCATCACCGCTCTCAAATAGCGTATAGCTCAGCCTGAGCTTCCAAGCCTCAGGCATTTATAAATGATACTCCATGAAAGCTGAATATTCAACAATTGGCCAATCCATTCCCAAAATCGGTGTAATCGAACGGCTGCGCGGCGAGCCGATTTTCAGCGCGGACCTTGATATCGGCGACGCTCTTGTGCTTAAAGTGCTGCGAAGCGTCAAAGCCCATGCGAACCTTGTTGACATCGATTGCGAAAAGGCGAAAGCGGTCAAAGGGGTGGTCGGAATTTTCACCGCCGGGGATATCCCCGGTAAAAATTTAATCGGCATCATTAATAAGGATCAGCCGCTGCTGGCGACCGGTAAGGTGCGTGCTGTCGGGGAGCCCATCGCACTGATTGCCGCCGAGAGCGAAGAAGCGGCAAAACGGGCATTGACATTTATCGACGTGACTTATGAGGATCTGCCGGCGGTGTTTACACCCGGGGAGGCGCTAAAGCCGGATGCGCCTAAAATTCATGCAAAGGGCAATGTGCTCTTTACGCGTAAGCTCAGAATAGGTGATGTCGATCAGGCCTTTAAACGCTGTGACATTGTGATCGAAAAAACCTATCGAACCGCTCGGATCGAGCACAGTTATCTGGAACCCGATGCCGGTGCGGGGTATGTGGATGAAGACGGCACCCTGGTCATTTACGCCTCGACCCAAAATCCCCACTACGATCACAAAGAAGTTTGCGGACTTTTAGGGCTTGAGGATCATCAGGTCCGCATCGTCCAAGCCGCCACGGGCGGCGGGTTCGGCTCCAAACTGGATTTGAATATGCAAGGATTCATCGGATTGGCGTTGATGCACCTTAAAAGACCTGTAACAATGGTTTATACCAGAGAAGAGTCTTTTCTGGCGACGGCCAAACGGCATCCGCTTGAGATGACCCTCAAAACCGGAGTTGACCGCAATGGAAAGCTTTTGGCCCTGCAAGCATTGATAATCGGAGACACCGGAGCTTATGGTTCATACGGCATTGCAGTGGCATCGCGGGCCGCCGTGCATGCCACCGGCCCCTATGAGGTCGAGAACGTCGCCGTTGAAAGCAAGTGTGTGTATACCAACAATCCTTTTTGCGGGGCCATGCGGGGTTTCGGTACGCCCCAGATGGCCATCGCCCACGAGTCACACATGGATTTGCTGGCGGAAAAACTGGGTATGGATCCGCTCGAATTTAGATTGTTGAATGCCTTCAAGCCCGGATCTGAAACTGCCACCGGACAGATGTTAACGGCCAGTGTCGGGATCGGGGATTGCCTTGAGGCTTTAAGACCTCATTATGAATGGGCCAAATCCATCTGGCGCCCAGGTGAAAGTGAACCCTATAAAAAAAGAGGCATCGGCCTGGGCGGCATGTGGTACGGCATCGGCAATACCGGGGTGCGAAATCCTTCCACCGCCAAAATTAAGATGGACCTGGGCGGAAACGTGAGCCTTTACTCCGGCTGCGCGGATATCGGGCAGGGATCGACCACCATTCTGGCTCAGATTGCGGCCGAGTCCCTGGGAATCAAACCGCAAGACATCCGTCTTTTTATGGCCGACACGCGCTGCACCACCAATGCGGGCGCGACCTCCGCCAGCCGGCAGACTTACATTTCCGGCAACGCGGTCAAAGAAGCGGCTGACAAACTCGCCGATGTACTTTTCACCGAAGCAGTCAACAAATTGAGAGTACCTAAATCTGCGCTAGTTTCCAAGGGGGGCTTTGTTATAGATTCCGGCAATCCGGACAACAAAGTTGAATTGTCTGTTTTGGCACAACGCGCCAACCAGAAAGGCATCCCGCTAAAATGGCAAGGCTACTTTGATCCCGAAACCGTCCCATTGGATCCTGAAACCGGCCAGGGCGTTCCTTACACGACCTTTGCTTTTGCCGGTCAGTTGGTATTGTTGACGGTGGATACCCTGACCGGTGAAGTCAGTATTGAAAAAGTTTTTGCAGCCCATGATGTCGGCAAGGCGATTCATCCTGAAAACGTCAAGGGACAAATCTGTGGCGGGGTGGCCATGGGAATAGGATTTGCGCTGATGGAAGAGTTCACCCCGGGCCAGACGATCTCGATGAAAGATTATCACATCCCCACCTGTGCCGATGTTCCCGAGATTATTCCCATCATAGTGGAATCCTCTGAACCCACCGGGCCTTTTGGCGCCAAAGGCGTGGGGGAGCCGGCCCTGATTCCCACGGCACCGGCAATTTTAAACGCCCTGGCGGATGCCCTGGGTCAACGCATATATCGTTTGCCGGCCAACCTGGAAAGGGTTTTGGAAACCGGTATTAAAGCAGGGCTTTTCCGTCCCAATCCGGATCCGTCGCGGAGAATTGATGAATGATTATTGAGTGGCCGCAAAAAGGCACAAAAAGCGCAAAAACAAATATGGCAAAGTAGAATTAATAGACAATAAATCAAAAAGATTGAGCGTAGCGAATTCAATAATTCGTCGTTTGTCAATCGCCATTAGTCATTTCAAAGGGAGGTAAAAAATGTCGAGTGTCCTTCTGAAAAATATCGGAACGATTGTGAGTGGTGATATCTCGAACCCGCTATTGACGGGAGATGCCATTTTTGTGCAGTCAGGCAAGATCCAAAAAGTCGGTCAGGAAGCCGCGCTAAATGTTTCGGATGCAGATGTCGTCATTGATTGCGCCGGCACCACGGTCACCCCCGGGCTGTTTGATTCGCACTGCCACGTTGTTCTGGGAGACTACACCCCCAGGCAAAAACAGACCGGTTTTCTTGAAAGTGAGGTCCACGGCGGAGTGACGACCTTCATCTCCGCGGGCGAAGTTCATCTGCCCGGCAGACCGAAGGACCCTGCCGGCACTAAAGCCCTGGCGATTTTGGCGGCCAAATCCTTTGCCAATTTCAGACCCGGGGGCGCCAAGGTCGTCGGCGGTGCGGTCATTTTGGAAAAAGGGCTGACCGCAAAGGATTTCGAGGAAATGGCCAAGGAGGGCGTGCGCACCGTTGGTGAAATCGGGTTGGGATCGGTTAAAAATCCGGAAGATGCCGCACCCATGGTTAAATGGGCCAAAGCGTGCGGTATGACCATCATGATGCATACCGGTGGGACGTCCATTCCAGGCAGCAGCACGGTGACGGCCGAGATGGTTATCCAGACCGCTCCGACCATCGTGTCGCATATTAACGGCGGACCGACAGCCGTCGCTTTGGATGAGGTCAAACGCCTGGTTACCGACACTGATTTCGCGCTGGAAATCGTACATTGCGGCAACCCGAAGATAATGGTAGAAGCGGCCAAGCTGTGTGTTGAGCATAGCGCCCTCAAGCGCATCATTATCGGTAATGACGCGCCATCCGGCACCGGTGTGGTGCCGTTGGGGGTTTTAAGGGTCATCGCGCACTTGGCGAGTCTGTCGCCGATTAAACCTGCAGAGGCCATCTGCATGGCTACCGGAAACACCGCCCGGGTCCATAAACTGCCCCGGGGGGTCATTGCGGAGGGACTGGAGGCCGACCTGGTGATTATGGATGCTCCCATGGGGTCGGTGGGTGAAGATGCCTTGTCGGCCATCGAAGCCGGCGATGTGCCCGGCGTTGCCATGGTGCTGGTGGATGGAGAGATTGTGGTGGCGAAGAGCCGCAACACGCCGCCGCCGGTGAGGAAGCCGGAGATAGCCTAAATGGAGTATTGGAGTGGTGGAGTAATGGAGTAGTGGTAAAGAATATGATAGAATCCGAAGGATTTTTCCTTTTCAACCAACTCTCCAGCACTCCAATACTCCAACATTCCTGTAAATAAATTGTATCGCAGAGGATTCCGGATAAACGTTACTGGACTTTAACCATGAAGGTAAACAACGACAAGTGTATCGGCTGCGGGTTTTGCGTGCGCGATTGTCCGGTGGACGCCGTAACACTGGTGAAGAAAAAAGCGGTGATCAATGACCACTGGTGCACCCACTGTGGGGTATGCCTGCGGGTGTGCGAAGCGCAAGCCATTGCTGCCGATGTGACCATGCCGTTGGATGCCATCGAATGTGATGCCTGTCCGATTAAATGCTGGATCAATGCCGGTCACATCGGCGCCTGTCACCGCTATCGCAACGAGGAGGGCCGCCTGGTACGGCTCACACCGCTGCATACATTTGAAGATGTGGCCCAAACTGTCGGGCCCGATGCCAAAGAAGTCATTCGAAAACCGGTGGTCACCGCCATCGGCGCCGGTACGACCTATCCGGACTGTAAGCCCGCACCCTGTATTTTAGCGGAAAACCGCCAGGGGATAGATGTCGTGACGGTGGTCACCGAGGTTCCACTCAGCTACAGCTCCGTTATCGTCAAGGTGGATACGGATATCCCCATCGGCAGGGAAGGTGACCGTATTTACGTCGGTAAACGCGAAGTCGGTATGGTTGAAACCGAACAGTACGGCTCAAAAATACTGCACATCGGCGGTGTCAACCGGCTGACCGGTGAAAATGGATTTGTGGTTGCCCGCACCGTCACCGATATTGCCAATCGCAAAGCGGTCAGACTGAAAATTGAAAATGGCAGCCGGATGACGGTGCAGGTCGGGCAACCGCCGGTGATTGACGGTCAGAAAGCAACTAAAATGCGTGTGGGGTGCGGCAGCGCAACCATGGGACTTTTTGCTCCGCTTCTGGTCGAGGCGGCGGATGAGGTCATCATTTTGGATTCCCACATCACGGGTCAGATGAGCCGGCATGTGGCGGGTCAATTTGCCGGTGCGAAAGCCACGGGTGTGCGCCTGAAGTTTGGTGAAAGCACCCCGGGGCGCTATTTTGGCGATCACGGCAGCGGTTGGGGCGGCACCTCTATCAACAACCCGGCCGATATCATCGATTCTATAGATATGAACACCGCCTGGAAGGAGATGACCATACTGATCACAGAGACGACGGGTCAAAACGGGATTATGTTCGAAACGGGACAAAACGGAGAGCTTACAGAAATACCTTTAAACGAAAAAGCCCGGACAGCCCTGAACGCCATTTCAAACAGCTGTGAATCCTCGCGGGTGTCGGCCATTTACACCGCCGGGGCCGGCGGCAGTGCGCGGGCCGGCGTTACCAGATATCCGATTAAATTGACCCGCGCGGTTCACACGGGCAAGGCTCATTTGACGGTCGGTGGGTCGCCGGGGTTTGTATTACCGGGAGGCGGGATCACGTTTATGGTGGATGTTGAGCGGGTCAAGGCAGGATCATTCTACTGGACCCCCACTCCGGCAACGATCTGCCCGCTGGAGTACACCATGGAACTGAAAGATTATGAACAGATAGGCGGTCACGTGGAGGCCATGAAGCCCTTTGATGCTAAAAAGCCGAAATAAAGGAATGGATTCTTATATAAAAAAGGAATTGGACAGGATTAACAGGATTGTCAGGATAGAGCGGCCTTCGGCCGAAGGGCGTCTCGCCGTAGGCAAAAAAAAATCCTGTTAATCCTGTTAATCCTGTTAATCCTGTCTAAGAACAATAACAATCGAATCCATTCCGTATCCCTTCGATATTTTGCCATTCGCTTTTCAGGGGATAGGGATTTGGTATGGGTCGGCGCGGTGGCTGACCCTACGGATTTAAGATCAGACGGCGTTATGACTCAGATGTCCTATGAATCCCACATCGGTGTGATGGATGAAGAATCGGTATGGGTCGAATGCGGGCCGATGCGGTTGGTCATTCGGGCCTGGAATAAGAAGCAGCCGCAAATAAAGCTGGCACTACGGGCCGCCGAAGAATCCATCTCATATCTGGAACGAATCGCCCGATGCAGGCCATTACTCAGCCGACCCATCACGAACATTGAGAATTTGCCTGGAGACGAACTCGCCCTTGAAATGATTGGCAGTACCAGAGCCATCGGTGACCAAGACTTGACGCCTATGGCGGCGGTTGCCGGAACCATTGCGGATGCTGTGGCGAACTGGCTTTTTGAAAGAGATTTAACCAAGGTGATTGTGGACAATGGCGGTGATATCGCCATCAGACTCGCAAAAGGGGAGACAGCTAAGGTGGGGGTCCGTCCAAGCATTCGCTCTTCATCAGTATCCCACGTGCTTCGGTTGGACTCGCGGATGCAGTCCTGGGGCGTAACCACCAGCGGCTTTGGCGGGCGTAGCTTCACGAGGGGAATTGCATCGGCTGTGACGGCGCTGGCTGCCAGCGCCTCGTTTGCAGATTCGGCCGCGACGGCAATCGCCAACGCCTGCTTCGTGGAAGACGAAAACATACGGCAGCTTCCTGCTGAATTGATAGATCCAAACACTGACATCTCAGGTGTCCCGGTGACGGTAAAGGTCGGCCAACTCTCGCGGGCACAGCTATTGGCTGCATTTGACAAGGCATTGCACCGTGCAGAGGACCTTGTTGCCGGGGGTGTTATTCTTGGAGCACTCATTGGTCAAGGCAATCTTTTTTCGATGACATCTTCGTTAAAGACCATTATTTGCAGACGCACCCGTGAAGGTGAAGAAACCCCTGTATTTAACTCTGATTATCCTTAAACACCCGTTTGATGGAGGGTGATTGTAATCGCTGTAATGATTATTGCCTTGACAGGATTCGGTTTTTTTTGGTTTAAGTTTTTTACTGTGAATTCAACCATTCACCCATAATCAAAGGAGGTTAAAAATGACAAAACGGAGATATTATGTAGCTGGATTTCTGGTATGTCTATTGGTGGTCGCTTTTTTATTGCCGGCTCCGGCAACCGCCCAGTCCACATCGACCATGAACATTAAGTTCAGCACCTGGCATCCTCCTATGAGCCGGGAAGTTAGAACGGTATGGATACCCATGTTGGAGGAACTCAAAAAGAGAAGCAACGGCAGAATCACTTACACCATGTATGCCGGCGGCGCACTGGGCAAGGGGCCTGAACATTATGACATTGTTGCCAAAGGCTTGTCGGACATGGGATATTTTACCGCCACCTGGACGCCGGGCCGGTTTCCGGTCAGCGATGTCCTGTCCCTGGCAGCATCAGTCGACGGCAAGGACGTGAGCACCGACATCGGAAACGCCCTTTATGAGAAACAGCTCAAAAATGAATTTCCGGGTGTTAAAATGATCGAGTTGAATGGTTGTATTCAGTCATTTCTGTGGACCACCAAGCCGATTCGCACGCTCGACGATGTCAAGGGTCTGCGGATTCGCTCCCCAGGCGGCCATCAGACCAACTACATTAAAGCTCTGGGCGCGGAGCCAGTTTTCATGCCTCTCGGCGATGTGTACCTCTCCATGCAGACCGGCACAATCGACGGTCTTGTGACCTGCCCGCCGCTGGTGCTGGCATTCAAACTCTTCGAAGTTGCCAAGCAGGGAACCCTCGCCACCTTTGGCTGCGTCACCGAAGGGGTCATCATGAACCAGAAGAGCTGGGACAAGACCCCGGATGACCTCAAGCCGATCATCATGGAGGTGTGCCACAATCCTTTCCGCACCACGGGTGGTCTGACCCGCAATGTTTACAAGACAATGATGCAAGAGATTGCCGAAAAAGGCGTTCAGCTCTACGAGATGCCCCAGGATCAACAAGCGCAATGGTTTAATCTTTTCCAGAACGAGACAAAAAAATGGGTGACTCAACTCAATGCTAAGGGACTTCCTGCCAAGGAGGCTGTAATGCAGTATAACGAAGAGGCTCACAAACACGGGGTTTTTACGGCGGCGTTTCCTGCAGAATGGGGCAAAGAATAGATGGGTTTCACTGGAAGGTGGGCTTTGGGACGAAACGGAACCATCATGTTCTGGATTCAACGTGTGAACCGCAGTGTTTGCTATGCGGGCATGTTGCTGATAGTGCCCCTGATGTTGCTCACCTCCGCGGATGTGATCGGCCGGGCTGCTTTTTCCCGGCCGATTCCCGGTATCGTCGAGCTTTCCAGTTACATGCTGGATGTTTTCATTCTCCTTGGTCTAGCCTACACCCAGCAAGTGAAAGGACATGTGCGTGTTTCCATGTTGACTTCGCGATTGCCCCAGCGTGCTCAGCAATCACTAGAAATTTTAGTGACACTTCTCAGTCTATTCATCATGGTGCTATTGGCGTGGCAGGGCTGGGTCGTGGGGATGGAGGAAACTGCCGTTTCCGACATGCTGAGGATACCACAGCGCCCCTTCAAACTGCTGGTCGGCGTGGCTGCAATTTTGCTCTGTTTGGAGCTTGTGGTTGACTTGGTGTCAGCATTTACGGCAGTCATTAGGAGTGCCTAATGGATCCAGTTCTCTCCGGTGTCAGCGGCACCCTTCTGGTGTTTATTCTACTTTCTCTGGGTATGCCGATAGCTTTCTCGATGATGCTTGCCGGCTTCCTGGGTATCTTTTTTCTGACATCTGTTGATGCGGCTCTGCCGGTATTGGCAAGAACCGTTTACGAAACATCCTCACACTATCCTTATACCGTAATTCCCTTGTTCGTGGTTATGGGTGGGTTTGCCGGGAGCTCCGGCATGACGCGGCAGTTGTATGCTGCTTTCGACAAATGGCTGCGGGTGTTACCCGGTGGCCTGGGGATCGCAACTATCGGCGCATGTGCCGGGTTTGCCGGGGTTTCCGGGTCCTCTGTGGCCACGGCGGCAGCCATGGGAACGGTGGCAATTCCGGAAATGAATCGGTTTCACTACAGCCCCAAACTTTCTGCCGGCACTGTCGCAGCCGGTGGAACCTTGGGGTTTCTGATACCGCCGAGCATCGGTTTCGTGGTTTATGGCATGCTTACTGAACAGTCAATCGGGAAGTTGCTGATTGCCGGGATCGTTCCCGGGCTTCTATTGGCGCTGGCCTATATCATTGTCATCATTTCGTGGGTTAAGATAAATCCGGAGGTCGCTCCCAGCAGCCCCGATCCAGTGAGTTGGCGGGATAAATTTGCTTCCATACTTCCTGTGTGGGAGCCACTGATGATTTTTCTGATTGTGATGGGCGGCATCTATTTTGGATTTTTCACTCCGACGGAAGCGGGGGGTATTGGCGCGACGATGCTTTTTTTGGTGGCATTGTTTAAGGGGAAGTTGAATTGGCCGGTTTTCAAAACCTCTTTGCTGGAATCTGTGAGCATTTCCGTGATGGTTCTGTTTCTGGTCGCCGGCGCAAACGTTTTCAGCACGTTTCTGGCGCTTTCCATGATCCCGATCAAGGTATCCACATGGGTGGTCTCGCTTGAAGTCTCCCGGTTCATGATTCTGGCGATAATAATCCTGATTTATCTTTTCCTGGGCTGCTTTCTCGATGCCATTTCAATGATGGTTCTAACCATGCCGGTTATTTTTCCCGTGATTATCAATCTCGGCTTTGATCCGGTCTGGTTTGGCGTCATCGCGGTTTTGATGATGGAAGCCGGGTTGCTGACACCTCCCATGGGATTGAATGTTTTCACCGTGGCGGGCGTTGCTAAAGACGTTCCTTTGGAGTCGATTTATCGCGGTATCCTGCCCTTTCTCATTTCCATATTTGTTATCGTTTTGTTTATCATCCTCTTTCCGAAGTCGGCAACCTTTCTACCGAACATGATGCTGCGATAGATTTATGATAACTTCCTTGACGGTGCGTTTTCTAATCCGTTTGGGGTTACCAACAGATAGGAAGCCGGATGGCGATAAAGCTTGAAAGCCGCTAATTTAGCTGAACGGCGCAATCAGGCGGGCGGGACCCTGAGCGGTGGAGAGCAGCAGATGCTTACGATTGCCCGTACCCTGATGGGAAACCCTGAAATGATCATCCTCGACGAACCGTCCGAGGGTTTGGCACCGGTGATTGTCGATCAACTGGCCGATACCATCCAAACATTGAAGGACAAGGGGGTCTCGATCCTGTTGGCCGAACAGAATTTGAATTTTGCCAAGTTTATCTGCGACCGGGCTTATATTATCTATCAGGGCAGTGTTTGCCACGAAAGCACCATCGATGCGCTCTCAAACGAGGAATATGAGAAGTATTGTTCTATATAAGCGGTGCCGCTGGCCGCGAGCGTCCAGTCTGATCGAAAAAGAAACTTTGGCCTTGAGTTACAGATCAATGCTTTCATATAAGATCTCAAAGGTGCTAAATCCTAAAATAAAATCCCATAAATGAAGGAATTCTACTTTATTTTTGTCTTACCCTTCATTTTAGACAACTTCTTTGTGAGACGGTTCTTTAAATCGTATGAGAAATATCGTGCCGTTTGTGCTATCAAGCGTAATCGTACCGCCAAGCTGATGCTCGGCTAAGGCATTAGCGATCTTAATTCCCAAAGTGTCACTGTCTCTAAAGTCAAAATACGCCGGCATCCCCACACCGTCGTCACTCATCCGCATCTCCAGTTGCCCATCGCCTAAATAACCAAACTCTACCCGAATTTCACCTTTGCGGTTTTTCGGAAATGCATATTTTAGGGAATTGGTTATCAATTCAGTAATAATTAGCCCGCAACTGATCGCGCTATCAAGACTTAAGGAAATATCGCTTTTACCGATTTTCAATGAAATTTTGGCGGTATCCACCCCGTGGGATACAAACAGATTCTGTGCGATACGGTTTATGTATTTGTTAATATCAACTTTTAGGAAATCCTTGGATTTATAAAGTTGATCATGAACAAGAACCATCGAATTGATCCGATCCACAATTTTATTCAGCTCGTCACAAATTTGTTTATCCTCAATCTTTTCACACTGAAGGTTGATCATGCTGATCATTACCTGCATATTATTCTTGATCCGATGGTGAACTTCCTGCAAAAGCACCTCCTTTTCTTTAAGCGAGGCCTGCAGCTGTTGATCCATCATCTTTCGGTCGGTAACATCCGTGATTGCCGTCCTCAGTTTGGCAGCAGTTTCATCTTCACCCCGCACCGCTATGCTTTCAAGCTGGGCATAAAACGGTGTCTTATCATAATTTATCATTTTAATTTCACAGGTGTGATTGCCATTTTTTTTCAAAACCTGCAGACAGTGCAAATAAAAAGTATCCTGGTCTTCCATGGATACGAAACGGGTCAAAGGCTTTCCGATCAAAGATTGCCTATCTATGCCTAAAAGAGCAGCTCCGGTAAGATTGGCTTGCTCTATCATTCCTTTCTCTCTAACTGTAAAATAGCCAACGGGGGCAAAGTCATATAGATCAGTATATTTGACACGTGTCGCTTCAAGGTCCAGTTGCGTCCGGCACAGCTCGTCATTTTGCATCTCCAGTTCTATTTGGTGCACCTGTAATTCATGAATGAGACTGTGCATTTCTTTCTTGGACAGCTTGGCTAACTCAAAATTATCAGGCGGTCGCATTTGCAACGCTTTTTCTGCCCGCTTACGCAGATCGATAGATCGCTTTGATGCTGGTTTATCATTTGGCATTGTCATAACTCTCCTAACAGATCACTTCTGCTTCTGGCAGGAATGTCTCAGATTGCCCTGTGATCATTGCTTTTCTATAATCGTACGAGTTCAAGGTGTGGATTCGGAGTGTATTGACGGCCGACTTTAGCGCAGGGTTTGCCTTCCAGTAAGACAACATCGGCGGTGAAGGCGTTGACGCCGCGCATCAGGTAACTGCCGACCCCGTAAGCATCCACGGGAACCCGGCGTTTTTCGAATTCGGAGATTCTGTCCGGATTAAATCCCCCCGATACGATAATCTTAACGTGGTCGTAGCCATGTTTGTCCAGGGTTTGCCGGGTCATTTCCACCAGTTTGGGTGTGACGCCTACCGGTTTAAAATTCTTCATGATCGGGATGATGGATTTGTCGACCAGGGTTTCGGACGTATCCAGTCTTACGCCCCAAAGTCTGTCCCCCAGAGCCTCGCAGCATTGCATCGAGGTCCCGACACTGTCATTGTCAAAATCCACCAGCGCCACCAAATCAACATCCGGATAGGTTTCACCGAAAAGGTTTACAGCTTTGACCGTATTTCCGCCCACTGCCGCTATTAGCGCGTGGGGTACCGTGCCGGACGCCTTGGCACCCCACCACTGGGCCTGGGCATCCGTGGAAACCCCGGTAGCACCGCCGATGTGGGCGGCATAACCGTCGCCGCCCTGAACGGCCCAATGATCGAAGCGGGCCGGAAAGTAGAGAATGATTTTGCCGTTGGCCGCATCGACCACGCCGCGGACATTGCTGGCGATTTTGGTGCGGCGGGCAAGAATCCCCAGGTAAACTGTTTCCAGGTGCGCAAAAAGGCTGGCGTCACCGGTGATGTGCATCACCGTCTCCCAGGGATCGATATGATCGCCGTCGTGCAGGGCTTCTACCTTGAGCTGATTGAAGCCGTTTTCCCACAGCTCGTCCAGTTGCCCGGACACTTCCATCTTCTGTTCGATGGTCTCCAGGTAGGCTTTGTGGTTGCCGATAAATTGTTGGCGGGCCTTGCTCTTGAGATCGATCAACTTATCGAATAACTTATATGCTTTGCTGTAATCCGTATACTTTCCGGTTGCCACTTTGAGCACCGCCAAGACCTCATCAACACCGCACAGCACGGCCTCATTTTTTTGAAACACCTGCATGGTGACTTCAGGGTGCAGGTTGTGCTTTTCCAAAGTGATTTTTTCTCGCCAGAAATAGATGTCGCTGCGGTACCCGCGGCGCAATTCCTGGACGGGCAAATCAAAGATGTGGGCATCCAGATGTTTTGGCATGTCGGATTTCCTTTTTTATTATAATTCAATGAAAAGATGGGGTATTTTTTGAGGTTTGAGTTTTTTTGCCACAATCATGGAAAAATGGAACATTGGTTAAAAATCAGCGGCCACCAGCAGAGATAGCCCCGGCTCCTTCCAGGGGCCATCCTCCGGGCGGTAAGCCCTATGGGCTGGAAGTTAGGCCAAGATTCTTTACTTGGAAATAATTTGCCTTAATTTTTCCGACAGATCCTTCAGGTTAAAAGGCTTCTGAATAAAGCCGTCGCAGCCGCGGTTCAGGATCGCAGTTGCCTGGCCACCAAGGCTGTATCCACTGGAAAGAAGAACCTTCACATTTGGATCAATCTCTTTGAGTCTGTCATAGGCCTCTCCTCCGCCCATCTCCGGCATAATCAGATCCAAAATTATCATCGCCACCTTTTGCCTTTTTTGTTGGTAGACCTCGATGGCTTCCTTTCCGTGACGGGCCGTCAAAACCTCATAGCCCAATTTTTTCAATACCTGAGAACCGACATCGATGATCATCTCTTCATCATCTACCAGCAGAATCGTTTCTGATCCTGTCAGGATATCCTGATCATCCTGACCCTCACCAACTACCGGCTTATCAGATGCCGGCAGATAAATATGAAAGGCCGCTCCCCGTCCCTCGGCACTCTCCGCCATTATAATGCCATCGTGATTTTTTATGATGCCATAGGCAGAAGCCAGGCCTAACCCGGTCCCCCTTTCTTTATCCTTGGTGGTAAAAAATGGATCGAATACTCTTTTCAACGTGTTACCATTCATCCCGATACCGGTATCCGTTATTGAAATCGCCACATATTTACCGGCCCGGACCCCATAAGCGCCGGCAAAGTTTTCATCCAGGATTTCATTTTTTGTCTGAATAAAAAGATCACCGCCGTCGGGCATGGCCTGCCAGGCATTCACAAAGATATTTAACAATACCTGATCGATTTGGCTTTGATCGATCTCAACCGTCCAAATCTGATCATGATATTTTTTATAAATTGAGATTTCTTTTTTTGTACGGCCAAACATCTGGGAGCTTTTTTCTATCAAATCATTGATATCCGTGGGTTTGACTTCATATTTTCCGCCTCTGGCAAATCCCAACAGCTGTTTGGTGAGCTTTGTCGCTCGTTTAATATAATTTTCTACTTCCTTTAGGTGTTCAAATTGGGGATGGATGGGCTCTGTGTCGAACAGCATGAGCGACGTCCGGCCCTGGATACCCATCAGTAGATTGTTAAAGTCGTGCGCAACCCCGCCGGCCAAAGTGCCGACGGCCTCCATTTTTTGAGAGAATTGAAGTTGGTTTTCCAGTTCCCGTTGCAGTGTGATATCCCTTAAAAAATTCAGGGTTGCAGGTGCGCCATGCCAATCGATTTGAACTGCATTGAGTTCGACCCACATCACCTGATCTTCCCGGCCGGTCAGCCTGAATGCATATGTATCCGGCAGGTTTTCCCCTTTTAGCCGTGCCTGGTGCCTCTCAAGAACCAAATCCCGGTCAGCCGGATGGATATAATCTGCAAAAGGAACCCTGCTCAAATCAACGCCTAACTCATTGCCCATTTGCTTCGCCATCTGATTGGCAAATTTGATCTGCCCCTCTTGAAGGATAAAAATGGCATCATTGGCATTTTCCACCAAAAGACGATACTTTTCCTCTGATGACTGAAGGGCCTTTTCGGCTTCGATTCGAGAGGTGATGTCTGTCAGGACAACAATGCTGCCGATGAAGCGCCCTTCTTCATCGTACAGGGCCTTCGGAGATGCCAGTGTATGGATCTTGTTGCCATCCTTTGTTTGCCAGACGAGCTCGAACGCTTTTTCTTGACCCTGTCGTCTTCGAGCCATCTGATCCTTCATTAACGCCTTGTAGTCGTCATGGACAAAATTAATGAGTCGGCGGCCGATAATTTCATCCCGCACGTATCCAAGCATCTCACAGAATCTTTCGTTAACGTAAGTAAGCCGGTAATTTTGGTCTGCCACTCCCAGCCCTTCCTGCATGGTATCGACAAGCCGGCGATACCGGGTTTCAGATTCCCGCAGTGCATCTTCGGCCTGTTTGCGCTCATGTATATCGGTTACGGCAGTTCGTATTAGGCTAGAGTTCTGCTCTTCCACATGCATCATGATAGATTCCAGGTGGGCATAGAATTCAGAACCGTCCTTTGCTTTGATTCTCAGCTCGCAGGTTTGACTGGTCATCGTCTCACAAAGCTTCCTCCGGTGGAGGTAGAAAACATCGCGATCATCCCTGACAATGAAATCGGAGAATGGGCGGTCTATCAGCAATCCCCTTTCCACGCCTACCCTGGCAGCGGCGGTTAGATTTGCCTCCAGAATTACTCCCTTCTCATCAATCGTAAAGTAGGATATCGGGGCAAAATCGTATAAATTAGAATACTTATCTCGAGTTATTTCAAGATCCTGCTGTACCCGGCGCAACTCTTCATTCTGCATCTCCAGTTCTATCTGGTGAACCTGGAGATCCTCAATCAATTGCCGGATATCCCTGGGGGGGATATCTTTACTGCTCGCAGGATTTCTGCTGACGAATTCCTGGGCATGCTTTAGTAGCGTGGTCTTATCTTTTTCCATGACGAACCCATTACTCAAATTCCGGTGCTCGTTCACCCAGGTTGCCGTATCGATGAAAATTGTTGCAGATGCTTTGCGGCCGGTAATACTGCAAAAGTTCAATGCGGCCGTCCATCATTACCGGGGTGCGAGCGATGTAAAATCCGATTTCAGCCGCTGCCCGCTGAACATCGCGCGGCACGCGGTCCGGAGCAGCATAACGAATGCGATCAATTATAGGTAAGCTTTTTATCAGTCCCTTGTCAAGTTCATAAACAATAGGATTGCGGCCGATTAAGCGCCGTCCATCTTTTGTGTCAAGAAAGCGGGTGACCCGGGTGTCTAATTCCTCCGGGATGCTGATGCGCAGTTTGCAGCCGGAGACTATTACGGCGGCAATTCTGGCCAACGTCTCAAACAGGCAGTCATCTTCGTGTAACCTTACAGCCACAGTGCCCACCGGCAGATAGCGCAGAATATTGTCCTGCCCGCGAAGTTGAAAATAATCCAGCCGGCGGGAGAATTCCCGCTCGGTTTGGACCAAATAACTTTGAATGGCCCTTATGGTGTTTTCAATGTCCGACTCGATTCCCTGAAATTCCCCTTCAACCAATTGCTGCTGCCATCGCCGGCTCAGAGTCAGCAAGAGGTGGGGTTTTTGAGCGGCATCATCGATCGGCGGGCCGACCGCTTCAAAATCCATGAACTGGGCCGTATATTTGGGACCGCCGGCTTTCATTGCGGCACCCAGGGCTGACTTGCCCATTCCGCCGAAGGGTTGGCGCAAGGTAACGGCCCCGGTGGTGCCCCGGTTGATATACAGGTTGCCGGCTTTTATGCGCTCCTGCCAGTAATCTACTTCACGAGGATCGAGACTTTCCAGGCCGGAGGTCAAACCGTATCCGGTTTGATTGACCAGCTCAATGGCATGATCAAGATTGTCCGCGCGCATGACCCCCAATAGCGGCCCGAAGAACTCGGTCATGTGAGTATAGCTTTGCGGCCGAACATCCCATTTGATTCCGGGGGTCCACATGAACGGATTGTCGTCGATATTTTGTGGCCGCAAGGCCCAGGTTTCCCCGAGCTCCAACTCGGTCAGGGCTTTCAATAAATCGCCTTGCGGCGGCTGAACAAGAGGTCCCATTATATTGTAAAAATTCCAGGCGGATCCTGTGCTGATGCTTCGGGCGGCATCCACCAACTGCTGCTTAAATTTGGCATCTTCGTATACCTCCGGTTCAAGTATGAGCAGGGAAGTGGCGGAGCATTTCTGCCCGCTGTTGCCAAAGGCGGAATAAATGACGTTGCCGATGGCCTGATCTCGATCCGACATAGCGGTAACGATGGTCGCATTTTTGCCGCCGGTTTCCGCTGCCAGCAAAACGTCCGGGCGTTGCTGCAAAATGGACAGACCGGTCTGGGTACCGCCGGTCAGGATAATAAAATCAACCTCAGGGTGATTGGTCAGCCGGCTTGCAGTGGTAGAACCGGCGCAGGGTACAAACTGCAAAATATGTTGCGAGATACCGGCCCGCCAGAAGCATTGGCAAAGCACCCAGGCCACCAGGGTCGATTCGGATGAGGGTTTAAATATAACCGTGTTGCCGGCTGCGAGCGCCGCCGTAATGCCCCCGCAGGGAATGGCGATGGGAAAATTCCAGGGGGAAATAACCACCCCGACACCCTTGCCGCGACAGCGTAAATGGTCGCTATCCGAAAAAGCTTCGTTAGAAAACGGGTAATATTCGGCAAAATCGATTGCTTCGGAAACCTCCACATCGGCCTCGGTAAACACCTTACCGGTATTGGCGGCTGCTGCACCAATCAGATCGCCGCGACTGCGGCGAAGCTCGGTGGCGACTCGGGCAAGAATGCGGTGGCGTTGCCGCAGGGCCATCCGCCGCCAACCGTCCGGGTCTGCCGTGGCTGTGGCGACCGCTTTGTCAATATCTCCGGCATTTGCCATGGCCGTGCGTGCCACCATCACCTTGGAGTTGAATTGAGAAGGATCAAAGGCTTCTCTGATTTTGCGGCCGCTAAAATATTTTTTTGCGGCCACCACCAGCGGGATTCCGATGGGATTTTCTTCAGGGCTTTTTTTCCATTTTTGTCGAATTTTCTCAGCCCAGTCCCGATTGGCGGACAAGGACCAGTCGGTATTCGGTTCGTTTTTAAACTCTCCCCGATAGAAAGTACCCATCGCTTGTGGAAATTTTTCGGTGAGCCTGTTCTGATTCCGGTAAGGTGGTTTGGCCGGCTGGTCTTTCTGTTGGAGGGAAGCCTTGAAATGGTCGGCTAAAAATTGCCAGGCGCCGGAATTTGTATCCAGCAGGTTTAATTGACGCAAAAAATTTTTCTCCCCCGTATTTTCATCGAGGCGCCGGATTAAATAGCTGATGGCATTAATGAACTGGTCTCGGGCGGCAACGGGTGCATACAGCACCATCTCCTGACCGGTTTCCTGGATAGCACGGCGGACATGATTGGCCATACCCTCGATCATTTCAAAAGAAAAAAAATCCGACACCTTGTTTTTTCGAGCCAGTAGATAGGCATAGGCCAGATCAAAAAGATTGTGGGACGCGATTCCCAGCCTGACGGCTCGGATGTTATCCGGCTGCATGCCGAAATCAACCATCCGCTTCCAATTGGCATCTACTTCCAATTTATTGTCAAACGGCACTAAAGGCCAGTCAAAAATAGCGGATTCAATTTTTTCCATTTCCAAATTGGCACCTTTGACAATTCGAATCTTAATGGGGCTGCCGCCACCGGCCACCCTTTTGCGCGCCCAGTGGGTGATTTGCTGCAATATGTCGTACGAATCCGGCAGGTAGGCTTGGAGGGCCATACCGGCGTGGTGGTCTTTCAATTCTTCTTGTTCCAGGGTGCGGATGAAAGCTTGATATGTAATTGCCAGATCGCGATATGATTCCATGTCGAGATTGACAAACTTGTTCACTTGGCTGCCGTCTTGTCGCACAAATTGGTGCAGCGGCTGCGGATCGATACAGCTCGGTAAGCCGTTTTTTTAACATATCGACAGTATGCTCGAATGCCAGGGGTTGAATTTGGGAAAATATCGTCGAAATTTTTACTGAAATATATTCAATCGCCGGGTTTTTAAGCGCCGTGAGATACATATTGAGGCGGGACAATGCCTCCTGTTCGCCAAGCACCTCTTCTCCGAGGTAGTTGATGTTGACCCGCAGGCCCTGATTCTTTCCTCTTTTGCAAGAAAGCATTCATCGCATCCGCTTCTCCCGGGATGATCAAATGGTCGCTGTCCTGCCGCATTTTTTCGATGATAGCCGGTACCGTGATACCGGGTACAAAGCGTCCGGCGTAATTGAAACCCACCATCAGAGACTTTTCCAGCGACGAAAAAAACCCGGGAATTCCATACTCGGCCAGCAGATAATGGATTTGATCCGCCGTACGCCGGTTGTCGGCGCATCGAAAACATTGGTCGATCAGTTTGGTCAGAATGATTTTATCCGTGGAACTTTCAAACAGGCGTGCAAACTTGCGTTGGCGGGCTGTTTCCCGGCGGGTTCGCAATTCATTGGCCCTCCTTTGCCATTTTCCCGCCAGTTCGATTGCTTCTTCTGCGATTTTCTTGATATCATCCATGGGAGCTAATTTAACGTCTCGGAATTTCTATAATATATTGAAATCATGTAGCTTTTAACGGAACTGATTTTATGCCGCCGACATGGAATGATGGAATGTTGGAATTTTGGAATAATGGGCAAAAGATAGATATCGTTCCTATTGTCCCAGCCTTGCATCATTCCAGTATTCCAATCGCACGACCTTGTCGTTAGACTCTGAGGCTCTCGAAGGGAGGCTCTCGACAGGTTGTGAGCGAAGCGAACTAAGTTCAATCGTTGAATAATATACTTGTGTGGATATTTGTGCATTTAATAAAACTAATGCATCTGCTACCCTTTGTCACAATTAAGCAATAAGTCATTGATCATCGGCCGTTTTGGTAGTCGGGCTGAACAGCGAACCGCAGAATATCGAATAGCGAATTTCGAAGGATGGGATCGCTTTGCGAAATCTTTCTTAAAACAGACAGAATGCATTCATTCCAAGTAGTGGACGCTTCAAAACTGGATTTCCCAGATGAATCATTCGACGCGATCTTTGATTTCGGTATTATACATCATATTCCAAACTGGAAAAATTGTATCGGAAAGTTAAGGCGGGTATTGAAAGACGGTGGGAAGTTGATTCCGGAGGCGCTTTCAATTGATACTTTTTCCGGTTCTCCGGGAAGGCTATACAAATCATTGTTAACACATCCTTACGATCAGATGTTTTCAACGGAGGAATTTTAATTGCACTATTCCGCCTTCCGAATTCTTCGGTTTATTCCCCCAGATAA
>CAVXXE010000079.1:0-84062 GCA_963765595.1 uncultured delta proteobacterium
TTGTTTCCGATAACAAGGCAACTATCTTTTATTGTGTGGGTGCAGCAGATGCCAATCACATCTTGTGGTTTAATACCAACCCCTATGCCGGTTCCCTACTGCACCCAAACCGATTATCTAAAAACCATGTCTTCATCAAAGGCTACTTGATCCCGCATGATGAAATACGAGGCCCGCGCCAACTTGTTGGCAAGAGCCTTGGTGGCAACAGCGCCGTTGGATTTAGCCATTTTGTGCTGATAAAACCGCTGGGCCTTGGGAATGTGTCTTTTGGCAAAGTGCGCGGCTTCGACATAAGCCCAGGCTAAGTATTTGTTGCCGTTCTTTTTGTTGTTCTCTCCTTTTTTCTTCCCGTTTGAAAGTCTTTTACTACCTACACAACGGCAGTAAGAAGAGTAATTGCCCACTTTAAAAAACCGCCCTATATCACCTACTTCAAGCATAATTGTGAGTCCCAAAATTAATCCAATCCCAGGGATGGTTGTCAGCATCTCAAACTCTTTGCGAAGCTGAACCTGGGGTTTTACTTGCTTTTCTATGCCTTTGATAATCTTTGCCAAATGCTTAATGGTAGAAATATTATTTTGAGCCATGAACACCAGATTCGAGCATTCGAATAGATCGCAAGCATCGTCCATGGTAAGTTTTTTGATTGCATTGCTTGACTTCTTAATTCCAAGATTTCTGGTAATCGTACTTTGAAGGCTTAGAATATTGCTTGTTCTGTGTTTGACGAAAAATAGTCTTCTGCGAAGCAGATCCCGAACAGCCCTTTGCTCTTTTGGGTAGATATAACCTTCAGGTAAAATGTTTAAATGCTTCATGTGCGCCAGCCAAAAAGAGTCCCATTTGTCATCGGTGTGTTTAATGCCTTCGTATTGTTTGATTGCCGATGGATTGGCCAGATGGACCCGATGGCCATGTTCCTGCAACCCATCGACAAGCCAGTACCAGTTGTAGGTGGATTCAACCACGACTCCTTTCAGATCAGACTTAAATGGTTCCAAAACCATCAAAATCTCGTCCAGAGAGTTGGGCAGCCTTTTTCCAAATAGCCTTTTGTGATCCTGATTCATAATCCCGATGTAATTATTGCTTGAATGTAAATCAATTCCGGCGTATGTTCCCATTGAGACACCTCCTAGATCCTTTTAAATTAATAAACTATTTGGTCTATAGCATCTTATGCTATGGATGGGGAGGTGTCTTTTTTTTAGCGCATCCGGCTGTAGTGACATTTAGCGAAGCGGTCCGAAGGAAAATGTCACGCTGGAGGCGCAATACCGCATCGATAAACCGATAGGCTTACGTGTCGGATGCTCAGCCCTTTATATGAATATCAGATCTTTGAAATTGACATTTTATCGATTTGTTCCTGGATTCGATGAAATTGCTTTTTCAATTTACGACTTGATTTCAGTTTAGCTTTCAGGCGTGCCCGGCTCTGGCTCACAGTGCTGTAATCTACGCCAAAGATCGCACCGATTTCCTTTTGCTTACAGTTGCTGTGGCGATAGCTCAGCTCCATGGCAATCTGCCTTAAATCTTTAAGTTTTGTTTTTCATCACGCAAATCTTCAGCTTGTGCACTGCCGGCTTTGGCAACTTCTTCAATAATACTCTCAACAGATATATGCTGCTGCAATTTTGTGAGCGCCGCTACCTCTCGCTGTCCTTTGCGCGGTAGTTTCTGCCTGGCCCATTCGACAAAGTCGGCAGCCCCAAGAATTGATTGATGAACCACCTCTTCAAATGGGTTTTCAATCTCTCCTTCAATTGCACGATACACATATTCCCGGCATCGGCGCCGGCCTTTGGCCGTGTCTTCACCGAAATAGGTGCTCAAAAACCAGCCATAATCGATATGTTTATTTCTTTTTTAAGGTAACAATATCCCGCAAAGGTGCTCCAGGGATACTTTTTGAGATACGCGGATTTTGTCTGAAAATCAACATTTTTAAACCGACTCGTTCGGAGCGGGTTTAAATGAATATAGCGACTCAGCGGCAAAAGATACTCATCTTCATCGACCAGCAGTGATTTAGTCCGCTTTTTGAATTTAAAAACATTACCCTTATCTAAAACATCTTGACTCGGATTCGATTATTTTGTACCTGACTACATAAATAGTTGATGCGACACTCCAACCTGACGCGCATTTCGGACTAATACCGTTTCCTGACTATTTTACATGCTCAAATTGGATGCTACCGATACCTGATTATTGCCGAAAAAGCAATCCGACCACGTTAGAAGTGCCAAATCCGCACTGCATTAAAATTAAGAATTAACGTCATCAAATGAAACAGATGCGAGGTGGTGCTTACCGTTTCAACTAATTCCAAAATAGTTTGAAGTTTAATTAGGAGGTAATAGAAAATTATGGGAGGAACTCAATATCCCCAAACACTCTGATTGGGATACCATATCCAGGAACTGGTTGAAGGATTCTTTAAAGCTGTGGAGGCTGATGTCGAAGGGTAAGAAGGCAGATGAAAATCTAATTAATTTTGATCATTTTTTATAACACGATTTTACTTAAGAATGATGTCTGGGGTGATCGAATAATCGAAGCAACAGATGGTTCTGTAAAAACAGATTTTCTGAAGCCGTATTTCAAGGTCGCAAAAGTTAGAATGCCCAGGGCCGATAACTTGGAAAGCCTTCGTAATACCGATGCGTATCTCAAAATGAATCAAGCAATAGCTGAGCTGCCTGAACCATTGGATGAAGACCTAGCCGCAGTTCATTATGACAATCATCTGCAAAAGATAATCTATTCAGCCAGTAAAAATGCCGGAGGGCAACTCGTTAGCTGGTCACTTTTGCTGCATGTACTAAATTATAAAGAATTATCCAATTCGGTTTTGACATGGCTAAAAAATCCTATATATGTCAACTGGGGCCGAAGCCAGAAAAAAGAAAAAGGTAGGGGATTCCCTATACCTGATATCAGGCCTCTCGGCATTTTAGCGTTTTTAGATCCGATGGAAGCATTCCGAGCTCCATATTATCTTTGCTGGATGCATCCGGTATATCAGCGCCGAGCTACATAGACAAGCCTTTCATCGTCGACGACCTATTCTCTATATGAGCTTACACCGGGAATTTACTTAATTTCGATTTTGAGTGGCCCCAGTGGCTGGATGAGTATCCGGGATACACCTTCGTACAAAAGAGAGATCGACGATTACCTAAACCATTGTTCAACCTGGTACTGTCCTCTGGATGTTGCCAACAATCCGAATGCAGACGATGTACGTTCCGCAGTTGATATATTGAGGAATGTTCCAAATGCCCTTATATCATCAGGTATGCCGGGCGAGGATCCCAAAAAAATTATAGAACATCTGCAAAAAGAAAATGTGATCGATCCTGTCGCCATAGTTCTATCCGAATTGGATCGGAGAAATAATTTTTTACAGGCACAACCAACAGCAAGCGACCGACCCGAGGGCGAAGACCAGTTGAATATTTCACCGGTAGCAAAGGCTTTTGCCTGGACGATGGCACTAAAAGGAACAAAAACTCCGCTTTGCATCGGTATCTTTGGTCCCTGGGGTTCCGGTAAATCATTTTTGATGGAACTGATTAAAGATGAACTTATTTATCGAAAAGAGCGTGCGAGTGAAGAACTGGTCAACGAGTTTGTGAATGATATTCGAATCGTGTCGTTCAATGCCTGGACCTATGCAAAAAGCGATCTTTGGAGTGCAATGCTTTTCGAACTGCTTTCTCAGCTGCGAGAGCGCAAAGATCTGCCGTGGAAAGATCGCGTTGAGAAATTAAATGAGGCCCGCGAAAATTTGTCAAAAAAACGCCGTAAATTAGAAAGTGCGCGCTTGAAAATGGAACATGAGCAACGCAGGGCGGAGCGCAGTCGCAATGAAAAACTTCAAAAAATTGAGCATATCGATGCTAAAATCGACAAGGCCAGAATAGAAGCCGAACGCAGCATAGATATATCCCGAAAAATACCGGGGTCAAATCTTTGATTTTGACAGTTTTTTGATCTGTTCAATAAGTTGATGAAATTGTTTTTTCAATTTACGATTTGATTCTAGCTTCGCTTTCAGACGAGCCCGACTCTGACTCACGGTGCTGTAATCGACACCAAAGATCGCACCGATTTCCTTTTGTTTACAGTTACTGAACCGATAACTGAGTTCCATGGCCATTTGCCTTAACTCTTTAAGTTTAGTTTTTCGATCCAGGAGATTCTCAGCTTGTGCATTTCCAGCTTTAGCAACTTCTCCGATAATGCGCTCAACAGACATATGTTGCTGTAATTTTGTTAGCGACGGTATCTCACGTTGCCCTTTCTGTGGTAATTTCTGCCTCACCCAGTTGACAAAGTCCTGACTCCCAAGAATTGATTGATGGGCCACCTCTTCAAATGGGTTTTCAATTTCCCCTTCAATGGTGTTAAACACATATTCCCGGCAGTGGCGTCGGCCTTTTGCCGAGTCCCCACCGAAATATGTGCTCAAAAACCAGTCGTAATCGATATTCTTGTTTCTTTTTCTAATATAACAATATCCCGGAAAAGTGCTCCAAGGACACTTTTTAAGGTACTCTGATTTTGTTGGAAAGTCAGCTTTTTTAAACGGTCTGGTTCGGATGGGATTTAAATGAATATAGCGACTCAGCGGCAATAGATACTCATCTTCATCGACTAACAATGATTTAAACCGCCCCTGAAAAACATGACCCGTACGGCCATTGCGACGATTGAACCTCACGGTGTAAGTGACTAAAAAATGCCGCATAAATTCACTTAGATTAGCTTGTGGTGTTTGGATTAGAAGGTGGAAATGATTGGTCATCAACACAAAGGCGATGAGTTTAATGTCGTATGTTTCACAGCTATCTACCAATCCAGCCAGAAAAACCTTACGATCTTTGTCTGTTACAAATATATCCTCTCCACGGTTGCCCCGGTTCATCACGTGATAATACGCACTCGGATATTCTATTCTCAGTGGTCTCGCCATGGGTTTTTATAGGCATAAACGACCCATTCTGTCAATTACAAAGATCTGACCCCGTTGTTCTTAAACTCTAAATCAAGTGAAACCTCGGTCACCGCTTCTGGTCAATTCCACTGAAGATCTTCCAGAAAAGTTCCGCTCTTATTCTAGATCCCATCGCTTTTAAATCGATTAACAATTCTTCAAAAAACGGCTTTCATCGCCACTCCCGTTCCGTTTCGACATCGTTCTCCTCAAGATAGGAAAATTCCACTCTCATGGCATCAAGTAATTCAAGAAAGGCTTCCTTTCCCATTCCCATGATTTCGGCAGCTTTGCTGAGACTTATCTGCCGCAGCACCATAGCACCCAACACTCCCAACAGTTTCTCCCGTTCATTTACCGTTTTGAAAAATGGCAGCTCACTCGCTATTTCCTTCAACGGGGATGATTCCATTTTTTCTTTTCCTTTTAATTTTATTAAACGACATTCATTTTTAAGAAATTTTTAATCGATACCGTATTCAACCGAACATGGAGAAACAAATTGATTGGTACCCTTAAGTTTGCCGGTCTATATACCATTTTGTCAATTTTATTTTGAAATCATGATGCAATTATTTGAATGAGCAAATCTAACGCCCAGGAATATTTATGTTGACAAACGTTAAAAAATTTGTAAATTGAATTTTAAATATTCAATTTGCAAAAGATTATGCTAAAAAGAATACTATATAAAAAGCTAAAAGAAGCTGCTAAACAGTATCCGGCGGTTACGCTAACCGGTCCCCGCCAGTCCGGTAAAACGACACTGGTCAAAATGGCTTTTCCAGATTACGACTATATATCGCTGGAAGAGCCGGATCATCGTGCATTTGCTTTGGAAGACCCGCGGGGATTTCTTTCTCAGTTTCCTGAGAAGGTCATACTCGATGAAATTCAGCGAGCACCAGACTTGTTTTCTTATATTCAGACTATCGTAGATACAAAGGATATTTCCGGCCAGTTTATCCTTACCGGGTCACAAAACTTCCTGCTGCTTCAGAAAGTCAGTCAGTCTCTGGCCGGTCGTTGCGCCGTATTACACCTATTGCCCTTTTCTGTGAGCGAGCTTAGACAGCGCCGTCCGCTGCCTGTTAGTACCATTGGTCGACAGCTGCCGGGTAAAAATCGCTCTTTGAATGAGGAGCTTTCATCAGTTTTGTTCAAGGGGTTTTACCCGAGAATCCATGACAAGGGCCTAAATCCTGTCGACTGGCTGGGAAACTACTTTCAAACTTATATCGAAAGAGATGTACGTGATGTCGTGAATGTTGGAGATCTTGAAACATTCAGCCGGTTTGTTCGCTTGTGTGCGGGCCGAAACGGCCAGCTTCTGAATCTATCATCTCTGGCCAACGACTGCGGGATTACCCATACCACTTCAAAGCGCTGGATCTCCATTTTGGAGGCCAGCTTTATAATATTCCTGCTGCGGCCGCATTTTAAGAATTTTAGCAAAAGACTGATCAAAAGCCCGAAATTGTATTTTCTAGATACCGGGTTGCTAAGTTATCTGCTGAGAATACGCTCCGCTGAGGATTTGCGAATTCATGCACTATACGGCGGCATTTTTGAAAGTTACGTTATCTCCGAACTACTCAAAAACTATATGAACCGCGGTGAGGAACACCCAATTTACTTCTGGCGGGATTCCACCGGAAACGAAATCGATGTTCTCATCGATGAAGGGAAAAATTTAACACCGCTGGAAATCAAGGCCGGCCAGACTGTTTCGGCAGACTTTTTTAAAGGTATTCGTCTCTGGAGAAAACTGTCCAACGATATTGAACAACGGGCGGCATTGGTTTACGGGGGAGATAGGTCATACATTCGATCGGATACCTATGTTTATGCCTGGTCAGTATTTTAACACGTTCAACAGTTAGCCGTTGAATACTGGTTGAAATTATGTGTGATATTTATCCCCCGAAGTGTTCGGTAGGTCGTATCGTCCCAAGCTGTTGTTGGGAGAAGCGTGATTAAAAGTCCCCCTGTCTCCAACAAATTTGAAAATGATATCATTAGGTTAAATTGCCACCCAGTATGAATTGTGCCCGTTTTTGGACCCCTTTAAACAAAAAAGCACCTACGAAGAATTTCGTAAGTGCCTGAAATTAAAGGTGCCGAGGGACAGAATCGAACTGCCGACACGGGGATTTTCAGTCACCGCCTCCGAGTTTCCTAACCTCCTTAAATCATTACAACCGACTGAAATCGTTAATTATAATTTTTCACACTTTTTCCGATTTTTTCCGATTTTAGCCGATTTTGGAAAGTTTTTCTCACGCCGAGTGGAGAGCAGGCGCGCGCATGCAACATAACCTCGCATCACGTTTCCTGCTCCCCCTCTAAAATTCCGTACGTCGGGTTTTCCCCAGTACGGCTTCAAACTGGAATTCAGATGCGACCTTCACTGAAAAATGCAAGGGTTAAGCGCGAGGCCCACATGCACCATGCACAATCCAACTTATACGCAACTAAAGCTGTGCCGCTCTGCTTCTGTGGCCCATTCGGGCATGTCTGGCGAAACAGGATACCCACAGCCATCCAGTCCAGAGGCCCTTGGCTCTCCAGTGTGTTATGTTGTCACACCGGGTCATGGCTTACTATGGCCTCATCCGAGTCTGTCGGTCCCTTCCAATGCCTTATTTTCTTCGTCCATTGGATCTTTGCCCTACGGCCTCGTATGGGCTGGTACCGACAGATTCCCCAATTTGCTCCGCGTATCTGTAACTCCGTGCCATCTTCCGTACCCCGGCGGTCCTGTCAGGTGCATCTGGTTGTTTCTTCCCCGACAGTGTTAGCCTTCGCCAAATCTGCAGTGGCTCGGCAACCGCTACCCCACACACGCCGGTTCTCGTGTGGCTGTGTAACGAGGCTGCAAAGTTCGCTTTATGCTACGGCCCGGAGTCTTGCTAGCCCTTCACCGACAAGGACGTTTACGATCGAGCTTTCGCCTGACGGGTCACCCCAATCAGACGTCGATTATAACTATACGGCAAACAACCAATTACCGCAGCCGGACTTTCACCGGCAAGATACGCGGCCCTATGGGCTGCGAACAGATTCTCACACAGAAAATACTGTGAGTATGACTCGGCGAATCAACATATCTCGTCAATTTTTGTTCAAACAACACTTTTTATATTTCTTTCCGCTCCCACATGGACACGGTGCATTCCTACCTATCTTTTTAGTTTTTCCTTTTTAGGGCTGTTACTTTTGAAGTTAATGGCGCTTCAATGGGAACTGGATCTTTTTTGGCCTTATTAAAACAAGCCCACCCGGACATACTATCATGAATATCATCAAGTGAGCTCCGTTCATAATCATTCTTTAATCTTTCAAGGCATTTTTCTTCACCATCCTCAATCGCCTCTTCAAATTCCCCGTATCCAATAGCGCCAGAAAAAATCAATCCGTCGTCATAAGCCTGTTTTATCGTATGCATGATTTCTTTCGGATACAAATAATATGCATAAGTCGCCAGAATACTCCAAAAATCTGGCATTTCATCTGCTTCAGTCCCCGTGAACAAGGTTCCAAAAAATGACAAAACCTCCTTTCGTGTTACGATCCCCTCAACGACAGCATAGGCCATTGCATTCGCCGCAGCAATACGACAAAAGCCATAGATATTTTTGTTTAATACCATGGATCTAATCAGATCAATATTTCGATTACAGGTTCGCACTAAAATAGTCGATAAATCACCTGAAATAAGATCTCCGAATAATTTATAAGACATGTCATCTGGCAGACTAAATAAATCGACTATGACGTTGTGTGCTTTAGATTCTCTGAAATGCCCAAGAAGCATGATCGAATATATGTGATCAATCCGATCTGAATTTTCGATGTATTTTTCTGGATTGGATAGGACGTTTTCCAGAACTTTTACCAGGTATGGGGATATCTCGTCTTTCAGCTCAATGGCCGAATCAATAAGTTCACGTTTGTAGATCCAATCAAAAATCTTAAATCCATCCAAAATTTCAGATATTTTTTCATTCATTGACGACATTTCCTTTTCCTGACTACCATCGAATCGAGTCTGGTATATCCGTGATTAGTTCGGGCTTCCGTGACACTCGTAATCTTTTTTGGTGTTGTCGGATTCGCAGTGAGCGCAGCGAACACCAATACCTGTGGTTGTCCCGCAGTTGTGACAGAAGTGCCTTCCACAGTCATTACACTGATAAATCCACATCCACGAACTTGAAAACCCATACGGATTATGACCACAGTTTGGACAATTTGCCAATCGCTTTGCCTCCTTGAAACAATATTTTTTCAAATTAAATGCGTTATCATTCTTTTACCTGCCGTTCAATCCACCCCATAATCAACGCCACAATAAAATCAACTTCAGCCTCACCTAGCGCCCTCCCCTTCCCGATACCATGCCATTTTTGAATACATTTTCGACAACAGGTAGCGGTTCCGTGCTGAGCGATGAAGACTGGATGTCCTTTCATCGGTGTTTGTTTGCCATCATTTTTTGGAAATGCGGGGGCAACCCTGGAGTTTATGATTTGATAAGCGTGGTCTTTGATGGTTTCGAGACCTTTGGTGGTGATGTAATCTCGGTCTTTTTGTGAAAGTTTGAATTTTGATCTAAATTTGGATTTTCCAAGGGAGGTGAGCTTTTCAGATATGCTTGAATCTGCCATCTATCAAATTACGCAAAAAATCGTTTCAAAATCCAGTATGCAGCGTACCCGACGCCAAAACCCAAAGGCAACATGATTCATGGTCGGCACAATGGGGTTTCTTTAAATTTCCAAGCATAAATTCCAACTGCCAAGATTCCAAATACAGCGCCTATGATTTTGGCTACCATCGCAGATCCACCCGTTCTTTCAATTCTTTCCCGATTTTAATAAATGGCAGTTTTTTGGAAGCCACGGTAACCGTCTCTCCAGTCTTTGGATTCCGTCCCTGATAGGATTTATATTCTTTAACAAAAAAAGAACACAAACCGCGAATCTCAACCCGATCACCTTCAGCAAGCGCTGTCGAGATTTGATCAAAAAATATGTCGACAACAGCAGCGGCTTCTTTCTTTGAAATCTCGCATTCTTCTTTTAGCGTGGCGATAAGTTCCAGTTTGTTCATGCGTTCTCCCTATCGTTGGAAATTGTGCGAATTGGAGTTTTTTGCCGCTAACTCAAGGTTCATTGTAAATGGTCTAATGCAATAAGGTGAAGTTTGCCTCACTTTGTTCGATTTTTACCAGTTTTAACTGATTTAAAAATGTATGTCTCACACAGCTAAACCCACTTTTTCATCGACCTGCCGCTCAATCCATCCCATAATCAATTGTCACAATAAAATCAACTTCGGCCTCATCCGATCATTCATATTTTCAGAAAGGTGATTTCCAAATTGTTTCGTTAATGAATCTTGCCATCCGTATCCAGCATATCCCAGATTAGCCCGTCCCACCCTGAAACAACGCCCTCATCTCCGCAAACCTCACAGCGCCAGGAAATATGTCCAGACGTATGGTCGAGATCTATATCCAATTCACCTTTACAGGGTTTCCGTTTGGGCCTACGCCAGCATTTCGGAATCGATTTCACCGATAGTCCTGCGGCAATCGATGTTGCATAGATTATAATTTCGCTGAGCTTTTTTACTTTTAAGTTCAGTCGAGGGACCGCTGGGCCGCTCTTTGTTTCGTCCAACCAGTGTCTGATAATTATCCACGAATGGATAAAAATTTACTGGCTCAGGTATGAATGGTGAGTTGTTCTCATTCAGCCATTGCCGAACGTACCACATCCACTCAAAAACAGCCTGTGGGTAATCGTATATGGTAGTAACAGCGTTGAATACCCTCTCAGTCAGAAGCTCTAAATGAAATGATTTAAGCCCAACTTTATTGTTTCGATTCCACTGTTTCAAAATCTTAATAGTTGGAACAAACATTCCGTTGTTTGCCTGGTTGCTGCTGGTCATCCATTTGTCTGGTAATTTTGGGAAACTATCAGTCCATTCCCTTGCATTTTTAGGAATCAAATATCTCTCAGAATCATCTGAATAGAATACCGTAGGAACAACCTCAAACTTATAGCTAGAAAACTTAACAACAATACATGGTGAATCAACACGAATAGATGTATTATCAGAATACCTAGTTTTGAGAGCAGCGGCAAACAATTGCATGACCTTTATGGGTGGTTGGTTTTTCGCGTGGAATCCGTAGTGGACAACGACATATAGGTCAACGTCATCGATTGGTCTGATTAGTGTATTCCGTTTGGAAGATCCAGTGAGAAAAGATGGCTGCGAGTTGTCGACAAGATGTATTCGGGGATGTCTCTTGATACCGTACCCGCTATTTCACAGATTCAGGTATTATCGGTACCAAAGCATATGTATCCAGCAATTATCGAAGATTCAAAGATGTCTTTATGTCTAAAAGAGAAAAGGTACCCAAGCCAGTGGCGGGTTTGGATGGGATTTATTCATTGAAGAGATTAATGGAGAACTGATTTCTAATGTTACGAATTTATTATTCTTCGCCTGTTCGGCCTAAAATATTTTCAAGTTCGGCAATGAGGGGCGGCAGATCAACCTCTATGGTATCCCACAACACTTCCAAATCGACTGAATCATAACCATGTATTAACCGGTTGCGCATTCCAATCGCTTGGGTCCAAGGTATAGAAGGATACTGTGACTGTGTCTCAGAACTCACTTTCGCAGATGCTTCACCGACTATCTCTACCAACCGAATCAGAGCAAGTTCCAGGACCCTGTTGTGCTGAAGAACGGTTTTATCTTGGCCGGTAATTAATCCTACGGCTTCCTTCGCATGGTCGAGCATATGCCGAAGCCTTATCATATCATTGTGCTGCGTCATATTGCACATCCGCCTCCGCGAGAATCTGCTCACGATAGTATTTGCTCAGAAATCCGGGTGTATTTAAATCCACTTTACGGCCAACTATTTTGCTAAGTTCTATCTCCAATCCGGAAAAGCTTATAAGCCCAATCCGGGTGCCGGGCTCAAACTCCACCAGAATATCAACATCACTGTCCGGACCAAAGTCTTCCCGGAGTATCGAACCAAATAGAGACAATCTGCGAACCTGGTTTTGTTTACAAAAATCGGCTATTTTATCTTTTGGTATATTAAGCTTTGGCTCACTCATGGGGTGCTTTAGCCTTATAATTGATCATAACAGCAATAATTGATATAACAAAATAGTGATACGAATTATCATTTATTTCAAACATCTTATGGTACATACGAGGATAATATTTGTCAAGAAGCCGGTGGCGGGTTTGGATGGGGTCTTTTCATTAAAAAGATTGGTGGAGTAATATTATTTTACCCCTTAAATTAGCAAATATAGGATATTGACAACATTATTTGATCACAATTGAGACTCTTAACATTTGACCAATACGGTAATAATCAGTAATATATTGAGAATATCGGCAAAAATGTATTCAAATAATTATTCTGGTTATATACAATGCCCAAGTTACCAGTAGATAATTCATAGTCGAAGCGGCTTCCAATCGCAGCATTTGAATTCGCGGCTTCAAGCCGCTCCCAAATTCGTTTTATTTGTTCTATTTACATAACCAGATAATTAAATATAGGTTTCAAGTTTCAAAACAATGGTGAGAAAAATGCCCGGAAAAACGCGAGAGGAAATCCTGAATCTTTTGTCTAAGAATAAACACCAGCTATCAAAGAGATTCAAGGTGCATCGAATGGCACTTTTTGGATCATATGCACGCGGCGATCAAAAACCTGATAGTGATGTGGACATCCTGGTGGATATTGATCCTTCGGTGGGTCTTGAATTTGTAGCATTGGCCGAGCAAATTGAGCAATTGTTGGGTCTCCCGGTTGAATTGGTTTCTCGGAGAGCAATCAAACCGAATAAACTAAAGTACATTGAGCAGGATTTGATATATGTCTAAAAGATCTATGGAACTTTTAGTTGAAGATATCTGGGAATCAATCGAAAAAATTGAACGCTATACCAAAGGCATGACCCGGGAAAGTTTTCAAAATGACGAAAAAACAACCGATGCAGTAGTACGGAATCTTGAAATAATAGGAGAAGCCGCCGGTCGTTTGCCAGAGGATTTCGTTAATCGCAATTCAGAGATCGAATGGGCTAAAATTGTAGGTTTGCGCAATCGAATCGTGCATGAATATTTCGGTGTCGACCTGCAAATAATTTGGCAAATTCTTAAAAAGGACCTTCCGGCATTCAAAATATCTTTACAAAATATTCGCTCTGCATTGGATGGTTGAGAATTTCCGAGAGTTTTCTCCATTTTTTCATAAAAAAAAGATACCAAGCTTAGGCTTTGTATCCTTTTATGTTTGGTGCCGAGGGACAGAATCGAACTGCCGACACGGGGATTTTCAGTCCCCTGCTCTACCGACTGAGCTACCTCGGCTTTTTGGACTTTGCATGTAACTGGCGTCCGGATTTGAGAATTCCTTCTCTATTAAACCCCTTAATTTTTGTCAACATATTTTTTTGGCCCATAAATAGCTGCAGATAAAATTCGAAATCCGAATACTCGCCTGCCAAAGCCGTTTTGCAGAATGTGAGCTATTCCAAAAAAATCTACTAGTTTTTGATATAGCCGCAAAAAGCAAAAAAACCAAATTTCAGGGCTTGTAAGTTCAATGCGTTACAATGTACAAAAATCGAAAATCAGGCTTATTACGAATCCATCCTTTTTGGAACCGGAACAATTACAGTAAACACTGCCAATTTGTTATGGATAAGTAGTTCTTGTTCCCATATCGCCGAACAAATATTGAACCAGAGTAACGGCGGCAAGGGTCGCAGTTTCGGCCCTCAAAATGCGGGGACCCAGGCCGGCCATGACAAATCCGCTGTGTTGGGCCATATCAATTTCCTTTTGGGTGAATCCGCCTTCAGGGCCCAGCATCAGCAAAATCTTTCTGATGGAATGCTTCTCATTCGAACCGATGCCGCTATGAAGCGGGGTCGCTTCATTTTCCCACAAAACGATGCTCAGATCGCATGTTTTGCTGAATTCCAGCACTTCTTCAAAAGAAAGCGCTCCGGCAATTTCCGGCAGATCGGGTCGCCGACACTGTTTGAGGGCTTCGGCGGCAATACGATGCCACCGACGGCTGCGGCCGGCAAGACGGCTTGGGTCGGGTCTTGCGATTGAGCGTTGCGAAAAAAAAGGAATCCAACGGGCAACGCCCAGCTCACAGAGTCTGCGCACAAGTTCGTCCATCTTTTTTTCTTTTAAGAAGGCCTGGGCCACCATGATTTGGACCCCGGATCTCGCGGTGGCCCGAACTTTGCTGCGGATCTCAACCTTAACTTCTGCGGCCGACATTTCTTTGATCACGGCTGCATACTCGAAACCGGTGCCGTCAAAGAGCTTAATGGTATCGCCCGGCTTTAACCTCAACACATTTTTGATGTGATGGGCTTCCGATTGCTGAATCGCCACCACGGAATTAGTTGTCGGAAATGAATCGATATAAAAATGTCGCATGTTTTCTTATAACCATCGATGAAACTGCATTGTCAATATCATTATAGCCAAATGATATAAAAAGCCTCTGATGAACACGGATTATTAGCCACAGAATCACACCGAAAGACACAGACATATTTATCCCTAGTCGATCGTCTTTCATATATCTTGACACGGTTTATGCCGTATGATAATTTTTCTAAAGATTATAGCAATTTGAAAAAATTTTGACACGGGTCAAGGCAAAGTCTTGGCCGAATGGTAGCGACCATGACCGAAAAAAAAGATCCCAATGAGAAAAATGTCGCAGACGATCTTTTCGATGATGAACCCATAATCGATCTCACCGACGAAGTCAAAATTGAGCCCGATGCGGAGCGCAAGGTTTCATCCCCAAAAAGCGATGGCGTTATTCCTCCGAAAGCCGATAAAGACCCCGCGCCCAGCGATGACAAGGATTTCATCATCTTCGAAGAAAACGCAAATTCATCATTAAAGGGCGATCCTTACACCGAAACGGACAGGCAGAACACCAAGGATGATGACCGGATCGGTATGACCGATAAATTTGAACCTGAATCTCACGACGATGAGGATCTCTTTATTATGGTTGATGATCAAGATTCGGCGGACGGCGATTCGACGGCGATTATCGACGATGACGCCATTGAGATGGCAGGAGATGATTTAGGGAATCATTTTGATGAAGATATCGAACTTGAATACGAAATTGATGAAGAGGAAATTGATTTCTTCTCTGACGATGATGCGCAGGAGGAAGACAACGATGTCATTGCCATGCCCTCCGAAGTGTCAGACATCGATTTTGAGCATGATGAGGGTGATGAATTCACACCATTGGCTGAATTGGACAACGACGATGTCGAAACAGATGACGACATAATCGAAATCACTGAATTCGATCAGCATTTTTCGGATGATGATGATGATGATGATGAAACCCTGGCGCAGGCCGGTCTTTTGGACGCGTCAGATCTGAAGGATGAAGATTTTCTTGAACTCTTTGATGTCGAAGAGGAAGGGCCAATGGAAGATGAGGAAATGAGAAAACTCAGCGAATCTGAGGAAAAAGCCGTGGAGGCTGAACTGAGTCACTTTTTCGACGATGCCCTGGAAGATGAAACCGGAATTGAAAATAACGCCCCACAGCCCGCCGGAAACTTTTCTGGGCCGGATATTGATCTGGATCTGGCAATGACCGCCGCAACACTCTCAGCAGGCGCCAAAAAAATCGGGCGTCCCGAAACCCCTTTCCCCCAGAACCCTGCCGGCGAAAAAGACGGATACATGCAAAAAAATTTACCGAAATCTAATGCAGACGATTCTCCGGTCGTTTCACCAGAAGCAATCGACCGGGCCATCGAACGCATTATCAAGGAAAAATTAGCCGGTCGGATTGAACATATCATCTACGAGATTATCGAAAAAGCTGTTAAAAGAGAAATTAACCGGTTGAAAGAGTCCCTGCTTGAAGACAGCCCCCCCGAAGATAATCTATAATCTTACATGTCATTTTGCCGCATCCCGCCACGCTTATAACTTCTGCAGAATCCTGCACCCGAAAAAGCGCTGGTAAATTGTGGGGGATTAATTTATAATCCTTCATTTTTATGATATTAACCCGAATCCCGACATGAAGGAGCGTAATTCAGATGAGTGTCAAGCAATTTGACAAGAGCTATGAGCCCCATGAGGTCGAAAAGCGCTGGTACAGTTACTGGGAAGACGAACAGCTGTTTGCAGCCGATGAACAAAGCCGGCAGAAAAGCTATGCCATCGTCATTCCACCCCCGAATGTAACGGGAGTTCTACATATGGGGCACGCTTTGAACAACACCATGCAGGATATCTTATGCCGCTACCGGCGGCTTAAAGGAGATAATGTCTTGTGGATGCCGGGAACGGATCATGCCGGGATTGCGACCCAAAATGTTGTCGAGAAAAGTCTGGCTCAAAAGGGTACCGATCGCCATCAACTGGGCAGGGAAAAATTCATCGAAGCCGTCTGGCAATGGCGGGAAAAATACGGCAGTGCCATCATCAATCAGCTCAAACGCCTGGGAGCATCCTGCGACTGGCAGCGGGAAAGATTCACCATGGATGAAGGCCTGTCCCGGGCCGTGCGCAAGGTGTTCGTTCAGCTTTACGAGGAGGGTCTCATTTACCGCGGCAATTACATTATCAACTGGTGCCACCGGTGTCACACGGCCCTGGCGGATCTCGAAGTGGAACATGAAGAACACAACGGACATCTCTACCACATCCACTACCCCTACCCGGATGGATCCGGCGGCATCGTCGTGGCCACGACGCGGCCGGAAACCATGCTGGGCGATACGGCGGTGGCGGTTCATCCCGAAGATGAACGCTACCGCAACATCAAAGCCGATGCGGTCATCCTGCCCTTAATGGACAGGGAAGTTCCCATCATCAGAGACACCTATGTCGACATGTCATTCGGCACCGGGGGCTTGAAAATCACCCCGGCCCATGATCCCAATGACTTTGAAATCGGCGCCCGCCATGGTCTGGCCAGTGTGAAAGTCATCAGCGACGATGGAAACATGACCGAACAGGCCGGGAAGTTTGAAGGAATGGATCGGTTTGAGTGCCGCGACGCCGTCGTCAAAGAACTCGAAAGACAGGGTTTGCTCGTTAAGGTCGAACCCTATCAACACAGCGTCGGGCACTGCTACCGATGCAAGACCGTCGTGGAGCCGAACCTGTCAAAACAATGGTTTGTAAGCGTCAAACCGCTGGCCGAGAAAGCCATCGCCGCTGTTGAAAACGGTCAGACCAAAATCATACCGGAAATGTGGACCCATACCTATTATGACTGGATGAACAATATCCGGGACTGGTGCGTTTCCCGACAGATCTGGTGGGGACACCAGATTCCGGCCTGGACCTGTGACGGGTGCGGCAAGCTCCTGGTGGCGATGGAGGCACCGCAAACATGTCCGGAATGCGGTTCGAATAATCTGGTGCAGGAAACCGATGTGCTGGACACCTGGTTCAGTTCAGCCTTGTGGCCGTTTTCGACGATGGGCTGGCCGGATGAAACGCCCCTGCTGAAAACATTCTATCCCACCTCCGTGCTGGTTACCGGATTTGACATTCTGTTTTTCTGGGTGGCCCGCATGATGATGATGGGCATCCATTTTATGGATGATATCCCTTTTGAAAACGTCTACGTGCACGCCCTGGTAAGAGATGAAGACGGCAAAAAAATGAGCAAATCAAAGGGCAACGTGATTGATCCTCTGGACGTTATCGATCGCTACGGAACGGATGCTTTCCGGTTCACCTTGGCGGCTTTTGCCGCCCAGGGCCGGGATATCAGGATGTCTGAAAAGCGGGTGGACGGCTATCGACATTTTATCAACAAACTCTGGAATGCCGCCCGTTTTTCCCTGATGCACCTGGATCGCGGCTACGAGGATTTAGATCTGCAACACCTCTCACTGCCGGACAAATGGATTGTCTACCGCCTGGGACGGGTGACGACGGAAGTTGCCGTTGCCTTGGATGACTATCGCTTCAATGAAGCCGCCGGCAATCTTTACAATTTTGTGTGGCACGAATTCTGCGACTGGTACCTTGAAGCCGTTAAGCCGGCCCTTTACGACAAGGAAGGCCCGCAAGCAAAAGAATCGGCCCGGGCGGTGCTGTGGCGTGTTTTGCGCGATACCCTCGTGCTGCTGCATCCATTCATCCCCTTTGTGACTGAAGAAATCTGGCAGCACATGCCCGGAACAAACGGCTCGATTATGAAAGCCGCATACCCTGCGCAATCCGTCGATGCCGCTGGAACTAAGCTGCTGCAGGAATCAGAATCCAAAATGGGAATTTTAATGGATGTGATCACCGGAATCCGCAATGTGCGCGGTGAAATGAATATTTCGCCGACTATGGCTTTACAGGTGCTGATCCAATCGGGAGACGAAAAAACACGGAAAATCATGGAAACCCAGCGCGACCTCATCATCAATCTTGCCCGGCTCAGTTCGCTGGAGGTTCAAAATGCCGGGGAAAAACCAAAATCATCGGCTACGGCCGTGGTAAACAGTGCTTCCATTTTTGTTTTGCTGGAAGGTATCATAGATTTTGCCAAAGAAACCAGGCGCCTGGAAAAAGAGATTAAAAAGCTGGCTGCCGAGCTAACGACGGTGGCTAAAAAATTGCAAAATGAGGGCTTTCTAAGCAAGGCGCCGGCGGATGTTATTGAAAAAGTGAGGGAAAAACAAGGCTTTCTGCTGGAAAAACAGCAGAAGATTCAAACAAATATAGATCGGATCAAAGCGGTAGAGGACTGAATAGAATTGATTGAATATTTAACACTGAAATAGCCACAAAAAAGCGCAAAAAGCACAAAAACAAGATACAATCAAATCACAATAGCCAAAAGACAAATAACAAACAAATCACAATGACTAAAATTCAAAATTCCAAACAATTGACGTTTGATCTTATTTGAGATTTGAATATTGTTATTTGGAATTTAATTGTAGTTTGGTGCTTGCAATTTGTTATTTCTCTCCGAGCCGGAGGTTCAGATCTACGAGCCGGAGGCCGGTTTGTCCGGATCAGGTTGGATCCCCTGTTTCCGGGGTTGCTTCCGCATAGATCATGGAGACCTTGTTACGTCCACTGCGCTTTGAACGATACATGGCCTGGTCGGCCCGCTGAATGAAGCTGGACAATTCTTCTTTGGGGTAATACTCGGTGAGCCCGATACTGATAGTGACTGTCACGTCTTCTCCGTCTTCCGGTGTAAATGGCTCGGCCTCCAAAGCCGCTCGAATTCTCTGAGCAACCGTTCTGGCTTCCTCGCCCGCAGTTTCCGGGAGTATTACCGTAAACTCCTCGCCGCCATACCGGTAGGCGGAGTCATTGGTTCTCAAACAGGATCTAATGATCTGGCTGAAGCGAACCAGAACTTTATCTCCTTCAAGATGACCGTATTTATCGTTGTAATCTTTGAAGTGATCGATGTCGAGCAGTAACAATGTGAGTGGGTGCTGATAACGGTTGAAGCGGTCGACCTCCAATTCCAGCTGGGAGTAGAAAGACCTTGAATTATACAGTCTGGTGAGGCCGTCGGTGATTGCAAGCTTTTGCAGCTTCTCCATCATCCGGATCCGTTCATTGGTGAGCTCGCGCTCTTTGAGCACCCGTTTCAGCCGCAGCAGCAATTCCTCGAGCCGAACCGGTTTAATGACAAAATCGCTGGCGCCGATGTTGATCGACTCTTCGTAGGAATAGTCATCGCTGTAGCCGGTCATCACGATAACATCGGATGCATTGTCCCTTTTGATTAATTTTGTCAGCTCCAGACCACCCATGGCCGGCAGCATGATATCCGTGACAACGACGTGGAAATGGTCCCTCCCCAATAATTCGAGGGCTTCCTCCGCACAGGAGACAGTTTCCGAATAATATCCGGCGGTTTTGATGTACTCATGCATGGTAGTGCGCACGGCAACATCATCATCGACGATTAAGATGCGGGTATCCGTTTTGGATAAAGCCATTGGAATTTCCGGTCTGAATTATATATAGTCTGCCAGATAAGTTCGCTGCAGACTTGACAGCCACTCGGAAAAATTGATAAAAGACTAAAATTATTAATTATAATGGCACACTATAGCTGGAAACAGCAGCAGTGTCAACTCTCTTTTGCCGTTGCGGCTGCAACAGCCCGGTATATTGAGAAATCGATAACGTTATCCCATTTTTTTTCATAACCGAACCTATGCAAAACATAAGAAATTTCAGTATTATCGCTCATATCGATCACGGCAAATCAACCCTGTCGGATCGTCTGATCCAGGTCGCGGACATCATACCCGAACGGGAATTTCAAGACCAAATTCTCGATACCATGGATATAGAACGGGAACGTGGTATCACCATTAAAAGCCAGACGGTGTGTCTGCCATATACCGCCCAGGATGGAAAATCATACTTTTTAAATCTCATCGACACCCCGGGACATGTGGATTTTTCTTACGAGGTCTCCCGCTCCCTGGCCTCCTGCGAAGGCGCACTGCTGGTGATCGATGCCAGCCAAGGAGTTGAAGCCCAAACCCTGGCCAACCTGTACCTCGCCATGGAACACGACCTAGAAATTATTCCGGTTATCAACAAAATTGATCTTCCGTCCGCGGATATCGAACGGGTAAAAAATCAAATCCAGGACGATCTCGGCCTTGATCCGGAAGACGCTATTTTAGTATCCGCTAAAGAGGGCATCGGGATCGAAAACGTAATGGAGTCCGTGGTTAAAAAATTGCCGCCCCCGTCCGGCGATCCCGCCAAACCGCTGAAAGCGCTGATTTTTGATTCACACTATGATTCCTACCGGGGCACGGTTGTACACTTTCGTGTGTTCCAGGGTCGGATTTCTAAAGGTGATGTGATTTCTTTTATGTACAATAAGGCCGCATACAAAGTTGAGGAAGTCGGGCTATTCCAGCTGGACATGATAAAACAGAAACAACTATCCGCTGGACAGGTCGGGTATATGATTGCCGGAATCAAAACCGTCAGCGACACCCGCTGTGGCGACACCATCACATTAAAAAACGAGCCGTGCGATGCACCCATGCCCGGCTTCAAAGAAGCAAAACCGGTGGTATTTTCTTCCATCTACCCGGTGGCTTCCGATGGTTACGAAGAATTGGTCATCGCCCTTGAAAAACTGAAGCTAAACGATGCCGCCCTGATCTATGAAAAAGACACGTCGGTTGCCCTGGGTTTCGGTTTCCGCTGCGGGTTTTTAGGCCTGCTGCACCTGGAAGTCGTCCAGGAGCGGCTCGAACGGGAATACGGGCTTTCCCTCATCCTCACCGCACCGTCGGTTCGATATAAAGTGTTGATGAGCGAAGGCACCGAACAAACCATAGACAATCCCGCGCTTTATCCTGATCCCACGCTGATCGAACTCACCAAAGAGCCCTTTATCCGGGCCTCTATTATCGTACCGGATCGTTACATGGGTGTGGTAATGAAGCTTTGCCTGGAACGCCGCGGCATCAACAAAAATTATCAATACCTTACCAGCGACCGTCTCGAGATGATTTTTGAGATACCTCTGGCGGAGGTAGTATATGATTTCTATGACAGGCTCAAATCCGTCACCCAGGGATACGGTTCCTTTGACTATGATATCATCGATTTCAGGCAGACGGATCTGGTCAAAATGGATATTCTCATCAACGGGGAACGGGTAGATGCCTTATCGCAACTGGTACACAGAGACAATGCCGTCGCAAGAGCACGGACAGCCTGTGAAAAACTGCGGGATGAAATTCCGCGGCAGATGTTTAAAATAGCCATTCAAGGGGCCATCGGCGGCAACATCATCGCACGCAAAACCGTATCGGCCTTCAGAAAGGACGTCACCGCCAAATGTTACGGTGGAGACATTACACGCAAACGCAAACTGCTTGAAAAGCAAAAAAAGGGGAAAAAGAGAATGAAGATGGTGGGTAAGGTGATGATCCCTCAATCAGCTTTTCTGGCGGTGCTGAAAACCGATACCGACTAGATTGAATTCGGCCCCCGGACATAGGGGCGGGGCCTACGCCCCGGAGGTAAGGTGGAAATGCGGAAGCAGGTAAAAAGAAGGTGAGACGGTGGGATGTTGAGAAAGTGTGAGAAAGCAGGGCTGAGCGATGAGAACTGAGAGTAACGGATTTCGGAAGGTGGAATGGTGGGTCAATTCGGAATGGGGAATGCGGAAGTCGGAATTGAAGATTGAAGATTTGGAATCTATATCTGGGCCAGGGATTTCGGATTTACATCACGTATTTTTTTCTTTCAGCCCATCCCGATAGCATTTCTTGCCATACCAGATAATCTGGCGGCAAATGCCGCGAACGATTCTCACCTCCTTTGCCCTGAGCTGCATGCGGGAAAAAAAATGGCGTAAGTTGTTCATAAAATAGTCCGGATTATCCGGATTGATAAAGCTGACACGAATCAGTACGTCTTTTAGCTGCGCATACATCGCTTCGAGCTCATACCGATTGGCCAGCCGTGGCGCAAACTCTCCGGGCTTGCCGCAGCTGAAGCTAAAAAGTTCATAACACATGACCATTACCGCCTGGGCCAGATTGAGCGATGAAAATTCAGCCGTGGGTATGTTGACTAGAATATCGCAAAAACGGATATCGACGTTGGTAAGTCCGCGGTCTTCAGGTCCGAAAAGGATGGCGATCCGATTCCCCTGAGATATGGGAAATAGCTTTGGCCCCAGTTTGGATGGTGAATTCACAACCTTGCGTTGACCACCCAACCGGGCAGTCGTACCGACCACGAAATTAAAATCAGCCAAGGCCTCGTCTAGCGTATCGCAGACCTCCATCTGCTCGACCACATCCAACGCCGCGTGAGTTGCCAGGCGGCAGATTTTCGTCAGGTCACAATTTTGGGGATCAACGACAACCAACTGGCCGATGCCCATGTTGCGTATGGCCCGGGCGGCGGCGCCAATGTTTTCAGGATGCCGGGTCTGGTGCAAAACAATGGATATATTTTTAAGGTTGATTTTATCGGACATCAACGGATAATTTCAAAGCGATTGAAAAAATAGGATATTTCGAAGGATGCAGTTTCCGGTGCGTCGGAACCGTGAACCACATTTTTTTCAATGTCGGTGGCAAACTTTTGTCGAATCGTGCCATCGGCAGCTTCTTTATAATCGGTGGCGCCCATTAGGTCCCGATACCTGGCAATGACGTTGTCCCCTTCCAAAACCATGACGACTGCGGGACCGGAACTCATAAATTTGGTCAGGCTCTCAAAGAAAGGCCTTTCACGGTGTACGGCATAAAAGCCTTCGGCCTGGCTCTTGGTCATATGCAGCATTTTCATGGCGACGATATTCAGCTCGTTCTTTTCAAGCAATTTGACAACTTCACCAATAAGACTGCGTTGGACCCCATCTGGTTTGATAATCGAAAGTGTTCTTTCCATGAGATAAATGTCCTTTCTGCAAAATTTTAATCCCAGGTGGCATAGCAGATGCCGATCGACAAGTCAATCATTGTCAGTGGATCGTCTTTCATTAGATATGCTGACCTCGAATTAGGACAATCGAATGTCAATTCGGTTGACAAAGATTTTATCAGAATTTAAGATTATTTCTAAAGCTTATAGATTTGGAACTGACCTGATCACGGGAAGGAGACCTTATGCCGATTTATGAATTCTACTGTGAGGATTGCAATACGATATTCAATTTTTTCTCAAAGACGATCAATACGACCAAAAAACCCAAGTGCCCTAAATGTAAAACCAGGAAACTGTCCAGACAAATGTCGGCGTTTTCGTTTACCGGTAAAGCCAAAGAAGATAGTGATATGGATGATCTGCCCTTTGACGAGAGCAAAATGGAAAAAGCCATGCAAATGCTGGCCGGTGAAGCCGAAAATATCAACGAAGATGATCCCCGTCAAGCCGCCAATCTGATGCGCAAACTTACGGACATGACCGGGCTTGAACTCGGCGCCGGTATGCAGGAGGCTTTGAAACGAATGGAGGCCGGAGAGGACCCCGATGCGATTGAAGCCGAGATGGGCGATCTTTTGGAGGGTGAAGAGCCATTTCTGATGCCCGAAAAAAAGGGGGGGGGGAACGCAAAGAAACGACCGGCACCACTAAGGGATGAGACGTTGTATGACCTATAGGGTTATTGAATATTGTCGATTGAAGATTGAATATTTAAGGTCTGCCTTCGGCGGGTCAATTCTGAAATAGTGATCTTCAAAATGGATCAGCAGCATATTGCCTCGAATTGACAGATGATACGCCGATGGAACTATTGCATTCACAATCTAAAACGTGACTATAAAATGATAGGATACCGCCAATCTTCAATTTTCCCCGGATAGACCGGGGGGGGGCGCATAAAAATGGATAAAAAAATTTTAGATAAATTAGAAATCAGGCAGGGCGATATCACCAAACTCGCGGTAGACGCCATTGTCAATGCAGCCAACTCATCTCTTTTGGGTGGGGGCGGAGTCGACGGTGCCATTCATCGAGCTGCCGGCCCCGGACTCGTAAAAGAATGCCGGACGCTGGGTGGATGTCCGACCGGCGAGGCTAGAATTACCAGCGGATACAATCTTGCAGCCCGTCACGTCATCCACACGGTGGGACCGGTCTACAGCGGTAAGCCGCGGGATAAAACGCTTCTGACCGGATGTTACCAAAACAGCCTGAAACTTGCCGCTCGAAATAATGTTCGCTCCCTTGCCTTTCCGGCAATAAGCTGCGGGGTTTACGGATATCCCATCGCAGAAGCCTGCAAAATCGCCGTAGACACGACCTGCCGCTTCCTCGAGAAAAACCAAGGCATTGAAAAGGTGATATTTATGCTTTTTTCGCCGGGAAATCTGAAGGTCTACGAAGACTATATACGATCGCTTCGATAAGCGTCCGATCTCATGCCCGTGTAACGGCCTGATGCTGTAATTCTAATTTTACGACCTTAGATTATGGTTATAAGTAGAATTGTTGGGTCTGATCATTAGCCATTGACAAAACCGGTACCCGTAATTAATATGTGTACACATTTCGGCGGTAAGCTAATTTTCATTCAATTGAATGAGACTGATTATATTCACAGTTTAAGGAGGATGTTATGGTTGAAATTTCCGAAGCAGCAAGCCAGCAAATTGCAGATTATTTTAAAGATCGAGACGTCGTTCCCATTCGCATTTTTTTAAATGAAGGGGGCTGAGGCGGTCCGTCATTGGCAATGGCTCTGGATGAGCCCAAAGACACAGACAATGCATATGATGTGAACGGCTTCAAATTTATAATGGACAAAGAGTTTGATGAAAAAGCCAAGCCCGTATCAATCGATTTTATGGGATATGGATTTAAAATCAACTCCAGCATTAACTTCGACTCCAGTTGTTCGAGCTGCGGGACAACGGGTTCCTGCTGCAGTTAGTCCGCCATAGTAGAATAAATTTAAAGAAGGCAACACCACCGATGTGTTGCCTTTTTTAGTTGTAGAAATTCCAAGACAATAAATAGGAAGGACCTTATGGCACCCAACCATCTCATCAATGAAAAAAGTCCTTATCTGATTCAGCATGCCCACAATCCCGTTGATTGGCATCCCTGGTCCGATGAAACCTTTGCGCGGGCCAAATTGGAAAACAGGCCTGTTTTCCTTTCCATTGGATACGCCACCTGCCACTGGTGTCACGTCATGGAAAAAGAGTCCTTTGAAGACGAAGAAGCAGCGGGATATCTCAATGACACCTTTGTGTGTATTAAGGTCGATCGCGAAGAACGCCCCGATATAGATGCGGTTTATATGGCGGCCTGCCAAATGCTGACCGGCAGCGGCGGCTGGCCGTTGAGTATTTTTATGACCCCGGAAAAAAAACCCTTTTTCGCCGCTACCTATCTCCCCAAAAACAGCCGCGCCGGCCGGGCGGGCCTGATCGACATTTGCCGGCAGGTCAAGAAGCTCTGGAGGGCTGATAAAGAAAAGATCGTAAATTCGGCCGTCAGCATTGCCGCCCAACTGGGCAAAGCTTTTGCTTTTGCGGCCGCGGCTGAACCCGATACGTCCCTGTTGGACCAGGCCTATCAGAAAATCAAACCCGGGTTTGATCCCCAGCACGGCGGATTTGAAAAGGCTCCCAAGTTTCCGACGCCGCACCGACTGCTCTTCTTGTTGCGCTGCTACCATCGCAACGGGGACTCAAATGCATTGGAAATGGTAAAAAAAACATTGACTGCCATGCGCCTGGGAGGGATCTGGGACCATGTCGGCTTTGGCTTTCATCGCTATTCCACCGATGCCAGGTGGCTGCTGCCCCATTTCGAAAAAATGCTCTACGATCAGGCCCTGATCGCCACCGCCTATCTTGAAGCCTATCAAATTACCAAAGACCCCTTGTTCGCCGCAACGGCCGATGACATTTTCAGCTACGTACTGCGGGACATGACCGCTGCGGAAGGCGCCTTCTACTCGGCGGAAGATGCCGACAGCGAGGGCGAGGAAGGCAAATTTTATGTGTGGACAACGGAGGAATTTCGCCGGGTCCTGGGAGATGAAATCGCCGGAAAGTGGGAGACGATTTTACGGTTGAGCCCGGAAGGAAATTTCACGGATGAAGCCACCCGTCAAAAAACCGGTGCCAACATCCTGCATCTAACGGCCCCTATGGAAAAATGGGCCGCAAAATTAAATTTGCCGGAAGATCAATTTGGAAAGGATTGGGTAAATATCCGCGACCGGTTATTCCACGTCCGGGAAAAGCGGGTTCATCCCCTCAAGGACGATAAAATCCTCACGGATTGGAATGGACTGATGATCGCCGCACTGGCTTTGGGCGCACGGATTTTAAACAGACCCGAATATGAGCGGGCCGCCCGTAAGGCCGCCGACTTTATCCTGTCAAAAATGCGGGATGAAAACGGTCAACTTTACCACCGTTTCAGAGACGGCGAACTGGCGGTAGAAGCCCATGCCGGCGACTATGCATTTTTGATATATGGCCTCTTAGGTCTCTACCAGACCACCTATGATCTGGTGTATGCTGAAGAAGCAAAAATGCTGCAGGAAAAAATGATCGCGCGTTTCTGGGATGAGGAAAACGGCGGTTTCTTCTCCACCCCCAATGGGAGTGTCGAATTGCCCGTCCGCCCCAAAGAGCTATATGACGGGGCCATTCCATCGGCCAACTCGGTTGCACTTTTCAACCTTGTATTTCTGTCCAGGTTGACCGGTGACCCGCAATGGGAAAACCGGGCCCAGGCCCATATCCGCGCCTTTGCCGGCACGCTGAAATCTCAGCCCCAGGCCTTTACTTATTTTCTGTGCGCCCTTGATTTTGCGCTTCGCCCGGGTCAGGAAATTATTATCGCCGGTGAACCCCAGGCAACCGACACCCGACAATTGCTGTCGGCATTGAATCTAAATTTTACGCCCAACAAGGTGGCCATTGTAAAATCAGACACCAATGCCGAACGTCTGGCTAAATTTGCCGGGTACACCGATGGTTTGCAGGTAATCGAAGGCCAGGCCACCGCCCATGTGTGCCGTAACGGTTCCTGTACCGACTCGACCACCGACACACAAACCATGGTCGATAAAATCATGGGAAAACGAGGCGGGTGAAGTCGGAATGGGGCCTCCGGCCCATAGGGGCGGGCCTACGCCCCGGAGGGAAGTCGGAATGCGGAATGGGGAATGCGGAATTGAAGATCTAATGAATCGCTATGCTCTGTCTTTTTAAAATCGACAGTATTCAACAAATATCCAATCTTCAATTGACAATATTCATTCATTTGCAGATAGTGAAAATATCCCAATAGAATTTACTTGCCACAAAATGCGGAAAAATTAACGACTAGGTGCAGCTATGGATAATCTGGAATTTGAAACCCTGACGTCCGCTGAATTCAAAGAATACACGCCGACGCACAAAGAAAAAAAATACCTGGTCATCGATGTGCGTCAGACCTCGGAATACAAAGATGGGCATATTCCGGGAGCCAAACTGATGCCCCTTAGCGAGGTCGAAACCAGGCTGTTCACGCTGCCCTCGGACCGGGATCTTATTTTCTATTGCGCCAACGGCGGGCGCTCCCAATGGGCTGCTTCCCTGGCCGGTGAGGCAGCAGTATCTGGCAAGAGCGTTTATCATTATTTTTGTCTATCGCCCAGGCAGAAAAAGCCCATATGCGCACCTTGACCCGCGCCCTTGACCAGTGCCCGGAAAATACTGGGTCTTGAACGCACCTAAACCCCAATGTTGCATACAAGCGCCGCAGTTGGCCTGAAAAGCGGCCAGTCTAATCGAAAAAGAAACGCCAGCATGACAAATGTCGAATGTCGATTGACGAATGTCGAATTAAGGAATTCTTTCTATTTTATTTGTTGAAAAAAGCAGAGCGAAGCCTCCGGCTCGTAGGGGTTGTAGCGCCTACGCCTCGGAGAGCGACATCCACCATTCGTCAATCGTCATTCCATGAAGTTTCATGTAGGGCACCTTGACGGAACCTATGATACCATTGTTTTTAGCAGAATCTTCAATGACCGAAATCCAATCTGTACGCCAATCGCTGATGAGCTGGTATCTGGCGAACCATCGGGACCTACCCTGGAGAAAGACATCCAATCCTTATCACATCTGGGTTTCTGAGGTAATGCTGCAACAAACCCAGGTCAACACGGTTTTGCCTTATTACCGCCTGTTTTTAAGACGCTTTGCAAGTCTCGAGCGTTTGGCCCGGGCCGATTTACAGGATGTTTTAAAGGCCTGGGAAGGTCTGGGATACTATGCCCGCGCCCGCAATCTGCACCGGGCCGCCGGTGTAATTTTCAATCAACATCATGGCATTTTACCCGACGAGTGGGAAGAGTTTCGCAAATTGCCCGGCGTTGGAGACTACATTGCCGCCGCCGTCTTGAGCATCGCCTTTGAAAAGCCCTACCCGGTTGTGGACGGCAATGTCAAACGTGTGCTGGCGCGATTGCTTTTACTGGAAGCACCTGTAAACAAATCAACATCGATCAAAATTTTTAAAGAGGCCGCGGGCCGACTGCTGCCTCCTCAAGATCCGGGAACCTTTAACCAGGCCATGATGGAACTCGGCGCCCTGGCATGCAAACCGCGACAACCGCTTTGCAGCGCATGCCCGCTTCAAAGGATGTGTTTGGCCCATGGAACCGGCCGGATTGGCGAGTATCCCAAAAAGCTGAAAAAATCCCCAACACCGCAGTTTAAAATCGCGGTCGGAGTGGTATTCAAAAACAGAAAAGTTTTAATCACCCGGCGAAAACCGGAAGGATTACTGGGGGGTCTGTGGGAATTTCCGGGGGGCAAGATCCAAAACAATGAAAAGGCCGCAGACGCTTGCATCAGGGAAATTAAGGAGGAGACAAATCTGTCAATCGGTGTCGATTCGCATTTAGTTCGCATCAAGCACGCATACACGCATTTTAAAATCGTCATGGATGTTTTTTGCTGTTCGCATATAACCGGCCAAGTGAAGTTAAACGGCCCCGTCGATCATCGCTGGATTAAGCTTGACAAACTTGATGAGTATCCGTTTCCCAAGGCCAATCATAAGTTTTTTTCTGAGCTGAAGCAGTTTGCAGCCCAGGCAATTGGTTAAAAGGTTCACGGTTCAAAGGTTCAGAGGTTGATGTCCCCATCACATTAACCAATGGAATCAATGGAAAGGGAAAAACGCGAAGCGATTAACCCCTGGCCCAGACCTGGTTTGTTAAGATATAGTCATGGAAGGCCAAGTCCATAGAGTGTGAGAACAATTTCATAATTACATCGTGTCGCGCCAGGGCAGGCCTGAACCGGGAACTCAGAACCTTTTAACCCAGACCGACAGCATTCCTTAAATATTCAATCTTCAATCGACAATATTCATTCCCGATAATATGCCTGACATCCTTCTCATCCAGCCGCCGATCAGAGATTTTTACCTCACAGCCAAACGGACCATTCCGTATGGTTTGGCCTGTATCGCCCCGGCCTTGCTGAGAAGCGGGTTTTCGGTGATGATCCTGGATGCGCTGGCCACCTCGAAATCGCGGGCTTGCGATCTTCCCCGGGAAATGGAATATTTGCGTAGATATTACGGGCGGGCGGACCGGTCCGCCTTTGCACTATTCCACCAATACCGGCACTTTGGCTACAGTTTTGAACACATCGGCAAAATGGCCAAAGAATCCGGGGCATTTCTGGTCGGGATCTCTTCATTATTTACACCCTATTTGCAGGAAACACTCCAAACAGCAGAGACCGTCAAAGCCTGTCTACCGGACTGTAAGATTGTGGTCGGCGGCCATCATCCCAGTGCCCTGCCGCAGTCGGTCATGGAATCCGCGGCAGTGGATTTTGTTATCCGCGGAGAGGGTGAAGTGTCCCTGCATCTGCTGGCGCAGGCGGTGTCGAAGGGGGGCGCGTATAATTCCATTCCTGGTCTAGTTTTCAGGAGAAAAAGCGGCGCCATTCATATCAATCCACCGGCACGGATGAACAATCCCGACGACTATCCATTGCCGGCCGCCGATCTTATCCATAACCGGTTCTACCGTCGCAAAAAGCGCGGTGCCATGGTCATTGTTGCCGGTCGCGGATGTCCGATGAGGTGCAGCTATTGCAGTGTGGGGGCAAGATCCTATCTTAATTACCGCAAAAGAAGCGTTGATTCCGTTATTGGTGAAATCCAACACGGCGTCAATCAATATGATGTCGGCTTCATCGACTTCGAGGATGAAAACCTGTCACTGGATCGACAATGGTTCTTAAAACTCCTGGATGAAATTAAACACCGTTTTAAGGGGCATGGATTAGAGCTCAGGGCCATGAACGGGCTCTATCCACCGTCACTGGATGAAGAGGTGATCCGTAGCATGCAGGCCGCCGGTTTCAGGACCCTGAACCTTTCGCTGGGCTCGACCTCAACAGAACAGCTTAAACGGTTTAACCGCTCGGATGTCCGCCCGGCATTTGACCGGGCATTGATACTGGCTGAGGATTGCGGCCTCAACGCCGTGGGGTATGTGATCTGCGCCGCGCCTTTTCAAAGTGCTCATGATTCAATTTCAGATCTTCTTTATCTGGCTCAACGGAGAGTTCTGGCCGGTGTATCTGTTTTTTATCCGGCACCGAGCAGCAAAGATTTTGAGATGTGTAAGAATCTGAGTATTCTGCCCGGTCATTTTTCCTGCATGCGGTCGAGCGCTCTGCCGGTCGTCCACACAACCGGCAGGTTAGAGGCCGTTACCGTGCTCAGATTGGCTCGCATCATCAATTTCATGAAATCCCTGATAGATAAGGGAATATGCATTGCAATGGATACAACCCCCGGTGAAATCCGGATAAACAATCCCGCCGACCGTATGGAGACGAGCAGGCGGCTTCTATCCAAATTTCTGCATGACGGCAAAATAAGAGGGGCAACACCGCAAGGGAAGGTTTTTGAACATCTTATTTCGGAAAAGCTGACCCATGCGTTTCTGACAGGTTTGGCCGCGGTCGATCTGCGGGGCTCACGGTAAAAGGCGCAGCCATTTACCATAGATAGGTTTCAGGTGTCAGGTGTCGGGTGTCAGGAAGGCACGTCGCAAAATCCTGAAACCTAAACACTGACACCTGAAACCCTCAGTTTCTGACAAGATGTTGTCAGATAAAGCATGATAAGGGCCTAATCCACAAAGGCTATAATGTAATTAAATTGCGAAGCGGAGCGACATCATTATTCGACGTTCAACGTTGGACGTTCGATGTTCGACGTTCATCTTCCAAATTTTTCAGCACTAGATTCCTCTCTTTGACAAAAATTTTAAACTTCATATCCCTTTTTTTGTGCCTTCGAGCCTTAGTGGCTAAACTATTACGAAAACAGGAGTTTACCATGAAAAAAAGCATAGACCCGCGCATGCATTCAGCCGAACATATTCTCAATCAGACCATGGACAGGATGTTCAATTGCGGCCGCTGTTTCAATGCTCACATCGAAAGGAAAAAATCCAAATGCGACTATCGCTTCAACCGGCCGCTATCTCAAATGGAACTTCAAGAAATTCAGACGCGGGTCAACCGGATTATCGCAGAGGATCTGCCGGTTATCGAAAAATACATATCCATATCAGAGGCACTGGACAACTATAACACCGATAAATTGCCCGACGATACCGGTGACACCATCCGAATCGTTCAAATCGGAGACTATGATGCCTGCCCCTGTATCGGGCCCCATGTCGAATCATCCGGCGAAATCTCAGGATTTCAGATTACTTCTTCCAGTTTTGATAGGGGTGTTTTGAGAATCCGATTTAAACTCTTGAAAAATCTGATTTCATAATCATATTAATAGACACTTTCGGCCGGCGAAAATATGGTGTGTCGCCCCAACCCGAATAAACCGGAAAACTTAGAAGTGAACCAAACTTCAGAAAGGAATATAAAATAATGAGTGTTCTAGTAGCCAAAGAGGCACCGGATTTTGTAGCTCCGGCCGTCATGCCGGACGGCATCATCAGAGAAGATTTCAAGCTCTCGGATTTCAGAGGGAAATATGTGGTATTGTTTTTCTGGCCGTTGGATTTCACATTCGTGTGCCCAACGGAGATTATTGCCCATAATAAGCGCATGGAGCAGTTTAAGGGTCGCAACGTTGAGGTCGTCGGGGTATCCATTGATTCCCAATTTACACATTTTGCCTGGCGTGGCACCGCCGTCAAGGACGGAGGCATCGGAACAGTGGATTTCCCGATGGTAGCCGATGTGAAGCATGAGATTACAAAAGCCTATGGGATTGAACATCCGGACGGAGTTGCGATGAGGGCATCTTTTCTCATCGACAAACAAGGTGTCGTGCAGCATCAGGTTGTAAATAACCTGCCCTTAGGACGCAATGTCGATGAAATGGTTCGTATTGTCGATGCTTTGCAGTTTGCTGAGCAGTACGGGGAAGTCTGTCCTGCCGGATGGAATAAAGGCGAGGACGGTATGAAGCCCACGGCGGAGGGGGTAGCTGAGTTTCTGTCTAAACACACTGACAAACTATGACCTGAATTGAACGATTTTTTTACTCGATCTGCACCGCTCTTTTCGCAAAAAATAGCTCAATTTAGAAAAGACAGAACGACACGCGGCGCCTGCGCTGCGCGAGCGATACCACAAATCTTTGCGTTTCCGGCGGATCAATATTCGATCCCGGCTTGTCCGGGTTGGGTTTAATAAGCTGTCCGGTTGCGCCCACCCTTCTTGGCCGAGTAGAGTTTTTTATCCGCCGCTTTGATCACTTTCTCCGGATCGGTCTTCCTCCCGCCCGGGGAAGCCAAACCGATGCTGACGGTCACTTTGACTTGTTTGCGGTTAGCGGAATTCTTACGGCGACAGTCATTATTCTTTTTTCTGCGGCGTTTCCAGTCACGAACAATAAAAGGGGTCGACCCGATAGTCTCCCTGAAATCTTCAATATGTGAAATAGCGTCTTCGACGGTTTTCCCGGCGAAGATGGCGGTAAATTCCTCCCCGCCATAACGAAATATTTTCGCTCCGCCTGAGATTTTTCCAAGCCTGGAAGCAATCATTTTCAATACCTGATCACCTGTTTTATGGCCGAAGGTGTCATTAAACTTTTTAAAGTGATCCACATCGATCATCGCAATAGAATATTTCTTGCCTAAATTAAGCAGCGTTTCATTTAGACTTCTGCGCCCGGGCAAAGCTGTCAGTTCATCGATGTAGGCCATGGAAAAGGAAGCCTCAACGGCTGTGATCACTAGAATCAAACCGGCTGCGAAAAAATAAAAAATGAGGGCCGGTTCTGAAGACCTTGTTATGATCCCGAGCATGGCGGCAACAATGCCAAAGAAAAATCCGCAAATTCGAATATCACTGGTTTTTACAAATTGCACCAGCACGAAAAGAAATGCCAGGCCGAAAGCAAGGGCTGGGGCAGTAGGCATACTTTCTAATCTAAAGAAGTAATGATTGGTAAGAACAGAACCCAGCCACGCGGAAAACCAGGACAGCTTATCGGCCACTACAGGCGATAAAGATGTTATCGCGGCCATAACCCGCGATGAGATGCGACTGAAAGGATGGCAAAAAATAATGATCGCAAACACCTGTAGCGTCAATAAAATAAGGGCCAGAATGCCGGTGGAAGTAATGAGTCTGCGCTTGGTTAGGACACTGTAAAATGCCAGGTTTAACGGCAGCAAAAAGGCCAGCGCGGCCGTTACCGCCTGCTCAAGAATCACTGTCCGCGGTAATTCGGCTGAACGGAAATAAGCCAGACCATAGTATGAACAGGCAAGGGCAAAGGAACCGAGGATCATCCCGGCGTTGGCATATCGCCACCCCATGACGAGTCCAATCGCAAAGACAATGTAAGGCCCAAACGGCATAATTACCGTAACCGCTCTGAGTTCACTCACAGCATGCATTTGCCTTGACAGTTCAGGCCATTTAATGATGGCTACTGATGAAAACAGAATCAACGCCACAGGTACGAACAGCGGATATACGGTGCGCCTTATCAAATACAATCTTGTCTGCGACCTCTAAGAACTGTTTATTGGTTAACCGTTCACAGGTTCAGGGTTCAACGCTCAGGGTTAGGGACAAAGAGGGTATTAAAGACCCGAGGTCCTCGATAAAAATGCTCATTTTCCCAAATAATTACCAATTTGGCTCTAAAATTTGGATTACGCCAGACGAAGCTGCCGCTTTTCTCGTAAATATGCATTCCAAATGCAGTCCAGGGACGAGAATGCAACCTTGAACCCGTGAACGCGCTATAAAAGAATCTTTAAAATCTGCGTCATCTGCGGATCAAAACAGCTGAAGCCGTTGACGATACACATCGGTGACCGTTTTGGGATTATCGGTGATGACGATGTTGTCTTTAATCCACTCCGGCGCCCTGCCCCGTTTGACCATTTCGTTAATCTGATCATCGATTCCATTCCAGAAATCGCCGCCGCCCTCCGTATCAAACAAAATAACCGGGACAGGATCCAGAATTGACAACTTCATGTTGCACAGGGTAATGCCAAGCTCTTCCAGTGATCCCAAACCACCGACGTTAAAAATCGGAAATGAAGCGATTTCGAACCATTTTTGGCGGCTGTGACGACAGGTTGCCTGGAAAACCTGACAAAAATCAACATCGGTTGTCATGGTTTGATCGGTGATATCCAGGAAATTTGCCCCGGATAGAATTCCCCGTTCCCTTGCCAGGGTATTGGCCTGCTCCATTACCCCGCTCCCGCCACCGGTGACGATTCCGATGCGCCGCCCCCAGAACTCAATGAGGGCCTCCAGGAGTCCTCCAAGTTTTGCCTCCCCTTTTGGCGAAAGTTTCTGGTTGGAGCCATAAAAGGCAAACAACATTGACTTGTGAAAATCAGCGAACCGCTCCGGTGCTACGAAATAGCCCATGCCGTCACGCATGGTGTGTTTCATAAGGCGGTCATTCAGTCCGGATACCCAAAACACTTCCAGGCCGAAAGCATGGTATTCTTCCAGGCGATGGTGGTCCTGCTGTGATAAAAACGGACCGTGTTCACAGGACGGCTCATAAAAATAGAGTGCCTTTAATTTACCTTCACAGGTCAGATTGATAATGTCGCGATGCTCGATGATATTGGGAAAATATTTCATGATCAAAACGGCCGGAATACGATCGAGGGCATTTTCGATTTTAGATGTTGCATACATATGGGCGCATTCGCTGTTCGGTGAAAAATCGCGCCTGGCCAGCGAACACATGGCCCGGGTCACATCGCACTCCTCTGAGGGACCGTTTAAAAAGATTTCGGCCTTTCTAAGCCCGTCCGCCTCACCGCAAGCGACAGCCACCGGTTTGTCTATAAAATGGCAGGTGGTAGTGCTTAAACGGCTAAAACGATTTTCAAATTCGCGCATTTGACGGTAGCTATAAAAGGTACTCGTCTGGGCGGCTTTTTTACGTCGCAGACCATTGCGCGACTTGGCGGCATTGTATACTTTCGCCGATATCAATGGATTTACGATAGGGTGATGACTCTGATTTACAATTTCTAAATAAATTCGAATGCCCCGCGTTTTAATGGGGTCCAGCACGGTTGCCGGCAGGTTTCGGCCCAGGGCAAAACCGCTCTGTAAAACCACATAGTGTTCATTGAGATACATGGAGCAGGTCGTCACAACCCCTTCGCCCGGTGCAATGGTTAACGAGGGCAGCGCATTCCGAACCTGGTAACGGTTGAGAAGTTCGCGGCCGTCCTCACGGAACAGAATTCGGCCGAGGGCCTTTTTGTCCAATGGCTCTTTAAACCGGCAAACGACTTTGTGCGGGGCAATGACAATACTGCCGTCGCTGGAGATGGTGGTTGACTCCGGCAATTTCAGCTCGGCGCGTTCGATGGCTTCCAGAACTTCATCCGAACTTAACAGGGCCTCAGGATCACAGAATACCAGCCGTCCAACCGGCAGTCCCAGAGTAAAAAAATCTTTAAATTCGTCTAAACCGGGGTAACCGGAAATGACTGCTGAAGCTGCCAGGGTCAGGGTGACTATGTCTCCCTTTAAACTGTTTAGATCGGGCGGATCGCACTTGATCTGTATGCCTAATCGCGCAATTCTGGACCGTTCACTGAATACGATGTGCTCCGGTCGATTTTTTAATTCCTTGACCAAATCCTCATTGAGTCCGAATGTGGTTTGGAATGTAATCGAGCGGTTGTTCACATCCAGGATTCTGGAAATGACCCCGTCTTCCGACTGCAAAAGTCCTCGAAACAGATAGTTGTCTCTGTGGGTTCTTGCCATAATTTTCTATCTCATGCCTTCCCCCGGAGAACCGGGGCAAGGGTTATCGTTTAGATGCAGCCGAACCATGTCATACACCCGTATAATCCAATAAATTCTCAATGATTTTAATCAGTGATTTATTGACCGTGTTGTCCTCTTTTATATGGCTTAATTTCAACTCCATGGCCGTGATATTGTCAAGAACCCATCCAAATCCCAATTTATCGAAAAATATAATCGTCTCCTTGCTCATCGCCCGGGTAGCCTCCGTTAACAATCTAACCTCTTTTCAATCTATTTAAACATCTGTTTGTATTTTTTTCAACTCGCATTATTTAACCATAGTGCTTTATTCAAAATTGCGGCAATCATGCTCGGCTTTTTTTGACCCGCTGATTATGTATCGTCACCGCAAACGAATTTCTTTAGCGATAGTTCACCCAGGCGGTTGAGGTCACTCCGCTTCGCTGGGAACGGTTGAGAATTATAAATAAAATATTTCAACAAGTTACTTTCTTGGTAGACAATCAACTTAGAGAAATCCAGATTGCAAAAGCGAATACTGAGAGATTAAATTGATACCAAAACCGCAATTTCAATTGACACAGGCCGGCATCTACTTTAAAACTTCTGCCTAAGTACTTAGGTTCATAAATACCGTAATTTTGAATAGGAACACTAAGACTAAAAAAATTGACGATACTAGTTTGGACTGGGGTCGTGAAAAATTAATCTCGAATAGACTCATAATGATTATATCCATTGACCATCAACTTGCCGAAGCGCCGGCAGGCAGACCGCCGCAGGGATTGTTTATCGTGGATCTCGACGGCACACTGCTGCGTTCGGATCGGACATTTTCGAGCATCGATCTCGAAGCCCTTGAGCAGCTGGGCGAACTGGGCATCATACGAACCATCGCCACCGGCCGGTCATTATATTCTTTCAACTCGGTCGAAGTAGGGGATCTGCCGGTGGATTTCGTAATTTTCTCAATGGGTGCGGGTGTCCTGCAAAATGCAGGCGGTAAAGTTGTCCGCAGAGTTAGCCTGGAACCCCATGAAGTGAAACGGGCATGCAAAATCCTCAAAACCAACCACTTGGATTTTATGATTCACCGAACCGTACCTGACAATCACATGTTCAGCTATTTTCGATCAAATGAAGGGAATGATGATTTTGAAAGGCGTTTGAAACTTTACAGTCGGTTTGCCCTTCCGTTGAGCGAAGCGACCGACGGTTTCGGCCCTGCAACCCAACTGCTGGCGGTGGTGCCGGATAGAGGCAGTCAGGCCGTTCTTGAAAAGGTCCGCAGCGAATTGCCCGATTATAGCATCATCCGGACGACTTCACCCCTGGATGGCAAAGCCACTTGGATCGAAATTTTTCCCACTGTGGTTTCCAAAAGCCGGACGTCAGCCTGGCTGGCTGAAGAACTAAAAATTGATAAAAGCGAAATCGTGTCGGTGGGAAATGACTACAACGATCTGGATTTACTCGAGTGGACCGCCAAGAGCTATGTGGTCGACAACGCTCCGGCTGATCTTAAAGACCGTTTTGCCGGCGTCGCCTCCAACAACAATGGCGGGGTGGCTGAAGCGGCGAGACGCTGGCTTGAAAACACTTTCAGCGACGGCTGATGATTCGTAATGGATCGGGGTTTTTGCCTTTCATTGTAATTTGATTTTTTTTGGGAATGATTCCTTCCATTGAGCGATGTCTTATTCTAGGCCCTACGCCCTATGCCCTTTTTGCCCGTAACCCGAAGCTCGCCATCAATTAGTTCCGCATTCCCGCCGGGGCGTAGGCCCTATGGGCCCTATGGGCCGGAGGCCGCACCCCGAATTCCGAATTCAAATCACCCTGTCACTTCCTTCACCGATTCCTCAAATATGGATAGGCAGACATCGATCTCCTTGGCAGTGACGGTCAAAGATGGAGAAAACCGGATACTGTTTTCACCGCAGCCCAGCAGGAGCAATCCTTTTTCAAAGCTTTTTTTGATGATACGGCCCCGCCAATCGGTAGCCGGCTTTTTTGTCTGTCGATCCTTCACCAGTTCAACGGCCACCATCAGCCCCTTGCCGCGCACATCGCCCATACATTCGAATGTCTTTTGCATCTCACGCAGACCGTTTAATAGACGATTGCCCTGATTGGTGGCATTTTTCATCATATTATTCTCAAGCAGTTCAATGGTCGCCATGGCTGCCCGGCAGGAGAGCGGATTGCCGCCAAACGTGGATGCGTGTGAGCCGGCCTCCCAATCCATGATTTTAGCCGGAGCGATGGTGGCACCAAGGGGCAGCCCGGAGGCAATCCCTTTGGCCAACGACATGATATCCGCCGTAACCCCGAAATGCTCCATCGCAAACATCTTTCCGGTGCGCCCCATGCCGGACTGAACCTCATCGGCGACATACAGAATGCCGTATTTTTTGGCGATCTTGTGCAATTCCTTGTGGAATTCCGGCGGCGGTACGATATAGCCGCCCTCCCCTTGAATGGGCTCTACAAAAATCGCCGCCACTTCCTCGGCAGGCACTATCGTTCGAAAAAGCGAGTCCTCAACCCAGTGCACACAGTGCAGATCGCACTGGGGATAGGTTAGGTTGTAAGCGCAGCGATAGCAGTAGGCATAGGGAATATGGGTGATGCCCGGCACGAGAGGATTGTAATGTTTCTTCTGGATGGTTTTGCTGGCGGTCAATGACAACGCTCCCATGGTGCGCCCATGAAAAGCGCCGAAAAACGCGATGTTCAATTCTCGTTTGGTGTGCCAGCGCGCCAGCTTAAAGGCGGCTTCCACCGCTTCGGCACCGGAGTTGCCGAAATATACCCTTTTGGTGCCTCTTCCGGGAGCCAAGGTCGCCAGTTTTTCGGCCAGGATGATCTGGGGTGTATAATAAAAATCCGTGCCCGACATGTGCAGCAATTGCTTAGCCTGCATTTGAATGGCCTTGACCACCTGGGGATGGCAGTGACCGGTTGCGTTAACGGCGATACCGGCCGTAAAATCAAGAAAGATGTTACCGTCGACATCATGCACCCAGAGCCCTTTGGCTGTGTCGACAACGAGCGGATAAACTCGGGTGTAAGAAGGGGAAACAAAGGACTTGTCAAGTTTGATCAGTTTTTTTGCCCTGGGTCCGGGCAGCGAAGTTCGAATTTGCGGTAATTTCATATGGGTTCCTTTCTTGATTGTGAGCGAAGCGAACTAAGACTTCTGCACTGAATACAATAGTTTATCGTCATTCCCGCTAAACGTCAAGCATTGTAAAACTTATGTAAAAGCTTTGTGCGCGGGTTGACACCCAATAGCATAACTTTATAGACTAAATGGAAATGCCTAAATTCAGGCCTCGTCATTTCATTAATAATGGGGCTATATAATTTGGACAACACCGCTCCAGCAGTAATCGACCAAGATGCTGGATGCTGGACTAAAAAGGTATTCTGCCGATTTTATAAGTATAAGAAGAGCGACAGGCGGAGCAAGCGACTCTCCTATAAAGAATAAAACAGCTTTTTGCCAGACCCGGAAAATCTGGTTGTAGCGAAGCGTAAATCCAGCTTTATTGGTTAATTGACGATTGACGTTCATATTTGTGTAATTATATCTGGTTTTAATCGGCAGTATTCCTTAATTCGTCAATCGTCATTCGTCTTTCGTCATTCGTTTGGAGGAGTTGCCCCATGAAAAAGATTAAAACCGCCAGCTTAATATTGTTACTGACCCTGGCCCCAGCATCCTTGTTGGCGCAGCAGACGGACCACATTGGAATCCGAAAACAGGCCCAAGAAGCCTTTCAAGACGGCAACTGGAACGTTGCCTATCAATCCTATCGCAAATTATGCCTTGAGCTGCCCAATGATTCGAAAATGATCGGAAATGATCTGCTCCAGGCCTGGCAGTGCCTGCGTAATTTGAACCGCCTGGGCGAATTGGACGGTTTTCGGAAGGATGTGATTGCAAAGCACTTCGATAACTGGCGTCTGCTGCAAGCAGCAGCCAGAAGTTTTCATCAAAACGATCACTGGGGCTATATGGTGGCCGGCGAATTTCAGCGCGGTGCCCGTCGCGGAGGCGGCAGATATGTAAACACCATCCAACGCGATCGGGTAAGTGCCATCCAGCTAATGACCCATGCGCTGAACCTATCCTCTAATGAGCCGGCCAAAAGCGAAGTCGCTGATTTTTATCTCGAGTTTGCCGGTATTATCAGTCAATACAGCGGTTACAACCAAGCCTGGCGACTTCAGTATTTAACCGATTTGACCCGCTTGCCCGATTATGAACCCGGCCACGGATATGGATACAGCCGCGTCCAGGGCGCGCCGGTGGATGCGACCGGCCAGCCCGTCTTTTACAAGGTTCCCGAAAGTTTCGAATCGGCAACCTCCGACGGTCAACGCTGGCGATGGTTGCTGACAAATGCGGGGGTGTTGAGCCCCAGGCTGGATTCCTACACAAAATATATCTTTGCATCCTTTCTTCACCAGCAGTTCGGGGTTCAAACCTTATCATCTTACGGCCATTATTTTGCACCCCGTCTGTCGCGGAACGATTCGGATTCAAAAAGAGAAGCTCCCAGTCCGTACGAGGTGCATACCTTAACCGACACCGAAACCCTTGCCAAATTGGCAATCGGTGTCAAGCGCTTCAATCTGCCTGAAGAATTTAACCATATCAAGCTGTTCAAGGAAATCGTCAAAAGCCCTGACAAAGGCTATGTGGCTGAAGCCGCCAGAGTGTTGGCTCAAATTTATGAAAACCGCAGGTTATATGATCGGGCGCTGGACTACTGGAACATATATCAACCATACAATAAATCCGAGGCCCGCCAACATATCGATCAAATTGTTGAAAACTGGGGTGTCTTTGAACCGGTCGGCGTCCAGCCCGCCGGGAGCATACCAACTGTTGAATATCGCTTCCGCAATGGGTCGCTGGTAAATCTAAAAGCCTACCGCATCCGGATCAAACCCCTTATTGAGGATGTTAAAGCCTATATCCGATCCGATCCGGGGCGATTGGACTGGCGCCAGGTGAAAGTCGACAATATCGGCTGGCGGCTGGTCCATGAAAATCAAACCCGCTACGTCGGCCAAAAAACGGTGGACTGGAGTCTCAAGCTGGACCCGGACAAAAGACGCTGGGATCGGCGTGTCACCATCAAACTGCCACAAACCCTGGCTCAAGCCGGTGCCTACCTGCTGATGGCAGAGATGCAAAACGGCAATACCGCCCGCGTCATCATATGGGTGAGCGACACGACGATCATAAAAAAGCCCCTCAACAAACAGGTGCTGTATTACGTGGCGGATGCGGTCAGCGGCAAGCCGCTGGCCGGAGTCACCGTCGATTTTTTTGGTTACGGCACCCAACAAATAAAGGGGAAAAATCGCTATCGAATCCGTCATAAAGGCTTTTCCCGCCCCACAGACGAAGACGGCCAGGTCATCCTATCGCCGACGGAGATGGAAAATAATCTGAGCTGGCTGGCGACCGTCAATGCGGGCGGTCGGATGGCATTTTTAGGCTTTTCCAGTATCTGGTACCCGAATTATTACGATCGTGAATACAATCAGAGCAAAACCCTGATCATGACCGACCGGCCGGTTTACCGACCCAAACAGAGCGTCCGGTTTAAGCTCTGGGTGCGGCAGGCCAAATACAACCAAGCGGATACATCCAATTTTGCGGGTCAACACTTTACGGTCACGATTTATAATCCGAAAAACGAGCAGATCTACTCTCAGAACATCCAGGCCGATGACTATGGCGGGCTGGCAGGCGAATACCTTATTCCGGCGAATGCAGCGCTCGGTGTCTATCAGATCTCGCACGGGACCGGAAGCGTCTATGGCGGCAATACCTTCCGGGTGGAAGAATATAAAAAACCCGAATTTGAGGTAAAGGTGGAAGCACCGAAAGAGCCGGTGATGCTGGGTGAAAAAATTAGCGCAACTATCAAGGCCGACTACTATTTCGGTTCACCGGTAACCGAAGCCACCGTGACATATAAGGTCTATCGAACTGAACATGACGGCCGCTGGTATCCTATATTTAATTGGGATTGGTTTTATGGTCCCGGCTACTGGTGGTATGGTTATGATTATTCCTGGTATCCCGGCTGGGGCCTGTGGGGTTGTGAAAGACCGGTCTGGAGCTGGTGGCAAAATTGGTCCCGGCAACCGCCGGAAGTCGTCGCCGAGGGCGAAGTCAAGATCGCCGCAGACGGCACTGTCCGCATCGAAATTGACACCCAATTGGCCAAGCTCATCCATGGGGATAGGGACCATCGCTACACCATCAGCGCCGAAGTACGTGATCAGTCCCGGCGCACCATCGTCGGTCAAGGTGAAGTGCTGGTCGCCCGCCGTCCCTTTAAGGTGTATGCCTGGACCGATCGTGGTCACTATCGCGTCGGCGACACGGTCCGGGCCGGTTTCAAAGTCCAGACCCTGGCGGCCAAACCGGTTCAAGGCAAGGGCTTGCTGAGATTGCACCGAATCACCTACCGGGATAATTCGCCGCAAGAAACCGAGGTCAACCGCTGGAAATTTGATCCGGATGCCGCGGGCCGGGCCGACATTCAGATCCAGGCATCGCGGTCCGGACAGTATCGTCTGTCTTTTACGGTAACGGATGCCAAACACCGCACCATCGAAGGGGGCTATATTTTCACCGTGCGCGGTGAGGGTGATGACGGCGCCCGCTATCGCTTTGCCAAAATCGAACTGGTCCCGGATAAGAGCGAGTATGCCCCCGGTGACCGTGTCCGGCTCTTGATCAATACCGATCATGCGGGTGCCGCGGTGGTTTTATTCATACGGCCGACCGGCGGAATTTACCTGCCGCCGAAAGTGATCCACCTCAGCGGTAAAAGTACCGTTGAGCAGATTGCCGTCACTCAAAAAGACATGCCCAATTTCTTTGTGGAAGCCATGACCGTTTACGAGGGTAAATTGCACAGCGAAACCCGCGAAATCGTTGTTCCGCCGCAAAAACGCGTGCTGAATGTAACGGTCACGCCATCCAAAAAAGCCTATCGCCCCGGACAAAACGCTAAATTGGAAATTGCGCTCACGGATTACAATGGGGAACCCTTTCAGGGCGCTGCCGTGATGACCGTCTATGACCGCGCCCTGGAATATATTTCCGGTGGGTCCAACGTGCCGGAAATCCGCAGCTTCTTCTGGAAATGGCGGCGGCGCCATCATCCTCAGACAGAATCCAGCCTGGCACGGCGGTTTTACAATCTGTTAAAGAAAAAAGAAATTCCCATGCGCAATATCGGAGTATTCGGACACCTTATGCACCAGGACGTGCTTGCGGGCCAAGCGGACGACGAAGGTGGGAGCGTGGCTGAGGAAGCTTCACGTTCAGATGTACAGCTTTCATCGGCGGAACCCAGAGCCGCCGCCAAAACAATGGCGCTGAATGAGACCAAAGCCGACCGCTTCCAAGATAAAGAAGGATCTCGTCGCGCGCAGGAACTGATCGATGGACCGCCAATTGCAGAAGAATTTGCAAAACCTCATCTGCGCACCAAATTTACCGATACTGCCTTCTGGGCCGATACGATCCTAACCGATAGCTCTGGTATGGCTGAAGTTTCTTTTCCCATGCCGCAAAACCTTACCGGCTGGAAAGTCCTGGTGTGGTCCATGGGTCACGGCACGAAGGTGGGACAAGGGTCGGTTGAAGTGGTTACTCGCAAGGATTTAATTGTGCGCCTGCAGGCCCCGCGGTTTTTTGTAGAAACAGATGAAGTAGTGCTGTCGGCCAATGTTCACAATTACCTCAAAAACAGAAAAACAGCCCGGGTTGAGCTGGAACTTGAGGGCGGCTGCCTCGTCCTGTTAAACGGAGAAAACGGTGTAAAGTCGATTACCATAGATCCCAACGGCGAAAAACGGGTGGATTGGCGGGTGAAGGCGGTAAAAGAAGGCGAAGCCGTCATACGCATGAAAGCGCTGACCGCTGAAGAGTCCGACGCCGTCCAGATGCATTTTCCAGTGTACGTGCACGGCATGACCAAACAAATCGCACGCAGCGGTGTCATCCGACCTGACGCCACCGAGACCTCTGTTTGGTTTGAGGTGCCGGCAGAACGTCGTGTCAACGAATCAAGACTTGAACTGCGATTCTCACCATCTCTGGCCGGAGCCATGGTGGATGCGCTACCGTACTTGACAAGTTATCCTTACGGCTGCACCGAACAGACCCTGAACCGTTTCCTGCCGACGGTGATGACCCGTCAAATTCTGCTGAAAATGGGGCTGGATTTAGCGGCAATCAAGGCCAAGCAAACCAATCTCAATGCCCAGGAACTCGGCCCAGATACTCAGCGAACCGGACAATGGCGGCGCTATGACCACAACCCGGTTTTTGACCAACATATAGTAGATGAAATGGAGCGGGCGGGCGTCAAGCGGCTGGCCGATATGCAGTTGTCCGATGGCGGCTGGGGTTGGTTCAGCGGATATGGCGAAAAATCCTATCCGCACACCACGGCTTATGTGGTTCATGGGCTGCAAATCGCCCGGAATAGCCGCGTAAAATTGCCCGCCGGCATGCTGGAGCACGGAATTCGCTGGTTGCAGGATTATCAGAACACGCAACTCGAGCGGCTGAACCGCTGGAGCCGCAATAAGAAAGACGGCAAGTCCCGGACCGACAATCTGGATGCCCTGGTGTACATGGTTTTAGTCGATGGTGACATCGACCTAAAACAAATGCGAACCTATCTTTATCGTGACCGCAGCCAGCTGGCGGTATATGCCAAAGCGATGTTCGGAATGGCCCTGCACAAAGTCGAAGATACAGAAAAACTTAAAATGATTTTGCAGAACATCGAACAATACCTGGTGGACGACGATGAAAACCAGACCGCCTACCTGAACCTGCCGAACAGTTCTTACTGGTGGTACTGGTACGGCAGCGAATACGAAGCCCACGGGTATTACCTCAAACTGTTGAGCAGAATAAAGCCTCAAAGTGAAACAGCCTCGCGCTTGGTGAAATACCTGCTCAATAATCGCAAGCATGCGACTTATTGGAAAAGCACCCGAGATACGGCCATCATCGTGGAGGCATTTGCGGATTACCTCACCGCCAGTGGCGAAGATCGGCCGGATTTGGTCCTGGATATTTATTTTGACGACATCAAAAAGAAAACGGTGAAAATCACGGCTGAAAATCTTTTTACCTTCGATAACAAATTCGTCCTGGAAGCCAGGGATATCGCCACCGGATCCCGCAAATTGACCCTCAAGAAAACCGGCCATGGTCCCATCTATTTCAATGCTTACCTTGATTTTTTCACCCTCGAGGATTTTATTACCCACGAAGGCCTGGAAATAAAAGTGCGGCGTAGGCTTTACCGTTTGAACGAGGTGGAAAAAAATATAAAAGATGTGGGCGCACGCGGCCAGGTAGTGGATCGCCAAGTGGAAAAATATGCGCGCGAACCCCTGAAGAACCTGTCGGCGCTAGAGAGCGGAGATCTGGTGGAGGTTGAACTTGTCATCGAAAGCAAAAACGACTATGAGTACCTGGTGTTTGAAGATCCCAAAGCAGCCGGGTTTGAACCGGTGGACGTCCGCAGCGGCTACACCGGCAACGAGATAGGTGCCTATGTGGAGTACCGAGACCGCAAGGTGTGTTTTTTCGTACACCGCCTGGCCCGCGGCCGGCACAGTCTCAGCTATCGACTACGCGCTGAAACGCCGGGAAAATTCAGTGCGCTGCCCACCCGGGCGTATGCCATGTATGCACCGGAGCTTAAAGCGAATTCCGATGAGATGAAGTTGGTTGTTGAAGATAACTAGAAGATGGTAATGAACAAGACCTTCATTCTATCCTTCAGCTGTAATAGTTTCCACCCGCACCTTGGCGGTTCCTTTATCATAAAACCCTAATTTTCGGGCGGCACCGGCGCTCAAATCGATGATCCGGCCATCTACAAAGGGTCCGCGGTCGTTTACCCTCAGGATTATGCTGCGGCGGTTTTTAAGATTGGTTACTTTGACAAAGGTGGGCAACGGCAAATACTTATGCGCCGCAGTAAGCCCGTTGGGATGAAACGCCTCGCCGTTGGCCGTCATGTGGCCGCCTTTTTGCCGGTACGTTTCATATCCGTACCATGACGCTATCCCGGTTTCCTGATAGTTACGCGCCTGCTCCACGGACATGGGCACGTACCGCCGGCCGTTGACGACATAAGGCGCCTTTTTGACTTTCTTTTGACGAATGGCTTCTTTGGGCGGGAGTCCGTCAATGGTTTCAATCTCTTGACGCGTCAAGGGCCAGCTAAGCGGTGCAGTCACCACCTTAAAGGTAAAACCGCCGACATGATAAACAAGTTTGCTGGCACCGTAAGCAGATTTAACGGTAAATTTAGAGAGCTTGTAAGTGGTTTTGACGGTTTCTTCGGTGACATCATAGGTGGTTCGGATTACCCCGCAGGAAGCAGCCGTAAAACAGAGCATTAAAAGGAACCATGGTATTGTTTTTCTTCTGGGCAGATACATAGGTAAATCCACCTACTAAGAAGTCTAAGCTTTTTCCGAGACCCCGCTCGGAAAAAATGGCCTGCGGGGCAGCAAGCATGCCGATAGGCTAATGTCGCCAAATTATAGGTTTCAGGTGTCAGGTTTCGAGTATCAGGAAGGCGAGTCACAAGATCCTGAAACCTGAACGCTGACACCTGAAACCTAACGATTCTTGCAACATGTTGTCAAAAAGGGCGCGATAAGGCCTAGCTTTCCTCCCAAACCGGCATGTTATCGATCAGTTTGCTGAATTCGAATCATAATGATACCTTAACACGCTGTTTTATTTATACTATAAAAATGATAATATACCACAATTTTAGCTCATTCTATCCATTTTTAAATCATTTACTTTTTTACGCAGATAGGGAAAAAATATGAACGCAAAGATAAACAACCGTATTAACATCCATCAAGGCAAAGTATACAGCCTGATAAAGGAAAACGTCACCTTGGACAATGGCATAACCACCGACATGGAATTTATCGAGCACCCCGGCGCGACCGCCATTATTCCGATGTTGAATAAAACCCGGATCGTCCTGCTCAACCAGTACCGCCACGCCCTTCGAAAGTATATTTGGGAAATACCCGCCGGAACCCTTGATCTCCGGGAATCCGCGATGATCTGCGCAAAACGGGAACTCATCGAGGAAGCCGGTTTCTCAGCCGGACAATGGCATCTTCTGGGAGAGATTACGCCGGTACCCGGGTATTCGAACGAACGTATTCATGTCTTTCTGGCCAAGGACCTGCAACCGGCTGAAAGACATTTAGATAAAGACGAAATTATTCACGTGCATGAAGTTGAATGTGAAGAAGCACTTCATATGATTAGACGGGGCGAAATTCAGGATGCCAAATCCATTGCCGGACTCTTTCTGGCATTTGATTGGTTGGAGAAAAATGAAAAAGCCTAAAATTTCAGTGCCAATTCATCCGGTTGGCATGATTTTAATTGGGCTTTTAATGGCTCAGGTGCTTGCCACCCTCCAGGTGTATCTTTCAAACATCGATCTGTATGCCACCGTTTCAGCCGCAAACGATTCAGGATACCTGGCGATACCGAATCAGCAGGTTATGAGGGGCCTGCAAAATTTCGCACCGGCCTTTTGCGGTGGTCTTTTTTTTACATTCACCATCGGCGCCGGCATCACACTTGGGACCATGGCGGCAGCCTGGATATGGGTGCGGGTTTTTCTGAACAATAAATTTGTCCTGTTTTTTTTTCTATCTATCTGGGTGGGGATTATGCTTTCAGTCAACATCCATGGGTTTTACCTGATCCCCAGCTTATATTTTCTGCTCATTCCCCCGGTTATCTTCAAACTGGCAGCCAGACGGGAATCCCATCGGGACAGCCTTTCGAGTCGGATGCAGAAACTTGTGCATTTAATTCCCATCCCCTTGCTGGCTCTGCTGTGGTTTACTCAATTTGACAATGCAATGTTTTTGGATTTGAGAGACAACCTGCTCTTATCCAACCATTTGGGACGGAAGTTCAGTGATTTTTATTATACCTATACGCTCTATCCCGCAGAAGCATTTAAATCCCTTGATCAAAAAATTATCAAGACCTGTGGCCTAGAAAATATACAAACCCGTTCCATCAATCTGAATCTCCAAAACAGGTTAACAGCCAACGGTTATCTGCTGTTGCCGGATACCGATCGAGTTGATTTGAAGATCATCCAAAAAGAAGACAACCTTATATTCCGATCCGGTGAGCGCATGATTTTTCAAATCTCAGTCAATCAATTTTTATCGGACTCCCGAAAAATTCTGCAAAATTTCTCACAACGAATAGATCGCAATGCCACATTTCGGCAAATTACATTTCTATCATTGCTGATTGGATTTCCCGCTCTGATCTATATGGTTCTTCACGCAGTTTTGTACACCCTGTTTTGTTTATTTCTTGACCGAAAAGCTGCGGCCCTGACAGCTTCGATCATGTGTTTGCTCAGCGGCAGTATCGTGCTGGTCTATTTTCAATTAAATCGCAGTGGTAACATCGATATCAAAGATATATCTCAAGCCTTGGAATCCGAACATTGGCAAACCCGTGTGGCGGCTTTAAAAACGATTCAACAGGAGAAACTGGAGATTGCCGATTACAGGGTATATCCGCAATTGCTCAGAAGCCGGAATCCCCAGGAGCGCTATTGGCTTGTCAGAACGCTGGCGTTCAGCCGACGATCCGGCACCTACGAGGATCTATTGACATTTATAAATGAGAAAAATACCAATGTCCGGTGTATGGCATTTTTTTCACTGGGGCTGCGCCGAAACGCGAGCGCAATTAAACCGATTTTAGCAAGAATAAAAATATCCGATAACTGGTACAGCCAAATGTATGCATATAATGCCTTGAGGTCCCTGGGATGGAAGCAAACCAAATCACCCTGAAAACCCTGGCAATATCTATTGCTGCAGTTTTTGCCATGGAAACGGTCTTCAGACTGGCGATCAGCGGGCAAGCCGGGTCTCATTTGCCGGCACTTGGCATCATCCGCTGTATGGAAGCCCTTTCCCTTTTATTTATTGCCCACCGGTTTGAAAAAAATCCAAACGCAATCGGCTTGTCCCGCTCAAAAATCCTTCCCGGTTTGGTGAGGGGCTTGATCTGGTCCGTTTGTTTCGGCATTGCCGCAGGTGTTTTGTTTTCAGTATTGTTTGCTGCCGGGATAAATCCGTTGAAACTTGTCCGTACACCACTGCCTCCGGCACCGCGGCAAATTTTCATATTCTTTCTGGTGGGCGGTGTCATCGGACCCATTTGGGAAGAAATTTTTTTCAGAGGTGTCATTTTCGGATTTTTTAGACGATGGGGTGTTTATGCGGCCATCCTGATCAGCACCGCCCTTTTTGTATTGCCCCATTATGACGGACGTCACCTTCCGCTCACCCAGATTGTGGGTGGGATCGTGTTTGCAATCGCCTACGAAAAAGAAAAAAGTCTGATGGTTCCCGTCAGCATTCACTGCCTGGGTAACATTGCCATTTTCAGCCTGACGTTTGTATCATGAGGCTAATTCATTATTACTACTTCAACCTAAATTGAGAGTTTAAAATTTTGATATAGCCGCAAAAAGGCGCAAAAAGCACAAAAATAAAATATCAAGGCTTTTAATTTCAATGCGTTACAATGAACAAAAATCGAAATTCTCACTTTTTACGAATCCATCAAATTTTAAAAATGTGATTATTTACATTCTTTTCACATTCTGATAGGCTGTATCATAAATAAGAGAGGGGAAACATGATGAACGCAAAAACTATTGACAGTATCATAGATCAAGCACTTCAACAGCCAGAAAGAGAAAGAGCCCGTATTGCGGAAAGATTAATTTCAAGTTTGGAGCAGACAACTGACTTTGATGTCGAACTTGCGTGGCAGAAAGAGATTGGGAAACGTTTGGAAGAAATAGATTCCGGGGCTGTTGAATGTGTTCCATGGGAGGAAGTTCGAAACAAATTGTACGAAAATGCCAATGCTCAAGATTGATGTCCATCCGGACATTTATGCTGAATTGGAAGACTCCAGATCCTGGTATGAAGAGCGTGCAAGGAACTTAGGCAAAGAGTTTCTTGGCGAAGTAGATCGTGCTGTTAATGCTGTTCAGCGTGCACCAATGATGTGGCCCTGGTATGACGAACAACAAGGCCTCCGTCGCTTCCTTGTTCACCGCTTCGGAGTTCACCGTTCAGGGTTAATTTTCTTCTGTTGATCACGCTCGTAGGCTGCCCCGGCAGACATATGGCGGGATGAAACCCCGAATGACAGCGCACCCTGTCAGATTCCCCTAACAGAGCAAATGTGCATCCGGCATGATCGTCCTTGCGCATGAGATCTCAGGGAAAGTGCCATCTCAATATCCTCAAATCGTTCTATTCTCATGCGTGTTCCACGTTAACCCTGAACCTCTGAACCTTGAACCCATGAACGGTTACTCCAATTGAAACCTACCTTTTAAAAAATACAGCTGCGGGCAAACCGGTGAGCTATGCCCGAATTTGCCTAAAAGCTCAATTCCACGTCAAAAAATCAATTTTGACAATAAAACCCGCTTTGGTTATCTGGATAGTTATTGGTTCCGTTTCATTGACGCCTCAATATGTTGGGCTGAAGCTGAAGCCGGTACACAATTCACCATTTTCGATTCATCCGCTTTGAAAAAGCAATGTCTTATCTTTAAATCAAGGTGGCGATTTCACCTTAGGTGGAGCCAATGCCACCTTATCTGTAATAGAACCCATGGTGTCGATTCGAGGGGGATTGGGTGTCGAATCTGATCTTGCAAGCGGAACCGTAGACGTCGGCTTGACTTGAGATGAAGGTTTAGTTTCCAGTCGAGCCGAGAAATCCTGCCAGCGATGCATACCCTGAACCCCAGCAGCGCCGGCATTGCAGGAGCCACCGCTGGCAAAGCTCCACAGGACCTCACCGGTCGCCGGCATCCATGATGGCATACATATGACCGTTATCGTCCAGTGAGCGGGCGTAGACCACGCCGTTGGCCACCGTCACCGGCCCCTGGTTCACATTCCCTGCTCTGGGATCGGGAGTTTGTCACAGAATTTCGCCGGTGGCTGCATCAAGGGCGCTCCAGGAACCATAGATGTGTTGCCTTGATTATTCCCCATGTGGTTTTACTATGAAAGAGTGTGGCCGAGATGGTATATTGGTTAGGCCCTTAATAATTTAGAAGAGGAGGGAAATATGAAACGGAAATTGTTCACCTTTGGAATATGACTCGTCGCAATAGCAGCCTTGTCTGCTGTCTATACAGGGAAAAGCCATTTACGATAGACTATCCACAGCTTGTTGCTTTCATTTTTTTAGTGTAGTCATGAATAAAAAGATCATCAAATACCTGGCGGACAGGCTCCAGGACCCGGAAAGATTTGTTGTCCGCGTAAAAAAAACAGGAATTGCATTCGTCAAGTTTTTTATTCGATTAGACTGGCCGTTTTTTTTTTGGCCGGAAGCTGGGCTGAAACCTGAACACTGACACCCCTGGCCCAGACCTAACTTTGTATGATTCTGGAAGATAAGACTTTATTGAGATCTACTTCAGTGAAAAGCAAAAATCCGTTGGGTCGCACCAGGGCGGGCTGAAACCTTCAGTTTCTGACAACATGTTGCCAGATAAAGACCGCTAAGCGCCTAATCCTAGATACAACCCGGTAATAGAACCCAGAAAAACAAGCTCCGTGCCTCGAATGGCATCCAATATTTTCCCTCCACCTTACTCCACCCCTATTGAAACTCGATAAATATTTTTAACCTTTCAAAATCACTTTAAAAACCAAAATCGCCCTATTTTTTTCTTGACACTTAGAATGATTTATACTCTAATGGGGGAGCAAAGTGGATAAATGTGGTTAATAGGTAAAAATGTTTCGAGGAAGCTCTTTTCATACGATTGACGCCAAGGGGCGTATCATCATTCCGGCCAGGTTTCGTGAGATAATCAGGGCAGACGGAGAAGATGGTGCCATGATATCTCGTATGGATAACTGCTTGGTGGTCTATCCAAATAAAGAATGGCAAAAATTGGAAAACAAAATATTATCCCGGGCAGAAACAAGCGAAACCATGCGGCGTTTCAGGCGGGTGTTTATCGGGGGTGCCTTTGAATGCACCTATGATAAACAGGATCGCGTTCTGATTCCGCTGAGCCTGAGACAATATGCCGGGCTCATTAAAGAGATTGTTCTGGTTGGCGTACTCGATCATTTTGAAATCTGGTCAAAGGGAAACTGGGAACACGAAAATATGAACTTGGAAGAAGACATGAAAAAAGAGGAGGTCAGAAACGAAATAGCCGGTTTAGGACTCTGATTTTATGTCCTATCGCCACATCCCCGCCATGCCGAAGGAAGTGGCCTATTACCTCAATTGCCGGCCGGGAAAAATATTCGTCGACGGGACCATCGGCGGTTGCGGTCACGCTGGGAAAATTTGTGAAAAAATTCTTCCGGACGGATTGTTGATCGGTATCGATCAGGACATAGATGCCATTACCAATGCGGATAGGGTCTTGGGAGCCTATGCGCCCAACATCCGCCTGTTTCACGGCAATTTCATTCATCTTCCTGATTTCCTGTCACAATTAAAAATTGCTGCGGTCGACGGAATACTTTTAGATCTCGGAATTTCACTCCATCAAATTAAAAACAGCGGCCGGGGCTTCAGCTTCCGGGAAGATGAACCGTTGGATATGCGCATGGATGCGCAATCAGGGGAAACTGCGGAAAATCTTATCAACAATTTGTCCCGGGAAAATCTGCGAAGGCTCTTCAAAGACTACGGCGAAGAACGCTGGGCAAAGCAAATCGCCTATAAAATTGTAGAAACCAGAAAGCGGAAAATGATTCGGACCAGCACACAGCTGGCTCAAATAATCATTGATGCGATCCCGCGCCATGCGTTGTCCAAACAAAAGATCCACCCGGCCACCCGGGTATTCATGGCATTGCGAATCGCGGTCAATCAGGAACTCGAGATGCTGAAAACTTTCATGGACCGGGCCGCAGATTTTCTAAATCCCGGCGGCCGCCTGTGTGTGCTCTCGTTCCACTCACTGGAAGATCGTATCGTAAAACAGAAATTTAAAGCCCTTGAAAAAGGATGTTCGTGTCCACCGCAACTGCCCATATGTGTTTGCGGTCAAAACCCGCAAATCAGCATTCTAACAAAGCGGGTCGTACGCCCGTCAACAGAAGAAATTATTGCCAACCCCATGGCTAGAAGCACTCGGCTGCGAGCGGCAGAAAAGCTTCAGCAGACTGATGACAGAGAGAATAGAAGCCGGAAGTTGGAAACATTGAATCAGCAGTTATCCGAGCCTTAAGAAACGCCTGAAAATTTAATTCTTTTCCCCTAATTTAACCATTTAACGATAGCCAAACGATCAAAACCATAAAAACGAACAGGATGGCGAAAAAAAAGAATCGCAAACAGCGCAACCCGAAAGTAACCATAGCCTTTCTTTGTTTGATGCTCGTTTTTATCGCTGAGCTTCTTTTTTACACCTGGTGCAGGGTGCAGAGCGTTCGCATCAAATATGAAATCACAGAGCAAACGTCCCGGATACGGCAACTGGCTGCCATGCAGGACAACTTAAAAATTGAATTCGCGCGTCTGAAATCACCCTCGCGCATTGCAAAAATAGCGAGAACGCAGCTTGGTCTAATCACACCGACATCAAAAAGAATGATTTTAATACCATGAACAAATGAATATTTATGGAAAATAAATATTTCAGATTTCGGATATTGCTTGTGGGCGCCTTTTTTCTTATTTCATTTATGGCAATCGCAGCCAAAGCAATTCATCTGCAGATATATCGCAGCCCGTGGTTATCCCAAAAGGCATCCGACCAATACGAACAATCGTCAACCACATCCGGTAGACGCGGCATCATTTATGATCGCAACCTTCGAGAAATGGCTGTCAGCATTAATGTGACATCCATCGCCGCCTATCCGCCCCGGCTAAAAGGCACCAAGTTCACCGCCAAAGTGTTGGCCGATATCTTAAATTTGGATGCCGGCAAAATCCAACACAAACTGGCAGCAAACAAGCCGTTTGTGTGGATCAAACGCCAGACGACCGCCAAGGAAACCAGGGCCGTTAGAGATCTTCAGATACCGGGTATCGATTTCGTCACGGAGTTCAACCGCTTTTATCCTCACACAACCCTGGCGGCCCAGGCGCTGGGTTTTACCGGATTGGACGGGGCCGGACTGGAAGGCATCGAATTTTACTACAATCAGCTTCTCAAAGGGCCACACATAAATTTCACGGTGTTCAAAGATGCTTTGGGCAATGGCTTCAGCGCCGAGTCCGAGCAATCTGCAAGTAACCGCGGCCATGACTTGATTCTGACCATTGACAGCAACATCCAATATATAACCGAAAAAGCCCTGCAGGAAGCAGTCGATCAATATTCGGCTCTCTCCGCCCTTGCAATTGTTATGCAGCCGCGCACCGGGGCTATTTTGTCAATTGCCCACTGTCCGCATATCAATCCGAACGCCTACTCGGATTACGATAAATCTCTCTGGCGCAACCGGGCCATCACCGATTCATTTGAACCGGGTTCAACCATGAAAATTTTCAGTGCGGCGGCCGCTCTGGAGTATGGCAAAACCACGCCCAGCAGCATTTTTTATTGTGAGAATGGTGCCTATCGAATCGGGAAAAATGTGGTTCACGACATTCACAAACGCGGATGGTTATCGCTACAACAAATTATCAAGTTCTCAAGCAACATCGGGGCCGTAAAAATCGGTCAAAAGGTTGGCGCCAAAAATTTATACCGCACGTTGCGAAACTTTGGATTCGGCCGCAAAACGGGCATTGACTCTCCTGGTGAGACAACCGGCAGCCTGGCCAATTACACATCCTGGTCGAAAATGGACACCGGCGCCATTTCGTTTGGCCATGGAGTTTCCGTGTCGGCGATTCAAATGGTCACGGCAGTTTCCGCGATTGCAAATGGCGGTATTCTCATGAAGCCTTACATTGTGCAGCAAATTACCAATCAAAACGGCCATCCCGTCAAGCGCTTCGAACCTCAAGAGGTCAGAAGAGCCATTTCCGCCCGAGCTGCCAAAATAGTTAAAAATATAATGAAAACCGTCGTCACCGAAGGCGGCACCGGCGTGAACGCTGCCCTCGACGGATATTCCGTTGGCGGTAAGACAGGTACCAGCCGGAAGCTTGATAAAAACGGCCAGTACTCGAACGACAGCCATACGGCATCGTTTATCGGATTTACGCCTGCCGATAATCCGGAAATTGCAATTATAGTGGTCATTGATGAGCCTAAGGGAAAATATTATGGCGGTATCGTAGCAGCCCCGGTATTTAAACAAATTGCTCAGCAAACCTTGAACTATTTAAATGTGCCGCCTGATGGCGGCACAACCAAATTCAGGGTGTCCCTGGGTAGTGAGGCTAAAGGGTGAAGCTGCCAAAGTTACTTGAAGCTATTGAACCAATCACTGCCAACAGGTTAAATACGGGCAGTGGTGGCCAGAGAGCAAAGAATGGCGCCGAAAACAGCCAGGTGCCATCCCCGATGCCCAATGGCAGCCCACCGGATTTGGAGATTGGATCAATTCATTATAGGGCCCAGGAGGTTCAACCGGGCGGTATGTTTGTCGCCATTGAGGGGCAAACTGCCGACGGTCATGATTATATGCATCAGGCTCTTAAAAAAGGGGCCCTAGCATTTATCGCTCAGAAAGAACCTCCGCAGCCCTTCCTGAATGAAATCAGGGCCGCATCCCCGGAATGCCGGCCGATCATCATCCGGGTAGCCAACAGCCGCATCGCCCTGGCCGATCTGGCGGCCCGTTTTTTCGGCCATCCGTCCCGGGCCATGATTCTGGTCGGCATTACCGGAACCAACGGCAAAACCACCGTCGCCTATTTAATTGAAAGCATTCTGTTACAGGCCGGTTTGAAGGTCGGTGTGATTGGAACCATAAATTACCGCTATGGGAACAAAACCTTTGCCAATCCCATGACGACGCCTGAATCCCTTGATCTTCAGAGGATTCTGTCGGAGATGCGGCGCGATGGCGTCACCCATGTGATTGTGGAGGCATCTTCCCATGCCATGGATCTATACCGTATCAAAAGCTGCTGGTTTGACGTGGCGGCCTTTACGAATTTGAGCCAGGACCATCTCGACTTTCATGGCGACATGCAAGCCTACTGGTCCAGCAAAAAAAGGCTGTTTACCGAATATCTTACCAGCGGACCGAAGAAAGATAGCGCCTCGGCTGTCATCAATTGCGATGATGCCAGGGGCAGAGAACTGTCGGATTCGCTGCCGATGTCCGTGGTTAGAACCGGAGCGACTCCCGATTGCGAAATAAGGTCTGAAAATATCCGATGTAATTTAAATGGCACCGATGGGAAGGTTGCCGCCCCAGGGGGGAGTTTTAATTTCAAAACTCCCCTCGTGGGGGCACACAATGTAGAAAATATTCTCAGCGCCGCCGGGGTCGCAACGGCGCTGAAGATTGCGTCCGATTCGATCAAAGCCGGAATTGAAGCATTATCTGCCATACCCGGTCGACTTGAACCCATAAAAAACAGCACCGGACGATTTGTCTATGTGGACTATGCGCATACACCGGATGCTTTGGAAAATGCCGTATCGGCCATAAAGGAAATTGCGCCGGCCCGAATCATATGTGTTTTTGGGTGCGGCGGCGACCGGGACAAGAAAAAGCGACCCTTGATGGGGGAGATCGTCGCGCGGCTTTGCGATCTGTCAATCGTCACCTCCGACAATCCCCGCACTGAGAATCCGGCGGCGATTATCGATCAAATTTTACCGGGGGTCGGACAGAGCGAAGGTCTCGAATATTCAACATTGGATCTGAAAACAGGATTTAAAGAAAAGGGATACGCCATCCAACCCGATCGGCGCCGGGCCATCGAGCTGGGAATTCTGGCATCCCGGCCGGAGGACGCTGTACTGATAGCCGGCAAGGGCCATGAAACGTATCAGATACTGGGCACTTCCATCGTTGCGTTTGATGACCGCGAGGAAGCCAGAAAGGTGCTGCAGGCAATCAGTGGTTAATCGTCAGCACCGCCGCAGGCTGCCGGAACGACCGCTAGGATCGGAAAAGAGACTGCGGATTGAATTTAAATTTAAAACATTACGGATAACGATCAGGGCAGATAACTTTTATAAAATCAGTTAACTTCTTATTTAAATTGCGGAGCCCTTAATCAATGACCCAAAGCCACCCCCTACCCTGGACAGCGGCAGAAATCGTAGAAGCCACCAGTGGTGAAATTTTATGCGGAGACTTGCGCCGTCCGTTCTCAGGGATTTCGATTGACTCGCGTAACATCTCGGCCGGCGAAGCTTTTGTGGCCATCGCCGGAGATATCCATAACGGGCACACATTCACCGCAAATATAGTCGATCAGGGGGTGCGTGGGCTTGTAGTCAGCCGCCAAAAGGCCAAGCAAATGCCCATCGCCGCGTGGAATACAAACGATGTCGTCTGTATCGCGGTTGAAGATACCATCCGGGCATTGGGGGACATCGCGGCCTTTAACCGTCGGCGATCACAGGCATCCGTGGTAGCCATTACGGGGTCCAACGGAAAAACCACCACCCGCCGGATAACCACCACGGTTTTAGATCGGCAGTATGATACCCTGACGGCTGTTGGGAATTTCAACAATGAAATCGGGTTGCCCTTAACCTTGCTAAGGTTATCAAGCGGTCACCAGTGGGCGGTTTTGGAACTGGGCACGAACAATCCCGGTGAAATCGCGAGGCTGGCCGAAATATGCTCGCCGGATATCGGTGTACTGACCAATATCGGTCCGGCACACTTGGAAGGATTGGGATCCATTGAAGGCGTCATGCAAGAAAAAGGTGATCTTCTTAAAAGTCTCGGACCAGACGGCAAGGCAATTCTCAATGCCGATGATCCGCGCGTGATTCAATTGGCCTCAAATACAAAAGCCGAGGTGATTCTTTACGGGCGGTCCCGGGAAGCGACCATCAGAGCCGAAGATGTCAATGAAACCAAGGACACAATTTCATTTACGCTGATCTTTGCCGGCGAAAGCATTTCTGTCCATTTAAATTCTCCCGGCCGTTTTATGGTTTCCAATGCATTGGCGGCAGCAGCCGTAGGCCATCAAATAGGTCTTTCCTGCGAGACCGTTAAAATCGGTATCGAAGCATTCAAACCGCTATCGGGTCGAATGAACATCAAGCATATGTCCGGTGGCATCCAAATTATCGACGATACATACAACGCCAATCCTGAATCCATGAAAGCCGCCTTTGCAACCCTCAATTCAATGCGGGCCGGGGCCAGGGGAGTCGTTGTGATCGGGGATATGCTTGAACTGGGCCACCAGGCGCCGTCACTGCATCGTAAAATCGGCGGCCGGGCCGTCCGCTCGGGTATTCGCCGGTTATACGCATATGGTGAGTTTGCCGCCGAGGTGACAGCCGGTGCCCACGATGAGGGCATGTCGCCGACGGATACCTTTGAGGGCACCCATGATGATATCGTTGAAGACCTGAAAAATTGGCTGCAACCCGGCGACTGGCTGCTGGTGAAAGGGTCCCGCGGAATGGCCATGGAAAAAGTGGTCCGAAAACTTCAGGAATGGGCGGGAGAAATCTGATGGATAGGGATTTGGAAGACTAACATCATCCCTCATAAATTTTGGATTTTGGATTTTAGAATTTGGATTTAAGGTATTCTATCAATTTAATAAAAAATGATTGAGCAAAGCGATACAACAATCCGCAATCCCTCCGGGGCGTAGGCCCCTATGGCCCCTCCGGGCCGGAGGCCAAAATCCGAAATCTAAAATTGCCCAAGAAAAGCTGATTTATTGGGAAACCCGAAAGCAAAGTTGAAAAAGTTCAATCATGGATAATTAAGATACATGCTCTACCACCTGCTATATCCACTACATACGACGTTTTCAGTCTTTAACGTATTTCGTTACATCACATTCAGGACGATATATGCCAGTTTGACGGCGTTTTTCGTCTGCTTTCTTCTGGGGCCTTGGATGATCCGCAAACTGGGCGCCATGCAGGTTGGTCAGTACATCCGGGACGACGGTCCCAAGACCCATCTGGGCAAAGCCGGCACGCCGACCATGGGTGGAACGTTGATCATTGTATCCATTGCCGTATCCATTCTTCTTTGGAGTGATTTGACCAATTATTTTGTATGGATCGTGCTGTTTGTCATCATCGGTAATGGCATAATCGGATTTATCGATGACTATCTGATGCAAATCAAAAAACAAAGCAAGGGCTTAACCGTGCGCAATAAACTGGCCTTGCAGGGGTTTGTCGCCCTGGTCACCAGCTTTCTGGTATACACCAGTCCGGATTTTTCAACCCAGGTGACCATACCGTTTTTTAAGAATATCTCTCCTGATTTTGGTTGGGGTTACGTCATTTTTGCGGCATTTGTCATTGTGGGAGCTTCCAATGCAGTCAATCTCACAGACGGACTCGATGGACTGGCCATCGGTCCGGTGATCATTGCAGCGTCGACGTACATGATTTTTGCTTATGTGGCCGGGCATGCCAAAATTGCTGACTATCTGCAAATTCATCATGTGACCGGAAGTGGCGAATTAGCCATCTTCTGTGGTGCCCTGGCCGGTTCCGGCCTCGGATTTTTGTGGTTCAACGCCTACCCGGCTCAAATCTTCATGGGAGACGTTGGATCCCTCTCCCTGGGAGCATCTCTGGGAACTATCGCCGTCATTACCAAACAGGAAATTTTACTGGTGCTGGTCGGTGGGCTGTTTGTCATGGAAGCCTTATCGGTGATTTTCCAGGTCGGATTTTTCAAAATGACCCACGGCAAGAGAATTTTTCGCATGGCGCCGCTGCACCATCATTTTGAGTTAAAGGGCTGGCCGGAACCCAAGGTGATTGTCCGTTTCTGGATCATTGCCATCGCTCTGGCCCTGCTGGCCATGAGTACCTTAAAATTAAGGTAAGGTAGCAATATGCATAGGATCACGAATTGCCTTAATTATATTTTCTTAAGCTTTATGCTTAGCGCCTCGGGAGTAATCGGAGTGATGGAGTAACTGAGAAATTTTAAATTATCAAATCGCCAAATTCCGACCGCCTTCGCTCTTGCTCGGGTCTTGCCCTCCTGCCGGCAAGGGCAAGGCGGTCGGTTTGGACAATAGCGGGTAGTGCCAATGTTGGAATTCTGGAATATTGGAATAATGGGCTTTGGGATACTGGCATGTTGGCCTAATGGTAAAATTCGTCTTTGCGAAAAATTATGATGGAATAACATCCTTTAATATTCCACGATTCCATCATTTCAATATTCCATTACTCCATAATCGAGGTAACAAACTCAAACCTCAAAAAACACACCATATTTTCTTTGAGTTTTAGAAACTCCGAGACGGTTAAAAATGGAACTTGCAAACAAAACAATTATAGTGGTCGGACTCGGTCTAACCGGGATGGCCGTTGCCCGGTTTCTGAAAAAAAGGGGGGCGCTGGTGATGGTAACCGACCAGGCCGCCGAGGAAACCCTGGAGCCCCAGGCCCAAAAAATCCGTGAAATGGGCATTTCCATGGAGTTGGGCCGTCACCGATCCCAAACCTTCGAAAAGGCGGATCTCATTGTTTTAAGCCCGGGAGTTCCCCACACAATTGAGCCGCTATTGCGGGCGAAGGAACACGGCATACCGGTCATAGGAGAAATAGAACTGGCATCACGGTTTATCAAAGAGCCCATTTTGGCGGTCACGGGCACCAATGGTAAAACCACAACCAGTGAAATTTTAGGCAGCATGCTGGTGCATTCCGGTTTCAAGGTTTTCGTGGGCGGCAACATCGGCAATCCGTTGATCGGTTACGCGGACGGGGAGCAAAAGGCGGATTTCATCGTCGCGGAAATCAGCAGCTTTCAATTGGACACCATCGACACTTTCAAGCCGAAAATCGGCGTGCTGCTCAACATCACGGTGGATCACCTGGATCGCTATCCGAATTTTGATGCTTATGCCGCATCCAAAATCCGAATTTTTAAAAATCAGCAACCGGACGACATCGCCGTGTTAAACGGCTCGGACCCCTTGGTGCGCTCCCTTAGCGAGCCGCTTAAAAGCACAAAATTATACTATCCGTCGCTCGCTGATAAGGAAGAAGGCGCTCTAAACAACGGAACAAAAATTCATTTTCACTTTAGTGAATCAAAGAAACCAGGCAAAAAAGGGCCGCTGGCGCATCTAGCATCCCGTGACCAGTGGTTTTTGAACGTTGCCGGCTTAAAGCTGATAGGCCGCCACAATCTGGAGAACGCCGCCGCCGCGGCCCTGGCCGCCCTGGCAGCCGGCGCATCGCCCGAAGCAGTTCAGGAAGCACTCAATCTGTATCAGGGTGCTGCCCATCGCCTGGAACATATCGACACGATCCACGGTGTTGATTTTGTCAATGATTCCAAGGCAACCAATGTCGATGCCGTCATCAGAGCAGTCGAAAGTTTTAAAAAACCGGTGGTTTTGATCATGGGCGGCCTGGATAAAGGCGGCAATTTTCAGGCACTCAGAGAGGTTCTAGCCCGGCACACCAAAAAGCTCATCGTCATGGGCAAAGCCGCGGCCCGTATTCAATCCGCTCTGGAAGATACCGTGCCGACGATATCGGCGGCGTCCATGGCGGATGCCGTCAAGCAGGCTTATCGGATTGTCTCTCCGGACAATGTGATTCTGCTGTCTCCCGGATGTGCCAGCTTTGACATGTACGATAATTATGTGCAACGCGGTGAAGATTTCAGGAAAGCCGTCGAAAATTTCAAATTGCAAATATCATGAGCGCCAAAAAGCAAACAACACAAACTGCAGCCTACGACATTCAGTTGCTGTTTCCGGTACTTTTTCTGGTTGGAATCGGAATCGTCATGGTTTACAGCGCCAGCTCCGCCGTGGCTTTGAAAAAATTCGGTTCGGACTATCTGTTTTTAAAAAAACAGGCGCTTTTTGCCCTGGTGGGAATTATCGGCCTGGTCATCTGCCGGCATTTTCCCTATCGGTGGTATCGACCGTTGACATATCCTTTGCTTGCCCTGGCCCTCCTTTTCTTGATTGCGATTCAAGTCACCGACTTCGGATTTTCGGCCGGCGGCTCGGCAAGGTGGCTGCGTTTTGGACAATTTTCGTTTCAGCCGTCTGAATTTGCGCGTTTTGCCATGGTGGTATTTCTGGCCTATTCACTGGAAAAAAAGGCAGAAAAAATAAAGGAGTTTTCTGTCGGATTTCTGCCCCATATTCTTGTCTTCGGGGCGTTTGCCGTTTGCATTTTCAAACAGCCGGATTTTGGATCCATAATCATCCTTGCAGCGGTTACATGGTTGATGATGTTTGTCGGCGGTGTTCGCTGCCTTCATCTTTGCACCTCGCTGATCGCGCTGCTGCCGGTGGCTTACTACTTTCTAATCTACGCCGAGTACCGCGTGAAAAGGATTTTGAGTTTTCTTGATCCCTGGCAATACCCGGCAGATGAAGGCTATCAGGTCGTCCATTCTCTGATGGCATTCGGCACAGGTGGATTATGGGGTGTGGGGATCGGAAAAGGCCATCAAAAATTATTTTATCTTCCCGAGCCCCATACGGATTTCATCTTTTCAGTTATCGGTGAAGAGATCGGTCTGGTAGGTGTTCTGATCATCATCGCGCTTTACGGGCTGATTCTCATAAAAGGCATTCAAATCGCCCGCAATGCGCCCGATACATTTGGGTCACTGCTGTCCCTTGGGTTGACCACGGCCATGGGGCTTCAAATCTGCATCAACATGGGAGTAGCCATGGGCCTGCTGCCGACCAAAGGGCTCACCCTGCCCTTTTTAAGTTACGGTGGGACCTCTTTGCTGCTGAATATGGCAGCCGTTGGAATTTTGATGAATATAAGTGCAAGTACAAACAAATAGGAAAATCCTCTAAAAGAAATCGTATTTCAATGTTTAATAATTCGACATATGAAATAAATAGCTCAAAGCTCAAAGCTCAAAGCTCAAAGAACGGAAGCATAGGAACCTCTTTGCTTTCAGCTTTCAGCTTTCAGCTTTCAGCTGCAGGCCATAATGTTCCCGAAACATCAAGTGCTGGTTTTTGTAATTCTAAAGAACCACCTGTTCGCCCGCTCCGCATCGTCATCGCCGGTGGTGGCACCGGAGGTCATCTGTTTCCCGGGATTGCCGTCGCCCAGGAATTTGAGGTCCGCAATCCCGCTAGTAGAATCATTTTTGTCAGCACCGGCAACCCGCTGGAAAGATCGGTGCTTTCAAAAACGGGTTATGCGCTTCAAACTATCACAGCCGCCGGTATTAAAGGCCGAGGGATTTGGAACCAGATCAAATCGGTCGCAAAAATTCCCAAAGGGATTCTGGAAGCGAATCGGATCCTGAAAAATTTTTCCCCGGATTTGACCCTCGGTCTCGGAAGCTATTCCGCCGGACCTCTGGTTTTCGCGGCCTGGCTGCGCAGGATTCCCATCGTGGTCCATGAACAAAATATACTGCCGGGAATTACCAACAGGATCTTAGCGGGATTTGCTAAGCGGATATACATTTCCTTTGAAAATACCCGCTCACATATGGATCCCCGCAAAGTTCGCTGGACGGGCAACCCGGTACGACAAGAAATTTTGGATAGTGGCAACCGTTCCGGAAAGATAAAAAAAGATGAATCCAGCGACAAACGTTTTACGGTTCTGATCATAGGCGGCAGTCAGGGTGCACACAGAATAAACATGGCGGTCATAGAGGCTTTGGACCATCTCAGACATTTAAAACATTTGCACATTGTTCATCAGACCGGCCAGGCCGATGAACTGCCGGTCCGGGAAGCATACCGGTCAAGCAAGGTGAGCAGCACGGTTCAAGCCTTTTTCGATAATATGGCCGAACAATACGGCCGGGCCGATCTGATTATTTGCAGAGCCGGCGCGACGACGGTTGCTGAGATCGCGGCCCTGGGTAAAGCGGCTATTTTCATCCCTTTCCCGTTTGCGGCCGACAACCACCAGGTACTGAACGCCAGCAGCCTGTCGGATGAAGGCGCTGCCGAAATGCTCATCGAAAAGGACCTCAACGGCAAAATTCTCAGTGAAAAAATAAATTTCTATGCTGCCCACCCGGCTGAACTGGAGAATATGTCCGCCAGGGCAAAGCGGCTCGGCAAGCCGGATGCAGCGATGAATATCGTTGATGACTGCTACCGGCTTCTGGCCCGTTAGCCGGTATAGGACCTATACGGCCGGTTAAAAGCGGCCAACGAGCCAAACAGACAAACGCTTACTATGTATCAAAAAAAATATCACATCCATTTCGTAGGAATCGGTGGCATCGGAATGAGCGGCATTGCGGAATTGCTCCTCAACCTGGGTTATAAGGTATCCGGGTCTGATCTGCAGACCTCCGAAATTACCGAACGTCTCAAAGAACTGGGCGGTATTATCTTTACCGGACATGACGCAGATCAAATCAGCGGTGCCGATGTGGTGGTAACGTCGTCGGCGGTCGGCCGGCAAAACCCTGAGGTGCTGGCCGCCGGACGCATCTCAATTCCGGTAATTCCGCGCGCTGAAATGCTGGCCGAACTCATGCGTTTAAAATACAGTGTGGCCATTGCCGGTGCGCACGGCAAAACGACCACCACATCGATGGTCGCCTCGGTTTTAGCGCAGGGCGGTCTGGATCCGACGGTGGTCATCGGTGGAAAACTGAAAAGCATCGGATCCAATGCCGTACTGGGAAAAGGAGATTTTATCGTTGCGGAAGCCGATGAGAGTGATGGATCATTTTTGAAATTTTCACCTGCCATTGCCGTAGTAACGAATATCGATCGGGAACATCTGGATTATTATCAGAATTTGGAAACTATCAAAGCGGTCTTTTTAGACTTTATCGACCGGATACCATTTTATGGCCTGGCTATCCTATGCCTGGACAATGAATCGATCCAGGACCTTATTCCGAAAATCAAAAAGCGCTATACCACTTATGGCATGAGTTCCCAGGCTGATTTCCAGATACGAGATGTGGAATTTGAAAAACGCCGCAGCTGCTTCAGCGTTTACCGACACGGCCATAAACTCGGCCGATTCATCTTGAACCTGCCGGGAATTCACAACGTCTACAATGCTACGGCCAGCATTGCGACAGGCGTCGAGCTGGATGTACCCATGGAGGCCATCGCAAGCGCCCTTCAAACGCTTGAAGGGGTTCAGCGCAGGCTGGAAATCAAAGGAGAGATAAGCGGCATTACCGTGGTGGATGATTACGGGCATCATCCGACTGAAATTAAAACCACGCTGCAGGCCATCGAAGAGTGCTGGCCGGACAATCGCAAAGTTATCGTGTTTCAACCCCATCGATACACCCGGACCCAGGCCTTATTTGATGATTTCACGCGCTCATTTTATCAATCCGATGTTCTGCTGGTATTGCCGATCTATGCCGCCGGAGAGCAGAGGATAGCAGGCCTAACCGGCCGAAAGTTGTGCGAAGAAATCAAAGCCCATGGGCATAAAGAAGTCTTTTATGCGGAGAGCAAGAAAGACGCCGTCACTTACTTAAAGGAAAATTTAAAACTGGGGGACGTTTTGCTGACACTGGGTGCCGGAGATGTCTGGAAGGTGGGCATGGGCATTTTGAAAGCGCTTCATTTAAATTTAGTCAACTAAAACGTTAAACGTTTTGTAGGCAAAAAAATGTTCGGACGCAAAAAGTCACGAAAAAATCTACGCAAAAACACAAAAACCAAACGGGAGTTTAAATTTTTCGGCCGCATCCTGCTGGGTTTCAAATTGATCGTGGCAGTGGCTGCGGTAGCGGCCATATCCGCCGTTTTCATCCTGATTCATGATATTTTGACCCAGTGTGACTATTTCAAGATCAGCCGGCTGACCATCGAAGGTGCGCAGCGACTCTCGGAAAAAGAAATTTCACAACAGGCCCGGGTCGGCATGGGCATGAATATTCTGGCGGTTAATCTGACGCTGGTCCGAAAACGGCTGCTGGCTCACCCCTGGATCGCAGAAGCCGGGGTCAGTAGAGAGATACCTTCCGGACTGAGCATCTGGATTAAGGAACATAGGCCGCTTGCGGTGGTCGATGTTGGGAAAAAATTTCTAATCAATCATTCGGGCAACATATTTAAGGCCTGGGACGTATCGGATCCTGCCGATCTCCCGGTGGTCAGCGGCCTCAACGTATTGGATCTGCCCCCCGTATACGGACAGGCTGAGTTGCCGGAAGGTGAAATTGCCCGGGAACGCACAACACCCTTTAAAGCGGTGATGAAAGTCTTACGGCTGGGCAGGCAGCAGGGAACCATTTTGCCGAATCGTTCCATCAGGCAGATTCGGGTCGACCGGCAAATCGGTCTCACCCTGCTCGCTTTTGACCGGATCAAGACGATCAATCTGGGTTATGACGATTATGACGGTAAATATCATATGCTCGCAAATCTATTTTCGTATCTCAAGCATCAGCAGCACGTAACTGATTTTGATCGCATCGATTTGAATAATTTAAATCGTGTCGTGCTAAACCCCCTGAGGCGGGAATAGGCAGTCCCGCGGGATCATAAGGAGAACGTAAATGCAACGACAAGAGGACCTTATTGTGGGTCTTGATATCGGAACAACCAAAATCTGTGCGGTGGTAGGTGAAATATCCGGGTCCGATATCAATATCATCGGTATCGGGACCCACCCTTCCATCGGACTTCGCAAAGGTGTTGTCATCAACATCGAATCCACCGTGGAATCGATTAAAAAAGCGGTGGAAGAAGCAGAGCTCATGGCAGGCTGTGAAATATCCTCTGTATATGCCGGTATTGCCGGCGGTCACATCACCGGATTTAACAGTCGTGGAATTGTTGCCATCAAAGGATCTGAAATCTCTGAAAACGATGTCGCACGGGTGATCGATGCCGCCCGGGCAGTAGCGATTCCAATGGATCGCGAAGTCATCCATGTATTGCCCCAGGAGTTTATTGTCGATGATGAAGCGGGTATCCAAAACCCGGTGGGAATGGCCGGAGTGCGGTTGGAAGCTAAAATTCACATCGTCACCGGTGCAGTCGCATCGGCCCACAACCTTGTAAAATGCGCCAATCGATCCGGACTTGATGTCAGCGACATTGTCCTGGAATCCCTGGCGTCCGGCGAGGCCGTGCTGACAGACGAAGAAAAACAGCTGGGCACCGCCCTGTTGGACCTTGGCGGAGGAACCACCGATCTGGCGGTATTTTCCGGCAGAAATATTAAACACACCTTTGTGCTGGCTCTGGGCGGCAACAACCTGACAAATGACATTGCCGTGGGATTGCGGGCACCCCAGGCCGAGGCCGAAAAGATAAAAAAGAAATACGGCACCTGTCTTGCCCGGAACATCAGCGGTGATGAAACCATCGAGGTGCCCGGTTTGGGCGGTAGAGAACCCCGCAAACTTCCGCGGCAGATTCTTGGCGAGATCCTGGAACCCCGGATGGAAGAAATATTCGAGTTAACCCACCGGGAAATTTTCCGGGCCGCAATGGAAAATCTAATCCCTTCGGGATTTGTCTTAACCGGCGGGACGGCGCTGCTGTCGGGCGTGACGGAAGTGGCCGAATCAATTTTCCATTTACCCACCCGCCTGGGAAAACCCCAGGGAATCAAAGGGTTGGTGGATGTGGTCAACAACCCGATGTATGCAACCGGAGTGGGACTGGTCTTATATGGAGCACGCAACAGAGATTCTAAAAAATTCAGGATTCGGGATAAAAACATCTTCAATCGCATCATGACCCGCATGAAGAAATGGTTTCATGATGTCGTCTAAAAAAAGGGTTAAAGGTCGTTTTTCATGGATGCATACATAAATAATCAATCAATAGTAACCATTAACTTAAACCGGTAGGAGGGCTAAAAATGTTTACCTATGTTGAAAATGAAAATTCTGCAAAAATCAAAGTCATTGGTGTCGGGGGTGCGGGCGGAAACGCTATAAACAACATGATCACATCCAATCTCCAGGGCGTCAAGTTCATTGCGGCCAATACAGACGCCCAGGCCCTTGAAATATCCAAGGCGCCGATTCGGATCCAGTTAGGCCAAGGTATGACCGAAGGCCTCGGGGCCGGGGCAAACCCCCAGGTCGGCCGGGATGCGGCCCTTGAAAATGAAGAAGAAATCAGACACGCTCTGGCGGACAGTCACATGGTATTTATCACGGCCGGATTCGGTGGCGGTACCGGTACCGGAGCGGCTCCTGTCATTGCTGAAATTTGCAAAGACCTGGGCGCCCTGACGGTGGCGGTGGTGACCAAACCGTTTTCCTTTGAGGGTAAAAAACGATCCAGGATGGCGGAAGAAGGAATCGATACCTTGAAAAAAGTGGTCGATACGGCCATCACGATACCCAATGACCGACTCAGGGGTTTGGCATCCAAAAAAGCAACTCTGATGGAAATGTTCGTCAGAGCCGACGAAATCCTGCTCCATTCGGTGAAAGGAATCACCGACCTGATCATGATGCCGGGTGTCGTAAATCTGGATTTTGCCGATGTCAGAACGACCATGTCCAAGGCCGGGCTGGCCTTGATGGGTATTGGTATTTCATCCGGTGAACATCGTGCAGTGGAAGCCGCCGGCAAGGCAATTTCGCATCCACTGCTCGAAGATGTGCCCATCAGAGGGGCCAGAGGCGTTTTGATGAATATCACCGCCACCAGCGACATGGAATTCGAAGAGGTTGCCGAAGCCTCGGAGTACATCCACAGTGAAGTCGGTGAGGATGCGGAAATCTTCTGGGGAACCTCCGTGGATGAGGGCCTGGGCGAGGAAATGAGAGTAACGGTAATCGCTACCGGAATCGGCCAGGAAAAAGAGTTGACAGAGCGACCGGTCCAACAGCTTCGAGGAAAAATCAGGGACATTACACCGGAAGATCTGGGAAAAATTATCGATTACGACGAGCCCACCTTCATCCGGCAGAAAAGGGCTGTGGGCGAGTCTTCCGGAGCGATTTACAGGGGTACCGGTGGATCGGTTATCAATGACAGCGATCTGGATGTCCCCACATTTTTAAGAAGAAAAGCGGATTAGTAAACCCGATAAGGGACTATGCTTTTTCCGAGACTACGCTTAGAAAAATGTGGCCCTACGGGGCAGCAAGTATGCTGATAATATAGGTTTCAGGTGTCGGGTGTCAGGTTTCAGTATCTAACATCTCCTTTCCCTGACACCCGACACCTGAAACCTGAAACCTTTAATTTTTTGACAACATGTTGTCAGAAAAAATGGACTAAGGGTATAGTTGTCCATGGCCCGCTGCAAAAAGCTGAAAGCAGGGTTATAGTTTAAACGGTATCTCAGGTCATCACCGTATGGCGTGAAATCATCTGCTGCACCGTAGGGTGCGGTGGGTTTTACATATAACGGCCAACCTGTGGGCGACAACCGGCAACATGGCACGAAAAACCCGAAAACCGGCTCAGCGATCAATTGAATCCGAGATCGGAACCATTCGAAAACAGTGGCGCGGAAAAATCAGCGTTGCCCTGGTGTATCCCAACCGCTACCACGTCGGCATGTCCAATCTCGGGTTTCAGACGGTCTATCGGCTGCTCAACAGCTTCGATCATGTTGTCTGCGAAAGAGCTTTTCTACCGGAGAACAGCGCCTCTGAAACTCCACGGCCGACCACCGTGGAGTCGGACAGGCCCATTACCGATGCCGATATTATCGCCTTTTCGATCTCTTTTGAAAACGACTACCCCCAACTGCTTGACATCCTGGCTAGAGCCGGAATTCCCCTGAAATCCGGCGATAGAGCCGACCGCTATCCGCTTGTGATTGCCGGCGGTGTGGCCTGTTTCCTCAACCCGGAACCCCTGGCACCATTTATCGATTGTTTTCTCATCGGTGAAGCCGAGGAAATATTGCCCCGGTTTTTCCAGATATTCGAAACCCGGACCCCCAAAGAAACCGTATTAAAAAACCTGGCTCACAAAGTCCCGGGGACTTATATCCCTTCCTTTTACCGGCCCCGATACAACGCCGACGGCACCCTCGCAGCCTTTGAACCATTGGTGGACGTACCCCCGAAAATCAAACGCGTTTATTTAAAAGATATCAGCCGGACTGCAACCTGCAGCACCGTGGTAACCCCGCATACAACCTTTGAGCGCTCGTTTTTGATTGAAGTCGGCCGGGGCTGTCCCCATGGTTGTCGTTTCTGCAGCGCCGGGTTCATTTACCGGCCCCCAAGATTTCGCCCCATTTCCCAGCTTGCTCAGTCCATAAACCAAGGTGCTCGCCTGACCGACCGGATCGGGCTGGTGGGCGCGGCCATATCCGATCTGCCGGAAATTGAAGAATTGTGCGGGCAATTCCGTGATAAAGGCATCAGATTTTCGTTCAGTTCCCTGCGGGCCGATCGACTGACAGCGGGCCTGCTTGCAGCTTTAAAGCAAAGCAGGGTCAAAACAGCCACCATTGCTCCGGAGGTCGGAACAAACCGTCTGCGCCGGGTTATCAACAAGGGCCTTACTGAAAAAGACATTTTGACGGCTGCCGCGACTCTGGTGGAAAACGGCATACCCAACTTAAAGTTATATTTTATGATTGGTCTGCCCACCGAAACCATGTCGGATGTGGATGCCGTCATCCAACTTGTCAAGAGGATCAAACATCAGTTTTTAAGGTCCAGCCGCGCTCGCAAAAAAATCGGCCACATCACCGTCAGTCTCAATTCTTTTGTCCCCAAGCCGTTTACGCCCTTCCAGTGGAGTGCAATGGATGAGGTCGGTGTGTTAAAGACAAAAATCAAGAAGATCAAAAATGAATTGAAAAAAGTGGCCAATCTGCGGATAAATTCGGATGTCCCCCGCTGGGCCTATATCCAGGCGTTGTTGTCCCGGGGGGATCGAAAGGTGGCCGATATCCTGTCATTGGCCCATGCCAGCCGCGGCAACTGGGCCCAAACCCTTAAAACTGTGGCCGTAAACCCGGATTTCTATGTCTACCGAGAGCGTCGTCCGGATGAGCGCTTTCCCTGGGATTTTATTGACCATGGCATCAGAAAATCGTTTCTGCGGCGGGAATATCAGCGCGCCCTGCAAGGCCTGACAACCCAGGATTGTCAACTGGATACCTGCCGCAGTTGCGGGGCCTGCAAGGAAGAAAGACGCGTCTGCTAAAAAACACTTGAGATCTTCAACATTCCACTCCGCAGAAGCCGGGACTTTCACTTCCGGATTAGACCGAATAGCCTGTATCAACAATAGATACAAAATTTGCAAAATTCGTTTCATTAAACTTGAAAAAAAAAAGTTAAAGTGATAGTGTGGCTCCTTTTGATAAAATATTGGCGGGCTGTGCAATGGGAACAGATTTTGCCGTGAGATGACGAAAATTGTGCGACAATGCAACCGGTCTGAATCATTAGGGAGTAGCCATGATTGAAGGAACGATTTTTATGTTGGGATTGGGAGCGGTCTGCGGCATAGTGCTGGGGGCTGCTTCACGCATATTTTATGTATATGAAGATCCGCGCATCGAGAAGGTAGAAGGATGTTTTGCCGGTGCCAACTGCGGTGGCTGCGGATATGCCGGATGTTCCGCCGCGGCGGTCGCGGTGGTGGCCGGCAAGGCCCTGCCCAGTGTCTGTGTGGTGGGGGGGCCTGAATCCGCCCAATCGGCTGCCGAGGTCATGGGGATGGAAGTCGGTATGGCGGAGCCGGTTAAGTCCTTTAATACATGCTCCGGCGGGTACCGGGCTGAAAATAAATTCCTGTACGCCGGCGTGAACACTTGCCGCGCCCAGGCGGCTCTCTTCGGCGGTCAGCGGGATTGCAGTGTCGGTTGCCTGGGTTTCGGCGATTGCGTACGGGCCTGCCAGTTTGATGCCTTAAAAATGGGCCCGCTGGGATATCCGGTAGTAGACAGGGAAAAATGTGTCGGATGCGGTGTTTGTGAACAGATCTGTCCCAAGTCGGTGATGGAAGTCAGGACCGCCTCCCAGCGAATTCTGCATTTCAACCAGCGTGATGATCGTCTGGCCCCCTGCCGGCAAACCTGCCCCGCCGAAATCGACATTCCCAAATACGTCGCCCAAATCGGTGAAGGCGACTATGCGGGCGCCGTCGACACCATTCGGGAGCGCAATCCTTTGCTGCTGGCCTGCGGCCGGGTCTGTCCACATCCGTGCGAAGTTAATTGCCGACGGGGAATTGAAGACGACCCCGTATCCATCAACCAGCTGAAACGCTTTGCCGCTGATTATGAAATGAATTCCGGTAAAAGATTACCGGTTGCCCTGGCGCCGCTGACAAATAGGCGGGTGGCGGTGGTCGGCGGCGGCCCTGCCGGTCTCACCTGTGCGTTTTTTCTGCGAAGACTGGGCCACGAGGTAACCATTTTTGAAGCCATGCCGAAACACGGCGGGATGCTGCGTTACGGTATTCCTGAATACCGGCTTCCCAAAAAGGTGCTGGACTGGGAAATCGAAGGTATCCTAAATTTAGGTATCGAGAGCAAGACCGGCATGAAGTTCGGTCGGGATTTTGATCTGGATACCCTGGACAACGAGGGCTTTGACGCCGTTTTCATGGGTATCGGCGCCTGGAAAGATTCATCGTTGCGGGTGGAAGGTGAGCAGCTGCAGGGGTGCTACACGGGCATCGATTTCCTTTCGCGCCTGGCCGGCGGCGAATCCATCCCGACCGGCCGATCCGCCGTCATTATCGGCGGCGGCAACACCGCCATTGACTGTACCCGCAATTTAATCCGACTGGGAGTGAAAGAGGTTAACCTGGTGTATCGCCGCACGCGCAATGAAATGCCGGCCAATCCGGTTGAAATTGAAGCGGCCGAAGCGGAAGGGGTGAAATTTAGGTTTTTGGCCGCGCCGGTTCGCGTCGTCGGCAATGAAGACGGCGTCACCACCCACCTTGAGTACTTAAAAATGGAGCTGGGTGAGCCGGATGCCAGCGGAAGACGAAGACCGGTGCCCATTGAAGGCTCCGAGTCGTTAATTGAAACCGACATGGTGATTACGGCCATCGGCCAATCGCCGGATATCTCCTTTATCGAAACCATGCAGCAACAGCTGGCAGAGCTGAAAACAACCCGTTGGAATACCTTCGAGGTTGATCCTGCGACGCTGCAGAGCAATATCCCCTACCTGTTTGCCGCCGGCGATGCCGCCACCGGTCCGAGTCTGGTGGTGGACGCCATCGGCGGCGGCCGACGCGCCGCCCGCTCGATTCATCAGTTTGTCATGGGCCAACCGGTCGTCGCCGATCCCCTGGAATTGCAAAAAGACCTGATCAGCGAAACCCTGTTCGACCAGGTACTGGGAGTCGTTAAAACCCAGCGAGCCCCCATGCCGGAACTGCCGGTGGCCGAACGGATTCAGTCATTTGTCGAGGCAGACCAGGTTCTTTCCGAGCAGGCAGCACTCGGGGAAAGCAGCCGCTGTCTGAACTGCTGTCTTACCTGCTACAACCCGGATAGAGCCTCCGGTGAGATAGGGGTGATTAAGGATGTAAGCCGGGAGTCCGAAGTGGCCTGATCGGGTCTGGTTTGCAGGATTCCGTCATTTAAATAAGTAGTTGACTAATTATACAAAAATTACATGCTTAATGAAAATTATGAAATTTCCAACCACCAAAAACCAAATCTCAAACAAATTCCAATGACCCAAATTCAAAATTCCAAACAAATGATTCGTCGACAGTCGTGCCCAAGTGTATCATCACCGGCAGAGCCGGGTTTGCGAAGCGATGCGATACAACTGTGGTGAATGTTTTGGTCATTGAATATTGAAATTTGTGATTTATTTGTAATTTGGTATTTGGGATTTTATTGGCTTATAAAACCTTCTGATGGAACTGGTTTAGAATTTACTTTGACGTTACCCTGGTCTGGTGTTCGTTCGCATTGTCTACAGGATAAGCTTTGATATGAAGCAAAAAAAGGACAAACCGAAAAACTTGCAGCAGGTCGTTGATCGCGATATTCGCAGCCGACTAAAAATAGCTTGAAAGGTTTGCTGCATTATGGTAGTCGAACCTTGGTTTTTCGGTGTGATGGACTTCGCCCCAATTGAGTCAAACTCAATTGAGGAGGTATTTGGTATTCGGTATTATTTAAATGTTGATAAGGTGCGGATAAGCTATGTTCTCAAAAATTGAGTTGAAGCTGGCCTATGGTCTGGCAATTTGTTTGTTGTTTATGGGGGCTTTGTGCTACGCGGCGTTTCCCGCCAAAAATCCTGACGAACCGGTACGCTTGATGTTTGACGTTACGGCAGGGAAGGTATTGTTTAATCACAAAATCCACCATGCCGACACCGGCTACGGGATATCATGCGGTGATTGTCATCATACCCTTGGCGAGGATGAGTATGCCGATGCACAGTCATGCAGTGAATGCCATGATCCCGATGAAGGTGATGAAGAAACTCCCAAACGGGCCGATGCCTTTCATCGGCAGTGTACCGGCTGTCACGAGGAATATGGTGCCGGTCCGCTTGAAAAGGAATGTTCCGCCTGTCATGTCATGTAAACCGGAAAAGCAAGGCGTCTGCCGTCTATTCAGCGCAGCGGTTAAATTTTGCAGTATCACAAAAAGGGTTAGGTTATGCTAAAAAAATCGTTCTTCGGTTTATCCCGCTCTCGAATTGAGTATGAACTGCTGCCCGCCCGGCAGCCGGAGCCCGACAAGGTGATGCCGTCCAAAAAGGTCACCTTGTTTCACAGCAAAAATGGCAACCAAAACGCCCCGGCTTCATTTCAGGCCGGCGACAAGGTCAGGACCGGACAAAAAATATCCCTTTTTGCCGATGATCCGGCTTATGTCATTTCAAGTGTCACTGGAACCATATCCTCCATTTCGCCGCATACCGGTGATTTCGGCAAAACCTACAGTGCCATCACCGTCGATATCGCTGAAAATGAGGTTTTAGACGATCAGTTTAAACAGCAAATCCAGACCCCCGATTTAGCCGGCGCCGTCGAATTTCTCTCCTTTGCGCCGGGCAATCCGCCGCTGTCTGTTCTATCCGAACCTGAAACCGAAATTCATACCATTGTTATTATGGGGGCCGACAGCGACCTGCTCATCGGTACCAATCAGTCTATCGTTAAATCCAGGCTCGATGCCGTAAAGAAGGGAATCGGAGTTTTAAGGGATATTACCGGCATCGATAAAATTATTCTGATCACGGCCGGTGAGTCAATGCAGGGTTTCGGTCACATCGGTGCTCAGGTAAAAAATATTGATACCGGCTATCCTGCGGCCCTGCCCCAAATGATCATGAAAAATGTCCTGGGAGAGGTTGTGCCGGCCGGCAAAACCTGCACGGATCTGGGCGTCTGCTTTCTGACCGCCGAAGCGGCGGTATCCATCGGTAAAGCCTTTAACGACGGGCAAATACCCGTTCGTAAAATCCTTACCCTGGTAACCAAGGACGGAAACCAGCGTTTGATTGAAACCGTCATCGGGACCCCCATCCGGGATATTTTAGATAGGTATGGCGTCTCCATCAACGAAGAAGACCGCATTATTTTCGGCGGCCCCATGGCCGGTTCCGCCGTATATTCACTGGATCATCCGGTGCAGCCCGACACGAACGGTATTGTCGTGATTGATCGCTCCGATGCAGCCTACGCATCGGACTATCCCTGCATAAATTGCGGAGAATGTGTGAGGACCTGTCCTGCACGAATACAGGTACACATGCTGGTCAGATTTCTGGAAGCCGGTCATTACGAAGAGGCCGCGGACAACTACGATTTGTTTTCCTGTATCGAATGCGGTCTGTGCAGCTTTGTATGTGTATCCAAAATACCGATATTTCAGTATATCAAATTAGCCAAATATGAACTCGACCGGGCAAAAGCCTCAGAGACCATGGAAGCAACGGAAACAACAGAGGTGACGGAGGCAACGGATGCTTGACCAAAAAAAGTTGATCGTCTCACATGCGCCTTTCTGGCACAACGGCAGCCGAATTACCAATCGCAGTTATCACACCATGCTGGCCGCTCTGCCGGCGGTGCTGGCGGGGTTATATTACTATGGCATCCCCGTTCTCGGGGTTGTATGCCTGTCGGTTGCTACGGCCATGCTCTGGGAACTTGCCATCAATCTGGTGACCAAGAGACCGGTCACCATCGGCGACGGCAATGCCGCTTTGATCGGTCTGCTGCTTGCCATGCTGTTGCCCGCCACGATGCCCTGGTGGGCGGTCATCACCGGGACCTTTATTGCCGTGGTCGTCGGCAAACAGATCTTTGGCGGCATCGGCAGCAATGCCTTCAATCCGGCAGCCTTGGCAGTGGCCATCATGATGATATCCTGGAAAGATCTTTTCAATTTCGACGGGATGCTGCTGAATTATGATTTTGACTTCGCTGCCATTTATCCGTTGGCACTCGCCAAGCATTTTGGCTCCGCATCCCTGGAATCGCTTCGCATGGGCGACCTTCTGATGGGCAAACAGATCGGCGGACTGGGCGCCACCTTTGGGCTGGGTCTCATTGCGGGTGGAATTTATTTGATGTTAAGAGGATTTATCCGCTGGGAAATATCACTGACCTTTCTGGTCGGTGTGTACGCAACCGCCTTATTGTTCAACCTGATCGATCCTGAACGCTTTGTCAGCCCCGGTATCCACATTTTATCGGGCTATACCTTGATAGGTGCTTTTTTTCTGGCCACCGATGATTCTTCATCACCGGTGAATGGAATCCCGATGCTTCTTTACGGGATTGTCGGCGGGATTATGACCGTTTTGATCCGCAATATCGGCGCCTACATCGACGGGGTGATATTGGCGATTCTGGTCATCAATCTTGTCAATCCACTGCTGGACAAAATCAGACCGCAAGCTTTGGGAAAGGTTTCATAAAATGCGCGAAATGATAAAAATGGTGGTCGTCCTTACGATTCTAAGTTTCTTTTCAGGCGGTGTGCTGGCCTATCTGCGCAACAGTACCCAGGAACGGATCGATAATCAGGTGTTGGAGTTCGTCAAAGGCCCTGCCGTTCGAACCCTTTTCGAAGGGGCCGGCAACAATCCCATCGCCGACCGATTTACCATCGAGGACGGCGACGTTGAAAGGACATTTTTCGTCGGCGTTTTCGACGGTGAGCCCCGGGGTATCGCCTTTGAAACGTCAGGTAAGGGCTACGGCGGCGAGGTCGGTTTGATGGTGGGGATCAACGTTAATGATAATAACCTGATGGGCGTTGGCGTCACCACCCATGCCGAGACACCCGGTATGGGTGCCAAAGCGAAAAGCGACCCCAGCTTTGTATCCCAGTTTCAGGACCTTGGCCTCGAAGAACCGTTTAAGGTCACATCCGACGGCGGTTCCATCAATGCCATCAGTGGGGCGACGATTACATCCCGGGCCGTTTCTGCTGCGGCCACGGACGCCAGTGAAATATACCGGAAGCTGAAACCTCAAATCGATGAGAAATTAGCGGGCTTTAAAAAATAAGGGGAACTAAATGGCGAAATCTCTGACGCAGGAATTTGTGAAGGGGTTGTGGGATGAAGTACCACCTTTTCGGCTGGTGCTCGGCCTCTGCCCTGTTTTGGCGGTGACCAAGTCGGTTGAAAACGGGATCGGGATGGGAGTGGCAACTACGTTTGTGCTGGTGGGCTCCAACGTGTTGGTGTCAATTCTGCGCAAGCTGATCCCGTCGAAGGTCCGAATCGCCTGTTTCATCGTGATCATCGCCACCTTTGTCACCGTTGTCGAGCTTGTGATGCAGGCATTCGCCTACCCGCTCTTTCTTAAACTCGGCATATTTATTCCGTTGATCGTTGTTAACTGTATCGTACTGGGTCGTGCTGAAGCTTTTGCCTCCAAGAACAATGTGTTCCGCTCCCTGCTGGACGGCCTCGGAATCGGGGTTGGATTTACCTTATCCTTGATGGCCCTGGCCGCCGTCCGGGAATTGCTTGGGACCGGCATGCTTACCATCTGGGTGACACCCATCCAGATATTCGGTCCTTCTTTTCAGCCGTTTTCATTTATGGTCGAGGCCCCCGGCGCCTTTATGGCCCTGGGATTGATGCTGTGCCTCATGAACCTGGTCGGAAAAAAATAGGAGACATCCATGGGTGATTTAATTGTCCTTGCCATCAGCTGTATCCTCATAAATAATATTCTTGCTGGCCCAGTACCTGGGTAACTGCCCCTTTTTGGGAACATCCAAAAAAATGGAGACCGCCATCGGCATGGCCATGGCGGTGGTCTTCGTCCTGGTATTGGCCGGCGTCATCACCTGGATCACCAATACCTTTTTCCTGGCAAAATTCGATCTCGAATACCTGCGGACCGTGGCGTTTATTCTGGTGATCGCCTCCCTGGTCCAGTTTGTGGAAATGTTTTTAAAAAAGAGCATTCCGGCGCTGTATGCCGGTCTGGGAATCTTTTTACCCTTAATCACCACCAACTGTGCCGTTATGGGTGTGTGCCTGATCAACGTCAATGAAGAGTACACATTTATGCAAGCGCTGGTGGCATCCTTCGGTTACGCGGTGGGATTCGGCCTGGCGTTGATTCTTTTCGCCGGTGTGCGCGAACGCATCCTGATCGCCCGGGTTCCCCGCCCCCTGCAGGATACTTCCATCGCCCTGGTCACGGCCGGAATCCTCTCTCTGACTTTTCTGGCATTCAAAGGAATGGTGTAGATCGTTTGGTTCGTTTAGATCGTTGTGATCGTTTGGATGGTTGACCGGCTAATTGATTTTATATTGCAGGTAATAATGTCCATAGACCAAAAGCTAATAAATGAAATCGTAAATCGAATACGCGCTGTAGTTCAAGCAGAGCGTGTTATTCTTTTTGGTTCCGCTGCTTCCGGGGAGATGACGCGCAACAGTGATATCGATCTTTTAGTACTCGACAGCACTCTTGGAAACACCCGTCAGAAAAGTGTGAGTTTGAGTCGGGCGTTGCGCGGTATGGGCTACCCTTTCGATATCATCGTAATGGACACCGAGCGTTTCGATGAGAGCAAAGATGTCATCGGGGGCATCGCATACCCGGCCAACAAATACGGTAAGGTGATCTATGCGGCCGGCTGATCAAGTGAGGCGAGATCTAATCCGGCAATGGATAACCAAAGCCGAAGAAGATCTTGGGGCTGCAGAGATCTTGATTCTTCATAAACCCTCCTACCTGTCAGCTGTCGGATTCCATTGCCAGCAGGCAGCTGAAAAATTCCTCAAAGCATTGCTTACGCTAAACCAGATCGAATTTCCTAAGACCCATGATCTCGGAGCGCTTCTTGATCTTGTTTCTCCAGTGGAAACATCACTTGCAGAATCTTTAAATGATATATTGTTGCTAAATCCTTATGGGGTAGAAATCCGCTACCCTGGTGATATGCCAAATATTGAATTGGATGATGCTCAGAAAGCAATAGAGATCGCCCAGAGGGTTCAGGACGCTGTTCTAAAGTTATTACCACCCGATACACTACCTCGCTCTGCTCATCCTCAATAAATTGATAGCCCGGATTCCCCGCCTTTAGGCCTCCCAGTTTCTCAACAACCCTATGTCTTCTGTCATCTATCCACTATGCCCTATGCTCTACGCACGCTTATTCCGAATTCCAAAATCAAATCCCTCTGCCATCTGACACCTGGCATCTGACACCTGGCATCTGCCATCCGTCATCTGTCTTCTCCCCGCTTATCACCTTCCTATCCTCTCAACTTTCCCGCTTCCCAGCCCCACAAAGACCCTTTGCCATCTGTGTTCTGTCTTCCGTCAGCCGCCATCTGTGCCATGACTTCCTATTCCGACTTCCACATTCCAAATTCTTATTTTCCGCATTCCGCATTCCGACTTCCGAATTCTTCTACATGCCTTTTTTGCCCGCAACACGTAACACGTAACCTGCAACCCGCACCCCGCCTATATATCATACAAGTAATGACATACGCTGCACCCTTTCGGAGGCTCCGGCATGGCTTCTCTGGCTATATGAGGCGTTCTCTCGCGGGCCGGACCCTAAAGAATTGATTAAGCGGTTAACGATGATCTCATCATACTTTCCAACCCGTTTTTCGACAATGACCCGGTCAATATCTGCTCGATAATCATCGAATTACATATTGTGGGAAATCTGTAATCGGAACCTCGACAAATTTAAGGTTGATTTTAGAACATATCACAAATTTGGCCGAATTCCGGATACTCTCAAATACCTGTACTCTGGCAAAATTTGGCTTTCGATCAGAATCATAGTATTTTTCGAACCCAAATTTTTAGTTGTTATGATCAAATTATATTGACATATGATCCCAGTACAGATATCGTTACTCCATTATCTTGCTCATTCTGCTTTCCATATGATTTCCTTTTTGTTGTTCTGCGTTTTCTGACTGATGTATTACGGGTAAGGATTTGCCGGGTTGTCTGACATGAGGAGCGACCATGAAGTTTTCCCGATTGATCCTGTTGTGTTGTGCGCTGATTTCAGTCAGCATAGTACCGTGGAGCTACCAAAACCTCTCTGAAGCAGGGGAAGGCGGTAGCCGGTGCATCGACTGTCACACCAATCTGAAAAAACTTATCCGATTGTGCTGGAAAGTCGAGGCGCTGAAACCGAAACCCCTGAAATCGGAAGAAACCTCCGGCGAGGGGTGAGGCGGCCCACTGGCTCCGTTGGAGTTGTACGAAAAGATCTATGTGAAACCCGCTTTTCTGGCAACCGACCACGGCAAGATCGCCTGCGAACACTGTCACGGCGGTGACCCTGAAGATGACGACTGGCAGACGGCGCACAAAGGCGTGATCAGGGACCCCACCTACCCGGACCCCACGACGGCCTGCGGTGAATGCCATGAAGACATCGTGGCATCGGCTGTATCCAGCCTGCATTTTACCCTGAAGACCGATGAAACAAGCTATCGAGCAGCGAGCCGGAAATGGAAATCCCGCTGCCCTGAAAATCATCGATGCGGCCATAAACCGGCACTGCCTTAACTGCCATGCCAGCTGCGGACAGTGCCATGTCAGCAGGTCGGATTATGCCGCTGGCGGTTTGCTCGCCGCACACCGGTTTATCAAAACGCCTTCCATGGACACCACGTGTGCCAGTTGCCACGGAGGGCGCGTTCACGGGGAATACACAGGGGTCCGAAGACGACTATGAAGCGGACGTGCACTATGCGGACGAAGACATGACGTGCATGGACTGCCACAAGGCCAGTGAAATGCATGCCTCCGCCGAAGGGGTAAAAACCCGGTTTGACCTGCCGGAACGGCCGGCGTGCCAAACATGTCACCCTGATGCCGTGGCGGAAAATGCGGCAGTCCGTTCCCACGCAATCCACCAGGGCAGGGTCGCCTGTCAGGTGTGCCATGCGCAGGCCGGCAAAAGCTGCTTTAGTTGTCATGTGGGTACCGATAAAAAGGGTTTGCCCTACTACAAGTGCAAAGAGACCAAGATGATGTTTAAAATCGGATTGAATCCTGACAAGTGCACGGACCGGCCGTACGATTACGTGGTGGTTCGTCATGCGCCCGTCGACCCACAAACTTTTGACGCCTATATCAAAAACGGACTCAAACGTTTCGACAGTCTGCCGACCTGGAAACTGGACACCCCGCACAGCATTCAGCGTATCACCCGTCAAAGCCGGACCTGTAATAGTTGCCACGGCAATGCCGGACTATTCTTGAGCAAGGAGGATCTGGCCCCTTGGGAGGTCGCGGCCAATGCCGGAGTGGTTGTTCCTAAGAGCCGGATTCCGGGATTAATCAATGAGGGGGCAGAGTGAATCAACTTTAACAACCCGCAACGAAAGGAGGTTGAACATGCAAAAAAGCAGCGTTAGATTTCTCTCAGTGATGTTTGTCGTATGTATCACCGCTTCCCTGGCATATGGAGGAGGGTACACATACAAGGCAAACAAGGAGCACCTTGGGGGCAACGTCACCCCGGTGGAAGCTTTTCAGATGATCAAAAAGGATCCGGAGCACACATCTCTGGTGGATTGTCGCACCCGGGCGGAATACCAGTACGTCGGCCATCCCGAAGGCGCCTACAATATTCCCATCCGCTTCCTTTCTACGAAGGTTGGTAAAAAAGGATATGTGGAAGTGGACAACCCCGATTTCGGAAAGGCATTGCGGGAGCAGTTCAATCCGGAAACCGATACCCTTATCATCTTCTGCCGCAGCGGTAACCGAAGCTGCAAGGGCTGTAACGAGGCAATCAAGGCCGGGTTCAAGGAAGCAAAGGTGTTCAACATGATGGGGGGCTTCGAAGGCGGAAAAAACAAAAACAAAGACAGCATTTATTACGGCAAAAGATGGGCCGGTGGGTGGAAACTGGAAGGCCTGCCCTGGACTTACAAGATGGATAAAAAGCTGATGTACCGACCGGATGTGAAAAAGGTTGTAGCGTCCACAGACTAGCCCCACCAGGATCCGGATCAGATTGGATCCCGAGACATTGGCCCGTGTGTCCGGTCTGGCGCCTCCAGAGCTGGCAAAAGGACAGACAATTCTGTAAATTAGATGTAGCGAACCGGGCAGCGATTGGCCTTATAGTAAATATTCTGCTTTCTTTTTTGCAATAAACCAGTCAAAAGGTATGCGTGGGGGCGGAGGGGGGTACAGTCCACGCTTTTCTTTTCCCTTCCGCGACCTCACTCAGCCAGAGCAGGGCTGCACCTAAAATGAACCATCCCAGAAAACACGCCCACCAGTCCTCACTTTACCAGATGGGCGGTCTTTGACTTCCATTGCTCATAAGAATCGCCTCCTTTCACTTAAATTAAAAAAATAGTTTCTAATAGAAAAATCATTTTTTTAGTGAATTTGCCGGACAAGTCTGCTATTGGGTGGCTTCAGAATTCTATGAAAGTGACCCTGAGGCAGGCCATTTCATTTTTCTTGCTTGTGATCCGTAATGTTCGAAAGGAGGATTTTTACATGCCGCTGTACGCAATCATCCTGTTTTGTCTGATCGGATTTGCATTGCTATATTTCGGAGCGGAATGGCTGGTAAAAGGGTCCTCCAGCCTCGCCCGCAGTCTGGGGG
>CAVXXE010000080.1:0-7844 GCA_963765595.1 uncultured delta proteobacterium
AGGGGATCATAACCCAATTTTTCGAGTATGGTGGAATACAGCTCGACCTTGCCGGTGGGTGTCGCAAATCCCCGGGGGTTACCCGTTTTCGGATCGATGGTTTCATATCTCTTTTCTACGGTCGGGGGGGACCACCAGCGTTGCTTTTCGGCAAACTCCCGGGCTGAATCCAAATTCAGTTCCTGCAGCAACGGTTGCAGGCACCAGTCCCACTCTTGGTCCAGGCTGTCGTGCCAGTATTTCTCCTGGCCGAGCTTTAAACCCAAGCCCCGGTAGAATTCAAAATCACTTTTGCGCTCATGGAGAGGCGTTACCACCTGTTCGCCAATGGCGGCGGCATTACCGCTGCCCTGAAACGTCTGGGTATACAGCTGGGGGTGCTCCAGCCAGTTGGTGATCGGAAACACGTAATCCGCCAGCATGGCCGACGGCGTCATCCACTGCTCGGCGACCACCGAGAGTTCAAGCTTGGCGCTTTTTAATGCAGTGTAGATTCTTTTGGTGTTGGGGTAGGCGACCAGGGGATTGCAGGCGCCGCTAATCAATCCGCTGACCTGGTATGGTTTGCCCTCCAGAATGGCGTCCCAAACGGCGGGCTCGTGGCAGCCGGGCAGAAAGCCGGCCGATAAGCCTTTGCCGTACCAATAGGGTCCGGCCGACGCGGCAACCATTTCGTATCCGGGATAACCCCAGAGTTTATGCCGGTCCGCACCGAGTTGCTTTTTTCTTTGCTCCGGCGACAGCTGGTCCATATGCTCCAGCATGGCCCCATAGTTGGCCTTTTCACAGGGACCGGCGAGCATATCGCCGCCGACAACGTCGAGGTTGCCCGTTATGGCCCGCAGGATGCATTTGGCCTGGGTGATAGCGGTAACGTTGCGGCCCTGCATGTCCGACTTCACACCCCAGATGATGGCCGCCGGCTTGCTGGTGGCGTATAGTCGCGCCGATTGCAGGATACCTTGTTCCGACAGCCCCGTTATTTCGGCGACCTTGCGGGGCGGATATTGTTTGACGCGTTCTTTGAGCCTATCAAATCCATGACACCATTTTTCGACAAAATCCTTATCATATAATTCTTCGGCAGTGATCACATTCAGCCAGCCCAGGGCGAGGGCCGCATCGGTGCCCGGCCTTAATCTCAGCCAGTGGTCGGCCAACCGGCCTGCGGTTTCAGAGTATTTCGGATCTATAACGATATATTGGGTCCCTTTTCGTTTGGCTTTGATATGTTGGGAAAAAATACAGGCAAAGGATTCTGCCGGATTACCGCCCCAGATCACGGCGCATTTACAGGGCTCTTTGACGGCGCGGCTGGCCCCGGCGCCATAAATGGCGGCATGAATCTGGCGGCTGACCACCGAACACCACTGTCCGGCATTGGCATGATTGGGGCTGCCAAAAAGATTCATGAAACGTACCTTAAACAATTCTGAAAACCCTCGGCCGGTACCGCCGATGGAAGCAATTGCCTCGGCACCGCTTTGGGCCCTGATGCGGTCGAGTTTTTCAGCAACCTCGCTTAAGGCGTCATCCCATGAGAGTCTTTGCCATTTGCCGGCGCCTCTTTCCCCGTTCCTTTTGAGGGGATAGTTAAGGCGATCTTCATGATATAAGTGCTCGATAAATGCTTTGGAGCGTTCGCAAATCCAGCCTTTATTTACCGGATGGCCGGGTTCCCCCTTCAGTTTAACAACCTTACCGTCTTTGACAGTGGCCAATACACCGGCCTGCAGCCAGCAGCCGAAACAAATGGCGCGTTTGACCTCGGTTTTATTTTCGTTCGGCATTTTTTGCTCCTTTAATACACACCATACTCTTTGGTGAATTCGACCATGGTTTTGACATTTTCAGGCCGGGCTTCGTCAAACCAAAGACCACAATCGACAATGTATCCTCCGCCTTTACCGACGATGTCGATGCGCTCTCTGATGCAGTCCTCCATTTGCCGGGTTGTTCCGGAAAAAAGAATGGATGCCGGAACCCCTCCGCGAATACAGGCGGTGTCTCCCAGAATTTCCTTTGCTTTGGTCCAGTCCACATTTTCAAACCAATAGATGCACTTACCCATGGGAATGTCCGCTATGGTTTCCAGGCGGGAGGTGTAGCCGCCTTCACAGAGCAATAACGGCACGAAACCCTCCGCAATCAATCCCATCATCACCTTTCTGAGAGGCGGCCAATAAAAGGTGTCAAACTGCTGCGGTGACATGAAGCCGTCTGCGCCTTTATGCAGCATAAAGCCAATGATGGGGTGGTTGCCGTCCCTGGCCAGATCCAGACCCATCTTGATTGAAATGGGCACCAGTTTTTCCATGACTGCCAGTAATTGTTCCGGGCGCTCGTACATATCGACCATCACCCCGGTCGTCCCCCTGAACCAATCGCCGACCAAATCATAGGGAGCGGCCGATTCTCCACCTTCATACAACGGATATCCGCGTGCGAGAATTTTCTCGGCCTGCTCGCTGAGAATCGACACCCACTTGAGAGATTCCTCGCCGGCTTTCATCAGCGCTTTGAGCGCTTCCTGGACTTCCGGCATTCCAAAATAGGCGTAGGATCCGCACATTGTCAGATAATATCCGAAGGACTCGGCAAAGGGGCGGATCCGTGCCAGAGGCGCCAAATTGCGGCACACGCGCGGCAGGTAACAGCGAAGCATGAAATCAGACGGATCCTGCAGGAAATGGTCGTAAAAATCTTCGGCCTTTATGTATTCGTCTTCGACAAACTGATAGACGTAATGAGCCGGGATTTCCCGTCCGGGCCATCGAAGCTGTCTGTAGCCCAGGGCCTCAAATAGCGGCGCCGGAAACGCATAGCCTGAACCCAGAAACATGTCAGGTTTAAATTCTTCCAAGGTCCTCATGACGGCGGCATCGGCTTTTTCATAATCAAAAACCGCTTCCTCACAGGTCAACCCGTTGTCCAGAAAAGGGAACATGCCGAAACTGGGCACCACCGGCACCCGGTCCGGCGCCTTCAATTGAATGACATCGGCGATTCTGCGCGTCCGCCGTTTGTAAGCGGCTTGGGCGGCCTCATCGACAAAATTAATTCCTTGGCCGGAGCACCAGATCTCAAGATTTTCCGTTGTTTTGTCACCCATCATGCACCTCCGATCCAGTCTTTGGCCAGATTTACGGCCGCCATGGCATCCTGCCCATAGGCGTCTGCACCTGCGAATTTTCTGATTTCTTCGTCCATCACGCCCCCGCCGATCATAATTTTGACCTCATTTCGCAAGCCGGCTGCGGCGATAGCGTCAACCGTATCTTTCATTGCCTGGTAAACGGAGGTTAAAAAGCCGCTCAGGCCGACAATTTGCGGTTCTACCTCTCTGATCTTGTCTACAAAGATCTGTGGTTTAACATCGATGCCAAGGTCATAAACTGCAAAACCGTTGACATCCAGCATAAATGTTACCAGGTTTTTGCCGATGTCATGCAGGTCGCCGGCCACGGTTCCCAGCACAATTTTACCCTGTTTCCCGGTATGGGCGGCTTGAGCCAACCCGGGTTTGGTCAGTTCAGCAATCTGTTCCAGTATTTTACCGGAGAAAACCAGGTCGGGAATGAAATAGGTGCCTTCCGAAAAGCGCCGGCCGACGATCTGCATGGCCTTTTTACCGTCATCCAGAATTTTCAGCGGATCCTCACCGGATTTCAGTCGCCGCTCGGCCATCTCAATTGCTTCTTTTTGCTTCAATTCGGAAATCAGCGCAACCAGGTCATCAGCCATATCCAGCCTCCTTTCAACGCCTTGTCTGCCGGAAAAATATCTTGCCGGACGGTTCCCATAATACCGCTTCATACCGAGCCAATCCAGACCTCATTGGATAGTTTACTGGTTGAATGGTTGATTAGGTAAATTATAGTCATAATTTCAGGAGGATACGATTGTTGAAATGTGAAGTGTCCAATTATTTTGCAAATGTGGGATAAAGCATAATTACAACCACTTAACCAATCAACAAATCATCCAAGCAACGATAGCTGCATCAGGCTAGGCTAATAAAAATAATTTGTCAATTTCCAATTTTTAGGATCGCGGTGTCCACTAAATTGTGCGGGAGATTAATAGATGATCCCGATTGTCGATCTAAGCGTCAATTTATCAACACTAAAAACACAGTCATCGGTCAAGCACAAATAAAGAATTTGTAACTTATTATAATTATTGTATAAAATTTTTTAATCGCGCATGGTTAAAAAAAGTACTAATTTTGCACTAAGTTTGATGGACATTCTTTATTCATCGACGGCTGAATTAAAATCTACTTTGGATCTCTCACTTTCAACATATCAAACAAATCAGGCGCCACCCGGGGAGGTCGCTTTTCCCGGGCATTCCTGGAAACCCGGTGCATTCAGGCTCAGGGTCGATCCGCTGACGCTATCTTTTCGTGGCGATTTCGAGCATCTCGAGAAGCATTTCCACCAAAATTATTTCGAGTCCAATCTCAGGCATTTAAGAATATGTCATTTAATTGCCGTTTTATTCTACGGACTCACGGGTCTATTGGAAAACATTCTTATACCCGAAGCGATTTCGGCCCTGTGGGCAGTTCGCTATGGTTTCGTTATGCCACTGTTTATTATCGGTCTGGGTTTTACTTTCACGAAATATTATGAGAAATGCTGGTATTCGATCTCGGCGGGATACATCCTGGCAACCGGGGGCGGATTCGTCATGATGATCATCCTGGGGCCAAAGCCCGAAATCTACGCCTACTATGTCGGCGTCATCCTTAGTATGTTTTTTGGCTACACTTTTATCCGGGAACGATTTGTGCACGCCTCCCTGGCTGGTTGCTTATTGTTGATTGGTGGTCGACGATGTGGAAGAACAACGGAATATTGCCGACAAAATTTTGACAAAACTGGGTTATTCCGTGGCTTCCTCCGCCAGCGGCGAGGAGGCCGTCGAATACATGCAGAAACAGTCCACCGATCTGGTTATTTTAGATATGATCATGGATCCGGGGATGGACGGACTCGAAACCTACCGACGGATTATTGACCGACATGCCTGGTGCTGTCTCGCATTGGTCCAGACACTCGGTTCTTTCCAGCGTGAACAGCTCATCGACGGTCGTATTTCCAATATCTACATTAAGAATTTTGCGGAGTTCCTTAACTGGAAATTATCTTTTTTAATCATTGTTGGGTGATTCCCTAAAAGAAGCAGTACGATATCATCTAAAATTGATAAGGAACCGCTGATAGGAATCGATCTAAGCGATAAGTCTGCCTCACTTTTCCAAAGAATGCAAAAGTTTAGAATGCTGCAGCCCAAGATATGAAAAGCTAAAATAAACTGCAAAGGTCAGCCGAATATCAAAACCGGGATCAATAGTCAATGTTCGTTTTTTTTGCATCTTGTAGTTGGATGACATGGTATCAATGGGCAGAATAAAAATCTAGTCTAATTGGCGGCCATAACATGCTGGTAGTCATCCAGGACCGCTTGAGGGAAGGGAGCCGGGACCGGTTGACCTTGATCGTTCCGTTTTACCCAAACTGCCAGATGTTCACCGACGGCCAATTTCATGCGGGCACCGTCCGGATCCAGGCGAAAATATTCGAAATAAAAGGTGGCACTAAAAGTGTTCAAAGCTTTCAATGCCATGGTTACAACGATACGATCAAAGGGCATGGCTTCTCGCAGGTGATCGACGCGACACTCTAGGCAGAGCAGTTCACCCTTTTCCCCGGTGCTCCGGAAATAGTCGGGAATCAAATTATAAAAATAACGATCCCGGGTTTGCCCCATCCAGGCGTAATAGTTGGCAAAATAAATATTGCCAACCAAGTTGCCATTATCTAGTGAAGTTTCGATAAGTTGTTCATGCAGCACGGGTCTAACTAACGGGCCTGGGGGCGTTCGGTACTTCTCCTCGTTTCCTTCAATCTGAAAAAGCTTTGCGATAGGCTCAGGGAGAGGCTCTGGGACATTGGGGGCCTCATATCGTGGCAATAAATTTTTTATCGCATCCCAATAGTAGACAGGATAGGATTCCGGTCGGACTTGTCCATGATTTAGTATCTTCACCCAGGTGACTTGTTGCTCGCACCAAGCCAAGCGCTCATACCTTCCCTCCGCCAATATTTTCCGAAAATCGAAAGTGAGACCCATGGTGGATTTTTTCGTACCGCCATTTCCGGTAACCCACATGCGGATTTCGATTTGGTCTTGGGTAGTAGTTTCCCCCATCATGTGCATATGAAGATTATTGGTGACTAGACCCCATTTTCCGGTTGAAAATTGTTTTTTCACTTTTTTCATAACAGGCCACAAAGAAGCCTCCCGAATTTCACCCAACCAGAAAAAATAATTGGCAAAATAAACGGTTCGGCTAAGGTGTGAACTGGCTTTGAAAGTCACCGGAAATCGGTGGACGAACATTCCCTGACCTTGGGGGCCACCTTCGATAGCTTCAAAGTGGCGAGTTTCAAATAGATCTGCATACCCTTTGAAGCCGACAGAATCAGGTAGCGAGATATGACTTGGATGGCGATTAATTTCACCTACGACTAGTGCCAGAATCCTTCTCGGCCCCCACGTCAGATCCAAGGGCAATGTAAGAATTCGGATGGGTAGCTCGTAAGACATATTTTGAAAAAGGACCATATCGCCCTTATTCTCAATAATCTTCAATGCATCCTTGCTTTCTCCGGTTACCTTCCGTGAGGCCTCCGCAGCAGACCAGATCATCGTGCCGGCCTGGCTGAGAGAGATAGTTTCACTGATCATTGAGTCTAAAATTTTATCACGTTGCGGCCCAAGAAGCCCAGACCATTCCGTCCGATTTCGCTGGACTATGGGTTCAATGTCACATCCTTGGACCGCTGTGCCGGCAGCGCAAATACATATGCGGTCATCGTGGGAAACGGAAATCTGCACATGTTCTTTTGCGAAACCATTCACTACGGGTTTGCCGGAGTTAAGCCATTGAATATCAAAGTTCTGTTGACCAGCAGGATATTCATCAGTCGCCTGCTTAACTGTTTCTGTTAGTAAGGGGAGTTCCCGTATATGGCGTTCTTCTTTAGATAAATTGTGAAGGTCAGGCATGTATCGTAATAATAGTTTCGGAACCTGAAAATTAAATTCCTGACTAAAGTTTTGCACTATTTTAGAAACGATTTGGTTATCCCTAGTGTCGGGTAATATGAGGTCGGTTGCGCTGGGATAATCGTTATGATGATGCAGAATATGCAATGAGTAGCCCTCGAGCTTTTCCAGAACACATCCTTTGTCGTCTACAACAACTACCGTATCTTCAATCTTCTGTTCATCCATATGATTTAGCTGTATAGTCGCAAACAAGGTCATAGGTTTTTTCATACCTGAGGGATAAATATCGAGCCGACGAATTTGAACCGGCAAACAGGTTTTCTGCGGTACAAGCAGTTGCGCGGACTGAAGCAGCGAGTCCCGGAAAAATGGGTCCCCCAATAAGAAATCGTATTTCAAATCTTTCGGGAATGCCATTTCTGACACTTTCGAAAGCCCCTCAGTCCTGGAGCTAAAGACCGCCCGTTTTGCAATCTCGCCTTTGGCAGCAAGTTCCCATACATGTTCAATTTGTTGAAATCTTGAGCCCTGGAACAGCAGGGTTGGGCGATAGAGATCCATTTTTGGTCGAATATTCAGCGGTTCATCGGGGATGTCGATTTTATAATTGGGCGGTTCACCCGCCAGACCTAAAACAAACGTCGCCGAAAAAAAATCGGCCATCGCCCCGGTTTGGAGTTTGGTAATGCCGGAGTGAACAACAAGCTTATTTGAATCGGATTTTTGCTCCTGGACTTGCGCCCATACAGCTATGTCTGCGC
>CAVXXE010000081.1:0-84284 GCA_963765595.1 uncultured delta proteobacterium
ACGTAGTCACACAGATAATTTTATTCGTGATATTCCCACCTGCCGGGGATTGCCGGATCGAATGATGAATGCGGCCATGGGGAGTCTCATCCAAACGCCGCCGCCGGCCTGAGATTTGAAAACATTTGGATGGCCGGAGAATTTATTTTTTATTCATTGTTCGTTTTTTCCGCATCTTTAGTTGGATGACATGGTATCAACAGGCAGACTAAAAACCAAGTCTAATTGGCGGTCATAACATGCTGGTAGTCATCCAGGACCGCCTGGGGGAAGGGAGCCGGGATCGGTTGACCTTGATCGTCCCGTTTTACCCAAACGGCCAGATGTTCACCGACGGCCAGTTTTATGCGGGCACCGTCCGGTTCCAGGCGAAAATATTCGAAATAAAAGGTGGCACTGAAAGTGTTCAACACTTTCAAGGCCATGGTTACGACGATACGATCAAAGGGCATGGCTTCCCGCAGGTGATCGACACGACACTCCAGGCAGATCAGTTCACCCTTTTCCCCGGTGCCCCGGAAATAGTCGGGAATCAGATTGAAAAAATAGTGATCCCGTGTTTGTCCCATCCAGGCGTAATAATTGGCGAAATATATATTACCCACCAGGTTGGAGCTGTCTAGTGAGGTTTCGATAAGTTGTTCATGCAAACTCGGCAAGATGACGGGACCCATGGGAGCCCGAAATTGTTCCTCGTTACCTTCTGAATGCTTAAGTTTGGCAAGGGATTCAGGCAAAGGTTGAGGTAGATTGGGAGCTTCATATCGAGGAAGCATATCTTTCATTAGATGCCAGTAGTAGTCCGGATACGGCTCAGGCTTGACAACCCCATGTTCCAAAATCCGCACCCAGGTAACCTGTTGCTCACACCACGCCAAGCGCTCGTATCTTCCGTCCGCCAAGATCTTTCGAAAGTCGAAGGTGAGGTCCATGGTGGAATTCGCCGGACCACCGTTGCCAGATGCCCACAAGCAAATCTCGATTTGGTCTTGGGCCGTTGCTTCTCCAAGTATTTTAACATAAGAGTTATTGGTTACGGTGCCATATTTTCCGGTAGCGAATTGTCGTGAAACCTCTCTCAGAACTGGCCACATAGAGGCTTCTCGGATCTCACCCACCCAAAAGAAGTAATTTGAAAAATATACAGTGCGGCTCAGCTGCGAATTTGGCCTGAACCCGAGAGGAAATCGATAAATAAATATGCCTTGCCCTTGAGGGCCGTTGTCTATGATTTCGAAGTGGTTCGTGTCAAACAAATCTGCATAGCCCTTATAGTCAGTAGAAGAATCTGTCAATGATTGTGCAAATGACTCATGATCTTTCTGAACTACCACTGCCAGAATTCGTTCTGGCCCCCAAGTCAGTTTTAAAAGCAAAGTAAGAATTGAGAAAGGGATTTTGGAAGTCGGGTTTTGGAATATGACTACATCACCCTCCCTGTGTATAATTTTTAGTGAATTGCGACTTTCACCGCCTGCTTTGCGTAACGCCTCTTTAGCAGCCCACACTCTAGTTCCAGCCCGATTCAAAGAGTCATTTTCCGATTGAAGCGTATTCAGGATGTCTTCACCCTCTGGCCCAAGAAGCGCATTCCATTCTTTCCTGGAATGCTGAGCAACAGGCGCAATATCGCAGCCTTGTGGCCCTATGCCGGCCGTGCTTATACATAGGCGATCATCATGGGATAGCGAAATGTCTATGTCTTTGTTTACCAATCCGGTCAAGACCGGCTTGCCGGATTCAAGCCACTGGATATTGTAGTTACTTGAAGGATCGGGAATATCTTCGAGGGCTCGACGCGCGGCTTCTCGCAATATGGGAAGTTGCAGCTCATGCCTTTTTTCTTTTGACAAGGCGTGGAGTCCTGGAAGGTATTTTAATAATAATTTTTGGTTCCTTAAATTTTAAGGTTTGGCATAGACGATTGAGCGTCTTGGAGACAAATCGATTATCCCGCTCGTCCGGCGAAACCAAGTCGCTGGCAGTAGGATGATCTTTGTGATGCTTAAGAATCTGGAGGGCATATCCTTCAAGCTTTTCTCTGACCTGACCGTTTTCGTCCACTGCTATGACAGTGTCCTCTATTCGTCGTTCTTCTACGTGATCAAGCATTGCAGTCGCCAAAATCGATGCGGGTTTTTTCGAATCAGCAGGATAGATATCAAGACTGCGAATGTGAACGGGCAAGCAGGTTTTCTGAGGTACAAGCAGTTGTGCCGACTGAAGCAGCGAATCCCGCAAAAAAGGATCGCCCAATAAAAATGCGTAATTCGAAGCTTCCGGGAAAGCCAATTCTGATATCTTTCGAAAGTTCCTCAGCTCTTGAGCTGAAAATAATCCGTTCAGCAATTTCTCCCATGGCTGCAAGTTCCCAAATACAAGACAATGCGCTGAAAACGATATCCCTGGAAAAGCAGATTTTTACGATATAGATCGACTTTGGGTTGGATATTCAGGGGTTCCTTCGGGGATATCGATATTATAATCGGGCGGTTCATCCGTCAGGCCTAAAATAAACGTCGCCGAAAAGAAATCGGCCTTCACCCCGGTTTGAAGCTTGGTGATGCCGCAGCGGACAACATGCTTATCTGAATCGGATTTCTGCTCCTGAACCTGTGCCCAAATAACTATGTCGGCGCCCTCCTTCGGATCCACAGCAATTGGGCGTTTCAGATTAATATCTTCGATACGCACCCGGCTGAAATCGCATAAACCCGTGGCGTGTGCTGCAACCTGAGCCATGGCTTCAAGCCCAAACACAGTCGGGAACAGGTAAGATCCGTTGAAAATATGGTCTTGCAAGTAGGGATCTTTTTCCAGGGTTAGATGGGTCCGAAAAATGGATTCCACGCCCGGAGTTGTACTGACAGGTTCTTCAAGGTATCTGGCCTTGATCTCAAGCGGCTGCTGATCGATGTACCATGTATCCATTCCGCTCAGGCGTGCGGATACGATAACCTGCTGCTCACCGGGGTCATTCAAAAACAGGTGAACAAAACGCCGGACGCCTTCCTCGGTGGGGATGGCATCGACGCCCATTTGCCTTAGGCGCTCCACACTGCCCAACCGTGCGCCCATACCCTCTTCGCGCCATATACTGAAGGCCACCGCCAGAGTTTGAGTTTCAGGATGAAGTATCTCGAACTGGTGTAAAATGACATTCAATGATTCGTTGGAAAATCCGTACCAGGCATTGCCTGCCATGCCGGTTACGCCGATAATGGAGCTGAGGCCCGACAAAAAGCTTTGGGGGCGTGTCCGCTAATATATATAATAGATTTAACGCACCCATGATCTTGGGGCGCACTTCCTGCAGTGCCTCCGGCACCGACACCTGCCGGGTCGGTTGGGGATGATTCAAGCCGGCGCCGTGAATGACGCCACTGACAGGCCCCATTTCTTGTCTGATCCGATCAATTAAAGATGCCACCGATTCAAGATCAGAAACATCACAGCTGAAATATTCAGCTACAAGGCCCGCGTCGGCATATTTCTGCAAGGTTTCAGTGATTTCGTCTCCCGCTGCTTCATCGGATCGATCATTCGGGTGTGGCGATCGGCCGACCAGGGCCATGCGTGCCCCGGTGGCATGGGCTACACCTAAAGCACAAAATGCGGTTATTCCTTTGGCACCCCCCGTGACAAGAATGACATCATCGCCGGACCAGGACAATGCACGGGGTTTATAAGCAGTCGACTGAATCAGGCGATGTCGTGGGACCCGCCGTGTCAGTATACGGTCAAATCCAACAGCGGCAAAAGCATCCGGGGTGGTTATTTCTTGAATGGCTATTTCCGCTACCTGTCTTGCGTCCAAAAATGGATAAAAATCCAAAACCCGCACTCGCAGGTCTTTTCGTTCCAGGTGAAGACTCTTGGCCAGGGCGGTGGCGCAGCAGGGATTGAGATCAGATAACCGCGGCTGGGAACCAAAATAACCGCCGCCGAACTGGAGATAGGTGATTGTTGTTCGACGTCGAGGAGCATCGGCTGCCGGTGGAGAAGGGGTCAAACTGGCCAAATGCATGACAACACTTTCCAGGTAGGCTTCGTTGGCCTCAAATGTACCCGGAGTCCGAGGCAGAATTGCGATGAGATGGGTGAAGGTGATGTCCGCAACAAGCTCCTTCTTTTTGGCGTCTGCATAGCTTGCAATGTGGACGTGGGCGCCACACTTTATCAGGCCATCGCGCAGCGGGAGATAAACATCCTTATTATCTCGTCCGCAGAGAATTAACACATTTGCGTATTGCCAGTCATCTTCCCGGCGTTTCTCCCAGCAGTCAGGCAATGGGGGGATCGGTTCTTCAATCAGCTCGACCGCAAAGTCACGGACCCAGGAATCGAGTTCCAGCTTGCCTAACAGCGATTTTACCTGAGCCTGCTCCTTTATAAGCCTCTCCAGAATTTGTGCGATCTGCCGTAAGCTTTTTCCAAGCAATGGTACCGGATCGACATTCGTTTCGATATTCAGCTCAGCTGCCGAACGGCGCAGGAGCATTTTCAGCATATCCAGGTCGATGCCCAAATCATTCTCTGTCAATGCTTCAGCATCCAAAGATTCCCCGGAAAGACCCGTAAGATATCCGGCCTGTTCCATTACTGTTTCTAACGGGTCGATATTATCCAGCTTGTCTGTCCCCGTTGCGGTGCTGATTTTCAGCTCCACTAAACTTTTACGAATATGCGCCAGGCTGGCATTCGCAAAATCCAGTGGTTCAAGTTGTCCTTCCAACCCAGTTGCAATCAATGCTTTGGCCACAAGCTCACCGGCTTTGATGGAATCCAGGTTGAGATCATCCAGCAAACGCATATCCAGATCGAGGCTGTCTTGGGCAAAGCCGGTGATCTCGGTTACCAGAGAATAGAGCAGGGTTTCCAGGTCATCGTCAGTCTCCGCCTGTGATGAAATGCCGGTGGTATTTTCCGGTAACTCTCGGTTAGGTCGATGGATGTTTTCCTTCTGGGTAATTTGACCGGCAGGATTCCGGAACTCACCCGTCGTAGCATACTCCAGGTCCGCTGCTATCACCCGCGCCAGAAAGGGGCCGCGGGCCTCCAGGTAGGCGGCCATTTCTTCGTGGGGCAATTGGGCCATTTTCGCAAGTAGGCGGGTTGGAGAATCTACCGGGAGACTGCCGGCGGGGTCGGCGGCTGTATCGGGCAACTTGAATTCCTGTTCGCAGGGATTTTCAATGAACAGCCGCTCCGACGGAGGCACAAACGGTCGCACCAGCCGTCCTTCGTACAGGACCCGCCAGTCAATATCTACCCCCTGAACAAAGAGCCCGGCAAGTAGCATGTTCAGGTCCGCGTCCCTGGAAGGTACGGATTCGACCGGCATGCATGGCGGGCCTTTAGATCCGACGATATCATCTACCAAACCCGTAAGAACGCGGCCGGGCCCCACCTCGATGAACACATCGCAAACCGGGATCATAGACTCGACCATGGCGACAAAGTTTACGGGGGATATGACCTGGGCGGCAAAGTGTTTACGTAAAGAAGATCCGGGCACGACTTCCTTGCCATCGACACTGGAGAAAAGGCGAATGTCAAGATTCGTGAGGGTTTCGGCCAACGGCGATTCGAGTTCCAGCACCTTGGCAGCATGTTCAGCCAGCTTTGAGTGAAAGGCGTTGGAAACCGGCAGCCTCTGGAATTGAATATCGCTCTGCGAGGCTATCGAAATGGCTGACTCGATAGCGGACTGCTCACCGGATAACACCATCTGGCGGGGGCTGTTGATATTGGCCAACACTGCGTAGCCGCTGACCTGATTGAGGATCGTCGCCAATCTTTCCTGCGAGCACATCAGACTGACCATGGCGCCGGGCTTCGAACCGGAACGCTTCAATGCGCGACCTCTGAGACCTGCAAAACGAAGTAGATCGGCAATATCATAGGCGCCTGCTGTATGAAAGGCGGTCAGTTCTCCCAGGCTGTGTCCTCCCACGGCCACCGGAGTAACTCCCAACCTTTGCAGGAGCTGCCACCACAGTACGGACGTTAAGCAGATTGCAGGTTGGGCGACCTCGGTCTCTGACAATGCCCGAAACCAATTCCTTTTTTCTTCCGAATCATTGGCCCGCTCGGGGGTGCAGAAAAAAGCGGCTTTGATGGAGTCGCCGCCCATCTCCTGCAACCATTGATCCGCTTCATTGACCAGCTTTCTGGCCCACGTGTATCGTTCAACGATGATACGCGCCATATTGAGCTTCTGCGAACCCTGACCCGGAAAGAGTAGTCCCACCCGCGTCCGGTTGACACGATTGCCTATCCAAGTCTTCTGGTCGGTCTCATGAAAAAGTTGTCCACCGGCCAACGGCTTTTTTTCGATCGAATCAGCCATTCGGTTTAAACGCTCAACCAATTTATCGGGTCGGCCGGCAATAACGGCTGCTCGAATCGGTGCTTCTTGGCTAACCTTGTGTCCCAGGTTTGCCGCCAGGTCCGTCAGCTCGGCGATGCTGATCCCCTCCGACATCTCCATCAATTTCCTTGTTTTCCTACTCAGGTCTTTTAGGGACTCGGCTGTCAGCAAGAAAATGTTGGTTCTTTGATGGGAGGCCAGCAGGCTCCTTTCCTCCAGTTCCGGTTCCAGGCGAGGGCTGGGCTCGTCCCCTGACTCAAGGGTCACATGACAGTTGATTCCGCCGAAGCCCATCGCGGATACGCCGGCTCGAATTGTTTCGTTGGGTTCACATACATTACCATTTAATATCGGATAGAGACAGCGGGCTTGGCTATTAAATACACCGTGGGGGTTGCGACAGCCGGCAGTCGGTGGCAGAACCCGGCGATTGACAGCCAGGATGGCTTTGATCAATCCTCCAATACCCGCGGCCGCTTTGGTGTGCCCGATTAGGGATTTTAAAGAAGTGATGCCGCAAGAGCGCTTAGCTGCAGAGCCCGCTGGTGAGCCGTTGACCATAGCGAGGGCAATGGCTTCTAATTCTACGCGATCGCCTACCGCAGTTCCGGTTCCGTGTCCTTCTAAAAAATTTAAACTTGACATATTATAGGGAGCCCGGTCATAGGCTCTCCTTAGTGCCCGGACTTGCCCGGTTACGTTGGGCGCAGTAATTCCTGATCCGCCGCCATCTGAAGAAATGCCCCATCCATGAATCACCGCGTAGACATAATTCCCGTCTCGACGTGCGTCTTCCAAGCGTTTCAGAACAACAAAACCGCAGCCTTCTCCTGGAATAAATCCACTGCCTCCTTGATCATAAACCCGCATTTCGTCATGGGACAGTGCCCCGGTTTTTGCAAAGCCGACCAGCTCGAATGGATCGAGACTGATATCCACCCCACCTGCCAAAGCCAATTCCAGGTCGCCGTTCCGCAGGTTCGAAGCTGCCGTGGCGACGGCAAGCAGAGATGATGAGCATGCACCGTCCACGGTATAACCCCCGCCAAAGAGATCTAAATAGTTACAAATCCTTCCGGCCAGCGTGTTTGATAATCCACCGGCGAGGGTATCCTCATTTACGGCTGGAAATACGGATTTGAAGTAGGATTCAAGCCTGGTTTCAATTTTATCGACCAATGAATCCGAGAGACCCTCGGTCCGGATTGCAGCTCGAAAGGCGCGCCGTATATACGGCCATCTCAAACGCATGGTATTGGACCGCGTTTGCTCACCAGTCAGCGTATTGCCAACGATGACTCCAGTGCGATCATGGGGGATAGTATCACGGTCAAAGCCTGCATCACCAATGGCCTTCAGGGCCACTTCCAACGCCAGCCAATGTGCAATATCGGTGGAGCGAAACGTTCTGTATGGAATACGCCAGTCCTGCCAATTGAAATCAAATCCGTCGATGACCGCCGCTCGCTGTGCATACGTCATATCGGGATGATGCGGGTCAGAATGATAATAGTCGTCTAATGACAGGCGCTGTTTGGGTAGCCGGCGAAACTCGCGACGGCGTGCCAGAATGTTCTCCCATAGTTGGCGGGGATTGCGAGCGCCGGGATACCAGCAGGCCAGTCCAATAACGGCAATAGGGGTACGCGACGTTTCCTTCGGCAAGGGAAAACTTGTTTTTTTTACAACAGTAGGATTCATATCTCAAATCTCCAAAATAACCTTTAACTTTTATTCAGAAATGGTCGATTAACTCTTTTGTAAGAGAAGAGGCGGTCTAATATCTCGATAACGGTAACATATCTAAGTTTATGCAAATCACAAATTTTTAAGTGTTCGCTTAAATACTATGATGATCGCTGAATTTGGTGCACGCAAATCATCTGCCATCGGTTGCGTATAAAGGTATGAGAATGGGTGATATAGAAATGCAGCATCTTTTTGGCATAATATTTGCATATATAAATGTAGCCCATTTTATTAACTAAGAAGATGAAGAGTTTGATAAATAAGATGGATTTTTCTATAAGCCTTTAGGCTGTAGGTCCGCATAATTATAAATAGAGTTAAGCAGAAATGTCAATATAAAAGGCTAATAAACACTTGAATTAATTAAATAAACAGAATTAAGTGCCTAATTAGGATTTAGTAAACATCTGAACGGAATTAAGTGCCTAATTAAGATTTATAAACTATCTACGTTTAAGATTTGAATTTCGATTTATAGATTGAAAAAAACAATGGAGGATCTCATTGAATCGTTTTTCCGGCTACGAGACCGTGGCTAAAATTTATGAAAGTGCCAGCACTATTGTCTTCCGGGGTCGTCGCACTGATAACAACGAGTCGGTGATTCTGAAAGTTCTCAATGAAAACCCCTCCTCTCCGGTTGACGTCGCACGGTATCAGCACGAATTTAAAATTATCCACTCCCTGGATCTTGAATGCGTAGCTAAGGCATATGCGATTGAAATGTATGAGGACATACCGTTTATCGTATTTGAAGACTTTGGCGGGGATTCCTTGAATCATTTAATGATCACCAAACGATTTAGCCTGGAAGAATGTTTAACCATCGCCGTAGAAATAGCGAATGCCATCGCAAAGATCCATGCAGCCGGAATCATCCACAAAGATATCAATCCCTCAAATATTGTTATCAACCCGGCAAGCGAGCAATTAAAAATCATCGATTTTGGGATGGCCACGGCTCTTTCGGTCCAAAATCCTCTAATGAAACACCCGAATGTCCTTGAAGGTACCCTGGCTTATATGTCACCGGAGCAGACCGGCAGAATAAACCGTTCGGTTGATTACCGTACTGATTTTTATTCCCTTGGTGTCACACTTTACGAAATGTTTTGTCGGAAAAGACCTTTTGAATCAGATGATAACCTTGAACTGGTTCACGCCCATATCGCCAAGGTGCCGCAAGCGATTCACAAGATAGATTCCACCATACCCGAGGCAATTTCTAATATTATCATGAAATTGTTGGCCAAGAATGCCGTGGATCGATACCAGAGTCCGCTGGGGATCCGACTGGATTTGGACGAGTGCCTCGATCAGTGGAAAAAACAAGGTAAAATTGAAAGTTTTTCCATCGCACAGAATGATGTTGCCGATAAGTTTCAAATTCAGAAAAAATTGTATGGCAGGGAAAAAGAAAATGAAACCTTGATGCAGGCGTTCAGACGAGTGACCGATGGGAATCGGGAATTTCTGCTGGTTACGGGTGCCCCTGGTATCGGTAAATCGACTCTGGTAAGGGAAGTTCATAAGCACACTAACCTACAACGCGGCAGCGAGGGAAAAATTAGATTTATTTCCGGTAAGTTTGACCAGTTGCAGCGTGAAATACCATACAGCGCCGTAGTGAGCGCTTTTCAGGAACTGGTGCGGCAGCTTTTGAGTGAAAGTGACACAAATCTGCTCCGCTGGCGTGAGCAACTTCTCGATGCTTTAGGCCCGAATGGACAAATCATCATCGACGTCATCCCCGAATTCGAGCTTGTTGTGGGACCCCAACCGACCGTAGCAACGTTAGGTCCCGTTGAAACCCGGAATCGCTTCAACCTGGTTTTCCAAAATTTTATTCGCGTCTTTTGTCGATCTCAGCAGCCCCTGGCTATCTTTCTAGATGACTTGCAATGGGCAGACGCTGCTTCATTAAAACTAATTGAACTCATGATTATGGATCAAAAGTTAGGTTATCTTTTGTTGATCGGAGCTTATCGAGATAATGAGGTCGACGCTGACGGTCCTTTAAAGAGAACTCTTGATTCAATTGCTAAAAAAGATGTCGGTATCAATCTAATTAATCTGGTAGCATTGGATAATAATAATATATGCCAGATGATCGTTGATTCCCTCCACTCTAATAAGCGACAGGCCATGCCACTGGCAGAAATGATTTCCCAAAAAACAGGGGGCAATCCTTTCTTTGCTGAAATGTTTTTAAAAACGCTCTATACACAAAAACTGTTGCGATTTGACTCTCGGCTTGGCAGTTGGCAGTGGGGGGTGGAGGAAATTCAAAAGGTCGGTATCAACGACGATGTGGTCGACTTAGTAGCGCGCAAGATTCAACAATTTGATGACAAAACCCAGCGTGTCTTGCAAGTGGGTGCCAGTCTGGGTAATCCATTCAAAGTGGAAACATTGGCCAAGGTCTGTAATCTGACGGTAGAAGACACGGCCGCTTCGCTGCAGCAAGCAGTGGCGGATGGATTAATAGTACCGATGGGGAATTCGTATGAGGTATTGGATGAGCAGGAAGCCGGTCCGGCACGCAAATTAGTTGATGAATACGGCTTTATTCACGATCGGATTCAGCAAACAGCGTACTCGCTAGTCAACGAATCAGAAAGACAGGCTATCCACCGGCAAGTGGGACTGCATTTTCTTGAGAATACACCTGCCGAGCGAAAGCAGGAGAAAATCTTCAATATTGTTAACCAGCTAAACCTTGGGAGGGCATTGATTTTAAACCAGGCTGATAGAGATGAAGCAGCTGAACTAAATCTAGAAGCTGGTAGAAGAGCAAAAAAATCGGCTGCGTTTGAAGCGGCAATAAAGTATTTTCGAATCGGAATTAGGCTATTGGGCAAAGGCGGGTGGAAAAGGCGTTATAGCCTGAGTTTGGCTTTGCATTCAGAAAGTACGGAGGCAGCCTACCTTTGCGCCGATTATGATGAAATGCAGATTTATTCACAAGCTGTGATGGTTAATGCCAAAACATTGTTGGACAAAGTAAACGTATATGAGGTCGAAATAGAAGCCAATAAAGCGCAATATAAACTGATGGAAGCGTTAGAAACTTCATCTCTTTGTACTACGGGGGTTAGGGATAAAATTTCCCGCAAGACCTAAAAAATTAAATATAATATTGGAACTGCTTGATTCCAAGTTTGCCATGACCGGCAAGCGAATTGAGAATTTAGTGAACCTACCCGCAATGGTTGATCCATATAAGTTGGCTTCTCTGAAGATTTTGAATCGGATTGGCTCTGCTGCCTATTTTGTCAAACCTGACCTTTTACCGCTATTAGTATTTCGCATGTTAAAACTTTCCTTAAGGCACGGCAACGCACCTGAAAGTGCCTTTGCCTATGCAGTTTATGGGATGATCCTCTGTGGAGTAACAGGAGATATTGAAAAAGGCTTTCAATATGGTCGACTATCTTTACGAGTTTTAGAGCATTTATCCGTCGAAGAATTTAAAGCACGAACCTACCATATGTGCTATGGCTTTATCATTCATTGGAAAAAGCATATTAGGGAAACCATCGGCCCTCTGCCTGAGGCCTTTCAGAGCGGACTCGAGACAGGTGATTTTGAATATGCAGGCTTTTGTGCATTTTTTTACTGCTATCACTCCTTTCTAGCAGGCAAAAACCTCGATTTCGTCGAACAAGAAATGCATTTTTACAGCAATGCGATTAAGAAACTCAAACATGAGCAATCCTTTCATATGCAGGAATTGTTTCGACAGGCTGTCGCAAATTTAAGAGGTAGAATCTGATATATGCTACGAATTAAGCGGTCATCATTATGATGAAAAGCAGATGTTGCCCAGACACAAAAAGGCAAAAGATAGAACGACAATTTACTACCTGTATTTCATCAAACTTTTTCTGTGTTATCTTTTTGGAAAATACCATCTTGCCGTAAAATATGCAAAATTGGCAGAAGGCTATATTGACAGCGTGGTAGGAATGATAGTTGTTCCAACTTTTTATTTTTATGATTCTTTGACACGCTTAGCAATTTTTGCAAATTCGAAAAGGCCGGAACAAAAACGACTATACAAACAAGTCTGCTCGAACCAGAAAAAAATGAAAAAATGGGCACGCCATGCCCCCATGAATCATTTACATAAATATTACCTGGTTGAGGCGGAACGCCACCGGATTCTGGGCCAAAATGATAAGGCCGGTGACTTTTATGATCAGGCAATCAAGCTGGCTAAAAAAAATGAATATACCAACGAAGAAGCACTGGCCAATGAACTGGCAGCCAGGTTTTATCTGGAACGCGGAAAGGCCACTATCGCCCGGGCCTATTTGCAGGAAGCCCATCATTGTTATGAAAAATGGGGTGCTCTGGCGAAGATCAAAGATCTAAACGAACGATACAACGAATTGCTTTCTCTTCTAACAGTTCGAACGCCTCAAAAACCGAAAGCGAGGCTGTTAGCAGCACCATTGATTCTTCCGCTACCAAACAGCATGAGCATTTGGATCTGGCTACCGTGATGAAAGCCTCCCAAGCCATATCGGGGGAAGTTGTCATGGCTGAACTGATGAAACAATTAATGACTTACATTGTCGAGAATGCCGGCGCCCAGAAAGGTTTTTTATTACTGAATTCCGATGGCCGGTTGAATATTCAAGCCTCGATCATTGCCGATCCTTTAAGCATCGAGGTATTGCAATCAACACCGATTGAACAGTGTCACGAGTTGTCATTGGACATCGTACGCTTCGTATTCCGCTCGGCCGAAGATCTTGTCATTCACGATGCGTATGAAGCTAAACAGTTTGATCGTGATTTATATATTCATCGGAATAACCCGAAATCGATTTTGTGTATGCCCATCCGTCAAAAGGATAGTCCCGCCGGTGTCTTGTACCTGGAAAATAATCTGACCACAGCGGCTTTCACCGAAGAGCGAATAAAGGTGCTTCGCATACTGCTTTCCCAGGCGGCCATTTCTCTTGGATAATGCCAGGCTTTATGAGGATCTGAAGCAGGAAATTCTTGACCGTCAAAAAAGCTCAAGAAGATTTATTGCATCTGGCAACTGCCATCGAACAAGCCGCTGAAGGTATTGTCATCACCGATAGAAGGGGAACGGTGAATTACACAAATCCGGCATTTGAAAAAATTTCCGGCTACACCCAAAAGGAGATCGTTGGTCAGAACGCTAAAATCCTCAGAAGCGATCATCATCCGAAGTCCTTTTATAAGTCGATGTGGAAGCGCATCGCAACCGGTAAGGTGTGGTCCGGACGAATCAGTACCAAAAAGAAAGATAACACGATCTGTCGAACTCGAGGTCACCATTTCGCCCGTAAGAGACAGCAAAAACAACATCATCAGCTTTGTTTCCGTCAACCGGGATGTCACCCGCGAAATCCAGATGGAGAAGGAACTTCATCGTGCACAGAAGATGGAATCTCTCGGCACCTTGGCCGGCGGCGTGGCCCATGATCTTAACAATATTCTCTCCGGCGTTGTCAGCTATCCGGAGTTGTTGTTAAGCGATATGCCCGAAAAAACCCCGTTTAGAGACGCTCTGTTGTTGATCAAAAAGTCCGGCGAAAAAGCGGCCGCAATTGTTCAAGACCTGTTGACCCTTGCGCGGCGGGGGGTTGCAATTTCAACGGTAGTCAATCTGAACGGCATCATCGAAGACTACTTCCAGAGTCCGGAATTTCTTAAATTAAAAACTTATCACCCCGAGGTTGAATGCAAGGTCGAACTGAAAGACGGGCTGCACAATAACCTGGGGTCGCCGGTGCATCTTTCCAAGACCATCATGAACTTGATCTCCAATGCAGCCGAAGCCATGCCCGACGGCGGCACCATCACGGTTTCCTCTGGAAATACCGAGATCGACAAACCCATCAAGGGCTACCCCAACATTAAAAAAGGCAGCTATACCACTATCACCGTCTCAGACACGGGTGTTGGGATCGCCCCCGAAGAAATGGAGCGTATATTCGAACCGTTCTATACCAAAAAAGTCATGGGTCGCAGCGGCACGGGGCTGGGAATGGCGGTTGTATGGGGAACCGTTCATGATCACAACGGGTATATCGATATCAAGAGCACTCCGGGCGAAGGAACGACCTTTCACCTCTATTTCCCTTCCACGGATGAGCCGCTACAGACAGAAATAGAGCATATTTCGATGGACAGATACAGAGGCAATGGTGAATCCATATTGGTGGTCGACGATGTCGAAGAACAACGGAATATTGCCGACAAAGTCTTAACAAAACTGGGCTATTGCGTCGCCTCCTCCGCCAGCGGCGAGGAGGCTGTCGAATACATGCAGAGCCATTCGACCGATCTGGTTATTTTAGATATGATCATGGATCCGGGGATGGACGGGCTCGAAACCTACCGGCGGATTATTGAGTACCATCCCGATCAAAAATCAATCATTGCCAGCGGGTATTCCGAAACCGGACGCGTGGAGGAAATACAGCGATTGGGAGCCGGCGAATATATTCGTAAACCCTACAGCATAGAGAAAATAGGTCTGGCTGTAAAAAAAGCTCTGGCCAACTAGCGATTGTACGTTTCGAATGTGTTTCATTGCCGCCTGACATCGCCGGACGCAGAAAAATTAGCTCAACAAACTACTTTGCCTGCCAGTCTGCCGGAACTCGCGATTCGCCTGTTTAGCTGGATTGACGGGCGGTGATTTTCGGCTGGTCATGATCTGCCAAAACACTTTGTGCGGCAGGTGACAGCCCGGATGAACTTTGTAGCCCTGGTTGAATGCCTGGCAGGATGTTCAGACATCCTGGTCGAGGTCGGAGCCTTTAAAGGCTTTATGCGAGCATGGAGATGAAAACTATCAATATCTTGCACCGGCCGGGCCCACCGTCGAGCCGAAACTTTTCAGTCAATTGACGGAGACCTCCCTGGAGGATGCCAACATTGTCGGCAACATCTATTTTGCCAACTATTATGCCTGGCAGGGCAGGGTGCGTGATCGCTATTTTTATGATCTGATCCCGGAATATTTCCAGGGCACCGGAGACAAGGGGGAATTAATCTGCCTGAACTGCAGGGTGGACCACCTGCGAGAGGCCATGCCGTTTGATCGCATTGAAGTGCGCATGGCGCTAAAAGCCCTCAAAAAGTGCCATGCAACCCTTTATTTCGAGTACTTTAAATCCGATCCCAACGGCCGCCCCCTGAAGCTGGCCACCGGGAAACAGGAGGTGGTCTGGGTGCGACGGGATGCCCTTAAAAACGCCGTACCGCATCCCTTCCCCTCAGCTGTTCAGCAAGCATTTCAAAAGGCCATTATGGATCAATATCCCAATTGAGAACACTTCAAGACGGTGCCCGGATTTTCAGGCCATGATTCGGGTACCATCCCCTTAGAACTTACCCGGAACCTTCCGAAAAAAAATTGTGATTGATCTTCCGCGGACGTTGATGATATCGGTACCTTAGTCGATCCTGATCTATTCTCAATTAAGCTGCACTTCGAGATTTACTGTCAAAATCGAGATTCCACTTAATTATGCCACGTTTGCCAATCATACCGAGTGAATCAGACGCCACGATCTGCCTGCCTGATAACTCATTCCCCTCCTTTTATATGGAGGACTATACCGTTTTGGGGCTTCGGGTTGGAAATTTAGATGCGGCCTTGCGGTTACTGGAAAAAAACGGCATCAGCATCTTCAAAAGTCCGGGTTACAGTGAACTGTCCATCGAAAGAAGAGATGAGATCCCGACTATCATTCAACTGCTGAATGCAAATGATATTTCCTGCGTTATCGCCGATATCGTAGAACAGGTGTATCAAGGCTGATAGTCCGATACCTGCCGGTACGGCAGGTGAAATGATCTTTTAATCAATAATGAACACCCTCAATGAAAGGAGAATTACTATGGGAAGCCTCAGAGAACCGACGTTGGGTCCCATTGTCGGACACACCACCGATCATTCATGCCGTCTCTGGATACGCACCGGAGATCCGGCCGACGCGGGGGCGACACTGTCCGAAGATCGCCGCACCATTGGTGTACTGACCGTGTTGAACAAAAACAAGGCGGATCCGAAAGATCCTCACCGGACGGCTTATTTCCGGTTGCACCGGGAATATGATCGTACTGGAACATTTAATCTGGGGGTTGACACATCGCTGGGTGTTGATGACAAACCCTTTTTGCTAAAGCCGGATACGGCTTATCAGGTCCGTTTGGGCACCATCGCTTTAGATGATGCCTATCCCAATGAAGAAACCGTCAGCAATGAAGCGCTGGTAGCGAAGCTGCCCAAGCCCGAGGTTTGGGCCGAAGAACTGATGCGGCTGGACCGGGAATCGTCAACCGCCGAATTCCGAACATTTCCCAGCAACAGCAGCGTCCTCAGCTTTCTTTTCGGGTCCTGCCACTATCCGGGACTGCTCTGGAAGAAAAAGCATTCGGATAAGATCTTCGGCCCCATGTTGGACCAGGCCAAGCGCACGCGCTTTGGCAGCAAACCCCGCTTTGTTCTCATGGTGGGCGATCAGATCTATGCTGACATGTTCAACCGCGCCATCCCTATTGGGTTGGCCGATACCTATGAAGAATTTCAGGAGCGCTATCAAACTGCCTTTGGCACGCCCAATATCCGACGGCTGCTGCGCAATCTGCCCACCTATATGATCTTGGATGACCATGAGATCGAAGACAACTGGACCCAGGACCGCATCACCGAGCGCAACAAACGCGTGTTGTTCAATATCGCCATCGGGGCTTACATGAGCTACCAGTGGAGTCACGGACCCCGACAGGACCGATATGACCGCCGGCTTTTTTATGACTTCGACTGCGGCGGATTTCCATTTTTTGTGTTGGACGAACGGACCCAGCGCTACAAAGACGACGAACCCGGACTGGCGGATAATCATCTGCTCGGACGGCCCTCTTTTGATCCGGTCAAAGAGCCGACCCAACTGGATCATCTGTGCAATTGGCTGACGCAGCACAAAGATAATGACCGCCCCAAATTCATCGTATCTCCCACGGTTTTTGTGCCCAATCCCATTGAAACCGCAGGCAACGAAAACAAAAAGGAAAAAAGCGACTCCTGGCCGGCATTTCCAACCACCCGGCGACACCTGCTGCAACATATCGTCCGCCATCGCATTCAAAATATCGTCTTTCTCTCCGGCGATATTCACTGCTCCAACGTGGCGCGTATCAAGTTTTCCGGCAGCCCCGAGGTGGAAGCTTTAAAAGCCTATGCGGTGACCTCCTCGGCCTTTTACTGGCCGTTTTGGTTTGCCGATGGCGAACCTTCCAATTACGTCCATGATTCAAAAAAGCAAAATGATACCTTTGAGATTGACAAGGAAAATGGGATTGAAATGGACTATATTGCCGAAAATTTCACCCAGAAGGACAACTTCTGCCGGGTAGACATTGACTGGCCTAACCGCAAAATGGAGGTGCGCCCTATAGACAAGGATGGCGACGACCTCAAAGGCAAGAAGTCGGTCATGGACTTTGCGTAATGTCCATCTATAAATGGCAAACTTCGGCCCCGGCCGGCATTAATGCGATTTTCAAATCAGCCTTATATAAAAAAATAGGGGTCGTCTTGATTCTTGACATATGGAGTCGAATGAAGACGACCCCCCTATCTCGCTGCAAATGAATAGATTTTCGTCTCCCAATTTAATCTTGTCGGGTCTTCTAGGGATTTTGAAATTAATTGTTACAGAGATTAAACGGTGTTTATGGCTGCCGGATCTCTCTTTCACTGATTCCCATCAAATACAGCAGTCCGTCCAGTCCCACGCTGGAGATGGATTTTTGGGTATTTTTTTTGACGATGGATTTGGCGTGAAATGCAATCCCCAGACCGGCGATGCTGAGCATTGGTAAATCGTTGGCGCCGTCGCCGATAGCAATGGTCTGTTGCAGGCTGATGTTTTCCACCGTGGCGATGGTTTTGAGAATTTCAGCTTTTCGCCAACCGTCGATAATGTCACCGCTGACGTTGCCCGTCACTTTGCCGTTTTCAATTTCAAGCACATTGGCAAAAACGTAGTCCAGATTCAAACTTTTTTGCAGGGATTCACCGAAGTAGTCAAAACCGCCGGAGATGATGCCGATCTTGTAGCCAAGCTTTTTCAAGTTATGGATCACGCGCTCGGCACCTTCGGTGAGTATGAGGTTTTCGGCAACCTGTGCCAGCACGCTTTCCTCAAGGCCTTTTAGCAGCGCGACGCGCCGGGAGAAACTTTCTTTAAAATCGATTTCACCGTTCATGGCGGATTTGGTGATTCGGGCGACCTGTTGGCCTGCGCCGGCATGGTTTGCCAGGACATCGATGACTTCACCCCGGATCAGGGTGGAATCCATGTCGAACACCACCAGCCTGCGGGCATGACGATAAATGTCGTCCACATGGAAGGATATATCAATCCCGGTTTTTTCGGAGATTTCAAGCAGCCGGCCGCGGAATCGGCTGGGCTCATCGAGATGTCCGGATAGGGTAAACTGAACACAGGCCTTGGGAAACGATTCGGGATCATCCAGCGAAACCCGCCCGGAAAGCCGGGTGATCACATCGATATTCAAATGGTTGGCTGCAATCGCGGCGGTGACTTCAGACAACTGGGCAGCCGTCAGACGGCGGCCCAACACAGTGATAATCCGGCGTTCCTGGCCATATTTCGCAGCCCATGCTTCGTAGCGTTTTTCATCGATGGCGGAAAAGCGAATCTGGATTCCCAGTTCGTGGGCCTGAAACAGGAGATCTTTAAGGATCGATGAGGATGTATGGGCGGACGGTATTTCCACCAGGATGCCCAGGGACAGGTAGTCATGGATCACCGCCTGGCCGATGTCCAGAATCGTGGCTTCATACTGGGCCAGAATACTGGTCAGACTGGCGGTCAGACCCGGCTTGTCCTTGCCGGTAATATTGATTAGAATTATTTCTCTCATTCTTGATGGGCTTTAGAAGTCAGGGTTGAAAGGTTCAAGGCCAAAGGTTAAAGGCTAAGGGATTTGAGAATATCGGGCGCAAAGTTTCAGCGTATAAAGTGCAGCGCGCTGCGGCGAATGCATCGTCCGTTAGCCCCCCGGTTACAGGCTCCGGGTCGAACAAATCAGCCGGATTGAAATTCGAAGAATGGTATCACTGCGCTTTACCTTTGTGGTCCTGAAAACCGATAGATTTTCTTCCTTTGGCCTTTAACCTTTTGCCTCTGTCCTTCCTTCTATCAAAAAATCCAGTACCAATTTTTCAACAAGCCGGGGCGCCTCGGCCGGAATACTGTGGCCTATTCCAGCAAGTTCTATGTGGCGGGCATTGCAAAGATCTGCGAGCCGGCGGACATCGGACGGGTCGATGATTGGATCATCTGCTCCCGAAATAACAAGGGCCGGTTGAATTAAATTTTTCGTCAGATTGCCCGGCGGGGGATACCGTAAAACCGCTTCAAGTTGTGCAATTAGGGACCTTCTACTATTCCTCAGCACGACGGCGTCGACGATCTTGTCTAATATTTTTTGGTGCTGGTTTAAAAAACTATTTCCAAAAACGGTGGGCAATGCCGCCCAGGCCATGGCTTCCAGGCCCGATAAGCGCAATATTTCCAGCCAGGATCGGACGATTGCACGGGCCCGGTCATTTGTTATCGCACTCAGGCTGCACAACACCAGATGATCGACCATTTCCGGAAACTCAGCTGCAAACGCCAGCGCAACCCAGCCGCCATGGCTTATGCCCACCAGATGGGCCTTGTCAACAGCCACGTGCCCGAGCAAATCCTTCAGGTCCGAGACATGCAGTTTCAGTGAGATGGGCATGTTTCCAAGATCGCTTTGCCCTTGGGCTCTGGCATCGTAGCAGAGCAGACCAAAGCGCTTAGAAAAGGCCGGAACCAGGCCGCCCCAGGATAATGTGGTCTGGGTGGTGCCGTTTAGAAAAATAGCAACCGGTTTGGATGCTTCAACGCCGTAGGTCGTATAGAAAATTTTGCAGGCGTCTTTTGTCGTGAAATAGGGCACTGTTGATTCTCGTCAGAGGTTCGGGGTTCAAAGGTTCAGAGTTTAACCCAGCCGCTGGCCTGAACAGCGGCCAGTCTAATCGAGAAAGAAACTGATAAACATCGAACATAGAACGTCCAACATCGAACGTCGAATTAATGTATTCTGTCTATTTTAAAAAAGATTTCGCGTAGCGATTCCATGATTCGTCATTCGATATTCGTTATTCTGCGGTTCGCTGTTTATTCCAGGTCATCGAAGCGGGCATTCTAATCATCAAGAAACCACGCCATTTTGGCGTAGTTTCATATGAGCGACGCCTCTGGCCGCGAGCGTCCAGTCTGATCAAAAAAGAAACCGTGCCATTTTGGCGTAGTTTCATAAGAGGGTATTGTCAGCCACGAAAACCACTAAATCATGCGAAAACAAAAACAAAGTTTCGTGTTCTTTCGTGGGTTTGGTGACTGTCATCATCTTTTTTTGTGCCTTTGTGTCTTAGTGGCTGAACTTTTATAATAAATACGTGGCACCCTGGCGGTAATCGTCGATACGATTTCATAGTTTATTGTGTCCAGGCCCGAGGCGATTTCATCCGCCGTGACAGCTTCATTTCCCTGCACTCCGAAGACGACCACTTCGTCTTCGAGCGTCACCCCTGAAACTTCGCCCACATCCAGCATGGTCAAGTCCATACATACCCGCCCAACGATGGGGACTCTCCGGCCATGCACCAGCATGTGACCCCGGGAGGACAACCGGCGATTGAAACCATCGGCATATCCGACCGGAACCGTGGCAATGGTGGTGTGATTTTTTGTCTGGAAGGTGATACCGTAACTGATGTTAAAACCGGGCGGTACCCTTTTCAAATGTATGATCCTGCTTTTCAAGGACATGACCGGCCTCAGGTCAACCCTGCTTTTATCGACTTCGTCTGAAGGGTGCAGACCGTAGGTGGCAATGCCGGGACGTACCATGTCCAGATGAGAATCCGGCATATCGATCAGAGCGCCACTGTTGGCTGCATGCCTTATGGGGGGTTCCAGTCCCTCCTTTTGCAGGCGGTTGAGAAGATCCATGAATCGATTCAACTGCAAATCCGCATAAGATTTGTCGGCACTGTCGGCTGTAGCAAAATGGGTGAAAATGCCTTCCACTGTAAGACCGGGGAGACGGGTGATGGTTTCGATTGCACGGACGGAATTCCGGGCCGCAACATCATCCGGGGTGTCGTTGGTTGCCGCCAGCACAAAACCGAGTCTTCCCATGCCGCTGTCCACCTTGAGGTGAACATTGATTTTTTTCCCTCTACGGGTTGCCTGCTCGGATAAAGCGCTGGCTGTCGACCGAGAATAGACGGTTTGAGTGAGCTCGTATTCGATGAGCGCGGGCGCGAGATCCGGGGGACTGTAGCCGAAAATTAAAATCGGGACTTCAAGGCCGGCCTGCCGCAGCGGAATGGCCTCATTGATTCTGGCGACTCCCAGATATTGCGCTCCGTTTTGCAGGGCTTCACGGGCAACTTCAACGGCACCGTGGCCGTAGCCGTTGGCCTTTACGACGGCCATCAGGCGCGCGGGCGGCCGGGTGATGCGTTTTAGCTCCCTGATGTTATGTGCATAGGCCGCCAGGTTGATTTCGGCCCAGGTTATTGGATGATCCAAATGATTGTCTCGATAGTTTAATGTCACGCAATTTCTATAAATTTTTGAAAGTATTATATTTGTTGTGGTCATTCACCTTGAGAAGCCACATGGAATGATGGAATAGTGGAATGTTGGAATACTGGGACCAAAAAGCGGAAAAAAAATCCATTTGAAAAAATTGTTGAATCCACACTTTATGATGATGCTCGCCAGAAATCCATTTTCTACTTTCGCCCAAGAAAATAAGCAACTATAACGACAAAATTGAGCGATGTCGTACTCTATGCGCTATGCGTTATGCCCTGTGCTCTTTGCCTTTTTTGCCAGCAACGCGCAACGTGCAACCCGCAACTCGCAACCCGCAACGTCTATCCCGTCAAGATTTTATTTCCTGAAACAACTCCTTGGCATGGTAAGAGCTACGTACAAACGGTCCACTGGCAACTTCCACAAAGCCCATCTGAAGTGCAGTCTTGCGCCACTGCTCGAATTCCTCCGGCGGGACATAGCGGATCACCGGCAAATGGTCTTTCGAAGGCTGCAAATATTGGCCCAGGGTCAACAGGCGGCAGCCTGCTCTAAGCATGTCTTCAAGGGTGAGGCTGATTTCCGCCGGGTGTTCTCCCAAACCGAGCATGAGTCCGGACTTGGTGAGCAGCGCCGGATTGTAGTCATGAACGTGTTGAATCAGGTCAAGAGATTGCCGGTAATCCGCCTGGGGACGAACCTCGGGATACAGTCGCGGGACTGTTTCAATATTGTGATTTAATACATCAGGGTGCGCATTCAAAACCGTTTCAAGCGCCTTTTTGCTTCCCTGAAAATCCGGGATCAAGACTTCTACGCAGCCATCAGGTATCTCTTGACGGATTTTTTCAATGGTTTCGGCAAAACTGCCGGCACCGCCATCCGGCAAGTCGTCCCGGGTGACGGAAGTCACCACGACGTATTTCAACCCCATTTTACGGGCAGCGCTTGCGACCCTGGCGGGTTCGCGCGGGTCGGGCGGCTCCAGGGGACCTTCGGTCACCGCGCAGAAGCGGCAATTGCGTGTGCAGCGGGAACCCAAAATAAGAAACGTTGCCGTGCGGTGTGAAAAACACTCCCAGATATTCGGGCAGCCGGCTTCCTGGCAGACGGTGTGAAGCCGGTCCTTATGGAGCATGCTTCTGATTTTCTCAAACTCGGGGCCGGATGGCAGTCGTTGTTTCAGCCAAGCGGGTTTTCGGACGCGTACAGGGGTATTCGATTGATGTTTCATGATATAGCGTCTCAGAATTTTATAACTTATTTTAAAGGTTGGTCACCGGAAAACAAAAAGAATCCGCTTTATAAAGCAATTCTCATCGCCAGGGCATTTAAGCTTTTTTCAAGACGACGCTCGGAAAAAGTGGCCCCTACGGGGCAGCAAAAATACCGATAATGTATATAGGTTTCAGGTGTCGGGTGTCAGGTTTCAGTATCTAACATCTCCTTTCCCTGACACCAGACACCTGAAACCTTCATTTTCTGACAACATGTTGTCAGAAAACAGTTTTATATCATCGAAATACTAAGCACTAAACTCATCAACAGCAACGATTTTTTAAAAATCAGCGGCCCCCAGCAGAGGTGGCCCCGGCCCCTTCCAGGGGCCATCCTCATACCCCCAGCTCTGCTGGTGGTCGCTGATTTGGATTTTGCAATTGATGCTGCAGATGGGAAAAACTCGCGGTGGAAAGATTCAGGTTCAAAACGGATTCGAACTGCTGTTTTACGGCGGCGCATACATCATCCATGGACGACTCACAGCCCAGTTCCTGCTGCATGGATGTCATGCAGACACCCTGCAGGCCGCAGGGCTGAATCCAGGAAAACGGAGTCAGATCGACATTGACATTTAGTGCCAGACCATGAAAACTGATGCCTTTTCGAATGGCGAGGCCGATACTGCCCATTTTGTTGTTGCCGACCCAGATGCCACGGTTGGCGGGGTTACGTTCTGCAGCAATGCCCCAGGTTCGGACCGTGGCAAGCATGACCGTTTCCAATGCTTCGACAAAATCGACGACACCGATGCGGCGTGCCTTTAGATTCACAATGGGATAGGCGACAAGCTGGCCGGGGCCGTGAAACGTTATATTTCCGCCCCGTTCGACATGCACGATGGGGATACCGGAGGTCTTTAGAAATTCCTCGGACACCAGCAGGTGGTCCAGGCCGCCCCTGCGACCCAGGGTGAAAACGGCGGGATGCTCCAGAAACAGAATGATATCCGTATCAATGATTCCGTTGGCCCGGGCGGAAACGATATCACTTTGAAGCTTCCAGGCTTCGTTGTAACCCATCATACCCAGGTCGACGGCGTAACAAATTTCGGGTTTCGGGTTTCGGGCTGCGGGTTTCGGGTTGCGGGTTGCGGGTTGCGGGTTGCGGGCTGCGGGATTTGAGTTGCGGGTTGCGGGTTGCGGGTTGAGAGTTGCGGGTTGCGGGTCGTGGGCTGCAGGGTTCCCGTTGTTTTTTACTGGTTTGGAATTGAGATTTCCAGTTGAATCAGTGTCCGTAAACCCCAAATTCATTTTTTTTGGCTTATGATGTGACTTCGTTGCCATTTATTTTAAATCTTTATATTTTCAATTGACCAATACTGACGTTTAATACATGCTTGAACGAGCTTAAACTGCATATCCTGTCGGCTTTCGTCCACTGATCCAACTTCGGCGGATTTGTCAATTGTCTGAGTTATGTTCGCAAACCAGCGCGTAATCCGTACTATACAACCCGCAACTCACAACCCGCCTTACCCAGTCAAACACGGCTTGCGGGCTGCCGCCGTTTCATCCAGTCTTCTGCGCCGACACTTCCCGGGCGCTGCATGCAAGAGCTCCGGGCTTTCTTCGGCTTCTGCCGCGATGGACTTCAAGGCCTCGATGAAAAGATCGATATCTTCCTTGCATTCCGTCTCCGTGGGCTCGATCATGATCGCTCCCGGAACCACCAGTGGGAAGTAAATGGTAGGGGGATGGAACCCATAGTCCATCAGCCGTTTGACCATGTCGAGGGTGGTTACCTTATGCACCTGCTGCAACTTGTCGGAAAACACACATTCATGCATGCAGGGGCGATCATAGGGCAGATGAAAGGTTTGCTTCAACAGCGCTTTGATGTAATTGGCATTTAACACCGCCAGCTGGCTGGCTTTCTTCAAATTTTTAGCGCCCATACTTAAAATGTAGCTGTAGGCCCTGATCTGAACTCCCACATTGCCGTAAAAGGCATGAAGTTTTCCGATGGATTTCGGAAAATTTTCTGAAAGAAGATATTGTCCATTTTTCTCAACGACACGGGGCACCGGCAAAAAAGGTGCCAGATGCTTCATGACACAGACCGGACCGGAACCCGGACCGCCCCCGCCGTGTGGCGTTGAAAAGGTCTTGTGAAGGTTCAAATGGAGCACATCAATGCCGATTTCGCCCATGTGAACGATTCCCATCACCGCATTCATGTTGGCCCCATCACCATACACAAGACCGCCTTTGGCATGTACGATGTGGGCTATTTTCTTAATGTTGTCTTCAAACAGCCCCAGGGTATTGGGATTGGTCACCATGATGCCGGCGGTTTCTTCGTCCATGAGGTCGGCCACGTCTTCGGGTGCCAGGATGCCCTGTTCGTTGGATTTTATCGGCACGGGCCGGTAGCCGCACAGGGCGGCACTGGCCGGATTGGTTCCATGGGCCGTATCCGGCACAATGATCTTTGAGCGCGGCGCCCCCTGGCTGCGATGGTAGGCGTAGAAAAGGAGCATGCCGGTGAGTTCCCCGTGGGCGCCGGCAGCCGGCTGGAGGGTGGCTGCGTCCATGCCGGTGATCTCCACCAGGAAGCGTTCAAGATCATACATGAGTTTGAGGATGCCCTGGGAAAGATTTGGCGGAAGCATGGGGTGTGCCGCGGCAAACCCCGGCTGGGCAGCCTGTCTCTCATTGGTTTTAGGATTATACTTCATCGTACATGAGCCCAGGGGATACATGCCGCTGTCCACCGCGAAATTCCATTGGGATAAACGGGTGTAGTGGCGAACGATATCCACTTCGCTGAGGTCCGGAAAATTCGGGCCCTCTCCAAGCAGGTCTTCATCCACAGGATAGGCCTCAACGTCACGTCGCGGCAGAGAAAATCCGCATCTTCCCTCTTTTCCTTTTTCCCAGAGCAGTGGTTCATTGAGTATCAGGCCGGTGGCGCCCGGATATTCTTTCATAATACAACCTCCATAGCTATCTTAAACTGGAAATTTGATAGTTCCTAATCGTTCGGCCACAAATGGAAACGAAGGCACGAAATTCGAAGGTGTCAAGTGTCAGGCCAGCAGCTTTTCAGGCCAACGGCGGTGCTAACGGATGAAACTTCGCCTGGCCGGACGCAGTAAAGAGATTGAACGTCGAACATCGAATATCCAATCATCGAATGTCCAATATTGATGGCGCTCCGCTTTATCGATTTTTAAACAAGTGAACCGCAGCCTGCGACGAGCCCTTCGGATTGTGAGCTCAGGGTCGAAGTGACTTCTCCGACGTGCTCGGGGTTTGAGCCAGTCGGAAGGCAGCCGAGTCGAATTTCGAAGGGTAGATTCGCTTTAGCTCAGTCTTTAAGTTTAAATGGTGACTAGTAATACATTATTTCCGATGTTGGATGTTCAATGCTTCGCATGTTCATTTTTTTGTGACTTGGTGTCTTAGTGGCCAAACTGTTACATATCATTAGTACTATTTTACTTTTCTTACCAATTCGTCCATATCTTCTTTGCTGATGGTTTCCGTGACACACAGCAGATAATGATTGGCAAGTTCGGAATAATAACATTCCAACGGCAATCCGGCGATGATTTTGTCGGCGATCAGACGTTCATGAGTCTTTTCAAAGCCGTCGCCAAAATCAACCACAAATTCATTAAAGGTCGGTTGTTCAAAAGGGATGGTAAATCCGGCGCGCCGCAGTTCAGCTTTGAGGTACTCGCACTTGTCATAATTGAGCCGTGCGAGTTCTTTTATGCCGGATCCCCCGAGGGCGGACATGTACATGGCCGATGCCAGGGCACACAGGCTGTGGTTGGTACAGATGTTGGATGTGGCCTTTTCCCGGCGAATATGTTGTTCGCGGGTGGCCAGGGTCAGCACAAAACCGCGTTTTCCATCAGCATCAACGGTTTGTCCCACCAAACGTCCCGGCATGTTGCGGACATATTTCATGCGGGCGCCAAACATACCCAGGGCCGGGCCGCCAAATGAGCGGGGGATTCCCAGACTCTGGCCTTCTCCGGCCACAATGTCGGCGCCCTGGCTGCCGGGATTTTTAACCATGCCGTAAGCCAGGGGTTCGCTGAACCCTACGACGGTAAGCGCTTTTTTTTGTCGGGCGATGTCCCCAATGGATTTAAGGTTTTCAATGCAGCCGAAAAAATTAGGAGACTGAACGGCTACCGCTGCCAGATCATCCAGATCCTCAAGGGCAGTCGGATCGGTGGTGCCGTCCGGCCGATAGGGAAGTTCCACAATCTCATAATCGGTGGGGGCAAAATATGTTTTGATCACCCGGCGATAATTCGGATGGACCAGACGCGACACCGCCACCTTTTTTCGCCGTGAAATTCGTACGGCCATCAGCAGGGCTTCCGCCAGGGCGGAAGCACCGTCGTATTGTGAAGCATTTGCCACTTCCATGCCGAGCAGCCGGGCCGTGAGGGTCTGGTATTCAAAAATGGCCTGCAAGGTTCCCTGGCTCATTTCCGGCTGATAAGGGGTATAGGACGTCACAAATTCCGAGCGTCCCAGCAGATGCATTACGGACACTGGAATATAATGCTCATAGCTGCCGGCACCCATAAACACTTTGTATTCAGGGGAGACTGCCATGCTGCTGCAAAGGGTATCGATGTGATCGTTTAACTCCCATTCGGTCAAAGCTTCCGGCAGGTTGAGCTCACAGTTGCAACGGCAATCGTTGGGTATGGTCTTGAAGAGGTCGTCCAGAGAGTCAACACCCACCGTCTTCATCATCTCTTCAATATCTTCAGGTGTATGCGGCAAGTATCGCATATATACCTCCTGGAATTTCTAAAATTTATTGATATCGCGGTAATTATTACGGCCATTTTCTTGTCAAGCTGCAATCCCATTGTTCTCTCTGAGGCGCAGGATTTACGAGCCGGAGGCCATCATTCCAATCGCACGACCTTGAGGCTCTCGACAGGTTGGGGCGAAGCCCTTAAGCGCTATCCTTTCAGCGACGTTAGGTAAGCGTCTTTGGTCATCAGACCCTCCAGTTCGGCCGGGTTATCCGGCTTGACCGCGATCATCCACCCGTCGGAATAGGGCGCGTTGTTTATAAATTCAGGGGAATCTTCCAGAGCGCTGTTGACTGCAACAATTTCACCGCCAACGGGCATGTTCAACTCCGATACAGCCTTGACGGATTCGACGGTGCCGAATTCAGCACCTTTGTCAAAGGTTTCACCGACTTCGGGCATTTCCACAAAAACGATGTCGCCCAGCTGATCCTGGGCAAAGTCGCTTATTCCCACTTTGACATTGTTTCCTTCGACTTTGGCCCACTCATGACTTTCAGCATAGTGAATATCATCCGGTAAGATTACATCATTAATATCCTTCATCGCTCCTCCTTCTAAAAATAAGATCGTTTAGAGTTCATTCAGAATTTCAGAGTTGTCATCAATCCAAAATGTAAGGCAGCTTTAAGTTATAGCTTTTGTAAACTACAAATGTTTCCACGGATTGAACATCTTTTAGTTTGGAGACCTCCTCGGTGTAAAACTCAAGCAAGCCGAAACCGGATTTTAAGAGAACCACAAGGATCAGATCAAAACGTCCGGTTACGACACTGACGGACACAACGCCGTTTAATTTGCTGAATTCCTTTCCTTTTTTGACAAGGTCCATGGTTTTTAATTTGACACCCACCATGACAACCCGATGCCCGGAGATTGAATCCGGGTCTACAAGCCCCGAGATTTCCAGCACCCCTTCTTCCATCAGGTTATGAACACGTGCGCGGACGGTGTTTTCGGAAAGGGACAGCTGTTCGGCGATTTTTCTGTAAGATTTTCGGCCGTTGCGAAGATGCTTGATAATTAAAAGATTGATATCGTCAATTTTCATGGGCTCTGGTGGTGCCTGGTAAACCTGCTGGCTGATAGAGCTGTAAAAAAAATTGATGATACTGTCAATAATTAATTTATTTTTTTACGATATCATCAAAATTAAAGTGCAAAATTCTGGTTTGGCAAAAAATAGCTCAACCCAAAATAAAAAAATCTTCATGAAGTATTGACCCGGCCATTTTTTTGCGTAATGTAAGTGATCGTCTGCCAGAAAAAACTTTTGAACCTATGAATGCTTACAATACTTTTATCGGCGGTAACAAAAAGGGGCAGTTATGAGGGAAAAATTACTAACTGTGGCGATTATTTTGTGTTTTACCGTGGGCCTGGAGTTCTTTGCCTGCAGCCCCAAGGATTCTGAAACCATTAAAATCGGAATCAACGCGCCGCTCACCGGCGATATTCCCAAGGTCGGCGAGGGCACCAAATTCGCCGCCCAGATGTGGCTTGAAGACATCAATGCGGCCGGCGGCATTGACATCGGTGGTAAGAAAATCGAGGTAGAGCTGATTATTGATGACAACGAATCCAAAGCCGAGTCAGCCATAAAGGCCAACATAAAGCTCATTACCGAGGATGAAGTTCTGGCCATTGTCGGACCCCAGTCCTCAAAGCAAGCGGTGCCTGCCGGCGGTAAAGCCAATGAACTGGGCACACCGATGATCAGTCCCTGGTCGACCAACCCCAATACCACCAAGGATCGTCCATATGTGTTTCGCGGCTGCTTTCTCGATCCGTTTCAGGGACCGGTTGCGGCCAAGTTTACCAAAGAGGAATTCGGTTTCACCAAAGCGGCCGTTCTCTATGACGTGGCCAGTGATTATCCGAAGGGGTTGGCTGAATTTTTCAAAGCGGCCTGGGAGGACTTAAACGGTGCCGGTTCCGTGGTTGCCTTTGAAAGTTTCACCACCAAGGACGCCGACTTCAGCTCCCAGCTTACCAAAATCATCAGTTCCGGTGCCGAATTTATGTTTACCCCCCAATATTATAACGAAGTGGCCCTGATTGTTCAGCAGGCTCACCAGCTGGGCTGGGATAAACCGATTGTGGGCAGTGACAGCTGGGGTTCGGCTGAAACCGTCAAGCTTTGTGGTAAAGACTGCTACGGCCTTTTCTTCAGTACCCACTATGCCGCCGCCGGTGCCAAAGGTGCGGCCGCGGAATTCATCAATCGTTATAAGAAAGAGCATGGCTATGTGCCCGATGATGTGGCCGCCCTGACGTGGGATTCCATGCGTATCGTTCAAAAAGCGATCGAAGGGGCCGGTGTGCTTACCGGCGATATCAAAAAAGATCGCAAGGCCGTGCGTGATGCCATGGCCAGCATTAAAGACTTCGACGGAATTACGGGCGGCATGACCTTTACCGAGGACGGCGATCCCATCAAGTGTGCCGTCATCGTACGCATCAGTGATGCCGGCGAATTTGAATTTTATAAATCTGTCTGCCCGTGAGTCGGTTGAAGCCGGTTGAGCCCGTTAGGTGGTTGGGCCAACAGACACACCGGCCAACGGGCAAACCGGACGTGCTTTCCGATTCGAATGTTGAAAAATTTGAATGTATATGATATGCACCCTATCACTTTTCCGGATTCTATGAAGTCGGCTGATTGAGTCCACAACACTTTAATACGAGGATGTCTAGAAAGGAGGTTGATGATGAAAAGAACATTGTTAATTGTGACGGTCATTTCATTTTTTGTAGCGGGCCTGGGGGTTTGTGCATTTGCTAAAGGACCCGAAAGCATCAGAATCGGCGTCAATGCGCCGCTCACCGGCGATATTCCCAAGGTGGGTGAGGGCACCAAATTTGCCGCCCAGATGTGGCTGGATGACGTCAATGCGGCCGGCGGTATCGAGGTCGGAGGGAAAAAATACAAGGTCGAGTTGATTATTGAAGACAATGAATCCAAAGCCGAATCAGCCGTTAAAGCTACCACCAAGCTGATTACCGAGGAAGATGTTCTGGCCATTGTCGGTCCCCAGTCGTCGAAGCAGGCGATTCCCGCCGGCGGCAAAGCCAATGAACTGGGCACGCCGATGATCAGCCCCTGGTCGACCAACCCCGACACTACCAAAGATCGTCCTTTCGTGTTTCGCGGCTGCTTTCTGGATCCGTTTCAGGGACCGGTGGTTGCCAATTTTATAAAAGACGAGTTCGGTTTCAAAAAGGCGGCCGTTCTTTACGACGTGGCCAGTGACTATCCCAAGGGACTGGCTGAATTTTTCAAGGCGGCCTGGGAAAAGCAGAACGGGCCCGGCTCGGTCGTGGCCTATGAAAGTTTCACCACCAAAGACGCCGACTTCAGCTCCCAGCTGACGAAAATTAATAACTCCGGAGCTGAAGTGCTGTTTACTCCCCAGTATTACAACGAAGTGGCCTTAATCGTTCAGCAGGCCCATCAGTTGGGCTGGAACAAACCGATTGTGGGCAGCGACAGCTGGGGCTCGGCTGAAACCGTAAAACTCTGCGGCAAAGATTGCTATGGCCTGTTTTTCAGCACCCATTATGCGGCTGCAGGCGCCAAAGGCGCCACCAAAGCTTTTATCGATCGTTATCAAAAAGAGCATGGCTATGTGCCGGATGACGTGGCTGCGCTGACCTGGGATGCCATGCGCATCGTTCAGGCGGCCATCGAAGGCGCCGGTGAGCTTACCGGGGACATCGAAAAGGATCGCAAAGCCGTGCGCGATGCCCTGGCCACCATTAAAGACTTTGACGGAATTACCGGCAGCATGACCTTTACCGAGGATGGCGATCCCATCAAGTGTGCCGTCATCGTACGTATCAGCGACGCCGGTGAGTTTGAATTCTTTAAATCTGTCTGTCCGTGAGACGGAGTATTTTAACAACGAGTGACGAATGACGAAGGACGAACGAAGGAATCGCTTGCGCAGCGCAGGCACCTGCGCTGCGTGTCGCTCCGTCAATTTAATCTCTATTAGGGTATAGCTCCGTGCAGATTGCTGCGATAAAATTTCTTTTGCCCTAGATGATCCCCGCGACTTACCGCCAGGGGTTCGTTGATGGATTTTTTTTATCGATCCGCTGGCTTCCGGCTCGTAGAGCGAAGAGCCTACAGCTCGGAGAGAGGCGAACCTTAAATATTCAATCGACAATATTCAATCCTTTTAGCGGAGCCAAGGAGACCTCTGATGGTATTTTTTCAAAACCTGATCAACGCATTGCAGTGGGGAAGTTTTTACGCGCTTATAGCGTTGGGATATTCCATGGTGTACAGCATCCTGATGCTGTTTAACTTTGCTCACGGGGATATTTTCATGGTCGGCGCCTACATCGGATTCGGTGTTGCCACTACGATCGTAGCCCTTACCGCCATGGGAGCTTTCGCGCTGCCCGGCTGGTTGATTCTGGTTTTTACGATTCTGGTCTCCATGCTCCTGACGTCTTTTGTCGGTATGTTTGTCGAACGCGTCGGCTACCGCCCCTTGCGCGATGCGCCCAGGGCATCGGCCGCCATCACGGGTTTGATGATCGGCATCATCTTAGAAACCGGTAATCTGATTTTGCTCGGGGCACAAAGATACAGTTTCCCATCGTTGATCGAAACATCCACCTATTCCCTTGGTGGGGTGTTCGTGACCAACAAAAAGATCATGATCGTGCTGGTGTCCATTGCGTTGTCTTTTGCACTCCACCAGTTTATCCGCCATACGCGCTGGGGGATGGCGATGCGGGCCATGGCTTTTGATTATGCGGTTGTGCCTTTAATGGGCGTGCCGCTCAATAGAATCGCCGCACTCACCTTTGCCATCGGTTCAGGATTAGCCGCCGTCGCCGGCATTCTGTTCGGTGTCGCCTATCCGGTATTAGATCCCTACATGGGTATCCTTATCGGCTGGAAAGCTTTTGTGGCTGCAATTTTAGGCGGTCGCGGTTCGGTCGTGGGGGCTACCCTGGCGGGTTTTTTATTGGGCTTTATCGAAATGTTTGTGCCGATGGTCTTCCCGTCCACCTTTCGGGATTTAATCGCATATTCAATCATTTTACTTATTCTGGTGTTTCGGCCTCACGGTTTCTTTGGTGAACCCTACAGTGCGAAGCTGAGGCTGTGATTGGAATGACGAATTACGAATGTTAAATGACGAATGACGAATGACAGAACTTCCTGATATGGAATATTAACATTCGGCATTTTCTGTTCAAATAGATGCCGTCTTTAACGGATAGAATCGATAAGTGACTCACGAGGACCTCACATGGAATTAACGAGCGACGGGCTGTCAACGGACAAGAGACAGATTTCAAGCCAAATCCGGGTGTTCTTTGCCCAGATTCCCCTGCTCAGTTGGCTGCTGGGCGCACTGGTTGCGGTGGCGTTGGAATATTTCATCGGTACGCCATTTGCCCGAACTTTGGGGTTGCGCAAAGCGCCGATGCTATTCGGTTTTGTTATCATGCTCAAAAAGCCGGCCCTGATCCACAGTGCCGCAATTTATTTCGTGCTGATTTACCTATTACCGATCGGTGCGATAGCACGCTTGAGTGCCGCCGGCATGAACCGGCTGGCAGCCAAACTTCTCGATTTTCCTCAGATGCTCTCAGTTTTCATTCATCTGGGGGTGTTATACGCAATTTTGCACTGGTGGTCGGACATGACCCTCTATCGGGCAGATGTGCTCAGATTTACCATGATCGCCGTTCTGCTGACATTGAGTTTGAACATTATCAACGGCTACATGGGCGAATTTTCATGTTCGCACCCGGGGTTTATGGCTTTAGGTGCTTATGCCTCCTCGGTTTTTACCGTCGCCCTGTTTGCCGATGACAGACTTTTCGGAGCGGCGCTGCTTCCTCATTGGCTCGGTCCCTTCTTTTTCCCCATTGCCTTAATCGTGGGCGGACTGGCTGCCGCCATTGGCGCCTTGGCGGTGGCCATACCTTCTTTCAGAACAAGGGGGGACTACCTGGCCATTATCTCACTGGCCTTTATGTTCATTGTAAAAAGTATGATCGAGAATCTCGAATTTGTGGGGGGCCCCCGTGGACTGGGCGACCAACCCGATTGGGCCAATCGACCGGTGGTTTTCGCAACCGTCGTGCTCGGCATATGGATCATCAATAATTTTGTGCGCTCCACCCTGGGCAAAGCGTTGAATGCGGTGCGCGACAACGAAATGGCTGCGGATGCCATGACCGTAAACACCCGGCGCACCAAAATCACGGCATTTTTGTTTGCCGCCTTTTGGGCCGGTGTCGCCGGTGGATTATACGCCCACGTCCTGCGATACGTGAATCCGGGAACCTTCGGCATCCAGAAGCTGGCCGAGGTTCTGGCAATGGTCTATTTCGGCGGGCTGAACTCTGTCTACGGTTCCATCGTCGGTGCCTGCAGTATCAGTTTGCTCGGTGAGGTGCTGCGACCGCTGGAACTCTTTAAATGGATCATCATTCCATTGCTTTTGATCCTGGTAATGATTTATCGTCCAACAGGCCTGATCGCATTCAAGGAATTTGATGTTAAAAAATTAATTCAGCCGAGAAAAAAACTTAATTGAGTTGATTAGTTGATTGGTAAAGAAAGGTTGACTCGTCAAATGGTTGAATAGTTCAATGGGCGACGGAATAAAATCGACTAAATCCGATATCCAATTAACCATTCAACGAATCAACTATTTAACTATATATCGGACTTTGATCTTCCCGGAATGTTATATGCCATCCGGGTCCTCCGGCCAAACCGGACATTCTATTCATTCGTACGAGGTATAGCATGCCATTGCTTCAAATTGACAAAATGACGCATTATTTTGGTGGCTTAAGGGCGGTTTACAATTATGGACTTGATATCGACCCCGGCCAGATTCGGGGACTGATCGGTCCCAATGGTGCCGGCAAAACAACCATCTTTAACCTCATTACCGGCATCTACCAGCCGACGGAAGGAACCATTTTCTTAGCGGGTGACAAATTGAACGGGCGCGCGCCGCATGAGATCGCCTCTCTGGGAATTGGCCGGACATTTCAAAATATGCTTTTGTGGCGGCATATGACAGTGCTGGAACATGTAAAGATGGCCCGCTATTCCAAACTGACCTATGGCCTGATCGGAGCGTTTTTCGGTACGGCAAAACGCCATAAAGAAGAGGCCGAAAGTGAAGAGAAGGCCTATTATCTCTTAAAAATGATGGGGGTGGACCAGTTTGCAGATCAGATCGTACTCAACCTGGCATACGGCGCCCAGCGAAGAGTGGAAATGGCGCGTGCATTGGCCATGGAACCTAAAGTCCTGTTTTTGGATGAACCCACCGCCGGTATGAACCCGGAGGAACTGGTTCAGATGATGGATATTATCCGTAAAATCCATGGCGAATTGGGCCTGGCCATTTTTCTCATCGAGCACCGCATGAAAGTGGTCATGGAACTTTGTCAGCGAATTCAGACCCTGGTCTTCGGCGAGGTGATTGCCGAGGGTACACCGGAAGAAATCCAGAGCAATCCCAGTGTGATCGATGCTTATCTGGGCAAGGAGATGGTTGAATAATGTTACTATCGGTTGAGGACCTGAGGGTATCGTACGGCAACATTAAAGCGCTGCATGGGCTTAGTTTTCAAATCGAAGAGGGGGAGATTGTATGCATTATCGGCGCCAACGGCGCCGGTAAGAGCACCACGCTAAAAGCAATTTCCCGGATGGTTCCGGTTGAAACCGGGTCGAAAATGACCTATGCGGGTAATGACTTGTTGGGGTACCCCGCCGATAAAGTCGTGAGCGAATTGGGGATTTCCCATGTGCCGGAGGGCAGGCGCTTATTCGAAAATCTGACGATTACCGAAAACCTCAAACTGGCCACCTTTGCAAGGAAAGACAAGGATCAGATTCAACAGGATGTCACGCGGGTGTTTTCCATTTTTCCTCGGTTAGAGGAACGTCAAAGCCAGAAATCCGGCACACTAAGCGGCGGTGAGCAGCAGATGCTGGCTGTGGGCAGAGCCTACATGAGCGGACGTAAGGTCATGCTGCTGGATGAACCCTCCATGGGGCTGGCACCTTTGCTGATGATGAGCATGTTCGATGCCCTCAAGGAAATCAACCAGGAGGGCACTACCATTCTGTTGGTGGAGCAAAATGCCCGTATGGCCCTGCAATTTGCCCAACGGGGGTATGTGCTGGAAAACGGCCACCTGGTGGTGGAAGGGCTTTCCGATGAACTGTTGGAAAATCCGGAGGTTAAGAAAGCCTATCTGGGTGGCTGATTCGTTTCCAACCACAAATGGTCTTTTTACCCAATCTCGGCGTCAATCTGCGCCCTTGATTGTGCGGCGTAGTAAACTACGCCTCCGCACAAGGGCTTGCTTTCCTTGACCTTGGGCAAAAATCCTCATTTCTGGATTGGAAACACCAATTGATGTCATGTTTTGTAGCAGTCACTTGGGGACGGGCACTATTAAGAATAAAAGGGCGACGAGATGATTGAAAAAATACCTTTTGGAAATACCGGTCACCTGAGTTCCAGAACCATTTTCGGTTCGGTGAGTTTAGGCGGGGTCAGCCAATCCGAGGCGGATCGCACCTTGGATCTTTTGTGGCAATACGGTGTCAACCATATCGACACGGCACCCAAATATGGGGAGGCCGAATTGCGTTTGGGACCCTGGATGAAAAAGTATCGGAATCAATTTTTCCTGGCCACCAAAACCAATGAGCGGACTTACCAGGATGCCAAAGACCAATTTCAACGATCTTTAGACAGGCTTCAGGTGGACCGCGTCGATCTGCTTCAGTTTCACAATCTGACGGATGTTGTGGAGCGGGAAATCATTATGGGACCCGGCGGTGCTCTGGAGTTTCTGATTGAGGCCAGGGAAGAAGGATTGACGCGATTTATCGGCATTACCGGTCATGGAATCGATACGCCGAGGTTTCACCGGCAAACCCTGGAACGTTTCGCCTTTGATAGTGTGCTTTTGCCGTGTAATTATCTGCTCATGCAGGACCCGAATTATGCCAGTGAATTTGAGCGACTCATCTCTTACTGCCATGAGCGTCAAATTGCCGTACAGACGATCAAATCGATTGCCCGGGGATATTGGGGCGATAAAAACAGGAGCCATAGCACCTGGTATGAACCGCTGTCCGGTGAAGCGGCCATCGGCCAATGTGTTCATTGGGTATTGGGGATTCCCGGTATATTCCTCAACACGGTCGGCGATTTGCAGGAACTGCCCAAGGTCCTGAAGGCGGCGAATGGTTTTGCAAAACGTCCACCTGAGGAAGAAATGAAGGCCATTGTTGAAAAGATGAATATGCAGACGCTGTTTAATTGAACGTCTGGTTCGTCACATTCACTTCGTCGGTTGTCAGACATCAACCGGTTTTGAATCAGAGAGCTCGTGCATTAACGAGTTGATCGCATTATACAGATCGCCGAAGATCTTATAGTTTAGTGTGTATTGTTTATCGTCCGCTTTTGATCTCGAAAAGATTATCATCATCGTCTGAAACAAATGTAACCAGTTTGTTGCCCCTCGGTACCTGGACAATTTTGACCTGCAACGTGCGGCACTTATCTAGAAACTCGGCAAGATCATCGACTTCGAGACAAACATGTTCGATTCGCTTGGTACTGATATTGTTATGACCGGTAATAAATATTTCAAAATGAAGGAAATCATTCAGGTAGTTAATAACTTTTAGTTCGGAATTAATGTCGAACAGGGCTTTAGAAAGGGCAGGGGGAATCGTTTTTGGATCCGACTTCTGCAGCCCTAACAGGCTTTTGTAAAATTTATCCGATTTTTCCTCAGAGCTGCAGATAAGTGCTATGTGGCGCAAAATCATTGAAACGTCCCTCCGATCTTTACCATATTTGTAAAGTATTGCGATTACCCCTAAGGGTTCGAATTTTCGAGTGGACTATAGAAATCCTCGGTTTTTTTGTCAATGATGAATAAACTTATAGAGCAATTCTAATTTTAATATTTATTCTAGAACGATTTTATGAATCAGGCGTGCTGCCCGTTGCATACTTCCGGCACCCTCTCTTTTTAGTATAAAATTATTCGAACCATAGATTATGGCCATAATTAGAATTGCTGACTTCGGTATCTAAGGCTTGACAGCCTCCACTTCCAGCCTAACCATATCCACGTGGACCAGTCCCGCTTCATCCGGGGGGTGCCCGACCAGGTAGGCATCTAATATCGCCTCGATAAATTCCGCCTTCATCTGCCCGGGAATCCTTGACAGGTATGGCAACCAGGTGCTCCTGATCCAGCCGGCAAAACCTTCCTTGCCTTTGTGCTGCATGTCTTTGGGAATTAGCTCCACACGGCGGGTTTTGAGCCCGGCTTCGGTTATCCATCGCTTGTACTCGTCGACACCATAAAATCCATAGGGAAAAGGAAAATCGGGAAAAAAGGGCGACCATTTGGTTGTTTTTATCAATTCATCCAATATTCCTATTATCTCACGGGCATTTCCCCTGCCGCCCATCTGAAACAGCAAACGTCCGCCTTTTTTTAAAGCTTTCCTGACCCGGTGCAACATGTCCAAGTGCTCTTTGATCCAGTGAAGAACGGCATTGGAAAATACCACATCGAACCATTCCACATATTCCATATCCCGTACATCGAGAAGTTCGAACATCAAATGGGACCAACCAGCTTTGACTTGGTGACGGACAGCCAGTTCGATCATCTCCGGAGAGCTGTCAATTCCGACCACCCGGCCGTTCGGAAGCTGAGCTGCAATTGCGGCTGTAACCTTGCCGTCCCCGCAGCCAATGTCGAGCACCGTCTCATCACCGCGTAGATCTAGCTTCTCGATTAGTTCGCAGGCCCATTTAAATTGTTCGCAGGAATGTTGGGCATAATCTGTGGCATCCCACTGGTATTTTTTTTTAGAATTCAATCTGAATTAACCTCCGATCAACCTGTAAGGCAGGTAGGTGACCAACTCGGGGAAAATGATCAAAACCAGTATCGTGAGCAAAATGGGTATTAAAAAGGGAACCAGCGCCCAGACGACTTCTTCGAATGTCTGATTGGTAATCCCAACGAGGACATAGATCACATTTCCGAAAGGAGGGGTGATCACCCCAACCGAGAGCGATATGACCATCAGCACACCGAAAAACAGAGGATCCACGCCAACAACCTTAACCATCGGAGCCATGATTGGCGTGAAAATGAGCACGGACTCGATAACCGACATAAAGCAGCCGACGATCAGGAAAAAGAGCATCAGCATGATGAGCAGTATGGTAGAGTTGGTGGTTAGCTGGACAATGCCCTGGGCTAGCGTCATCGGTATTTGAAGTCTGACCAGGAGCCAGCCGTAAAGACCGGCGACGGAAATTATAAATAAAATGATGGCGGTAAACTCCACCGTGCTTCTGAAGATGTCGAAAAGATCTTTCCAGCTAACATCACGGTAGATGACCATGCCGAGAATGATGGCGTATATACTGGCGACCGCTCCCGATTCGGTCGGTGTGAAAATACCGGACCAGATACCGCCGACAATGATCAGAGGTGTCATCAGCGATAAAAAGGCCTTTTTGGACAGGCCGGCAATCACCCTAAACGCCGGCCTTGGTTTCAATGGCATTTTCACACGGTAAGACAGAACAACCGTCATTATCATCAGAGCGCCCCCGAGAATGACCCCGGGGATCAGACCGCCGATAAATAGGCCACCGACACTGACATCAGAAAGCCACCCGTAAATCACCATAGCCACGCTGGGCGGTATAATAGGGCCAATAACCGAAGAAGCTCCGGTGATGCCGGTGCTGTATTTTAGAGGATACCCCTGATCTCCAATGCCCCCAGCCCGGCTGCATCTGCCACGGCCGTCCCGGACATGCCGGCGAAGATCATGCTGGCCAGGACGTTTACATGTCCCAGGCCTCCCCTAAAGTGTCCTACCAGAGAGTTGGCGAACTCGAAAATGCGAGGTGTAACGCTGCCTTTGTTCATCACGTTGGCAGCTAAAATAAAAAAAGGCACGGCCAACAAAGGAAAATTGTTTACGCCGTGCATCATTTTTAAAGGCAGCAACGTTATAGGAATGCTCATCAAATCGTTTTCCATCCAGAGCACGGCCAGGCAGGTCAGACCTATGGAAGCGCAAACCGGAATACCTACCAGAAATAGGACTATGAGAAGGCCAATGAAGAAGACCAGAGTGAACATATGGGTTTTCCTTAACTCCCCAAACTTTTCATATGAAACTTCATGGAATGACGAATGAAGATTGACGAATAGTGGAGATCGCTTCGCTCTGCTTTTTTTAACAAATAAAATAGAAAGAATTCCTTAATTCGACATTTGTCATGCTGGAGTTTCTTTTTCGATCAAACTGGCCGCTTCGGCAGCCAACGGCTACGCTGAACCTGCAAAGCGCGCTCCGCAACTCGCAACTCGTGATCGGTTACCTTGCATCCCCATGGGTCAGTTTTAAAAGCGTCTCTTTCATCATTCGTATGTGGAAAATGACAATGCCGGTGGCACCCACGAAAAGACCCAGGTAAAAATAACTGATACTTATTTCCAAAGCGGTGGTTTTGGCCGGATATTGGATGATCATCATGGAGATGGTGCCGAACCACACGCAGAGTATGAAAATTCCGGTCAGCGCCTCGCTGAGAACCTGTAAAACCAGTCGGGCTCGGCCTGAAAGCCGGCGAGGTACAATGTTTATAACAATATGGGCTTTGCGGAACCAGGCCGAGGCCGAGGCCAGGAACACCGTCCAGACACAAAAAAAGCGCGAAGATTCTTCGGCCCAGGTGGTGGGGATATGGATGATATTGCGGGTGACCACTTCCAAAAGAACGCAAGCCATCATGGCCAAAAAGGCGGCTAGAGCCCCGATATCGTAAAACCGAACCAAACGCGGCACCATCAATCTCTCCCTGTCGATACAGCCGATCACTATTCGCAGATTTTCATGATCTCAGCGGGCACTTCCGGGGCCAGTTTGGCGATGGCTCTTTCAATGGCCGGCATGGCCTTTGTTCGGATGGCTTTGTTATCAGGCGTCATAAACTCCATCCCTTCATTTTGAAGCGCAGTGCTGTAGAAAGCGTTTTTCTCGTCCTCAACTGCGTCGCCATAGGCCCGCGCTTCGACGACCGCCTCGCGGATAATCTTCTGGTCCGCGGAGGCGAGCTTGTCGAACCAGACTTTGCTGGCCACCCAATGCCAGGGGAAATAGACATGACCGGTCAAAATTATGTACTCCTGAACCTCCCACAGCTTCCGGGAGTAAGGTGATACCAGGCTGTTTTCGTGGGCTTCCACCTGGCCGGTCTTCATTGCAAGATAGATTTCCGGTGCCGGGATGACGGTGGGCAATGCGCCGAGTTCCTGCCAGACGTCCACCCAAATGGGAATTGCCGGCAAGCGCATCTTCAGACCTTTAATGTCATCAGGCCCCAAGATTCTGCGGTTGGAGGTCATGTGCCGGGCGGCTCGTTTCTGAGGTCCAAAGTCCAAAACACCCCCTTTTTCCTCTGCCAATTGGGCAATCTTTTTGCCCATGGGGCCTTCGAGATAGGCCTTCACACATTCCCAGGTTGGCAGATAAAAAGGAATCGTGATGGGATCGTATTGTTTGGCGAACATGGTCCGGAATATGCCGCCTGTCAGCGCCATCTGGGTTTGGCCGATCTTCATCAACTCGAGCACGGCCTTCTCCTTTCCCAATTGGCCGCTCATAAAGATCTTGACGCTCATCCGGCCGCCGGAGTTTTTCTCGACAAGTTCCTTTTAAAGCCCATCTCGTTCAGCGCCGTTGCCGTGAGAAGCGGTGTTTCCCCCCCTTCAATCATAATTATGAACCCTCTCAACGATCTCGGAGAGTGTCATCAGCCCCGCATCAGGCAGCCCAAGATGCGAAGCAGATTGTCCAAATCCGGATAAGTAAACAGCCTCAAATCCGGCTCTCTCTATGATTTTCGCGGAGACCATGTCGAAGGCGGCTGGCGCCATCAGTATGGTGTTCATGGCCAAGCGTTTCTTCAGACTCACATCGGGCATATCTCAAGTTCTCCCCATTCTCTACTCCAGGATATATTTGACAACCAGGTCGCCGACCTCCTTGGTGCCGATACCCATTTTTCCGGCTTCCATGCTTATCATGTGATTCTCGATGGTGTTCATAACGGCCTTTTCGATGACACCGGCAGCCTCTGTCTCCCCCAGAAAGCTTAACATCATATGTCCGGCCATAATGGCGGCCAGGGGGTTGATAAGGTTTTTGTCTTTATACTTGGGTGCAGAGCCCCCAATGGGCTCAAATATGGCGGTTCCCTGGGGGTTTATGTTTCCTCCCGCAGCAACCCCCATACCACCCTGGATCATGGCGCCAAGGTCGGTAATAATATCCCCGAACATATTGTCGGTTACAATTACATCAAACCACTCCGGATTCTTAACCATCCACATGCAGATGGCATCGACATGGGCATAGTCCCTTTCGACATCCGGATAGCCATGCCCCACTTCTTGGAAAACCCTCTCCCACAGGTCAAACGCATAGGTAAGAACATTGGTTTTGCCGCACAATGTCAGTTTTTTTCTTGCATTTCTTGATTGGCAGCATTCAAAGGCGTACCGCAAACACCTCTCCACCCCTTTACGGGTATTTATGGATTCCTGTACTGCGATTTCATCCGGGGTACCCTTTTTAAAGAACCCCCCCGTACCCGCGTAGAGTCCTTCCGTGTTTTCCCTCACAACGATGAAATCAATCTCTTTTGGCCCCTTGTCCTTCAGGGGCGTGGCGATGCCTGGGTAAAGTTTCACAGGGCGAAGATTTATATATAAGTCCAGAGCGAATCTCAAATTCAAAAGAATGCCCTTTTCCAAAATACCGGGCTTTACATCCGGATGGCCGATAGCCCCCAGATAGACAGCGTCTAATTGATTAAACTCCGCGATGGCGGAATCCGGCAGTGTGTCACCGGTCCGCAGGTACCTTTCCCCGCCGAAGTCATAGTGAACCAGGTTGTACCCGATACCCATTTTCTGAGCAACTGCTTCGAGTACCTTCAGACCCTCTGCGGTGACCTCCGGTCCCGTCCCATCACCTGGGACAACCCCAATCTGATACGTTTTTCCCATCTAGTCCCCCCTTATAAATTTTGAATTTTAGAATTCGGATTTAAGGTCCGCCAGGACGGATCAATCAGTGCTCGATTCCATCAACGGCCCCGGTGTTCTCCAGGATCGGCAAGCCCATCGTTATTATTTTTGCACACAGACAAAATAAATTGTCAAGGCCTCACTTTATCGGCCTTTAGAAATTATTTTTTTGTCCTCCTCAAGGCGGATCTACGACATTTTTTGGTAAAAAAATTGTATTGGGTTATTCTGACTATCTTCAAGCGATTGAATTTTCAATGGTCAATTCTCCGATAAAGCGTCGATTTTGTATGTTATAATGGATGTTGTGGTTTTAATTATACTCTCGTTGTTTCCGATATTGTCGCTGTATCTGCCGGTTTTGGCGGGGCTGTATACACCATAATTGTGATCTATCCCGTCTCCCAAATTCGAAATCTGAAATTGGTCCAATAGGCGAAATTTTGCGTTCTTTGTGTCTTTGCGGTGAATAATGAAAATCCAGCTACCCATTTTACCGCCCAGTTTGGAATTTTTTCCGGTAGGAAGTCCATGCGATCTCGTTTTCCCAAATCTTAACCGTCAAAGCGTTTAAATTGGTCGCCTTAATTCTAGCTGCGACAGCCTCTAAAAAAATTCTGCAAAAATGTTCGATACTGGGGTTCAAGCCCTTGAACTCTGACAGTTCGTTTAAGGTTTGGTCCTTAAAATAATCGGCGAGATCTTCCAGCGTTGATTCAAGATCCACAATGTCGACGATATATCCATGGCGGTCAAGTTGCAGGGCTTCCAGGATAACCTCCACCCGGTAGTGATGAGCGTGCAGATGATTCTCCGGGCCCCAGTCTTCCCCGATGAGATAATGTGAGGCAATGAAGTCTCTTTGGACTGCGAGTGTATACATGTTTGCTCCCCGCTAATAGTTTGATCGTTAAGTTGTGGCCAATAGCTTTAAATACTATGAAAATGGACATTTTTGAAGTTTAAATTGAAATATGGTAACCTGGACTTTCCAGATAAGCAGATTAAATAATTTTGAGTCCAACCGAGGTCAGTAAAATCATGAAAATCGATTTGTGGTATCTTTACGAGAATATGTTCAGAAGTCGTTTGTTTGAAGAAGAGGTTACACGGGTATGGAATGCAGGGAAGATTTCTGGTGAAATGCACCTTAGTATTGGAGAGGAAGCCATTGTTGCCGGAACAGTTCTGCAGCTTCAGGATGGAGATGCCATGGCGCTCGATCATCGCGGGACAGCTCCTTTGGTCATGCGGGGTGTAGATCTGACGCTCCTCCTTCGAGAATTCCTTGGCCACCAAAATGGCCTTTGTGCCGGGTGGGGTGGACATATGCACCTCTTTTCAAAAGAACATTTAGCCGCTTCATCCGGAATTGTGGGGGCGTCCGGACCAGCAGCAGTGGGTTTCGCTCTGGCTGCGCGATATATTCGCCCCGGCAAGGTCGCACTGGCCTTCTTCGGTGAAGGGGCAATGAATCAAGGGATGTTGCTGGAATCAATGAATCTTGCTGTGGTGTGGAAACTACCTGTGATTTTTATATGCAAAGACAGCGGGTGGGCGATAACGACGCATTCGGCTTCTGTGACGGGCGGTAAATTGGTGGAACGTGCTCTTAGCTTTGGGATGCCGTCTGTGGAAGTTGATGGTACTGATGTGGAAATTGTTTGGCAAGCCGCATATAAAGCCATAAAACGCGCTCGAGCAAAGCAAGGACCGACATTTTTGCAGGCGACGTGTTTGCATCCGGAGGGCCATTTTCTCGGTGATCCGCTTTTGAGAATCGCAAGACATCCGGTGAAGGAAATAAAAAAAGTAGCCGGCCCATTATTGAAATCCGTCACCAAGTTTAAAGGCGCCAACGTGATAAAACGGACAGACGGCCTTGGGAAGGTGACTTCCATAATAGGCAAAACCACCAGAGAGCAGATATTTTCTCGAAAAGACCCTCTCAAGGTTGTGCGACGCAAACTGCAAACAGAGAAAGACCGCCTGAAGAGACTGGAAGAAAACGCGAATGAGGAAATTCAGACTGTGGTAATAAGTGCTTTAGAATCTCCAGATTAATCAGAATGGAAATAGGGAGCATCGTAATGAAAACAATGACTTTTGCAGAAGCTATCGAAAACGCCCTCGCACAAGCCATGGCTAAAGATAAGCGAATCATCATTTTGGGTGAAGATGTGGAAATGATTCGATTGAATCTCTTTACGCGTTATGGAAAAGAAAGAGTTCTTGCCGCTCCGATTAGTGAAGGTGCCTTTGTGGGTGCTGCCGTAGCCGCGGCAATGGCCGGCTTGCGCCCTGTTGTAGAGGTAATGTTGGTGGATTTCATTGGTGTGGCGATGGATGCTATACTTAATCATGCAGCAAAAGTTGAAACATTTTCCGGCGGAAAATGGAAGGTACCCCTGGTTGTACGTATGGCATGTGGCGGTGGATACGGTGACGGCGGGCAGCATGAGCAAAGCCTCTGGGGATGGTTGTCCCATATACCCGGATTGACAGTTGTTGTCCCATCTACCCCATCTGATGCAGGTGGTTTGATGCTATCGGCAATTTACCACGAAGGGCCCGTTATTTATCTTGAACACAAATTGCTTGCTGATTATTGGTTGGATTACCTTGGAGCAGGCGGTCGGAAAACAGTGAAGTACGATGTTCCTGACCGGGGAGCCAGGGGGCCGGTTGAGGTTCCGATTCAACCCGTTGAAATCGGAAAGGCCGTTACGCGCCGCAAAGGGACAGACATTACAATGGCGGGGGTCGGCGTCAGCGTCCATCGTGCGCTGGATGCTGCTGAAAATTTGGCGAAAATCGGCTTCTCGAGCAGAAGTGCTTGACCTCAGAACTGTTTCACCATTGGATAACGATGCATTGTGTAGATCGATATCAAAAACCAATCGTCTCTTGGTCATAGATGAAGATTATTGCGAATTCGGTCTATCCGGGGAGCTGGCCGCAAGAGCGCTGAAGTCAGGGATTCCTGTTAGATATGATAGGGTTTGCACGGAAAAAACGATTCCTTACAATCGTGATTTAGAAGACCACACACTACCCAATACAAAGAGAATCGTCGAAGCTGCTATGAGATTGCTTAAATGATAGTCAGAAAATCTAATGAACTTTAGATCGATATTGGTTTTCATCAATTCGGCATGAATTTTCTTTTCCAGGGCCAAGCGCTCCATGGTTTCCAGTGCCGTCAGGCTGCATGCCTTGATTTCATCGGATGCGGCCAGATCAATAAATTACTCTTTTTCCGGCTTTTCCAGCTCGGATGTCTTTTCATCCGGTTCCGGTTCTTTCAGGATATCTGATGAGTCTTTCAAAATTCCTTGCGCTTGACTGTCGGTCAACAGGAATGCATACTTGCTGTCAGAAGAAATTGCCGGATGTTGCGTTTCCTTCTCTTCGGTTTTGGCAAATATGGATAGGCTGTATTCCTGTGAGGCTTTGAGCTGAATGTTGAACACGGGGGTAGTAAGATCTTCTTTGGCGCGGTCTTCGATGAATGTGTCGCAGCGCAGGTTGGAAAGCGTGTTGAGAAGCCGGTTCACCGCAGCTTCATCAGCGGTCCGGCCATCCGGAGTTTGCCATTCGGTTTTTTGGGCCGGTGGCGATGCGTTTTCTTTTTTATCGGCGGTGGGGGATTCTTTTGTCTCGGGCAACTGGGCCCGGTTTAATATTAAAGACTGCTTCTCTTGGGTGATCTGTATCTGCTGAATGTCGGAGGGGGTGTAAGTCAATATCGTCTTGTCCCTGAGATCGTCAACGGTGGTATCAAAAATATTTCTGAAATTTCCCCGGGCATGGAAGACCCTCTCATCGCCCGCTGTTTTCACGAAGGTGTGGCGGAAGGACGAGGCGGTCTTGCCAACATCGATGTCCCGTTTCAAACTTTCTGCCTGCCAGGCTTTAACGTTTATCTTGGTTTCATCGGCAAGATCATAAAGGCTATAATTTCCGGACTCCGATACCAGCGCCGTCAAGGTGAGTTTCTCGATGTTGTCCAGCATATTCTTGATCTTGTCGGCATCGGCCGGATACTCCTTGGGTGCGATATACCAGCTGCTGTCTTTTCTGTTCAGATCGATGATGGTCTTGCCTTTGGAGATTTGAAGCCTGGTGATTTCTTTTTGGGAAACTTGCGGTACGTCCGGCAGTTCGTAAAGGGTTCGGTCGCCGCGGCGCATGGCCAGATACACCGACAATGCGATGATAATAAGGGCCAGGATGATATATTCTTTTTTTATTTTCATACTCAATCTCTTGCTTCCCTGGTAGCTAAATTTTAAACTTGTCTTCCATCACACTTTTACTTCTCAAACATCAGCTGAATATGTTTTTTGCGGGAGTGCCGCCGAAACCAGACTCCCAGGCCGAAAACAACCACCAGTATCGGAAGACCGGCGATATTAAAAGCCTTAACGAATGTTTTGGTGCCGGCCTGGGTGTCGTCCAGTGGGTTGAAACGCTGCTCTTTGCCACGCATGACGGCAATGTCTTCACGACCGTTGAGGTAGTCAACAACATTCATAATAAACGTGGCATTGGAACTTTGGCCTTCGGCGTCCAGCACATTATTTTTCAGCATATCGGCGGAGGCCATCAAAAAGATTTTACCGGGTTTACCTTTGGACAGAAATTGTCCGGTACGTTCAATTTTCGATAGATCGATTCCGGATGGTTTTGCGGCGGTTTCCTGTTCAGAATCTTTCTCATCGTTTTCAGATTTATTTTCCTCTACTTCTTTTAGCGGTAGGGGTTTACCGGCAAAATAACTGGGAAATTCTCCTTCGATGAGATACGCAAGTGGGTAGCTCTGCATTTCCTCCGACGAAGGCGGCGGTTTGATAAACATGGGATTTAAATTGATGCGGCCGCGCATTTGCCAGGACTTTTCCGAAGACGCAATCAGTCTATGGGAGGTCAGCGAATTTTTCTTGATATTTTCGGTGTTTAACTCCAGCGGAGAGATCTTTAATGCCACCAGGACCTTAATGTTTTTCATGAAATCCAGGTCTTTATTGATGAAGCGGTTTTTGATCAGCGGTGCATAGTAAATCGGTTGGTCACCGCCGCCAAACTGGGCCGGCATCTGTTGGCGAAAACAGTTCTCATCCAGCACAAAAGATTCCTGCATGCGGATACCGTAATGGGTCAGCAGTTTCTCAAGCCCGGTATCCAGGGGAACAAAAATTGGCGCCTGACCTTGATTCATGCCCTGCTGTCCGCCGGGCATGACTTCATTGAAGCGATCGAGGACCAGGGCCAGACTTTTGCCCTGCATGAGAAACTGGTCGATTTGGTACAGTTCGTAGTCGGAAAATTTCTCTGTGGGACGTGCAATGACCAGGCTGTTCAGATCTTCAGGAATGGTCTGGTCTTTAAGATTTATGTTTTTAAAGGAATACGTCTGCGAAACCATGGTGCGAAAATTCGTGGCAGAATCCTGGCCTTGGCGCTGGACCGGATTTGCGGGCGAAGCCCCTGTAAGACTCAGTGTCCCGTGGTCGGCAAGGTACCCGATATTTTCATTGATATCGATGAGCCGCTCGATGTTGCCATTGATGGTATCTTCCATTTCCGCCATGTCGCTGAGTTGGTACTGGGTCCCGATAATCGGCAGCCGGATGACCTGCAGCAAGGGGATGGTCAATGACTTTTCGCCGTATTCCATGACCAGTCCGATGGCTCCCTCCCCGGGCGGAACCTCACCTTTGGAAAGGGCGGGCCAAGAGAGGGTCATGATGTTGTATTTTTTTGAGACCGCCTGCAAGGCTTGATTCTGGGTGGGATTTAAAAATTCAAATTCCAGTTTGCCATAATTTTTTTGATTCAGTTTCTCGATGATGGTTTTCATCGCATCGGGAATGGTCGAAAGATTACCGATACCCATAAACGGCCCAACCGCTTCAAGAGAGGAAGACAAAAACAGTTTGATCTTGATCTTGCCGGGCAGGCTTAACAGGGCGCTTATCTTGTTGTTCATTTTCTGGATGGCAGTGGTCAGTTTATACTCCAGGCCCTCGGTGGAGGTAATCGTTGGAATCCTCTCGATCAAATCGCCGTGAATTAAGACCAGGCCCATGTAAGCTTTTTGAAATTTGACTTCGTCTTTGTCAATGGCCTGAATCTGGATCGGATGAATGCCATAGTTGCTGGCCAGCTGCTGGTTTTCTTTGGTTTCGTCCGAAGTTTCTCCTTCTTCCGGACTGACATCAAAAAATCGGTAATTGAAAAATTTATCGGCCTGGATGGCATATTCCGATAGGAGGTCGTGGAGGTAGCGCTCGGTATTATTGTGCGGCGAGGGAAGATCTTTGGTGAAAAAGACATTGATGGTCAGGGGTTCGGATAAGGTCGCGACGACCTTTTTACTGGCGGTCGAAATCGAGTAGACTTTATTTTTCGTCAAATCCATTCTCAAAAACAGCGTGATCCCGGCCACGTTCACCAACACGATCACAAGCAGGTAAATAATGAATTTTAGATATTTGCCCGATCTTTTCTTACTTGCCATGGTATATTTCCTCATCAGAGTGCTTCTTGAGATTGAATATTTTCGATTATCAAAAGAATGTAATTTTCATATAGAGAATGATCTAAAATTTTGGTATTCTGTCAATTTCATAAAAAGAGATGGGCGTAGCGATTCCTTAATTTTAGTCATTTTAGGCACTTTAGTTCACTTTAGGCATTCGTTTATTTAATTGTGTCAGTTTGCCATAAAAAGGGGTTGAAGCAAAAAATAAATATGACAAAGTAGAACTAGTGTTTCTCCTGTAGTGCCAGATGGGCCGCATACAAACCTAGAAAACAGACGCTTAAAAAATAAAAAATATCTCGTGAATCGATGATACCCTTTGAAATATTTTGAAAATGAAAATCCGCACCCAGATAAGCCAAAATTCCCAATAGGGAATTTGGCAGGAAAAAAAGCATTTTGTCGATCAGCGTCAGGATAAAGCAGATTGCCATGGCCGTGATAAATGCAATGATCTGATTGCGCGTCAAGGCGGAGGCAAACAGTCCTATGGCGGAAAATGCGGCCCCAAGCAGGACGGCGCCGATATAACCGCCAACTACCGGCCCCCAGTCAATCTGACCCAGCATCGCCACCGTAATGGGATAGGCGAAGGTCGGAATCAGCATGGCGGCAACAAATGCAACGGCTGCAAGGAATTTTCCTAAAATAACATCATTGAAAGTTACCGGCATTGTCAGCAGGATTTCATAGGAGCCGATGTTCAGTTCTTCGGAAATCAGGCGCATGGTGATGGCCGGAATGACGAATGAGAAGATTACCGGCAGCAGTGAGAAAAAATTTCTCAAACTGGCTTGTTCGAAAAGAAAAAACGTCGCAAAAAAGAACCAGCCGGTTACCAGTAAAAAAATCGCAATGACGATGTAGGCGATGGGAGAAACAAAATAGGATCTGAATTCTTTTTGAAAAATATGAATGGCCTGACGCATTATGCACTCTCCCTGGTAAGCTCACGAAAAATAGTTTCGAGGGTTTGGGCCTTTTGGTGAAAATCCAGCAGTACCCAATCTGTTTGCTTGATATTCTCATAAATTGCCGGGCGAGGGTCGATGGATGACCGGCAGCCCAGCCGCACATCCAGTTGACCGTCCGCTTTTTCAACCTGGGTGACACCCGTGACGCCGTCTATGGCGGACAATAACGATTCCACGGATTGGAAACTTGCATTTTGGAGCGAAAGATGAATATCCTTTCTATCAACAGCAGATTCTTTCAGGCTTTCCGTGCTGCCGTCGGCAACGATTTTTCCCTTGTTGATGATTACCACCCGATCACAGGTGGCCTCGGCTTCGCTTAAAATGTGGGTCGAAAGGATGATGGTTTTTTCTTTGCCGATCTGCTTAATAATCTGACGGATTTCAACGATCTGGTTGGGATCCAGCCCCGAGGTCGGCTCGTCCAGGACCAGGATCTCCGGATCATTCATCATGGCATGGGCCAGGCCGACCCGCTGTTTGTAGCCTTTTGACAGCACATCGATGGGTTGATGCATGACTTCGTTGATGCCGCACAGGTCGGCCAATTTGCGGATGCGCTTCATTTTACGATCTTTGTAGATTCCACGGATGTCGGCTACATAATTCAGATAATCATAGACCAGCATGTCATGATACAATGGGGCTGATTCCGGGAGGTAGCCTAGGATCTTTTTTATTTCAAGAGGGTGTTCGTCAATGCTGTAGTCTTTGACGTGAATGCTGCCGGCCGTGGGCTGCAAAAAACCGGTGAGCATACGCATCGTGGTGGTTTTGCCGGCGCCGTTGGGTCCTAAAAGACCAAGGATTTCCTTTTGCTGGATGTCCAGGCTGATCTGATCAACTGCACATAAGTCACTATAATATTTTGTTAAATTTTTAACCTGGATCATGCCTTGCTCCTAAAGAAAAAGAATGTGTTTAATGCTGAATAAGTGTAGCATTGTTGAAAAATAGGATTATTATATGTAATAATCAACTGAATCGGCGGTGCCAAATTTTTTTAAAAATATTATGTATGAATTTTACCTTGTCAAGGTGCTAATTTAGAATAAATTTAGATTCTTATAGCTAGTTCAACCATATAGCTCGATTTGAAATAATTTGAAGCCGATAGCGGCTTTTCAACCGGATGAAAGGAGATAGTTTATTATGGGCGCGAAGGGCACTATGAAGAAAAAAAACAGGACAGATGCTACTTATCACTCTTCTGATGTTGCTGCTGGGCGGTTTTTTTATAGTTGACGGTTTTCATTTAAATCCGCCGGCCTATGCCAAAACGACGGATGTCAACACGGTACCGGGAAGCTTCAGCCGATTGGCCGAAATAGCCAGTCCGGCCGTCGTCAACATCCGTACCGTTAAAACCATCAAGGGCGGGGGACCCGTTTTTCGGAATTTTAGGCGTAACCCGCATGGTGACCAAGATCCGTTTAAAGATTTTTTTGAGAAATTTTTCGGTGAAGATACCCAAAGAGAGTTCAAACAACCCAGTCTCGGTTCGGGCTTCATTATCGACAAAAAAGGTTTTGTGGTCACCAACAATCATGTGATTCAAGATGCCGACCAGATTAAGGTTAAACTGGGGGGTGATACTGAGTATGATGCCGAAGTGGTGGGGCGCGATGCCAATACCGACCTCGCACTGCTTAAAATAAAAACGGGAAAAGATCTTCCGTTTCTCAAACTCGGTGATTCGGATGAGCTTAAAATCGGTCAATGGGTAGTCGCCATCGGCAGCCCCTTCGGCCTGGAGCGCACTGTGACGGCCGGAATCGTCAGTGCCAAGGGGCGCGTAATCGGCTCGGGGCCTTATGATAATTTTATCCAGACTGACGCCTCCATCAATCCGGGAAACAGCGGAGGACCTCTAATCAATATGGAAGGCGAGGTTGTGGGTATCAACACCGCTATTATCGCCGCTGGACGCGGCATCGGATTTGCCATACCCGTCAATCTCGCTGAAAAAATCATCGCTCAGCTTAAATCCGAAGGCGAAGTCACCCGGGGATGGCTGGGTGTAGCTATTCAGGATCTGACCGGTGAGATGGCTGAATATTACGGACTCAAAGACCGCAAAGGTGTGCTGGTTGCCGATGTCTTTAAGGGAGACCCCGCCGATGAGGCCGGCATTCAACCCAAAGATATTATTTTGGACGTCAACGACCAAAAGATTGAAACCAGCCGTCAGCTGACAGCCATGATTGCCGATCTCAAAGTCGGTGAGGCCGCCAAAGTGGGGGTGTTCCGCAATGGTAAGATTAAAACATTTCACATTAAGCTTGCCAAGCGTGATGACAAAAAACTGGCATCCCGTCCGACTCCCGATGAACCCGAGGAGGAAAAGTTCGGCATCCGGGTAGCGGAGTTGACACCGGAAATTATTCAGAGGTTCGGCATCGGCGATACCACCGGCGTCATTGTCATCAATGTGGAAGCCGACGGCAAAGGCGCTGAAGCCGGTGTTCAGATGGGAGATATCATCAAGGAGATCAATCACCGGATTATTGAATCCGTAGAAGACTACACGGCAGCCATGGATAAAATAAAGGATGACGAATCCGTCAACCTGTTTATCTGGAGAAAAAATGCCGGTTTTTTGGTCGTTAAATTGAACAAATAGTCAGCTGACACGCTGAATGCGGGCATGGCCTTAACTCAGGCCATTTAAGCTCTCACAGAGCCCACAAAGTGTGCAGAGAAAAATTAAAAAAAACTCTGTGATCTCCCGCCGGGGCGTAGGCTCTTGGCCCTATGGGCCGGAGGCTGCGGGCTCTGCGAGAGGAAGGGTAACTCAATTCATAAGCCCCCGGTTATGCCGGTGAGAATTTAAAAGGTTCTACCGTTACCGCGAGGGTATGCTTCATGGGTGCAAATCTGATCGATGCCGGCGGCTTATGAATTGTATATTTGAGCAAAATCCTATTGGCCGAAATTAGAGCCGTCAGGCCGAATCCAATCCATCCCCGGTACATCTATTCTTTGACCGGAACACTGCAGGCTATTCGCTGATGGTCTTACCCAGGTCCGGGATGGTTTCGGACTTTCCTTTGACCATGTATCGACTGTCCCCGTCGCGGGCTGTCATATTTTCATAAACACCGTCGTCGCGCTTTACCAGCTTTGTAAATCCGAGATCACGTAATTCGCTGTTTGATTTGGGGCAGCTGATATTGATGCGGGAAATTATTTTTTGTACCGGACCGGAACACTGCGGGCAGCGATTCAGCTGTTTTTCGCTGATCGTCTGTTTATAATCAAACACCTTCCCCAGGGCGCAAGCTTTTTCTTGATGTTCGTATTCGTAAACAGGCATCTCAATACCTCATTGAGTCGTTTTATTTTGTCATATTTATCTTTGCTTCAGCCCCTTATTATAACAGACTGACATAGTGGAATAGATGAATGCCTAAAGTGACCTATGCTGCCTAAAATTAAGGAAACGCTACGCTCTATCTCTTTTTATGAAATCGATCGTTCGACCCAGAGGCTCTCGACGGGCAGAATACCAAAATTTTAGCTCATTTTAGTTCATTTTCTTGATTCCGTATCCCCAGCTATTCTGAAATTATATCAAAGATTAGATAAATTGGAAATGGTTCTTTCAGGGCCGCAACAATGGCCCCGTCCGAACAGCAGATCTCATGGCAGATTCTCTTAAACTCCCTAAAGTTTGGCTAAAAACATCCGATAGCTAATGTGTGGTCAACAAGAGCGACCGGATAATTCTTTTACCGGAGCGATGATTTTGCTCGGTGAACTGGCCGCTTTTTTTATAAGAATTCAAAGCGTTAATCAGATGAGTCCAAATGACGGTATCCCCCCAAAATTTCACCAGCATGACTTGGAAATGATTTAGGATCTATTGCGGGATCGAGCTTTATGAATGATATGCAGCCCATCGGGCAAACTGAAATTGAGATGAAAATTAAGGAGGCCGATACCTGTCATTCCATGGGGATGGCGCGGGAGGCTCTCCAGGTTTATGAACAGATTCTTACGGAACTGTCGGAAAATGACGGCCCCATCAGGGAGACCATCGGCATCAAAATCACCCAATTAAAAAAGGAAATGGAAGAGCAGCAAGGAGCTGAAGGCCAGGGTATCTCAGAAGAAGATATTTCCCTTTTTAAAAAAGCGTTATCCAGCCATGGTGATGTTTTTACCCTTCTTGACGGAGCTGCCGCCTTAAAAGAACTGGGGTTAATGGATGAGGCCATTGCCGAATATAAAAAGCTGTTGGAGTTTGATTTCAGTAAATTTGATTTTACCCAAAACGATTTTTCCCCCGAAAAAATAATATGTGATTATTTAGGTTGTCTGCTGGAGGTCAAACAGCCCCAGGAGGTCGTCAAAGAGGCCTATAAAGTTGTCTACAAACACAGGCTAAAGGAAAAACAAACCGCCAAAATTAAATTCTGGCTCGGACTTGCAGCTGGAAAAAAAGGACCACACCGATTTGGCGTATGAACTCTATCAAACCGCTGCCGAAATCGATTCCTCCAATGAGGAAATTGTTAACAAGCTTAATTCCTTAAAGGATAAAATCTCATCAAGTTCGCGATATGATTACCTGATCAGAAATAAACTCGTCACCACCAATCAGTTGCAAGAGGCCCTGGCAATTGCCAAAAAAATGAAAAAAAGCATTGAATTGGTGTTGGTTGAGCGCTTCAATATAAAGAAGGAGGATGTCGGTAAATCCTTATCGATGTATTTCGGATGTCCCTTCCGGGACTTCGATATCGAATTTCCTATACCTTTTGAGTTGATGAGCAAGCTTAAAAAATCGTTTTTGCTATATTATGTCTGGGTCCCCCTGAGCTGGGACAAAACCGGTGTGGAGATTCTCGTCGATGATCCTAAAGATCTGCGCAAAACCGACCACATCAAAGCCCTGATGACCAACCAGAGAATTAATTTCAGCGTCGGCTTCAAGGAAGACATCGATAAATACATCAAACTCTTCTTTGACCCCCGGGCCGAAGCGGCTGCTGAAAAAAATTTGGACGATCTGGATGAAATCATCCCCGACATCGCTTTTGAAGAGGAAGAGGAAGTTGAAGAAGACATGGGCGGCCTGGATGAGTCGTCCAGCCAGGTTGTTAAATTTGTCGATCAGGTTCTCATTACCGCTTATCGCAACAGTGCCTCCGATATTCATATCGAGCCGTCTCCGCTCACGCGCAAGACCCTCATCCGTTTCCGAACCGACGGCGTTTGTCATGAATATGTTCAGGTTCCCAACACAATGGCTCCTGCGATTGTGTCACGGCTTAAAATTATGGCGGATATGGACATCGCGGAAAGGCGTCTTCCCCAGGACGGCAAAATCAAACTAAAACGCAAAGGCATCCCCGCATTTGAACTGCGCGTTTCTTCAATGCCGACCGCCGGGGGATTTGAGGACGTCGTATTGCGAATCCTGGCCAGCTCGATGGCCTATAAACTGGATGAAATCGGTTTGAATGAGCGCAACTTGACTATCCTGAAAAAAGTCATAAGCCGGCCGTATGGCTTGATCCTTTGCGTCGGTCCGACGGGGTCCGGAAAAACCACCACCCTGCATGCCGCCTTGGCGCATGTAAATCATCCCGGAGTTAAAATTTGGACGGCGGAAGATCCTGTCGAAATCACCCAGGCCGGTTTACGGCAGGTCCAGGCGAAATCAAAAATCGGGCTTGATTTTTCTAGAATCATGCGGGGCTTTTTGAGACTGGATCCGGATATTATTATGATCGGAGAGATGCGGGACCGGGAGACCGCATCCATCGGCATAGAGGCGTCTCTCACCGGGCATCTGGTTCTTTCCACCCTGCACACCAATAATGCGCCTGAAACTCTGACCCGGCTGTTGGACATGGGAATAAATCCACTGAACCTCTCGGATGCCTTCCTGGGAGTGCTCGCTCAGCGTCTGGTCCGGAAATTATGCAACGAATGCCAGGAATCCTACCATCCAACCCAGGAAGAATTCGAAGATATCCAGTCCGATTACGGACAAGAGGCGTTAACAAAAGCAGGCCATATTTACAATTCTCAAATAAAACTTTATCGTTCCCTTGGCTGTGAAAAATGCAGCGGGTCAGGATACAAAGGACGGGTGGGAATCCATGAATTAATGGAGGGAACCCCTGAAATAAAACAGCTCATCAAAAAAAATGCCACTTCCCACGATCTCGCCATACAGGCGGTCGAAGAGGGGATGACAACCCTGAAGCAGGACGGTATCCGCAAAGTTTTTCAAGGATTGACCGATATTGGTGAGGTACGCCGTGTTTCGATTGAATAAAAAACTAAGCTTTTTACGAGACTACGCTCGGAAAAAGTGGCCCCTGCGGGGCAGCCAGCACACTGATAATTTATAGTAGGTTTCAGGTGTCGGGTGTCAGGTTTCAGGATCTAATATCTCCTTTCCCTGACACCCGACACCTGAAACCTGACACCTCTATTTTCTACCCAGGTGACGATCATGCAAAAAAAAGCATTGATAGTGGACAGTGATTTTTTCTTCGTTGAATTCTTGAGTGAATTGCTTGAAAAAAGAGGCTATCAGGTAACGAAGGCCTATGACGGCAAGGAAGCCATCGGGAAATTGGCGGAGTTGACGGTTGATATCCTTTTTGCCGATCTGGTGCTGCCCAAAGTCGACGGCAAACAGTTGTTCAGGTTTATCCGCCAAAAATATATCGGCAGTCGTTTTCCCATGGTGGCCCTATCCGGGATTATGATTGAAAATCTCGGTTCGCTGGATGAGATCGGAGCCGACTATTTTATCGCTAAAGGTCCGACAGATAAATTGACAGTCAAGCTCAACGAATTTATGGCGGAAATCGAAATTCAGCCTTTTCATCCTTCGGCGGAAAAAAAAGTTCTGGCCACCAGCAATGTTTACCCCCGGCGCGATGCCGTGGAATTGGTCAAGTCCCTGCAATTCTATCAGGCGGTGATTGAATGCGCTGCCGTAGGAATTATTATTGTTGACACCGACACACGCATCATCAATGCCAATCCGGCAGCACTCGAAATCGTCGGCCGGAGTTCGGCTGATATCATCAATTTTCCGGTGCGCGAGCTTTTTGACAACAGCAGCCGGGCCAAACTTGTGAAAGGGCTTGAACTGGTGATACAACAAAGTAATTTAGAGAAGATCTCTTTTCTGACAACCTTTCACTCTCAGGTGATGAATGCCATTATCTCGCCAATCAGGTTTGCCGGCAGCGCAAGCGGCTGGGTCATTGTCATTGAACCAGTGTCCCAGGATAGCCGCCGAAACCCAAATCAGTAACCGAACCCATGGATTAAAGCACCTGTCTGCGCACCCCGAACCTTCTTTTAGACAAATAAGAATTGCCCGACGCCGGAAATATGGTCACATCTCGGCAATTCTACAACTTCTTGAAAATATATTTAAAGTATAGGAATTTCCTTTTTTGGGGACACGGATGAACACGGATTACCAGGATATTAAAAGCTAGAAAAAGTCAAATATCTGTGGAAATCTCTGAATATCTGCGACCTAAACGTCTCGGAATTTCTATAATATATTGAAATCATGCAGCTTTTAACGACACTGGTTTTGTGCCGCCCACATGGAATGATGGAATGTTGGAATCATGGAAAAATAATGGTCAAAAACGCATAACTTCAGTGTTTGGATCAAGGTTTCTTGGGATCAATTTTCACTGTTTCTCCATGAATGCTCATATAAGTACCCGGGATGACCACCCCTTCGTGGCAATCATGGCATTCCCAGACAAATGGTTGTCCCTTTTTGATGTCGAAAAACTTTTCAAAGCGCAAGATACGACGTCGTGGCCTCCGGCTCGTAGAGCCTACGGCTCGGAGAGAAAACGCCATTGGCCCTCACGATGGGCTCTTTTCATGCGGGTGGTAACCTGATACTTCCATCGCTTTTTTAGCCCCCCGTGGTACATGAGAAATTTGGGGTCAGTTTCAATCCAGCGTTTGCCGTCAAGACTGAGGCCGCCAGCTGTGACAATCAGATGAATATGAGGATGCCATTTCATGTCGGCGCCAAAGGTATGAAGGACAATGAGGATGCCCATGCGCATGCCCTTGATGTCGCGCGCCCATTGTTGTATCGACTCAGTGGCGGCGTGAACTAAAAGATTCAGACCTGCTCTGCGATTCATTATGATGACAATACGCAGTTGCCATGGAATCGCCATAATCAAATGGTGATAAGGCACATCTAAAAGTGCATTGAGCACTTGATTGGCCCAAACATCGGTGGCGTGTTTGCCACAAGTGGGACAGAAACGACTCTTGCAGGAATGAGCAATCAGTTCGACATGCCCGCAACCTTTACACTGATAGATATGGCAACCCAAAACGGGTGTACGGCAAGCCAAGACCTTGCGGACATTTTCAAAAACAACCGGTCTGATCCAGCGTTTGTATTGAGCTACGAATTGGAGCCAATGCACAGCAAGTATGGCCGTAATATGATAACGGATATGAGTTGCGGGGCGCAGCATAATCTTTACTTAGAATGAAAGTTATCTTCCCACTTTTTATCGGTTTGCTTTTTTTGAAGAGATTCAATCAGTTTAAGTAACGCATTTTCAACCTTATAATGCAGCTGGTCCAAGCGCTCGTAGTCATCGGCTGTTATTTGCTCGGCTTGCTTGCAACTGGTATAGCAAGAATGAAATTCGCCGCAGGAACCAAGCGCAATATTTAGATAATTCAGGTATTCTAAATCCTCTGTTGATGTTTTTTCGATCCATGGTTTGTTTATCCCATGAACCGTATTATTTTTCAACCAGATGGAACACCAATGGTCCCAATATTCTCTCCGAGGCGTAGGCTCTACGAGGCACTCTACGAGCCGGAGGCCATCATTCCATTGTTCCATTATTCCAATTGTGAGCGAAGCGAACTAAGTTCACTTGAGTTACCGGCTCAACCCGATTTCACTTGCAGTTGTGGGCTGACTTTGATATGCGTTTCATTTTTGACATGACTCTCACTCCGTCAAAGGAATCCAGCAAAATGAACCGTGTTGCAATCGTAGGGGCCACCGGATACGCCGGTGCGGAGCTTGTCAGGATCCTGTCAGGCCATCCCAAAACGGAATTGACCATTTTGACATCGCGCCGGTATGCCGGAGTGAAATTTGATCGGGTGTATCCGGCCATGGCCGGCTTGGTCGACATCGTCTGTGAGGAGTATTCAACGGATCGTATCTTCAACGACGCTGATATAGTGTTTATGGCGCTTCCTCACCAGCTTCCGATGGCCTTTGTGCCGGATATTATAAAGCACGGATTAAAGGTCATCGATCTTTCAGCCGATTTTCGGTTCAATGATGCCGCCGTCTATGAATCGGCATACCAGCCGCACACTGCCAAGGAGTTGCTGAAATCCTCCGTATACGGTCTCAGTGAAATTTACACCGATCAGATCAGGAAAGCCCTGCTGATCGGAAACCCGGGATGTTACCCCACCAGTGTGCTGTTGCCGCTTATTCCGCTGATTAAACAGGGTCTGCTGGATCCCGCAACTCTCGTGGCCGATTCCAAATCCGGCGTCAGCGGTGCCGGACGTTCCTTGGCGCAGGCATCTCACTACTGCGAGGTCAATGAATCTTTTAAAGCATACAAAGTGGCCGCACATCGCCATAATCCGGAGATGGATTCGGTCCTGAGCCGGGAAGCCCAAAAGCCTGTTTCCATCACTTTCGTGCCGCATCTGGTCCCCATGACGCGCGGTATGCTCACCACTATATATGCAACACCGGCGGCTGCTCTCAACGTGCAGGATATCGTGGATTGTTATATGTCGGTCTATTCGCGGCGGCCTTTTATCCGTCTATGTCCCACGGATGGCCAGCCGGACACTTTGCATGTGCGCGGCACAAACTACTGCGACATTGGGTTCAAACTCGATGTTCGCAACAACCGTCTGATTCTCATCTCGGCAATCGACAACCTCGTAAAGGGTGCTGCGGGCCAGGCTGTTCAGAACATGAACCTTATGATGGGGTTTGATGAGACTGACGGATTGCTGCATGTACCGCTTCCCCTCTAACGAGGGAAGTTATTGATCGATTAAGTTGATTAGTTGATTCAGTAGGCCCAATCAACTTAATCAACCCAATTTACTCAATAAACAATTAACCAGCGACCAGTATATAGCTGTAAGTTGTCTTGACATCAATATTTTGTTGAATTAGAAAGGGCGCATCCGGATAATGATAACCGGAATAATGATATGAATAGATTCAGATAATTATTTCTAAAAGGAGGTTCAAGATGACAGCAAAGTTAATCAAGGGAACAGAAATTCGTGAAGTAATCTTGGAAGAAGTCAAATCGGGGGTGGAAGAAATCAAGGAAAAACATGGCGTCGTGCCCGGTCTTGTCACCATTCTGGTGGGCGCGAATCCCGCTTCCATTTCTTATGTCACTTTGAAGATCAAAACAGCCGAGCGACTCGGATTTAAAGAAATACAGGACAGTCAACCCGAGGATATTTCCGAAGCAGATTTGCTGGCCCTGGTCGATAAATATAACAAGGACGACACGATCAATGGAATTTTAGTCCAGCTTCCCCTGCCGAAACACATTAATGAAAAAAAGGTTCTCAATGCCATTGATCCGGATAAAGATGTGGACGGTTTTCACCCTGTAAATGTAGGTCGTTTGATGATCGGAGGGGATGAGGTGAAGTTTCCACCGTGCACGCCGGCAGGTATTCAGGAAATGATCGTTCGGACCGGTGTGGAAACCAGCGGCGCCGAGGTCGTTGTTGTCGGCCGCTCCAACATTGTCGGGAAGCCCATTGCGAACATGATGTTGCAAAAAGGAGACGGCGCCAACTCGACGGTCACGGTAGTTCACACACGGACCAAAGATCTGGAGGGTCACTGTAAACGAGCCGACATATTAATCGTCGCCGCCGGTGTTCCCGGACTTGTCAAACCGGAATGGATCAAACCGGGTGCCTGTGTCATTGATGTCGGGGTGAATCGTGTCGGTGAAAAAATCAGCGAGAAAACCGGAAAAAAGATTGCTATTCTAAAGGGTGATGTCGATTTTGACGAAGCCAAGGAAATTGCCGGCAGCATCACGCCGGTCCCGGGAGGCGTCGGCCCCATGACCGTCACCATGCTGATGGTAAACACATTGAAGTCACTGAAATTTAAACTTGGTATCGCATAGCGAGTATTAATCTGCATCCTTATCCAGTGTAGTGGTTGGAGGTATTCAGGCTGGGCCTGAGGCTCTTAACCATGAGGGTGTTCAATTTGGCTGAAAGCTCAAAGCTGAAGGTGAAAATATGGAATGATTCCTTTTTTCTCCCGGGCTTTGAGCTCCCGCCGGCATGCCCCCGATATCAAGTAATTCAGATATCGATGATTGGTTGATTAGTTGATTGGTTAAGTGATTAAGTGTTTGTGAATATGGATTTATGACTTGACAAAATTGCCGATTCTCATTAAAATTCTAATATAAGATAAGTTATAAAGCGAAAGGGCAAAGTCACCGAAAGATGGCGGCGCAAAACCGCGGGTCTAAAGCCGATAGGGCCAGGACAGCCAGGTTACCGAACTTCAGTATTTGCGACGTCTGCGGGTGAATCAACCTGAAGGCGTTTTTTTTTGGTGAGGCGTTCACATATGAAATAACGGTGCCCGACCGGCAACCCGTTTGAGGTATATTGATCATGCGCAAGAAAATTTCTTTTGTCATATTAGGCAGCAGCGGCGCACCCGCAAAGCAGATCTGCACATCCAAATCCTCTCTAGTTCTGTTTGGAATCGTCCTCATGGGCATATCCGCAGCTGTTGGCTATATTGTATATGATTACTATAACTTGAAAGGGGCTGCATCACAGCATCAAAACCGTGAACTCCACATTTCGAGTCAATTGGAAGAGATTCGCCATCAACGCAAGCAAATTCAAGAATTTGCCAGTGATATTAATGCCTTAAAAGCCAAGCTGCTGGCATTGAACAGCTTTGAGAAAAAAATTCGTATAATTGCCAATATTGAAAAACCGAATGAATCCGAGGGAATTTTTGGTGTGGGAGGATCCATCCCCGAAGATCTGAATGCCCAGATTCCTCTCAAGGAGAAACACTTTAGCCTAATGCGAAATATGCACGAACAGATTGAGGAGATCAGCCGAGCCTCCGCCGGTCAACAAGAAGAGTTAGAGTCCCTTCTCAAATCGCTAGAGGATCAACAGAATCTTTTGGCATCTACACCGGCGATCCGCCCGTTATCCGGAAACGCCAAGTTCTGGATAACCTCCAGATTCGGATACCGCAAATCGCCATTTACCGGTCGGCGTGAACTTCACAAAGGGCTTGATATCGCCTCTCGTAAAGGAACGCATATCGTGGCCACTGCCGACGGTGTTGTCACTTTCGCCGGCAAAAAAGGGTTGCTGGGCATGACACTTGTGATTGATCACGGGCATGGGATGAAAACCCGCTATGGACACAATCACAAATTGCTGAAGAAAAGGGGCGACAAAGTCAAACGCTGGGAGCCCATTGCTCTGATGGGCAGTACCGGTCGCAGTACCGGTCCGCATACCCACTACGAGGTCCATCTAAACGGAATCCCGGTCAATCCTGAAAAGTACATCCTGAACTGATATAAGACGTCGGAAACACATAATTTTCCAATCGTCTTGCAGGTTGTATGAATGCCTAAATATCCCGATCTGCAACCCTTAGGGTTCATAGAAGTATAAGTTTAAAATTTCTTTTCTTCTTTGTCCAACAGATAGAATTCCGGTAATTCACGGCTTCCCGTTGCCAAACTATCCCCTATCGTTACTTTATTTTTAAGAAATTGGTATTATTATAATCGGTTGTTGACCATTTAAATCTTGAGACCGGTCATGAATCTGTTATAATGTTAGCTACGTCATCACCCATTTAGCGCAGAACGCGTGCGGCAGGAGTCTTCCCGATATGGTATTTAATTTTCTAACAAAAGTTTTTGGCAGTAAAAACGAACGGGAATTAAAGCAGATACAACCTCTCGTTGACAAAATCAACGCCCTGGAACCTGAAGTTCAGGCTTTACAGGACGAACAGCTCAAAGCTCGAACCACCGAATTCAGACAGCGCCTGGCTCAGGGGGAAACCCTTGATGACCTTCTTCCGGAAGCCTTTGCCACGGTCAGGGAAGCTTCGATGCGCACATTGAAGATGCGACATTTTGACGTTCAATTGATCGGCGGGATCGTTCTTCATCAAGGCAAGATTGCGGAAATGAAAACCGGTGAGGGCAAGACGCTGGCCGCCACTCTGCCGGCTTACTTAAACGCATTATCCGGAAAAGGTGTGCATATTATTACCGTCAATGATTATCTGGCCAGGCGCGATACCGAGTGGATGGGCCATATCTACAGATTTCTGGGCCTGTCCGTAGGAACCATCATGCATGGTCTGGACGATAAGGAACGGCTGGCATCCTATGGTGCCGACATCACCTACGGAACGAATAATGAGTTCGGTTTCGATTACTTGAGAGACAATATGAAGTTCGATCGGGATTCTCTGGTACAGGGTGAGCTTAACTTTGCCATCGTGGACGAGGTCGACAGTATTTTGATCGATGAGGCCAGAACGCCTTTGATTATATCGGGGCCGGCTGAAAAATCCACCGATTTGTATTACCAGATCAACAGTTTGATTCCGCGTCTGAGCAAAGATACCCATTATACCATCGATGAGAAGGCCCGTTCGGCGATTTTAAGCGAGGAAGGTGTTGCCAAAGCCGAGAATTTATTAAAAGTCGACAATATCTTTGATCCTAAAAATATTGAACTTTTACACCACATCAACCAGGCCCTCAAAGCCCACGCGCTTTTCAAACGGGATGTCGACTATATTGTTAAAAACGGAGAAGTCATCATCGTCGATGAATTTACCGGACGTTTGATGCCCGGCCGGCGCTACAGTGACGGGTTGCACCAGGCCCTGGAAGCCAAGGAAAACGTCAAGATCGAAAACGAGAACCAGACCCTGGCCACCATTACCTTCCAGAACTATTTCAGAATGTACACAAAACTTTCCGGCATGACCGGTACGGCCGATACCGAGGCGGCCGAATTTAAAAAGATTTACGATCTGGATGTGATGGTGATGCCCACCAACATGCCCATGATCCGCCGGGATGCCCCGGATGCGATTTACAAAACCCGCAAAGAGAAATATAATGCGGCCTTAGACGAAATTGTGGAGCTGCATAAAAAAGGGCAACCGGTTCTGGTGGGCACCATTTCCATCGATGTCTCCGAAGATTTCAGTAAAAAATTAAAAAAACGGGGCATCAAACATACGGTTCTCAATGCCAAAAATCACGAGAAAGAAGCCGAGATCATTGCCGAAGCCGGTCAGATGGGAGCGGTGACGATCTCCACCAACATGGCCGGGCGCGGCACGGATATCGTCCTGGGTGAAGGTGTAACCGATTTAGGCGGGCTTCACATTCTCGGTACCGAACGGCATGAGAGCCGTCGCATCGACAATCAGTTGCGCGGCCGGTCCGGCCGGCAGGGGGATCCCGGTTCTTCTCGATTTTACCTGGCCCTTGAAGATGATCTTTTGCGCATATTCGGCGGCGATCGCATCACCGGCATCATGGAGAAGCTGGGCATGGAGGAGGGCGAGCCCATCGAGCACAACATGATCAGCCGGGCCATTGAAAACGCCCAGGCCAAGGTCGAAGGGCACAATTTCGACATCCGCAAACAGCTGATCGAGTATGACGATGTCATGAACCAGCAGCGGGAGGTGATTTACCGGCAACGCCGGGAAGCGCTGGCCGGCAAAAGTCTGAAAGACTCGATTATGGAGATGATCCGCGATAAAGCCGAAGAGATTGCCGATACCACTGTCGGAAATGAGGCCCATCCGGAAGAGTGGGATGTAAAGGAAATTAATGACGCGGTTTACAAGCAATTTAATTTCCGCTTAAATTCGTTTAAGCGCGAAACCCTGGACGGTCTCAACCGGGACGGTCTGGCAGAATTGATTTTTGAGGCTGCCGAAAAGGTATATGAAGAACGCGAAGCCCTCATCGGTTCGGATGAGTCCAGACAGCTGGAGCGGGTGGTTATGCTGCAGACCGTCGACAGCCTGTGGAAAGATCATTTGCTTTCCATGGATCATCTGAAAGAAGGCATCGGTTTAAGGGGATATGCCCAGCAAAACCCGCTGATCGTTTACAAAAAAGAAGGCTATGAACTGTTTCAAGACATGATCGGCAGAATCCAGGAGGAGACCCTGGGGATCCTGTATCGCATCCAGATTGCAGAACCGGAGAGAATAGATGATCTGCGGCAGCCCCGGCAGCAGGAGATGGTTTTTTCAGGCGGCGGAGAATCCGAGAGGAAAAAACCGCAAACACGATCTGCCGGAAAAGTCGGGCGCAATGCGCCGTGCCCCTGCGGCAGCGGGAAAAAGTATAAGAAATGCTGCGGCATATAGACAGCAGTTTGAAAGAAATTTTTTATGCGTCCCCTTTACAACCGTCAAATCAAGTGATTATAGTTAAATTATCCAGTCGGGGTATCATTGGGTAAAATTGAATGAGCCAGTATGATTCTGAAATAGAGGAAGGTGTCGGTTCAGAGACTGATCTAGACGTCGAAGAGCCACCCATGTACAAAGTGATGCTTCTCAACGATGACTACACCACCATGGAGTTTGTGGTCGAAGTGCTGGTTTATGTCTTTCAGAAGTCATCGGAGGAAGCCATGCGAATTATGCTCAATGTGCACCGTGTCGGTATCGGGGTTTGCGGCCTATACCCTTATGAAGTCGCAGAAACCAAAGTGGACACGGTGGAAATCTTAGCCCGGGAAAACGGGTTTCCCTTAAAATGTGTTATGGAAAGAGATTAGATTATGATCAGCAAAGAACTCAGTGCTACTCTTGGCTTTGCTGTCAGAGAGGCCAAAAAAAGACGTCACGAATATGTCAGCATCGAGCACATTCTTTTTGCAATCCTGTACGATCCGACCGGCATTGACATTGTTGAAAACTGCGGTGGTAATGTCGAAAACCTGATTAATTCAATTGAAGAATTTTTTCAGGAAAAAATCGAACGGATCCCGGCCGGCAATGAATATGTGCTCCAGCAAACCATCGGGTTTCAACGCGTAATTCAGCGGGCGGTCAATCATGCCCGTTCAGCCGAAAAACCGGAAGTGACCGTCAGTGATATACTGGCTTCCATTTTTCTGGAAAAGGATTCCCATGCTGAATACTTTCTCAGCGCTGAAGGGGTCACGCGCCTGGATGTATTGAACTTTATTGCGCACAACGTATCCAAGACCACTCAGGCGGAATCTCCGGGCGAATCGACAACATCTACCAAAGAAAAGGGTCAGAAAAAGACGAATCCGCTGGAACTCTTTACGACGAATCTGATTAAATTTGCCGCCCAGGGCAAGCTGGATCCGCTTATCGGCCGCAAGACCGAAATGGAACGAACCATGCAAGTCCTGTGCCGCCGTCGCAAAAACAATCCGGTTTATATCGGTGATCCAGGCGTCGGTAAGACGGCCATGGCCGAGGGACTGGCCCAGAGGATCCAAAGTGGAGACATCCCCGATCTGCTGAAGGACGTTGAAATCTTTGCACTTGATCTCGGCGGAATGCTGGCCGGTACCAAGTTTCGCGGTGATTTCGAACAGCGTCTGAAGGGGGTCATTGCCGAGTTGAAAAAAAAGCCCAAGGCAATATTGTTTATCGATGAAATTCACACCATTGTCGGTGCCGGCGCCACCAGCAGCGGTTCCATGGATGCCTCCAATATCTTGAAGCCGGTTTTGACCAGCGGCGAAATTCGCTGCATCGGATCCTCCACTTTCGAGGAATACAAAACTCATTTCGAAAAAGATCGTGCCTTGTCACGTCGTTTCGAAAAAATCGAGATTTTTGAACCGCCTGTCACCGAAACGATCCAGATATTGAAAGGACTGAGACCCCGCTACGAGGAGCACCACGGCATTACATATACCGACTCAGCCTTGAAGGCCGCGGCAGAACTGTCCTCGAAATTTCTCAATGATCGATATTTGCCCGACAAAGCCATCGATGTCATCGACGAGGCCGGCGCATTTATCAGACTTACCGGGGCCGTTAGCAGAAAGAAAATCAACCCGGCGGATATTGAAAAAATCGTGGCCAAAATGGCACGCATACCGACCCAGAGTGTATCGACCTCGGATCGCACCAAATTGGAACAATTGGCAAATGGCCTCAAACGGGTTGTTTTCGGCCAGGACGATGCCATCAAAGCTCTGGTGACCTCAATAAAACGTTCACGGGCAGGACTGGGTACACCCGAACGCCCGGTAGGCTGTTTTCTGTTTACGGGACCCACCGGGGTCGGTAAGACCGAGGTCGCCCGGCAGGTGGCCATTAATTTAGGGGTGGAATTCATTCGCTACGATATGAGCGAATACATGGAAAAACATGCCGTCGCGCGCCTGATCGGTGCGCCTCCCGGCTACATCGGCTTTGACCAGGGCGGGTTGCTGACCGACGGTATTCGCAAACATCCGCACTCCGTATTATTATTGGATGAGATCGAAAAAGCTCATCCGGACCTTTTCAGCATTCTGCTCCAGGTTATGGACCACGCCACCCTGACGGATAATACCGGGAAAAAGGCGGATTTCAGAAACGTCATCCTGATGATGACATCCAATGCCGGCACCCGCGAGATGAGCCAGCAGACCATCGGTTTTGGAGATGTAAAAAAAGACACGGCTTCCAAAGGCATAAAGGCGATCGAGAAAATGTTCAGCCCGGAATTTCGCAACCGCCTGGATGAGGTCATCAATTTTAATTCCCTTGACCTCGATATCATGGAAAAAGTGGTCGACAAGTTCATGAGGGAACTAAACGGACAGCTGGCCGGCAAGAAAATCAAACTGACCATATCCGATAGGGTTCGTACCTGGCTGGCCCAAAAAGGCTACGATCCTCAGTACGGCGCAAGACCCCTGGCACGGGTCATTCAAACCGAAATAAAGGATGCCCTATCGGATGAAATTCTGTTTGGTCGCATGCAAAAAGGCGGGGAGGTTGGCGTCGACCTGAAAAACGACAAACCGGTTTTTAATTATGGCCCGGTTGAACCAAAGTCCGGGGAATCCCGCAGCCGGATCAGGGAAAAGGAAGCCGCGGTCGTTTGATGACTGTGGCGGATTTGGCGGCGCTTCATATAGGTGGAACTTAGTTACTATATAAATGAATTCCGGAAGCAAGCCGGCTGAAATGAGCGGATTGTTTTCGAGAAATGTATTAGATACTCAAAAAGTGCCTGAAATGAATAAAGTAAAGGATGTTTATCGCTTTTAGTCATTTCAGGCATTTGTTTTAGCGACCGACGCGTATGCCCGTTTACCGGTTATCCGAGGATCTTGTATTCCCATCTCCTCATCTTGCTTCACATGAAGGTCTACTGGCCGTTGGCGGCGATTTAAGTGAAAAACGTCTGCTGCTCGCTTACAGTCTGGGTATATTCCCTTGGTATTCGGCTGGCGAGCCCATTCTGTGGTGGTCCCCTGAACCCCGATTGGTGCTCTATCCGGATGAACTCAAAGTTTCGCGGTCTTTGAATAAAGTCATAAAAAAAGGTGTTTTCAAGGTGACCATGGACCGGGCCTTTGAAGAGGTGATCAGCGAATGTGCCCGGGTTCGGCTTGAAAATCAGGAAGGGACCTGGATAGTTGATGACATGGTTTCCGCATACTGCCGGCTGCACGCAATCGGATTTGCCCACTCTGTCGAAGCCTGGAGGGGAGACCGCCTGGTCGGTGGACTATACGGGGTGTCTCTGGGTAAAGGCTTTTTCGGTGAGTCCATGTTTACCCGTGCCACCAATGCCTCCAAGGTGGCATTGGTGGCGCTGGTGAATTATCTTAAGGCGTTAGACTTTTCCCTGATAGATTGTCAGATTACCACCGCTCATTTAAAGCGCTTTGGTGCCAGGGAAATATCCAGAACCCGGTATTTGGACGAACTCAATAAAGCGCTGAATACCCCCACACTGCGAGGGAAGTGGGCCTTTGAAAGCCGATAAATACAGATATCGTTGATTGGTCGATTAGTTGATTGGTTGTAAATATGGATTTATCCCATATTTACAAAATAATTGGACGCTTCATGTTTTAACAATCGTAACATTATGAAATTATGACTATAATTTACATAGTCAACCATTCAACCAGTCAACTATTCATCGAGGTTTGAAATATGGAAAAAAGCTGTCTTTTTTGTCAAATCGCCAACGGCGAAACACCCACTGAGATTCTGTTCGAAAATGACACCCTCGTGGTTTTTAAAGACATCAATCCCGCCGCTCCCGTTCATCTTCTAATTGTCCCCAAAAAACACATCCGAAGTATCAATGATCTCACCGAATCCGACGGACCCATCCTGTCGGAGCTGCTGATGGCAGGCAAGGATATGGCCCGGCGGCATGGTGTCGCAGAATCCGGATATCGCCTTTTTATCAATGTCGAAAGGGGAGGGGGGCAGGTCATCTTTCATTTGCATCTGCATCTGATTGGCGGCTGGCAGAAATAAAGATGGAAACCTTACCCGATAAACCGGCAGGGTTGTATGTCCACATACCCTTTTGTTTTCGAAAATGCCGCTATTGTGATTTTTACTCCATATCCGATCTTTCCCAAACGGGCCGATTCCTGGCGGCGCTTAAACGCGAAATGCAGATGAACAGCGAAACCCCGCTGGTATTCGATACGCTTTATGTCGGCGGCGGCACCCCGTCGGTGCTGAAACCTGAAACCATCGGACAAATCATTGAAACGGCCTCGAGGTATTTCAGCATCGCATCCGATGCCGAAATTACCCTGGAAGTCAATCCGGGCACGGTGACCCTTGATAATCTCTCTGAATACCGCCAATTCGGTGTCAATCGCTTAAATATCGGCGTCCAATCCTTTGATGACAAGAATCTCCGATTTCTCGGCAGGATCCATTCCGGCAGTGATGCCCGTTTATCCGTTGAGTGGGCGCACCGGGCCGGATTTGACAACATCGGGTTGGATCTGATTTTCGGACTGCCCGGGCAGGATAAAACCAATTGGCTCGGCGATCTGACCCAGGCGGCTAACCTCGAACCGGAGCATCTTTCCTGTTATATGCTGACCTGTGAATCCGGTACACCTCTGGACAGGGATGTCAGAACGGGCCGGATCCATTTGGCGGGCGAAGGTGTGGTGCTGGATTTGTTCAATACCGCAGTCCATTTTTTGACCGAGCGCGGTTTTCGCCACTACGAAGTTTCCAACTTTGCCCGTATGGCTGGACCCGATCACGAACCGAGAACATCAAAACACAACCAGAAATACTGGTCGTTTGCACCCTACATGGGGTTGGGGCCGTCGGCGCACTCGTACCTTGAACCGGAGCGTTATTGGAACCACCGGAGCGTGGCAGCATATGTGCGGCAACTCGAAGCCGGAAAATCAGCGATGGTCGAAAAAGAAAGGCTGACCAAAGAGCAGATGCTGATTGAGGCAATTTACCTGGGATTCAGAACCACCCGGGGAATCGATCTGGATGAGTTTAAGCACAGGTTTGGGCTGGATTTTTACAAGATTTTCCGCGAGATAATGACACCTTTTGAAGAAAATGAACAATTAGCAGTGACCAAAAATCATTGCAGGCTAACCCCCAAAGGGATGGTCTTGCTTGACGCCATCACTGCTGAGTTTACAGATCTGATATGACTCAATTCATAGGCCACCCCGATCTATCCGCATTCCGCAATCCGAATTCCGAATTCGACTTATCCCCGTCTAAGTTTTCTGCTGTCCCCAATCCGCAGCGTCACATTTTTGGAATCAAAATATTCAATCAACGGGATGACATATTTACGGGATGCACCGGTCATTTCTTTAAACTGGGGAGTGGTGATCTCACCATGGGATTTCAGGAAATCAACCAGTCTATTCTTTAATTCGTCGACGGCCTTGGCGTGGAAATAGAGATCTTCCTTGGTCTTTATGATTTGTCCTTCTTCCACCAGAAGCATCAGCACATCTTTGGTTCGTTTGGGATCAGCATCCAGTTGTTTAACGACGTCACGAAAATAGAGTGGCTGCAGCCCACCCTGATGATACACTTTTAAAATTTTTTCGCGCACATCCGCTTGATCTTCACCCAGAGAAACCCGATGGCTCTCGAGACGCACGGTGTTTTCTGCCTGTACGATTTGTTTGCTTTTGATCATCTGGTTGAGCACCAGGTTGAAAAGTTTTGAATTGGATAGCCGGGGGAATTTGGATCTCAGCTCCTCTTTGGGCATTCCTGCTTTGAGGGGGTTGGATTCATGGTATTTAGCCAGGTATTCCGTGCTTTTCTGTTTTAATTCGTCAAAGGCGCTTTGATGAATGAATATGCGGGTTTCCTTATCCGTCTGCAGGATTGTTCGCCGGGACAGCAATTGCTGCAGAATGGTATCAAGCTGTTTGTCGGTTAAATTCGACATGATTTTCAGATGAGAAAATGCGACTCCGCTGTAACCGGAGTGCAGAATGTGGTAGGTGATGATGGCTTCCGGGTCATCATCTGTCAGATGCTGCAAGCCGCTGATAATGTCCGGTTTAAGGCGCTTGTGTTTTGGCGGTGTCGGGTTTAACACCTGTCCGCCGCCGATGGTGCGAATGGGGGATTCGCTGCGAATGACAAAGCGGTCGTCTTTGACAATGGCCACCGGTGCGTCGAGTCGAATCTGAGCGACGGCAGTTTGTCCGGGCGGCAGTTCTTCCTGCTCCAACAAAACCAGATGGCCTAGAACTTCACTGGTTCCGGTGTGCAGCCTCACCAGGGTTCGGTTTTTTAGCGGCTTTTTGTTGCTGGCAAGATAGTGAAATGACAGATCCGCCATATAACTTGAAATTAAGGCATCCGGACTGGACAACACTTCACCGCGCTGGACCGCGGCTTTGTCGAGCCCCTGGAAATTTATGGCCGTTCGCATGCCGGCTTCGGCACTGTCGGAACTTTGATTGTGGACCTGGATTCCGCGAACCTTGGATGTAATCCCGGAGGGGTAAATCATGATGGTGTCGCCGACGGTCACTTTGCCGGAGACCAGCGTCCCGGTAATCACGGTACCAAATCCTTTCATGGTGAAGACCCGATCGATGGGCAGACGAAATAAACTCGAGGGCGGGCGCGGGGGAATTTCCCGGGCGATTTCATCAAGGGCATTAATAAGCTCCGGGATACCCTGGCCGGTCACGGAAGATACGGGCAGGACAGGTGCGTTTTCCAGAAAGGTTCCCTGGCTGAAATCCCGGATATCTTCAAGGGCCAGTTCCAGCCATTCTTCATCCACCAGATCTATTTTGGTCATGGCGACCAGACCATGCCGGACCCCCAGCAGCATACATATTTCCATGTGCTCCCGGGTTTGCGGCATCACGCCTTCTTCTGCTGCAATGATCATAACGACAATGTCGATTCCCGTAACCCCGGCTACCATGTTTTTGATGAATTTTTCATGGCCCGGCACATCCACGATCCCCAGATGCTGTCCTCCCGGCAGGTCCAGGGCGGCAAACCCCAGCTCAATGGTGATTCCGCGCTCTTTTTCCTCTTTTAACCGATCCGTATCAATACCGGTCATCGCCTTTATCAGGCTGGTCTTGCCGTGATCAATATGTCCTGCCGTTCCGAGAATAATCTGTTTCAATGGTTGCTGCTCCTATTTATCTTGATTTTCGTTGTCGCAAATACTCCGAAAAATACGCCAATCCCACCATGATAATAGCCAGCCCAACAATGTAGGGGATATAGATCTTCCCCGTAAACACCCGTGTGAGGACGACGGCAAAAACGGCACCGATGACAGCTCTGATAATAAAAATCTGGAATTGATTCAATTTATTGGCCTCATAGCAGTTTCTCATTAAGAATCTATGTATTATATTAGTTGGCAACAAGGGTCAATGCCAAGTTTTTTCTTGATATGAATGAACCGATTTGCTATGTAGACATGTTTGGTTGGACAGGCGGATAGGGCATTTGTTTTTTTAATTTCCAACTTCCGAATTCGATTCATTCCGATTTCCACATTCAAAATATGGTGGGTGTAGCTCAGTTGGTAGAGCCCCAGGTTGTGGCCCTGGTTGTCGTGGGTTCAAGTCCCATCACTCACCCCATTAAAAATTAAATTCGGGCAGTAGGACATGCCCGAATTCGTTTTATTTTAAAAAACCAAGATTGGCTGAAATTTTTTCACGGATCGATGATTCAGAATTCTGTCTTCTGTCCAATGCCTGCCGCGGCGAAGCCGTCAGGCGAAGACGGGACATCCGCCTTCTGACCTCTGACGTCTGTTTTCTGGCATCTGTCTTCCGTCAAACATGCGCCCGTAGCTCAGCTGGATAGAGCGCCGGACTTCGAATCCGTAGGCCGCAGGTTCGAATCCTGCCGGGCGTACCACAAAAAAAGAGGCAGGTAGTGGTTCAGTGGTAACCATTACCTGCTTTTTTTGTGCTTCTGGCAGGATTTGAACCAAGTCGGCAGGTTGAGCGTAGCGAAATCCCGACGCAGTTCAGGCGGGGTTCGAATCCTGCCCCCGCAAGCGGGATTACCCATCAATTTTCGGAATATTTCGGTGGGCAACGGGCGTACCACAAAAAAAGAGGCAGGTAGTGGTTCAGTGGTAACCATTACCTGCTTTTTTTGTGCTTCTGGCAGGATTTGAACCAAGTCGGCAGGTTGAGCGTAGCGAAATCCCGACGCAGTTCAGGCGGGGTTCGAATCCTGCCCCCGCAAGCGGGATTACCCATCAATTTTCGGAATATTTCGGTGGGCAACGGGCGTACCACAAAAAAAGAGGCAGGTAGTGGTTCAGTGGTAACCATTACCTGCTTTTTTTGTGCTTCTGGCAGGATTTGAACCAAGTCGGCAGGTTGAGCGTAGCGAAATCCCGACGCAGTTCAGGCGGGGTTCGAATCCTGCCCCCGCAAGCGGGATTACCCATCAATTTTCGGAATATTTCGGTGGGCAACGGGCGTACCAATAAAATCAATGGGTTACAGCTATAATGCTGTGACCCATTTCATTTTGGTCACCAGTTTTGCCATAATTTTGCCATAATTGCGCTTTTAACATTGTTGCTCTTCCTTACTCACTATTCCCTTATAAATACCATCGAACTTGGCCCCATCTTCATGGTTTCCGGCATTTTCAATATATTTGCCATAGACCCTGATGATCATATCGGTGTCCCGATGACCCATGACCCTTGCAATCCAAAGGGGATTTTCACCGCAGCTCAATGCATTGGTTGACAAAATATAACTTTAAGGTTATATTTTTTTATCAGGTTATAAATATGCCATTTGAAGTTGAGTATACGGATGAATTTGGAGATTGGTGGGACACTTTATCGGAACATGAGCAGGACGATGTTGCGGCGACGGTAGAGCTGTTAGCAGATAAAGGCCCTACGTTGCCTTTTCCATACAGTTCTGGGATTGAGGGTTCAAAACACAGCCACATGCGGGAATTGCGAATACAGCATGCCGGAAAACCTTATCGAGTGCTGTATGCATTTGATCCGCGGCGAACCGTAATTTTGCTTATCGGAGGGGATAAAACCGGAAATGACCGTTGGTACAAAGAGTTTGTGCCCCTCGCTGATGCTTTGTATGATCAGCATGTCGAAGAGTTGAAAAAAGAAGGAAAAATAAAATGAGTAAGCCCTTTAAAAACCTCATAGAGAAGATGCCTGCTGAACGCCAGAATCGAATCAAACAAAAGGCCAAAGACCTCAAAACTCAAATGGCCCTGGGCGAGTTGCGCCGAGCCCTTGAGTTGACTCAAGAGCAGGTTGCAGGTTCCTTAAATATGAACCAAGCGGCTATATCAAAATTTGAACATCAGTCTGATATCTATATTGGCACTTTAAGAAAGATCCTTTCCGCCATGGGTGCTGAGTTAAAAATTATTGCACATTTTCCGGATACTGATGTTGTGATAGATCAGTTTACAGATTTTTAGAAAAGTAACACTACCAAACGCAGTGCCATCCTTATTTTGAAATTCGATACGCTCAATTTAGGCCCTGGAAATATAACATGTCCCAGCGATAAATGATTTCAGACGATTTCAGACAGTCGCTTCAACGAATACATCCCATCTAAGCCCTTAATCGGTTTTGGCTTCTTTTCATGCTTTGAATAAAATAAATGCTTAAACCGCTGGTAATTTTCTACAACAAATTCCTTTGAACCAATGATGCCCGAATCCGTAAAATAGCGGGTGCGGTATCTGAACCGATCGCTTCGGCTGAGTTCAAACTCCCGGTTGCGCTCCTTTTCAAGAATCTTGTCGCCAATTACCTTGGTTTTGCCCTTCTCAGGCCGGTTTATAGCTCCGGCTTCATAAACATATCTGCGATACCTTCTGATGCGTTCTTTTTGGCTTTTGACATTGAATTCTTTTAATCCGAAATCCGTCGAAAGAAAATTATCCCGATTGTTGGTCTGCACATGGTAACCAAGGGAATTCCAGCGGTAGTCCTCCGGTCGGCTAACGATGCCGGCACGCAACGGGTTTAAATCTATGTAGGCCAGACAGTTTATGAGGGTCTCTCCTTTATCAACGATGACACTTTTAAACCGATCACCCCAAAAATAGCCTCGACGGTTATGTCGCCGGTTGTAATACCTTGCAAAGCCGACTTTTATCTCACGGACAAATTCAGAAAGGCTTGATAACTTAGTCCGTAAGGATGGGATCATCCCATCTGTGAATAATCGCTCATCACCATAAAAGCCCATATGGCGCTTTTTTATGTCTTCATCCGTAAATTTGTAATCGGGAAGCGTTTTTACCAGAATATGGAAATGGTTTCCCATAATACAAACCCCTATGGTATTTCAATGATATACATCGATGAATACGTGAAAGCATGATCAAGCATGTAGCATCCTGCTCAAAAGGCCGTTGCCCTTGATCCAAATTCAGCTAATACTTATGCTATGCTTGGCCATACTCTCAGGATGGCTGACAGACCTGAAGAAGCTATACCGGCCTACAAAAAAGCAATACGTCTTAATCCTATCCCACCGACTTTTTATTTATTTTGATTAGGAATGTCTTACAGTTTAGCTGGGCAACATGAGAAGGGAATTGAATGGTGTGAGAAGGCTGAGACAGGAGTGTTATGATGTAATCTGCAAAATGAGTGGCTAATGAAAACAAACCCGGTATGATAAAATGACCTATCGCGAAGCGTGGATGGGTATTCCTAACCATGGACTGTCGGGCCTTGGATAAAAGTTGCTAATTTTTTCTATCCGATTTATACTTTACATACAATGGGTTAAGGATGGCAATGGATCAGAATACTTCAGATACAAATGAGAACAGTAATGTGTCTTTAAACGGCGAAGTCTACTACCAAGATATCGCTGAGTGTCAGGCCGAGTTCATCTGTCATTTCAATAAGGATTATAACCTGACCTTCGTCAATGGTGCCTTCTGCGATTATTTTCACCTGAAAAGAAAGGATAAACGCGATCAGGGTTTTCTGGATGTTATCCATGAAGAAGATCGCGATTATTTTCAAGCGCTTTTGTCATCTTTGGACCGGGATAACCCGGTTGCAACAGTAGATAGTCGTGTGAATTTACCAAATCGTAACATGCGCTGGCAACAATGGGCCATTTGGGCGATTTTTGACGATAGGGGGATTATTGTTGAATATCAATCGGCGGGGCGGGACATCACTGAACAGAAGCTGTTAGAGAAACGTTTACGCGAAAGCAAGACAAACTATGAGAAATTAGCAAACAATGCCAATGACGCCATTGCGATTATCACGGGGAAGGATGGCCGCCATGTATTCGTCAATAAGCGTATGGAAGAAATTTCAGGATACACCAAATCTAATTTATTAAAACTCAGTTTTAGAGAGGTGATACATCCTGATGATATAGATAGAATAAATCAAAGGTACGTTGAAAGGATTGCGGGTAAAAAGATTGCCGATCGGATCGAGACCAAACTCGTCGATAAACAAGGTTACACTGTACCAGTGGAAATTACTGATTCTTTGACCGATTGGAATGGTCAGCCGGCAGTTCTGGTCATTATCCGCGATATTGCAATGTGCACACGGTCAGAGGCTGATTTAAGAGATAGTGAAAACAACTTTCGGGCCATGGTCCAAAGTGCAAGAGATGGAATTTTGCTGGTGGCCGGTGAGGGCGTTAATGTTTATGCAAACAAGGGATTTGCTCAGATTAGCGGCTACACCGTTTCTGAATTGTTAAAAATAGGCATCAAAGAGCTTGTACCAGCGGATGAATTCAAGAAGATTGCCAAAAGATATTTTAATAGAATTGCGGGTAAGAAAACCCCTAATCGATATGAGACAAATCTTGTCCGCAAAGATGGAAAGATCGTTCCGGTAGAAGTTTCCGCATCAAAGACCGTATGGCAGAATCAAACCGCGGTGCAGGGAATTTATAGGGATATCTCTGAGCGCAAAAAGCGTGAGGAGGAACAAAAAAAAGTTCATGATGCGCTTGCGTGCATGATCGATGAACGAAATTCAGAATTAGTGACGGTAGCTGAAGAATTGGAACTTAAGCACAAAGAATTGTCGCTCCGCAGATCGGAGCTGGAAAAAGTTAACCAGGAACTGTTGGATACCAACAAGGCCTTGACGGCGCTCGCCAGAAACATCGATCGGGAAAGGGAAGATGCTGAAAAAAAGATCGCCAAAATAGTACGCTCCAGGATGTTGCCCCTTCTGGAAGATTTTCAAAAAATTCCTTCTTTAAAAAAGCGCCGTGCGGAAATTGACGAGTTGATGCTGTCTTTGCATGAGCTTACTCCCGGATATAAAAAGGGCACCGATATTATCCTGTCATTGTCCACCACGGAACGACGAATTGCCATGATGATTAAAAACGGGTTAACCAGTCCAAATATCGCCAATGTGCTGCACATTTCCCTTGACACCGTCAAATCCCACCGCCGAAACATCCGCAAAAAGCTGAAACTCAACAATTCCCGAATTAATCTGGCTTCATATCTTGATGCTAAAATGTAAATATGTTTCAGCCTTTTTTTCGAAAACTCTCTTGCTGGTTAGTTTAAGACGCCATAGTAGGTAAATAGAATTGCCTACTATCTACCCCTAATTTTACCTCTTGCCAAGTAAGATCCTCTCTGTTATCCGATTGCATAAATTTTTGCGCACAAACTAATTTTCTAAATTTGTCTTCTGATCGACCATTTATTTTAGTTTGCCTGGAAATTTAGGTCCGAAGCATTTTTTTTCATACTTACACGCTGCTCTTATACAGGGGATCTGTCACAATGGAAGCTGAACGTCGAAAGTTTACGCGGTTTTTAGTGCCGGAAAATGTATATGCAGCGTTGGGTCCCTCGTTTTCAAAAGTCGGCAGAATTAAAGATCTCAGTATCGGCGGGTTAGCAATAGAATACCTCACGGATGGGGATTCCGTTCTAGGGAATTCACATGTGGATATTTTTATCCGCGGGGAAGAATTTTTTCTGTCCAAATTACCATGCAAAATAGTTTACGACGTCCCGATTGAACCCTCTGCAAGTTCACAGGTTTCCGAACTGACACGAAAACGCTGTGGGGTGCAATTTCATCGGTTCACAAACGGGCTCACAAAACGATTGGAGGGTTTTCTTAAAGTTGGTACCATTGGTGCGTTATAAAACCATAATTAAATGTATCTAATAGCCCAAGTTATGTCCATGCCCTAAAGACTGAATGCAGTCATAGCATGACATAGGGGATATTTAAAACCTGCTTGCAGATATGAAGCCTGCTGTCACATTTTCTTTGGGGGTTGACAACAGACCACCTGGATCGCGTATGCCATTGGGTTTGCGCGATGGGGGATTTTCCGGGCAGGATAGTTGTGTGAAGGGGTAAATTAGCATTTTAAAGGAGGGGGGAATGGAGACACCCGAATTTTCCAGGGCTTCTCTGAGAGATTTTTTGCGCATTCTTTTCAAGCGCAAAACACAAATCCTGCTTTTTTTCTCGGCTACTTTTAGTACGGTTGCCATCGGCACTTTTGCAATCAAACCCACCGATGAAGCCAAAGCACAGATTCAAGTTAAAATCGGCCGAGAAAGCATGTATGTGCCGGCGACCGGCAGCGGTAATCCCGTCATCAGCATTAACCGTGAAGCCCAAATCAACTCCGAAATTGAAATCCCCAAGGGCCGTTCTCTGATTCAGAACGTGGTCAGCTTTTTAGGTCCTGCAACGATTTACCTTGATCTTGATACAGAAAAAAAAGGGAATTCCGGCTACCGTCTTTCCCGGCAGGTCCCGGCAGGATAAGACGTCCGCCGAAAAAGCTTTACTGGTGCTTCAAAAAAAGCTTGAGGTTCAGGGAATTAAAAGAATTTAAAATAATATCAGATATTTAAAAGCGAATTCAACTGTAAATTAGGGGGCGGAGCTGTAGGCAGGGCCTGTGGAGAGAGGCCTTCGGCCGATGAAGGAGCGCTACGCTTTAGGTTGGAGGTTAGAAAGATAGAATATGAGAAGTTTAGAAGATAAGAAGACGAAAGGAAGATGGACGAGGGACGTAAAAAATAGGAATGGGTTCCAATTTTAAAAAAACAGTAGACAGGATTAACAGGATCGTCAGGATAGAACGGCCTTCGGCCGAAGGGCGCTACGCCGCAGGCGAAAGAAATCCCATCAATCCCGCTGAAAGTCCGCCTTCAGTTTGGCGGGTAAATCCTGTCCAATAAAAATACATAATATTGAATCAATTCAACGTCTAACGATCTTAACGATCCCAAGGAGTAAGGATGGAAGCACCCGAACTTGTCAAAACTTCTCTGAGAGATTTTCTGTATGTTATTTTCAAGCGCAAAGCCCAGATCCTGCTTTTTTTCTTTGCTACTTTCTGTACGGTGGCGGTCGGCACTTTGATCATCAAACCTTCATACCAGGCCACAGCCCAGATTCTGGTCAAGATCGGCCGGGAAAGTGTTTATGTGCCGGCCAGCGGCAGCGTCCAACCCGTCATCAATTTCAAAAACGAGGAACGGATAAATTCAGAAATTGAAATTCTCAAAAGCCCTTCCCTGGCCGAAAAAGTGGTGCTGGCCATAGGCCCAACCGTTCTGTATGAAGATCTCAACGAGTCTGAACCGGGGATAGGGAAGCGGCTAAAAACTTACATCAAAGGTCATATTTCCGGCATCAAGGATCGTTTTTTTGCGGACACAGAAAAGGAACTGACACCGGACCAACGCAAGGCGTTAACGCTTAAAACCGCGACCTTAACTCTCCGGAAAAATATGGACATCGAAAATATAAAGAAATCCGACATTGTTCAGATAAGCTTCAAACATACCGACCCTCAAATGGCTGCCGCAGTGGTCAATACACTGGCCGGGCTGTATCTCGACCGTCACCTGGAGGTGCACAAGACACCCCAGTCTTATGAGTTTTTCCAGCAGCAATCCAAACTTCTGAAACATAAACTCGGCCTGAACGAAGAAAAGCTGCAAAGACTAAAAGAGCAGTATGACGTTACGGCCCTGGATGAGCAGCAAAGCCTTTTGCTCAAACAGGCCGCGGCGCTGCGCACGTCCTTTAACGAAACCCGGAGTCTGCAAGTTGAAAAAGAAAAACGCATCCAGCAGCTCGACCAACAGCTGGCAATCATCCCCAAGACCATTTCCAAGGGCAATGAAGTCGATCACAACCCGATTGTGATCAACACCCTGGAGGGCCGGTTGGTGGAACTGCAGCTCCGGGAAAAGGATCTGTTGACCAAGTACACCGATCAAAATCGTCTGGTCCGCAATGTCAGGGATGAGATCGAAGTCGTGCAGCAGAAACTGGCGCGGCACGAAACCAAACGTTACGGCAAGACCCTCTCCGGAGCCAATCCGGTTTACCAGCATCTGCAGGAGGCGTTGTTGCGCAACCGGGCCGACCTCAAATCCTTAAACGCCAAGAGCAAAGCCCAAAGCCAGCAGCTCGCCGATTTTCAGGAGGAGATCGATGCCCTGAACAAAATCGAGGTGCTGCACAATCAGCTCGAGCAGCAAGTGGACGTGGACCGGCAAAATTACCGGCTGTACCTGACCAAGTTCGAGGAGTCGCGCATCTCCAATGCCATGGACCAGGAAAAAATGGCCAGCGTCAGCTTGATCGAGTCGGCTCAAATACCGCTGAAACCCATAAGCCCCAAAGTGCTGTTAAATCTCGCGCTGGGTTTGTTCCTCGGTGCTTTCGGCGGCTTGGGGCTGGCCTTCTTCTTACATTACCTTGATGATACCTTGGAAACCATCGAAGATGTGGAAGAAAGGCTTCAACTTCCGGTGCTGGCATCATCCTGGAGTTAAAAGTAGGGCCTGCGGCCGATGGAGGGGGCGCTTCGCGGAAGGAGGTTGGAGGCAAGAGACTGGAAGATAAGAAGGTGAGAAATTGAGAAGGTCGGAGGCAAGAGACTGGAAGATAAGAAGGTGAGAAACTGAGAAGGTTGGAGGTTGGAGGCAAGAGACTGGAAGATAAGAAGGTGAGAAATTGAGAAGGTTGGAGGTTGGAGGCAAGAGACTGGAAGATAAGAAGGTGAGAAACTGAGAAGGTTGGAGGTTGGAGGCAAGAGACTGGAAGATAAGAAGGTGAGAAATTGAGAAGGTTGGAGGTTAGAGGCAAGAGACTGGAAGATAAGAAGGTGAGAAACTGAGAAGGTTGGAGGCAAGAGACTGGAAGATAAGAAGGTGAGAAATTGAGAAGGTTGGAGGTTGGAGGCAGAGAAACCAAAAGCTCAACCCTGAAAGGATTATGAATTAAGGAATCAAAATCACTAATGCCTGTAACTAACGAATATAACAAATAGGACTAACTGAACCAGTATAACCAATATAACAAATATAACCAACTGAACTAATACAACCAACAAAACTAATTAAACAAATTAAAACGGTTTTCCCTTGTACTGCAAATTTTTTGGATTTTCAGAAAAGCCCTTTGACGTTACGCCGCAACCCAGGTTTCTTTATCCGAGTTGCGCACATCGGGAAGCGCTGGCATCCTTGCTCTACGGCATTCGCGAGCGCCGCGGATTCATCACGCTGGTGGGTGAAGTCGGCACGGGTAAAACCACAGTGCTGCGTGCGATGCTGGATCAGTTGGATGAAAAAACCAAAGTGGCTGTAATCGTTAATCCCGACTTATGCTTTATCGATATTTTGGCCTTGATCCTAAATGAGCTCGGACTGAGCAAGCCAAAGGAAAAGATTTCGAAAGTTAAGGCCCTTCACCGGCTGAATCAATTTGCCATCCACCAGCTGGCCCAAAACGGCAATGTGGTCCTGATCGTGGATGAAGCCCAGCATCTCAGCGGTAATGCCATGGAAAATTTGCGGCTGCTGTCCAATTTGGAATCCCGCGAACGCAAGCTAATTCAGATCTGCTGGCCGGCCAACCCGAGTTGGACCTCAAACTGAGCCGGCATGACATGCGGCAGCTCGTTCAACGCATCAGCATCAGACGTTACATCATGCCTTTGACTAGAAAGGAAACTTGCGAATACATTAAGCATCGTCTGCAGGTGGCCGGATACGGCCGGCGCCGCTTCTTTTCGGACCGGGCACTGACGCTGATCTGGAAATTCTCCCGGGGCCTGCCGCGCAGGATCAACATCCTCTGCGACAATGCCCTGCTGATTGCATACGGCCGGAACAAAAAGAAAGTCAAGGCCGCCGTAATGAAGGAGGCCGTCAAAGACTTGAGCCACAGCCCTTTTGCCAAAAACGGAAACGCCGCTGGTTTTGGTTTACCCGCAAAAAGGCGGTAGCGGCATAAATTAAAGAATGCGTTAGGTCTGAGGTTGGAGGTTGGAGGCGGGGCCTTCGGCCGGAGGAGGTTCGAGGATTGAGGTTAGAGGTAAAAGCGGATCAATAAAGACGATATTATGAGTGATTATGGATTGATTAATTCTCTGAGAGGAACTAAGGGTCGAAAATTTATTGAGGACGCAAAATGATAACTTGTAGCATTTTGTTTATGCCTCAGACCTCAGCGAAGCGCTCCTCCAACGAGGCAGGCCTTGCCTCCAACCTCTAACCTCAATCCTTAAACGACCAAAGGCTTAACTGAACCAGTGTAACCAATATAACAAATAAAACCAATTAAACCAGTGTAACTAACAAAACAAAGTTATTTAACCAATGGGAAAAATATACGAAGCCCTCAATAAGGCCGAAAAAGAGTTTCAGAAAAGCAGCGGGGAGAAGCGTTTTGACCCTGCCGAGAAGTACTTACCCGCAACAACGGTTACGACCGGGATGCAGATTCCCGTCAGCCGGGTGGCTGATCTCAAATCAAAGCTGCTGACGCGCTATGCCGGCGATGCCGTAAAGACCATTCTGGTCACCGGCACCGCCAGCGGCAGCGGCGCTTCCACCACATCGATCGATCTGGCAACCGACTTGACCAAGGATTTAATCAAGGTGCTGCTGATGGATGCCAATTTCCGGACCCCCGGCTGCACGAAGTCTTCAAAACCAAATGTGCGCGCGGGTTGTATGATGTGATTCACTCGAAGAACGACAATTCGGTTCAGTTTAAAAAGGTTGGCCCCGGAAATCTGTATCTGCTGTCCAGCGGGGTTAACAGCGCGGCTGAAAACGGTTATTTCGAGT
>CAVXXE010000082.1:0-94898 GCA_963765595.1 uncultured delta proteobacterium
CCTTGATCGCCGCCAAATATGTTCGCTTTTTGCGAACCAGCATGCTCGAAGTCATTCATCAGGACTACATTCGAACTGCGGCCGCCAAAGGATTGCGCAACCGGATCATCATCTTCAAGCATGCCTTTCGAAACGCGGCCATTCCCCTGGTGACAGTGGTGGCCATCGATCTGCCGGTATTGTTTGCCGGTGCCCTTTTTACCGAAACCGTGTACTCCTGGCCCGGAATGGGACGCTTGTTTGTGGACTCAGCTACCCGTTTCGACTACTCCATCGTCATGGGCATCGTGGCGGCCATCGCATTTCTGGTGGTTCTCTCCAACCTGATCGCGGATGTCATCTATGGGATCCTTGATCCCCGAATTACCTACAGCTGACAGGTTTCCTATGGGGAAGAGCGCTTTTTACGAAGAGCATAAAAACAAACTGTGGTTTATGACCCTGCGGCAGTTCCTGCGCCACAAGATGGCGGTGTTCGGAATGGTCATCATGGCCGTCATCATCCTGCTGGTTGTTTTTGTCGGTCAAATCGTTCCCTACGACCCGGAAACTCCGGATTTAAATAACATGCTGTCTCCTCCCAGTCTTCAGCACCCATTCGGCACCGATGAACTGGGACGCGACATGTTCACGCGCACCATGTATGGCGGCAGGGTGTCATTGATCGTCGGTGTGTTTGCCATGCTGGTGGCCGTTACCATCGGGACACTCATCGGTGCCATTGCGGGCTACTTCGGGGGCATCATCGACAATGCCCTGATGCGCTTTACCGACTTTGCCCTTGCCTTTCCCAGAATCTTCGTCCTGATTCTGTTTGCCATCATTTTCATGCGTCCGCCGTTCAGTGACAATCCGGTTGTGGTTCTCGTTTTCGGTGCCTTGTACAAAATGCCGGTGGCCCGGGTGGTGGTCGTCATCGGAATCCTGGGCTGGATGGACGTCGCCCGTCTGGTGCGAGGGTCATTTCTGGAAATCAGGAACCAGGAATATGTGGAGTCGGCCCGGGTTCTGGGAGCCAACACCGGCCGGATCATGTTCCGCCATATCTTGCCCAACGCCCTGGGGCCCATCATCGTGGCGGCCAGTCTCGGTGTCGCCGATGCCATCATTTCCGAGTCCGGTCTCAGTTTTTTGGGCCTCGGTATTCAACCCCCTACGGCAACCTGGGGCAATATGCTCAAAAATGCGCTCGATCAGATATTTGCCGCCCCCTGGACCGCCATTATCCCGGGGTTCATGATTTTTTTGACCGTGTTGAGTATCAACTACATCGGCGACGGGTTGCGTGATGCATTCGACCCGCACAAGATTCTTTAGGGCGTCAGGTAACTGCAGACTTGGTAATTTACTTTGAAAATAGCTCTCTTTTATACAATCCCACGACAGTTAAAGAATCACGGCCATTTTCCCATGCGAAATGACGAGATCTGAATTGACCCGGACGAATAATTATTGGGCCAAACACTCAAATGTTGAGCGTAACCACGCCACCCGCCCGTTTTTTGTTCTAACATCGAAAACCTGGTCCTCTGGGCAGGATCCTTTACTTAGTATTGCGAGTCAATCCGTCGCGCGGTGCCCTGGGACGAGAGATTCGCCTAAAAAAAGCTTTCAATTGTTCGAATGCTTCGTAATTTGCCGGGGTGATTAAAAGCGTCAAAACAGTCGCACTGATCAGGCCTGACACAAAGGCCGTTGCCATGGGGGCCCAGGAGATTGATTTGTTGGGGATTCCGATGGCCATCGGCAGCAGCCCGAGAGTGGTGGTGATTGTGGTTATCAGGACCGGTCGCATGCGGGCTGCACAGGACTCGATGATGGCGCGGCGCAAGTGTTTACCCCGTCGCAGCCGCACGTTCATAAAGTCGATCAGCAGCAGCGAATCATTGACGGCCAGACCGGTCAGTCCGATAATGGCCAGAAAACTGCCGAGTGTGAAGGTGGTGCGGGTGATCAACAATCCGAAAACCACACCGATAAGGGCCATCGGAACCGACGAGATGATGATCAGCGGTTGGACATAGTCTTTGAACTGGGTTGCCAGAACCATGTAGATGGCCAGCAGGGCAATAAAAAAAGCCATGGTCAGCGATGCGTAGGATTTGCTGGTAGATTCAAATTCACCGCCATAGGCCAAGGTTATCCCGCTAAATTCATCTCCTTCGGATTTCACAAAATTATTGATCAGAACCTGCACCCGGGCCGGAGAAAGCCGGGAACCGGACTTGATATCGGCGGTCAGCGTTACGGTCGGCTTGCCTTTATAGCGTGAAGTTACATCGGGTTCGTTGACCGCTTTGACCTCAATTAAATCCCGCAATAAAACCGGGGCGGTGCTGTCTTCAACGACAGGTATACCGAGGATATCCAAAGGCTCGGCCAGGCCGGTACCTCGGATATTGCCCATATCCAATGTGCGCGCAATCCGCACCATCAAATCGACTTCTTCATCGATCGTTCGAAACTTGCCCACGTATTGACCGTTTAAGGCGCCCGCTACCATCTGGGTGACCGTTGCCGGTCTCAGTCCGAATTCGAAAACAGCTTCCTGTCTGGGTACAAATTTGAACGTCTTGTGGAAATTCGGTCGGTTGTCGGCCAGATCAACCAGATCGGTTAGCGCCGGATTTTGCTGCATAAAGACCCTCAGCCGGTCGCCGGCATCGGCGGCATCGGCCAAAGTGGTTCCCGTTACCCGGATGTTGACCGCCTTGCCGGTGGGCGGCCCGTCGCTTTCTTTAAACACGCGGACAATAGGAACCAAATCGCCGGCGGGAAATTTCTGTTGAACGAAATCAGTAAGCTTGCGGCGAATGTAATCCAGATGCAGCTGTGGGTCATTGGACGGATTTTCCGGGAAGTCTCGAACTTTAACCTCCGGCAGCGTCACCACAATTTCGCCGAAATGGCTGCCGTCGTGGCGCGCGTAATCTTCATCTTCATAATAGCCGGCGCTGCCCGATGTTGATTGGGCCTGAGCGGTTCCCAGTGACATAATATAGCCGGACACATCGCGCACGATGGCATCGGTTTGTTCGATAGCGGTTCCGACCGGGGTGGTAATCGTGACATGATAACGGAAATAGTTACCTGGGAAAAACTCGACCTTGATCAGTGGCAGCACGCCGCTGGCGGATAGCACCAAAATCCCGACGGAGGCGGTCAGAATGATCGTTAAGACCGCAAAGGTGATAATTTTGTGGTTCAAAATTTTTACAACCGCCCAGCGATAGGCATTCCAGAAGGGGGCAAACAGGCCGGTTTCCAGGTGTGAAAAAGTGTCTTCAGAGTCGTGTTGCGGTGATTTATGCCTGGCCGGCGATCCGTCTCTGGGTCCCCAGTCCAGAAAGTGGATTGGTAAAATGAACAACGCCTCGAACAGGGACGCCAGCAGGGCATAAGTCACGGTTTTGGGGATGTATGCAAAAAAATCACCGGTGGAGCCGGTCATCATCAGCATGGGAATAAAAGCCAGGATGGTCGTCAGGGCTGAGGCAATGACCGGCAGCATTACTTCGGCGGTGCCGTCGATGACGGCTGCCTTGCTTGACTTGCCCATCTGAAAATGGCGATAGATGTTCTCAACAATGATCACCGCATCATCCACCATAATGCCGGTAACCAAAACGAAGGCAAACAGGCTGATGGAGTTCAACGATACCCCCGAAAGTCTCATCATCAGGACGCTGCACAAAAAGGCAAACGGAATCCCAATGGCTGTCAACATGGCATTGCGAAAGCCCAGCGTGATCCATAAGACGATCGTCACCAGACCCATACCAAGGAGTAAGTTGCCCCCTAAGATGTTGAGCGAGTCGTTGATTTCGATGGTGGAGTCGTTTGTGAAAATGACCTGAATGCCGTCGCGCGCGTGTTTGGCTTCAAATTCCCGGGCGACCTTTTTGACAGCCTCGGAAATTTTAACGGCGTTTCCCTTTTCTTCTTTGGTGACCGGCAATCGAACGGTGCTTTGACCGTTGACGGATGGAATGACCGCGGGATCGCGGTGGCTTAAGCGGGCACTGGTAACCAGATTTCGGACCCGAACGAAATTGCCGTCGCCATCCCTGCGGACGACCGTCTTAAGAACCTCTTCCTGAGAATTCAGGCGGTCGCCGGCATCCAGCATATATTCCCGTTCGCTGGTTCGAAATCGCCCGGTGGGTATTTTGGTGTTGGCGGAGCGAATGGCATCGACGACTTGTTGAAAAGTAATGCCGAATCGGCGTAATTTGGCCGGGTCTAGAGATACATGGAACTCGGTGTCGTATTCACCCTCGATTTTAGCATCGCGAACATCCGGAATCGTCAGCAGACTGGTTCGCAGCTCTTGCGCATATCGCTCCAAGCTGCGCTGGGACAAATCCCCCGTGATATTGACGATGACTACCGGGAGCCAGGCATTGGTATCCAGGTACATGAAGGTGGATTCGTCGGCATCCGGTGGCAGTTCATCCTTGATGTTCAGCACCCGAAAGCGCAGCTCATCATACCGGGCGCGATAGTCCGAATCATCAATGAATTTTACGTCCACCGACGAAAAATTGCGGTAAGAATCCGATTTGATATACTCGACGTCTTCCAGTCCATCCAGCGCCTTTTCGATTTCGACCGTTACCAGCTGTTCGACATCTTCGGCCGATGCGCCGTAATACACCGTGTGAATAAAGACATTGCCCATATCCACGACCGGCATGTTTTCCAGCGGTGTCGTGAAGATGCTGAAGGCCCCGGCGACCACCAGGATGACGAAGACGACATTGAAAAGCACAGTCTGTTTGATGGAAAACTGGACAACCGATTTCATCGGGCGACCTTCTCAAGACTTTGGTTTTTTTGACGGCACGTGGTCGAGAAACCGAGCGCTTAAGGTTCAGCCCAGCCGCCGACTTTACACATGAGTTTCCATTCAGCAGGGGATCCGAATTACGCGGTTGCCATCGTCGTGGGTGCATCCCAAGCTCATCGCGCTGACCGCTCATACGATTTCAGTCGAAACGCAGCCGCCGCACGTAACCGTGTTCCCGGCGGCAGCCGGCGATCATCGGCGATAATTAAATGGTTCTCAGTTTGACCCAGCACCAGCACCTTGACTTCGGCGCCGGACTCCGTCAGAAAAACACGCGGGTTTTCATAACGGCTGATGACCGCTTCCTTAGGAATCCACAAGCCTTCAGTGGCTGTTTTCAGTGCAAGCCGGCAGGTCAGGCCGCCACGTTTTGGTCCCGGGGGGCTGCGTAAAATCAGTTCGATTTTTAATTTGCGAGTCTTTTCATCAAACTCCGGGTTGACCCAATTAATCGCCGCTTTTGCAGGTTTATCATCCAGCAGGACGTCAAATTCAGGGGTAAGCTGTTGGATGGCAGCCAATTCCTGGGCCGAAACCGACAGCGGCACCACGAGGTGCTCGAAATCGGCGACCCGTGCAACCGGGGTATTGACTGTGACCAGCTCACCTGCTTCCACCTGCTTGGCGACCACAATCCAGCCGGCCGGCGCGTAAATTTCGTGCCGACGTTTGCGTTCCCGCAATTCTTGGAGGCGGGTTTTGGCAACGGCAATATCAACGCCGATGGCCTTCAGGTCCAATCGGGCCTGATCCACATCCTCCCGTGCGGTATCCCGGCGCGATTCCGGCGAACTGCCGCGCCGAAAGAGGTTATCGATGCGACGGAATTCCTTGTCAAGAAAACCCACTCTGGAGCGTCGTTTACGATGTGTAATTTGCAACTGTTTTAGAGTCTGCTCTGTGCTGTTGATTTCCAAATCAATAAAGGTGGGGTCGACACTGAGAAATGGCAATTTGCCGACTACCTGACCATCATCATAATTTATTTTGATGACTCTGCCGGCAACCTCCGATGAGAGTGTCATGGTGGTTTGACTGCGCGTATAGCCGGTCAAAGTGATGTCGCGGCTTGCGGGTTGGACAACCAGATCCCCCTGAGCCCAAACACAGGGGCTGTTTAGTAGCTGTCCTGCCCAAATAGCCCATGTGAGTAAAAATAGGAATTTGCTATATGCTTCAATTAGCCGAGTCATTGCTATTCAGCAGCTTGTTTCATTGCTCCAAAAGTTCCTATTCGATTAGAATGACCGTTTTTTTGCCCTTAGGCGGGGCAGACAGCTGACACCTGTATAGGTAATTAGCGTGCGTGCTGTCCCCTATGGGGCCTGTTTTTCCGAGCGTCATCTCGGAAATAGCTTAGTAAAATTCTTTCGATGCTCTGCTTGAGAGCTATTTTTTCACAACCTTGAACTACTGAAGTCTACCTAGAATGTCAACGATGATTTTACGTGCTACTTGGTATGAAACGACCGGCTTTGGTGTAGCAATACTTGCGGGTTCAATTCATGATGAATCTGCGCGTCCGTGTTTTATGAGGTCATCGAGACTGATATAGTTTAAGACCGCTTCGTTCGTAGCCGACAGAACAACCGGTGGCGCTGTACCGTTATCCAAAGCCTCTTTCCATCGTGAGGCGCAAAGACACCACCTATCGCCGGGTTTCAAACCGGGAAAACCATATAATTCATTGGGACTGGAAAGATCGTTGCCGCGGTCTCTGGTGAAGTTAAGGAACTCCTCCGTCACTTGACTGCAAACACCGTGGACATCCATATCCTGTTTTGTGTGTTGACAATGTCCGTTGCGATTAAATCCGGTTGAGGGCGATAGGCTGCAGGTTTCTAAACGGTTTCCGAGAACATTTTTTTCAGATTCCATTTTACAATTTTCCTTTGTATTTTGCTCCAGCTATAGAACTCGATGAATAGTTTACTGGTCAACGATAACTGAAGTAATGTCAAGCGATGTTGTTTAGGCAGCGCGCTGAACAGCCAGAAAATGTGTCGTCCGATTTTCGGAATTATTAATCGGATAAACTTTCCATTCCATAATGAATTCAGAGCGATCTTTACGATAATTCACTGTTTTACCGTGGAATACCTCGCCACTTTCTAATTTCTCGCGCAGTTGCCCCAATAGTTTACGGTCGGTCTTGGGTCCCTGCAGGATGCCGGGGTCCTTGCCGACAACTTCATCATAACTGTATCCGGTAAGCTCTGTGAATGCCGGATTGACATATACAGTCGGATATCCAGCATCGGCACTGGTTAGCATCACGGATGAAAAGTTACTGTCAAGTGCTGCTCTCAGTGTGTTTTGAATTAGAATCGAATCTTCGCCCAATTTGTTTAGTTCAAAATTATTATCTTCCATTGCACATCTCCTTTCGATTTGCTTTCATCGTTGATTTGATACGAGCTTTTTTTTGAAGTCTTAATTTGCCCACTGAGCTTCTTTAAGGGGGCTCCGCTATAAAATTAAGCCCATGCTATATGGCTCACGGATACCCCATCTGCAACGTCAAGTATGAACATTTTAACCCTCGGAATCTACGTCAATTCCGTGCACTTTAAGATATTCATTCCACTCTTCTTGATCAATATTTCCGTCGTTGTCAGTGTCTAGCATGTCAAAGCCACTTTTGAGCCTGTCGACAGTGGGTGCACTGAACTCCTCGAATGTGATCTTTCCATTATTGTCGCTGTCAATGGCTGACATTTCACTCATTTGCATACTGCTTCCATGATAGTTGTAGCCGGCCATCGATCCACTTGCCAGTCCCGCTATCAACGCAGCGGCGAACAATGGGGTCAGTAGGGATTTATACATTTCAATCTTCTTTGATTTGTTGTTGTAGGTTTTATAAAGCGATTAATATTGTGCTCAAGTACCATCGTGTAAACGAAAAATTCTTAAACGATATTTCAGATTTCAAGACAATAACACGATGTTTTTAGGAATGTACTATCAGTTAATATTGGCGACTTGGAGCTTGCATGTCCTTCGGCTCCGGCACGTTATAGGATGAGATTATTTAAACGTGCGGGTTATCGAACCTAACCAATTTAATGCCGCCTAGCAGATTGTCAACAAATTTCAATCAAATATTTTACAAAATTTATACATAATGATCAACTTTTGATTATCGACTGAATACTGCCAGTGGTGTTGCACCGGCCATGACCCAAAAAAAACCACCATCAAGCTTGACGATGTCCCTTTCTCTTCCTCAATTTTCACCATTTATTTTGCTAAAGACTCTTGCAGCCACTTCAACCGGTTTTAGAAAAATGAAATATTAGGAAACTTTTTCAAGCATTAAATTGACAATATGATTTTTTTGTCTTAGTGTTGTCTAACAAAGTGTAACTCAACCACCTAAAATTTCTGGTATGGTGCTTTATAAAAGGCAATGCAATATCTTACATTTTGGTTACTACAACCGGCCTCGCACACAGCGCACAAATGGATTTTATACAGTTCGGTTCGCCTGAGGCTGTTAAGCCCAACAAAACATATCAGAATAACTTAACCAACCTACGAACAAAACCGAGGCCTATGCTTGAACAAAGCCTTAAACCATAATGGAGGTTCACATGGACAATGATGACAGAAATAAAGATTTATTTGCGGGTGCAATGTCAAGCTTTATGAAAAACAAACTCGGCATTAGCCTTGACCTGCTGAATGAAATTATCGATACGGATCCCGATGACAAGCTGGCCTTGCTGGCCCGCGGGTCGGTCTATCTAAAAATGGGCAATACCGAAAACGCCATCGGTGACTTCAGCCGAACACTTCAAATCGATTCAAGTCATCCAAGGGCCTACCACCTGAGGGGCCTTGCCCGCGAAATGGCGGGAGACGATGACGAAGCCTTAGAAGATCTTGACAAAGCAATCGAAATCGACTCGGAATATGGAGCTGCTTATTACAGCCGCGCTACCCTGCTTACGAAAATGGGTCGGGAGGATTCGGCCCTTGAAGACATGAAAATAGTGAGTCAGCTTTCCAATCACAACATTGAAAGTTTCGCCAATGAAAACAATGTATGGCGTTCGCGCCACTTGCAAATGGAAACCATGATGGAAAGTGAGATGCAGCGCTAACCGCGCAATACAATTAATACCCTGGAAAGGAGGTAATATGAAATACGACTCCCCCGAAATAATAGCAGTCAATTTGCTCAAGCAAGCCGTCGAATCGAAAGGCTGCCATCTTGATGAGGTCGATATTGAAAATATGGTTATTAAAGTGAACGGGCCTGATGATGTCGTCAGCGACTGCGCCAGAGCTGTCGCAGAAATTCTTGATTGACCACAAGGTAATTCCTGAGTGAGTTCTTAATAATTGTACATCAATTTCTCGTGGGAGTGGCTTTCCAGCTACGAAAAGTAGTTGCTGATAGATAGAAACTGTTTAATCGCGGCTGGAAAGCCGCTCCCACCTGGATAACACCAAGCCTTAAGTTAATGACATTGAATCGTAAACAGCAAAACATGCCATACAAGCCTCGCTATTAAGAAATAGCGAGGTTTTCGTTTTTTTATTCGCAAAGCAAATTCTCGATTCGCCCCAACGCCATCTGACAAACCAGGGCGTAAGGTGCGGCGACCATCGGTACTTCAAACCAGAGATAACAGCCTCCGGTTTCAGAGGCCTGGAGGCGATGTCCGGTGGCTTTGATGGCCGCAACCTTCCAACTCCAAAAGCTGGCATGCTCGTATTCGTCAATAGCAAAGGGAAGCCAGATGCCGAGAGCGGTTAGCACCTGACCGCTTGAACCTTTGCGGATGAAGCGCTCCGGAAACCGAACGCGTTTTATCGTCGGTCCCCATCGCGGCCATTGGGCGGTGTCCGTTATGAGTTCCCATACAAGCGGGGGTGAAGAATGGTACAACTTTCCGACGCTTATCCGAGTTGAAGATATCTTTAGCATTTATTCAATCAATTCATCAGGTCATGTTCGAGTGCTTCGATTTCGCGATCGATGCGGTTGGATGCCGAGGTGTATGGTGCCAGAAACGAATAGGTCAGCGGGACCAGAAAGAGGGTCAGGACGGTGGACAACACCACCCCGGAGATGATAACGATACCGATGGTGAAACGACTTTCAGCGCCGGCCCCGCTGGCCAGGACCAAGGGAACGGCACCGATGGCAGTGGACACCGAAGTCATCAAGACCGGGCGCAACCGCGTGCGGGCAGATTCCAGTATCGCTTCCGAGACAGATTTTCCTTGATTGCGCAGCTGGTTGGCAAACTCAACGATTAGAATGCCGTTTTTGGCCGCCAAGCCGATGAGCACCAGGATGCCGACCTGGCTGTAAACATTGAGAGAGCTTCCGGCAAGGTATAGCCCCACCAGGGCGCCAGCCACCGCCAGCGGCACCGTCAGCATGATCGTGAAGGGATGTACGAAACTTTCGAACTGGGCGGCCAGCACCAGAAACACGACCAGCAGGGATAGACCGAATGCAAAGACCAGGGCGCGGGAGGCGTCCACAAACTCGCGCGACTGCCCCTTGAAGTCGATGATCGGTGCGCTGCCGAGCTCCTCGCGCGTAATTTTTTCCAAATACGCGAGTGCATCCCCAAGCAAGTAGCCGTCCTGTAGCGTCGCGGAAAGGGTGATGGCCCGCAAGCGGTTGAAGCGGTTCTTCGCGGCTGAATCGGCAAATTCTCTTAAGGATACCAGACTGGAGAGTGGAATCAGTTGACCACGGCCGGTTTCCGATCGGACGTAGATGTTGCGGATATCCGTGGGAGTGCGCTTTTGCTCGTTTTTTCCTTCGATAATCACGTCGTATTCTTCGCCGCGATCGATGTAAGTGGTCACCTGCCGAAACCCGAGCATGGTTTCCAGGGTTCGACCGATTTGAGCAATGCTCACCCCCACATCGGCGGCCCGATCTTTGTCGATGATGACTTCCAATTGCGGCTTGGTTTCTTTGTAATCACTTTCCAGGTTGGAAAGCCCTTTGTTTTCCTCGGCACGTTCGATCAGGATATCACGCCAGCGGGCCAGTTCATCATAGTCGCTGCCACCCAATACGAATTCCACCGGCTTCCCGGTTCCGCCGCCCAGACCCCGACGCGCAACAGAAAATGCGCGGTATCCAGGCAAAGCTGCCAGCTTGCGATTGACATCCTGCATAATCTCCTGCATGGAACGGTTGCGCTGCGACCACTGACTGAGCACCACGATTCCCCGCACGCTGTTGACTTCGTTGGTGCTGGAAAAGGAAGCCGGCAGCCGCAGCAGCACGCGGGTGGCCTCTCCATTTTCATAGAGCGGCATCAGGACGTCTTCCATGCGCGCCAGCATTTCGTAGGATTTATCGAAACTTGCGCCCTCAGGGCCGTCGGCAATCACAAAGAATGCGCCGCGATCCTCCAAAGGCGCGTATTCTTTATCGATCAGGGAGTAAAACAAGGGTATTGAGACTAAAATTATCGCAAATACCACGACGACAATCCACTTGTGTTGAATCATCTTCGCCAACAAGCGGCCGTAACGTTTTGCGGCCGCTTCCTGCAGAATTGTCAACCGGGACTGTTTCGCAGAAATTCCCAAAGGTCGTGGTTTCAATATCCGGGAGCACATCATCGGAGACAGGGTCAGTGCAACCAAACTCGAGATGCAGACAGCGCCTGCCAACGCGATGGCGAACTCCGAAAAGAGACGACCGGTGTTGCCCTGCATAAAGGTAATCGGCACGAAAACCGCCACGAGCACCAGGGTTGTGGCAATCACGGCAAAGCCGACCTGGCGGGCGCCCTTGAGTGCCGCCAGCAGGGGCGGTTCTCCCAGCTGAATGCGGCGAAAGATATTTTCCAGGACGACGATAGCATCGTCGACCACCATGCCGATGGCCAGAATCATGGCCAGCAATGTCAGCAGGTTGATCGTGAAATCCATGATCGACAGAACGGCAAAGGTGGCAATCAGGGACACCGGCACGGTAACGGCAGGCACTAGAGTGGCCCGCAGGCTGCCTAAAAACAGAAACAAAACCGCCACCACCAGAACAGCGGTGATGGCCAGGGTTTTGTATACTTCCAGAATCGACGCCTCGATGAAGACGGAAGTGTCGTAACTTTGTATCAACTGCATCCCCTCGGGCAGGGTTTCGTTGACCTGTGCAGCTTCCTTTTTCACGGCATGGGCTACATCGAGCGTGTTGGCTTTGGATTGTCTCACGATTCCAAGACCCACCATCGGGATTCGGTTGCCGCGCAGAACACTGCGGTCGTCTTCGGCGCCCCGTTCCACCAGCGCAACGTCTCTTAGACGGATCAGGTGGCTGTCGCGCCCTTGCCGAACCACCAACCGTCCGAAATCTTCAGCGGAATTAAACAACCGCGTCACCCGCACGGTGAACTCTTTGCGGGTCGATTCCACGCGGCCTGCGGGAAGCTCCACGTTCTGGTTTTGCAATGCCAGCTCGACGTCGGCAACAGTGACGTTCTGGGCGGCCATGGCCTGTCGGTCGAGCCAGATCCGCATGGCGTAGCGGCGCGCGCCGCCGACAAATACCCGCGCGACACCATCCAGCACCGAAAATCGGTCCACCAGGTAACGTTCAGCATAATCGGTCAACTCCAGTCCGTCCATTCGATTGCTGACCAGATTTAACCACATGATGACACTACTGTTGGAATCGACTTTGAAGATTTCAGGAGGGTCGGCCTCGTCCGGCAGGTTGTCTAAGATGCGGGAAACACGGTCCCGAATGTCGTTTACGGCAGCCTCCAGGTCCCGGTCGAGATAAAATTCCACTGTAACTTCGGAAATCCCATCACGACTTTCGGAATCAATCGAGCGTATCCCCTCGATTCCACTGATGGCATCTTCAACGATCTGAGTCACGCGAGTTTCGACGACCGCTGCGGCCGCACCGGGGTATCTCGCTTCCACGGAGACCACCGGCGGGTCGATATCCGGGTACTCCCTAACCGGCAATCGCTCAAAGCTGATGACGCCGAACACGACCAGCAGCAGGCTGAAAACCGTGGCCAGAACCGGGCGTCGGATAGACATATCGGATAGGAACATGGCAGACACCTAATTTCTGAGCTAACCGGGAAGGCGCACGGCGTTGCGAGTTTCGACCACGTTGACGGAAATGCCCGGCCTGACGCGGGTAATGCCCTCTATGACCACCCGATGCCCGGCATTCAAGCCGCTGATCACTTCAACCTTTCCCGGACTTCGACGGCCCGTGACGATCTCTTTTTTCTCGACCGTACTTTCGGCCGTTACCACCAGCGTGAATTTTTTATCCTTTTCCAGGATCACGGCTTCCTCCGGGATGATCAGCGATTGGGAACGGTCTTTGACCAGATCCACGGTCAGCAGCATGCCCGGTTTCAACAACCGATCCGGATTGGGAATTTGGGCGCGGATCATCAAGGTCCGCGTGTCGGGATCGACGCGGCTGCTGATTGCGGTTACCGTGCCGTTGAAGTTGCGATCCGGATACGCGGGACTTTGTGCCGTAACGTTCATTCCATTTCTCAGAACACCGAGGTAAGTTTCCGGTATGGTAAAGTCGAGCTTGATGACGGTGGTGTCATCCAAGGTGGTAATTACCGTGTCCGAATCCACAACGGCACCGTTGCTGATTTGACGGGTGCCTAAAAGTCCGGAAAAGGGGGCCCGAATCGTGTAATCCTGCAGTTGGGCTTTCAGATGTGCCACCTTAGCCCTTGCGATCTCCAGCAGACCTTGCTCTTCATCCAGCCTGGATCGTGAGGTGGAGTTCGTCTTTGCCAACTTGCGAATCCTCTCAAACTGCTTTTGTTGCTCCCGGAGCGTGGCGCTGACCTCTGCCAGCAGGTAGCGGGCTTCGCTGTCGTCCAGTTTGACCAGGACTTGATCTTTATCGACAGCGTCGCCGTCTTCGAAAAAAATGTCGACGACGCGTTCTTCCAGGGTGGGGGTGATTACCACCGACTCATTTGCCTTGGCCGTGCCAAGTGCCTCTAATTTTTCCGTGAACGGTTCGGTAGTTGCCATGGCAACTACCACGGGAATCGGGGTCCTTGAGGGTGTTCGTGCCAGCGCGGTTCCGGAACTCTTTTCCCCGCCGTCTCTCAGCTGCGGAAACAGCAACAGCCCTGCAGTGAAGAGGATCGTTAAAACTGCCAATAAAACTAATATTTGATTTTTTCGCATGGATTCCCCTTAAGAGCTGCGATGTTGTTTTATTTTCATTGATAGGAACTTTTAGTACTACCCCTGATAAGATCGCTACCTGAGAACCAATAAAATTAACGCTCGATGTTTGTCGGCGTTCAGCATAGTCTTAAAGCATCTTATGAAATATAAGATAATGCATTTCGGAGATGATAAAATGGGAAAACTATAATGGTAATATGATAGGTAAAACCTGCTGGATGAAATTACCTAAAAATTTATTTTAACATCGAAAAGCTGGTCCTCTGCTCCGGAATTCTCTGCTTGTCGAAAACCGAATCCAACCCTCGTAGTTGACTTAACGTTTTTGACTGGTTGACGATTTTCAGATAGGCGTTAACTTAACGTCAGTCAAAAAAATCAGTCGGTCATATGGTTGGCCCTAAAAAACACTACATGATCAAACAGAACATTGCTTAAATTAAAAAAGGAGTCTTAATTATTTTAATCCGGCCTGCCGTCATCTGGCGGCTCTAACACGAATCTCGGCGCATTCAAAAAATATCAGCGTCAAGAAATCATCATGTCACAAGAGATAATATTGTCGTGCTATTCACCACATTCCTATTTGCCACCATCATTCTTGTCATCTTTACATTTCTGCCGATCTGGCGTTTCGAAGCCTGGTGGGTACGTTCGCTGGATTTTCCGCGATTGCAACTATTCTTGATCTCATTGCTGCTGATTCTAATGGAATCGGTAATGCTCGATTTATCGCAGCCCTCAACATGGGTCCTGCTCATCCTCGCCCTGTTCTGTTTCGTCTACCACGCCTGGTGGATTGTACCCTACACGCGCGTGTTTCCGGTCGAGGTGAAGTCCGCGATTGACACGGATCGTCAACGGATAATCCGAATCATGACTGCCAACGTCCTGACCCCGAATCGCAATGCAAAGGGCCTAATTGAACTCGTGCGTGAAAATGGGCCGGACATTATTGTCACTCTGGAATCTGATGAATGGTGGCAGGCTCGGTTGGATATTCTGGAGCCAGACTATCCTTACACGATCAAGTGCCCACTTGATAATCTGTATGTGATTTAGGTAGAACCCTCCTGAGAGCGGATATGCACGTCTCTCTGGGGAAACGGAATCTCAATACCGGCTTTGGCAAGTGCTTCGAATATCACAAAATAAAGATTGCTTCGAACCCTGCGCCGCGGCGTCTTGCGGACGTCAATCCAGACGAGCAATTCGAAATTGATGGAGTTGTCGGCATATTGCACAAAGCGTACTGCTGGCCGATGGATTTTATTCACCTCCGGTTCATTCTCGGCAGCCGCCAGCAGGATCTTTTCAACTTGGCGCGGATCTGCACTATATGAGACGCCAACCTGCAGTTCTATGCGGATCAGTGGTGAAGACAGAGAATAATTCACCATGGTGTTGGAAATCATATTGGAATTGGGTACCAGATATTCGATATTGTCGCGGGTTTGCACTTTAGTGGCCCGTAGGTAGATGTCCGTTACTTTTCCCATCATGCCTTCGACCTCGATCCAGTCACCTTTGCGGATTTTTCCACCAAAAATAATCGTAAAGCCGCTGATCACATTGGCGGCCATATCCTGAAGGCCGAGGCCGATACCGATGCCGATGGCGCCGGCAAACACCAACAGAAATTGGAGGTTGAGCCCCAGGATGTTCAGCGCAATTAAAAATCCGATCCCGAGAGCGGCGTATTTGAATACGGTATTGAGGGCATACCCGAGGCCGGGATCGATGCCAAATGAGGGGTATAGTTTGTAATCAAAATAAGCCTGGGCCAGACGGGAAACATAGACAATGGTCAGCAGAATCAGAATCGCCTTTACGATTAGCCAGAAGGTGACAGTGGTATCGCCGAGCTGAAAAATTGGAAAAGACATAATGCGCTGCAGGGGGTTTAATAACCCGAGCATATTCAAAATGATAATCAGGGTCGCCACAACCGTGGCGTATTTGAGAATTGACCGTAATGCGCCGACGAACATCCGGGCGTCCTCTTCGGTGCGGTCAAGTTTGCGATACCAATTGTCCAGATAGTGCTTCAGGGAATTAAACAGCAACATAATGACAATAAAGGCAGCGCCGGTAAACCAGATTTTAATCAAGACCAGCCGGCCTAATGCCCGATATCCGAAGCACCATAACAGAGCGGCCAGAAACGACACGAGTAGCAGGGGAAAGTAATACCTTTCCAGAAACTTTCGAAACCACGTATAGCTTTGAATCGGCAGCTTCGGCAACAGCGACATAAAAGCTTTCTTGTTGAGATGCATTATCAACAATACGACGATGACGGAGACTGATATCGCAAAACGCAAAAGCGCCAGGACATCTTCGCGGATCTCAAAAACTTCCGCCGTCCAGTATGCCGCTATGCCGAAAATCGCATACAGCGATGCCAGCCGAGCCCAGCGATAAATTGTCCGGCCGTACTGGGCAGTCACCTTGAAGAGGTCCCGGGTAAGCGATTCCTTCAGCAACCGCAATAGAAGGGCTCCTGCAGCCCAGAACCCAAGCAGACGACCGGTGAGTTGAAACCAGGCCGCCGCATAGTCAATCAGGGCGTTGATCAGAGCAAATGCTACGAGCAGCAAGAGCGGTATCAAGGCAGAAACGACTATTTTGATTCCTGATATGACGAAAGGATAAGTGGCTTCCGGAATGAATGTAGACAGCGGTTCGACCCTATGTTCCACCCAGTCCATCACCCGCCGCTGACCCAACAGGCTGTAAAAGACAGCGGCAATAAACACGAACACAAGAATGGATCCAATTACACCCAGCACCTGACTTTGCGCGATCACAAAACGAGTAAAAACAGGGATTTTTCCCGGCAGTGACAACGCCAGAGCGTATAAGTAGGCGATCGTTTTAAAATTCCAGCTGAGAGGGATGCGGTCAAAAAGCGAACGCGCTTTCTGCTGAAACTCCTCCTTGACCTTGGTGGCCTCCCGGATCATCACGTCGTCCATTTTATCGGATATGGCGATTGAAGGTTCATTCTTTTTTGCAGCAGCGTCTGATTTATCCTGGGCATTGGCGCATGGGGCGGTTGTCAAAAGTCCGGCGAACAATAAAATTAAAATGATTCTGATAATTTTCATCATCTAATGCACTTTTTGTCGGTCGCAGTTGCACGTGCGCTGGGTCTATGGCTCAAAACATTTTGAACCCCGGAAAGATAATTTTTGCGATCTTCTCTCCGATCTTTTTTTAATTTTTTTTACATTATCAACTAAAGTCCCTTAACACAAGGCATCACTTTTACCCCATTTGATACTGGACATGAGTCTTTTGAATGATTAACACCTTAGCAGCCCTACAATTTTTGATAGGGCCGACATATTATACTCAAATTAAAAACGGGAGCATAAGATGGGATTTGAAGTTGGTGGCATATTCGGTCTAATCATTCTGGTTGCCAATTCTTTGTTAAATCCCCAGCTATCTTTCTTTTCCGCATTTATAGTCTCATTAATCATCGAGGTTTGCTGCGGCCGATTAGCTGAGCTATCCGATGGGGCATGCCCATGTACCAGTGCAAGGGCGGTTCGGTCAAAAGGGAATCAGTGCGAATAAAAATCATGAATTTTTGGTATCGCCTCCAGGCCAGTTTCTGGTTTGTGCCCGCACTTATGACCGCTGCGGCGATTTTGCTTTCCTTTGTTACCACTGCAATCGATAAGGGATTCCTTTAAAGCAATATTTGGCCAATACCCTGCAGAAGCTGCCGATCATCGGGGTAGCGCTGGCGGTGATGGTTATATTTTGGTTCATTTCACGCTTTGTGATACATTGGGACCTGCCCCGTTTATGATTATCGAGGAACTCGGCGACTTTAATGTGCTGGCTCGTTTTTTCAGCTGGATAGACCAACGGGCGGCCGACTTTGCCAAGGTAAGGGGTGAAGCGATTCGCCGGATAAAATTGGCTTTGGACGAAGCCGGTGTGGACATGCCGGAGCCGGTTCAAACCATCCGCTTGCAACGAGATAGAGCGGCCACCCTCGAATCGCGTACCGAAAGTGCTACGCGCCGGGAGGCTGAAAGCGTGGATGTTTCACCGGTTACCCAGTTGGACGCTCAGATCAATGAGGATTTGGCTGACCCGTACGAATCCAATCTGCTCATTGAAGCATGATGACTATTGACCAACCCAGCCTTTTTGCATACAGTAACGTGTCAGTAATTCCTTTCAGAGCCTAAAGAGGTCGGTGTTGAGATAGGCAAAAGCTCGGGCAAGGAATGCTAAATATAATCTGCAGAGAGGTCTTAAGTATGGAATCATACGACGTCGTTGTTGTCGGTTCCGGAACCAGCGGTCAAACAGCCGCTTTCGATTTGAATGAAAAAGGGTTAAGGGTGGCGGTCGTTGAAAAGTCCGAACGTCCCGGCGGAACCTGTGCCCTGGCCGGATGTCAGCCCAAAAAATGGTTTTACGAAGCCGCTGAGGCAATTGCCAAATCCCGGCACTTGGAGGGCAAGGGGATTGTCGCTGCCCCTGAAGGCAACTGGAGCCAGGTGCTTGAACAAAAGCGGCAATTCACCGCCGGCATTCCGGAAGGAACGATTAAAAATCTTCAGGAGGCTGGAATCGATTTTGTGTCTGGAACAGCCTCATTTCTGGATAATAAAACGCTGTCAGTAAATGGGCAACGAATACAGGCCAAATTCTTCGTTGTGGCGACCGGTGCCAAACCGATGCGACTGCCCATAAAGGGAATCGAGCATGTCGTTACCAGCGATGATTTCCTCGAGTTAAATGTGCTTGCGCCTTCCATTCTTTTCATTGGGGGCGGATTCATCTCTTTTGAATTTGCCCATTTTGCAGCGCGGCTGGGTTCAATCAACCAACGCTCGGTCATTCTGGAAGTCGGTGACAGGCCCTTGGGAACCTTTGACAGCGAAATGGTTGAACTGTTGGTGGAGGCATCTAAACATGAAGGCATCGATGTCAGGACCGGCATTGACATCGAGGTTATTGAAAAGCATGCCAAAGGATTTTCAGTTCGAACCGCAAATGGTGGCAGCTTCGAGACCGACCTTGTGGTTCATGGCGCCGGCCGGGCACCTGATTTAGATACCCTGGAGTTGGATGCTGCAGGGGTTGAGTATTCAAAACGTGGCATCACCGTCGATCAGACCCTACGGACCTCCAACCGGCGTATCTTCGCTGTGGGAGATTGTGCTGCAACGATACAGCTCGCACGGGTTGCTGATAACGAAGCCCATGTGGCTGCTGAAAACATTTTGGCAGAGCTTGATCGGGGCCGCAAAGTAACCATGGATTACCGGGCCGTGCCGGCGGTTCTTTTTACCTATCCCCAGTATGGCATGGTCGGGCAGACTGAAGCGGCGTTGAAACAAGCCGGACAAATCTATCAAAAAAGCTTCGCCAAGAATCTCAGTTGGCCGACCTACAAACGAGTGGGGTTAAAGGATGCCGCCTATAAAATTTTAACCAACACGAAAAATCAAATTCTCGGGGCCCACATCCTATCCGATCACGCCGCCGGTATGATCAATACCATCAAGCAAGCCATGTTGCTTGAAACGACGGTGGAAGAATTATATCAGCAAACCATTGTCAGCCCCTATCCAACCAGGGAAAGTGATTTAGGTTATATGCTGAAACCATTGCTGACCGACTGATGACTATTGCTTTTTAGACCTCAAAATGGAGGGGTGATTGCATTTAGCCGGCGAGCAGCCCTTCGTGTGGGTTCCATCAGGGGCCGCCATGCACGTTCATCATCATCCAACAGTTTTCTTACTGCCTGGCCCCCTTCATGAGCCACCCCGCATTGGTGGGATGAGAATTGAAAAGGTTTTATCGTTAGCGGGCGATCACGGCTCATTGATCTGAACCTAAACAATGCCGATGGCTTCTTTGGCAAGTCTGGTTTTTTTGGGGCCGGTCTTCCATGGCTCTGAAAATGCCTCCGAGTCATTTCTTTAGCTCCCATGTTTAATTGATACTTGATTTAAATGAAGAAGTTTTTAATATATCGAAAATAATTAAAAATCCGGTATATTCATGTTCGGTTAATTCAACTGACTAAACTGGTGATGGTCGATTGAAAGTGGTGCTGACATGGAAGAAGCGACAGTTTCTATATTGATCCATTACCGGCAAAGGGGGTTTCATGGAAAAACAATACAAGTTTTCAATCTGGTATGTTCTCTTGGGGATCTGGGTTGTTTTGATAGTTCATAATCTTTTGGTATCCGCATTTGCGATTAAAACCATCCCTTACAGCGAATTCTTAACCCTGCTGAAAGAAGACAAGGTCATCGAAGTGGCTATCCGTGCCGATCAGATTCAGGGGAAACTCAAAGAAGCGGTAAGTGGTACAGACAAAGAGGTTTTGTTCAGAACCGTAAGGGTCGATCCGGAAACTTCGAAGCTTTTAGAGCAATACAATGTTCCATTTAAAGGTGAAATCGAGTCACGATTTCTTGCCAATTTGTTTTCCTGGCTTATTCCGATATTCATTTTTTTTGGGATCTGGTTCTTTTTAATGAAGCGCATGACCGGCCAGCAGCCCGGCTTCATGACCCTTGGAAAGAACAAGGCCAAGATTTACATGCAGGAGGATATCGACCAGCGATTCGAAGATGTGGCGGGTGTGGATGAATCCAAACAAGAGCTGATGGAGGTGGTGGAATTTTTGAAGGATCCTGGAAAATTTACCGAGATTGGCGGCAAAATACCCCGAGGCACCTTGCTGGTGGGACCACCGGGAACCGGAAAAACCATGCTGGCCAAGGCCGTGGCCGGAGAAAGCGGGGTACCGTTTTTCAGCATGAGCGGCTCGGAATTTGTGGAAATGTTCGTGGGGCTCGGTGCAGCCCGGGTCAGAGACCTCTTTGAACAAGCCACAAAAAAGGCGCCCTGCATCATATTTATCGATGAATTGGATGCCCTCGGAAAAGCGCGTGGGTTCGGTGCAGCTGGCGGACATGACGAACGCGAGCAGACCCTCAATCAGCTCTTGGTGGAAATGGACGGTTTTGATCCCAACATCGGCGTAATCCTGTTGGCGGCCACCAACCGGCCTGAAATACTGGATCCAGCGCTATTGCGGCCCGGGCGCTTCGACCGCAACATTTTAGTGGATCGGCCTGATAAAAAGGGGCGCGAAGAAATTCTAAAGGTTCACCTAAAAAACATAAAGACTGAGGAAGATCTGGATATCAATTCATTGGCCGGGATGACCTCCGGAATGGTGGGTGCCGATCTGGCCAATCTGATCAATGAAGCGGCGCTGTTGGCGGTACGCAGAGGCAAAAAGAAAGCGGGTATGCCGGAGTTTGAAGAAGCGGTTGAAAGAGTCGTCGCCGGTCTCGAGAAAAAGAATCGCCTGATCAATCCAAAAGAAAGAGAAATAGTGGCCTATCATGAGATGGGTCATGCCATTGTTGCGAGTTCATTACCGGGAACGGATCCGGTTAAAAAGATCTCTATTATACCAAGGGGCATTGCCGCTTTGGGATATACCATGCAGACACCCACCGAAGATCGCTTCCTGATGAATAAATCCGAGTTGCTTAACCGAATTGCAACATTGCTTGGGGGACGTGCTGCCGAAGAAATTGTGTTTGAAGACATCTCGACCGGAGCGCATAACGACTTGGCCAGGGCGACGGATATCGCCCGCAGCATGGTCAAGGAATACGGTATGAGTGCCAAGGTTGGACAAGTCTATTTCGCCAGAGAGAAGAGAAATCAATTTCTCAATATTCCAACGGAAGGTGCCGTCGAGTACAGTGAGGCAACCGCCGAATTGATCGATAGTGAAGTCAGAGAGATAATCAACAATCAGTATAAAAGAACGATGGAGATTTTACTAGAAAAAAGAGACGTTCTCGACGATGGCGCCAAAATATTGCTCGAAAAAGAAAAAATTGAAGGGGAAGAATTAATTAGCCTAATGAAAATAAATTCAACAGAAACTTCGAAACCTGCACAAGAATGAAAATCCCAACATTATCAGCATTATAGAGACAATTTGACGGTAAAAGGTTACAGACGAATGTAGCAATCAACTTTTTTACCTGAAGGTTCTCAAAGAGCTCATGCCCCCATCAATGGGAACAACCTGGCCGGTAATCCAGGAACCGGCGTCTGAGAGTAAATGAGCCGCCGATCCGGCAATTTCCTGTGGTCTTCCGACCCTTTTTAGAGGATGACGATCCGCCGATGCCTTGCGTTTTTCCTCGCTGGCTAAAAGATTCTGTGCCAGGGGGGTATCGGTAAGAGAAGGGGCAATTGCATTCACCCGTATGCGCGGTGCGAATTCGGCAGCCAACGAGCGGGTTAGCCCCTCGACGGCCGCTTTTGCGCTGGCCACCGAGGCGTGAAAGGCCATACCGGTTTTTACCGCCACCGTGCTGAATAGCACAATGGAAGCACCCGTCTGGGATTTTTTTAGCTGCTTTATACAGCCCTGGATTACCTTGACTGCGCCCAGAAGATTAATATTGAAGTCTTCTTTAAAATCATCGATGGTAAGGCGCTGAAACGGTTTGAGAACGATCGTGCCCGGGCAGTAGACGAGTCCCTGTAAAGTTTCGGGCAAAGTTTCCAGGTCAAGCGTTTCGGCTGTCACATCCATTGGTATATGATGAACGCCTGGAATCTCCGCCAATGTGTCAGCGGTTCTCGATCCCACATAAATTTCGTGATGGTTGTCACTGAGAACTTTTACCAGTTCCAATCCGATCCCTGAACTTCCCCCTACAATTAAGATGTTTTTTTTATCCATAACAAATCCTTTATTAGTCTCCATTCGTTATATTGAACCCGAAACTCCCTGGTATTTGCTGTAGAGATCGTGCAATAGTCGCTTGAGAAATTTTTTTTTGGAATCGCTTTCATCGGACCATCTCGGTTCACTGAGATAAATTTAACGCCTTTCGGTCTTTGGCCAAGCGTGATTTTTATATTTTAATCATTCTCAGCTTATTATCAACCGACAACTTTGTATTTATCTATATTGTCCTTTGTGTTAAGGTAAGTTATCGATTCAACATGGCGGCATAGCCAAGTGGTAAGGCAGAGGATTGCAAATCCTTTATCCCCTGGTTCGATTCCGGGTGCCGCCTCCAGAATGTCCCCGCATTGGCTGTGTAGAACGATGCTTATTGGATTCCAACTGCGGTCTTCATTCACTGGGAATGCCTCACAAATAAGTTTTTCTTGTTAGGTCGCTTTTCAGGCGATCCGCTTTCTTGCGGATTTTGTTCAGATCCGCATCGCTCTTCCGATCCAGGTTACGAAATTGCAACCCCATCCGCGGATTCTTTCGCAACCGATGGCGGTTTCTTGAAAGGAAATCCCAGTAGAGGGTCGTAAACGGACAAGCGCTCTCTCGAATCGAATCCTTGGGATCATAGATGCAATTCGCGCAATAATTGCCCATCTTGTTGATGTAGCTGCCCGATGCAGCGTACGGCTTGGTGCCGATGATCCCGCCGTCGCCGTATTGGCTCATCCCCAGCACATTGGGAAGGGAGACCCAGTCAACGGCATCCGCATACATGGAAAGATGCCATCGATGGACGTCATATGGCCGGACGCCGAGCAGCAGCGAAAAAAGCCCCATCACCATCAAACGCTGAATGTGATGGGCGTAGGCATGGTCGATCAATTGTTGAATGCAGATATGGATGCAATTCATTTCTGTTTCCGCTGTCCACATGAATGCCGGCATCGGCAAATCGGCCTGCAACGCATTCATCTCTGCATATTCAGGCATTTTCAGCCAGTATACGCCCCGGACGAATTCCCGCCAGCCCAGGATCTGTCTGACGAAGCCCTCCACCGAATTGATCGGAGCGCTTTTATCCCGGTAGGCTTGAATCGCCCCATCAATCGCTTTACGCGGATCGAGCAGCTTCAGATTGAGAACGCAGGAAAGCCGGGAATGATACAAGAAGGGATGATTTGTAACCATTGCGTCCTGATAGGTGCCGAAATGCGCCAATCGATATTTTACAAAATCCCGCAGTGCGTCAAGCGCCTGTTCGTGGGTGACCGGGTAGTCAAAATTTTCCAACCGCCCCGGGCTGTCCGGCAACTCGCGCTGCACGAGTTTTATCACCTCTTGGGTCGTCTGATCCGGCTGAAAAAAGCGGGGCGGCTTGATTTTTGGAGGTCCTTTTTTTCCGAAAACCCCTCGATTGTCCTTGTCGAAATTCCATTTTCCTGACTCCGGATCCTTACCTTTCATCAGAATATCATGATCCCGTCGCATTTTGCGGTAGAACGTTTCCAAAAGAAGGGATTTGCGGTCCTTGGCAAATGCTTTGAAGTCATTAATTGTCGACAGAAAATGGCGATCCGGCCTCACATCAAGCTCACAATTCAAGCTTTTGGCCGTTGTTTGAACACATTCAAGGACGCGAAAGTCACCGGGTCGGACACAAATGATCCGCTGTGGTTGTATCTTGTGAAACCATCGTGTGATTTCCGTCTCGAAGCTGCCGCGATTGTTGGGGTCATCGAGCGTTACGTAGTAAACGGCACAGCTGCGGTCTTTCAGGACTTCCGCAAAATGCCGCATCGCTGAAAAGAAAAAGGCGAGACGAATTTTGTGCTGGGGAATGTAGGTGGCCTCTTCCTTGACTTCCATCATCAATACTGCATCTTTACCAGTGTCAAAATCGTCAAATGCTGCGGAACCCGAGTCAAGTTGATCGCCGAATACCAGGACTAAATTTCGTGTTTTTTTCCCATTTTTTCTACCCATGGTTATGCCCACCTTTTTGCGACCTCGAGGATAATGATTACTAGATTCCGATACTGATAGCTAAGTTTTTGAAATTATATTTTTCTTTAGACGATTTCCGGATTATATCCGGCGACAACCTATTGATCTCAGCAATTTAGTCATTAAGTTATAACATAACACCAGCACCCATACTTGACAAGCAGGGGGAGATATCGGGCCGCTTACTTTTATGTGTACGGATCCATTTTTGTGCTGCTGGGATTCGCGGAAGCCGGGGTGTTGCTGGGGCGCAAGACGTTTCTCATCGACCGGGTCGATCCGGCATAGCGCACGACCTATGTGGCCTTCGCCAACACCGCTATGGGTGTGGTTACCCTGATCTTTGGTTTCCTGGGGGTGCTGGCCCAGATTATTGGCATTCCGACACTGATTGTGGTTCTGATCGTGCTCGGACTCACGGGGGGCTGCTGTCAGTTATTTCCTGCCGGAAACCTCAAAGGAGTAACGTCATGATTCGTTGGGGTTTGTGCTGTATTTTTCGCGAAGCGCCCATAAAATTTCGTCGAACAACAGCTAGGTATCTAGCCCGCCTATTACCGGATGAGCGGATGCATCATCTTTCAACGATCTGTCTGCATAACGCGCGTTCTCTGCTCGAAGCACTTCGATTCTGTCGGCGTAACGGTATTTACGCCTTTCGGATCAACAGCCAGATTTTGCCGATCAAAACGCATCCGCAATACGGATATGCGATCGAGGCCTTGCCTCAATCGACTGAAATTGTAAATGCATTCAAAAAATGCAAGATTTACTGCCGCCAACACAATCTGCGCACGAGCTTCCACCCTGATCAATTTATCCTGTTGTCATCACCGAAGCCGGAGGTCACCCGCCGATCAATAGCTGATCTACGATATCAGGCGGAGGTCGCGGAATGGGTCGGCGCCGATGTGATTAATATTCATGCCGGAGGTGCCTATGGGAATAAGGACGAGGCTCTGGAGCGTCTGATCATGCGAATTGGAGGTCTGCCGCAAAACGTTCGCCGACGCCTGACCCTGGAGAACGACGATCGATTATATACTCCCCGCGACTTACTGCCTGTTTGCGAAAAATTGGCAATCCCGCTTGTATACGACCTGCATCATCACCGTTGCCTGCCTGACGGTCGAAATGTCGAAGATACAACCCAACTAGCGCTCAAGACCTGGGACCGAGAGCCGCTATTTCATATTTCGAGCCCCTTAAAATCCTGGCAAAATAGGAATCCGCGAAATCATCATGACTATATCAATCTTGATGATTTTCCTGAATGCTGGCTGAAGCTCGATATCACCGTTGAGGTTGAGGCAAAAGCAAAGGAGCTGGCTGTACTAAAACTAATGAGAGAGATTGAAAAAAAAGGATTATAAGTTTTAAAGATTTACAATATGAAGCCCTAACATGTATCTAAATGGAGGCGCTGACATTAATCAATTAGCCGGAAACATTTACCGCAATAGACCCATTTACTGATGTTTGAGTAATAGCTTCATTAAGGAAAATTTAAAAATTTCTCTGCGAAGTCCATTATGTAACCTGAAGCTATTACTCCAGTAAATATCAATCTAGGCCGCAAGTGCATGGCGATTTTCCAAAGCATCCGTGTCGTCGTTTAATCCTGTTTGCTTTGATATAGCCGCTGCCAGCGCTTTGAGCTCCTCACCCTCGATGGTTTCGCTAACCAATAGCTTATCGGCTGTTTGTTCTAAGATATCACGCTTTGATTTTAATATTTCGAGAGCCCTATCATATTGCTCATCGATGATTTGTCTGATCTCTTTGTCGATTAAGTGGGCTGTCATTGCACTGTAGTCACCGCTACCTTCCTGATTCGGGTTTAGAAACTGACCCTGTTTTTTGTGCGCAAAGTACACCTGACCTAAAGAACCACTCATGCCGTATTCCTTGACCATGCTCCGGGCGATATCGGTTGCTCTCGAAAGATCATTGTGAGCACCCGTGGAAATGTCGTCGAATATAATTTCCTCGGCTGCCCGCCCGCCTAACAGGGTTGCGATTCGATTCAACAACTCTGTACGGCGCATCAGAAAACGATCTTCAGTGGGCACCTGCATGGGGTAACCCAGGGCAGCAATACCCCGTGGAATAATCGATATCTTTTGAACCGGATCGGTCTCAGGCAGTGTCATGGCGACGATTGCATGTCCCAGTTCGTGGTCCCGAATCAGAGTTCCCAGTCAGCATTATGCCCTGGATGACATTATCCGTTACGATCACCATACATCATGACATGTGATAAAGGATATTAAGTAATGCGCGACTTAATATTAAACAAAATATAAACAACCTTGATACAATTTCAAAGAAAAATATCACCTTCCGGCATAGAAACCATAGGTTTATGATAAGCCACCGGATACCGTGTTCTTAGCTCAAACAGGGGGGGTGAGTATTTTTATTCAATCGGGGATGGTATCTGACAAGGGCGCAAAAAGTGGAGGAAAATCGAATGCATTAAAAATTTCGATGTGCCTGAGCAAATAATCTCAGACCAGCAAAATGAATTGCCAGAGGATGCTGCACAATACGCGACAAAAAAATGGTCAAACGTCACGCCGATCAAGGCCGATGCTAAGAAGCCTTCTCCGGTGAAGTGACGATTGACCTATGTTATGTTAAAAATGGTTGGAAAAGTTGTCTTACTCGATTAGGTGCAGATTATTTTGGCAAAATGACCGTATCGATGACGTGAATAACACCATTACTGCATTCAATGTCAGCATTAACAACTTTTGCATTATCAATCATGACGGTGTCCGCTTCCATACTGACCATCACGCTTTGACCGTTGACCGTCTTAGCCTCTTTCATAGTCATGACATCTTTGGCCATGACCTTGCCGGAAACAACGTGATAGGTGAGAATCGCGGCAAGCTTGTCTTTGTTTTCCGGTTTAAGAAGATCATCCAGAGTTCCCGCTGGAAGTTTTGCAAATGCGTCATCGGTCGGTGCAAAAACGGTAAAAGGTCCTTCACCCTTCAAAGTTTCAGCCAAACCTGCGGCTTGGATAGCAGCAACGAGGGTGTTGAAGGATCCGGCGCTGACTGCAGTGTCGACGATGTCCATCTTGGGTTGCGATCCAGCGATTAAAGCTGTTGATGATAAAAAGACCAGTAAAAAGGTGATTGCTAATGTTTTTGTTTTCATGGTTTGCTCCTTTATTGTGTGGTTGTTTTTTGGTGCTGAGTGGACATTACAATAGTAACTACCGTCTCTTATTTGTCAATGTTTTGATTAAAAATAATTTTAATTTTATCGAATTTAATAATTTGGCAAGGCCGAAACGGGCGAAAATTCAATCTCGGGTCGATTCAGGATTCGGTCGAGATTGGAATCAGCGGCATCATTCCCATCATTGGCCGACATTAATCCCGCCTCAATGGCGTCATCGATGCGGTCCACCAAAATGAAATCCATGGCGTTGCGCACCTCGACAGGCACATCTTCAAGATCTTTCTCGTTGCGTTTCGGTAGAATAACCGTGTTCAAGCCGGCCCGATGGGCCGCCAAGATCTTCATTTTAATGCCGCCAACCGGAAGCACCCGCCCGCGTAAGGTCACCTCACCGGTCATGCCGATATTGCTGCGCACGACACGGTTGCTGTATAGGCTGGCTTGCGCCAGGACCATTGCGACGCCTGCCGACGGTCCGTCTTTGGGGATCGCGCCGGCGGGTACATGCAAGTGAACATCCGTCTTTTTGAAAACCTGCGGTTCGATTTTAAGGTCTCCGGACCTTGAACGAACGTAGCTGTGGGCGATGCTGGCGCTTTCTTTCATCACATCGCCGAGCTGACCGGTCACTGTCAATTTTCCATTGCCATCCATGCGGGTGGCCTCGACAAACAGGATATCTCCGCCGACGCTGGTCACCGCCAAGCCGGTCGAAATACCCGGCACATCGATCGTCTCGGAGATCTCACTTTCAAACTTCTCTTTTTTCAAATAATCGGCAACCTGACCAGGGGTGATCATGACGTGTTCCCAGGTATTGGTCGTCAGTTTTACGATGGCTTTACGGCAGATGGAACCGATGAGCCGTTCCAGTTGACGAACACCGGCTTCACGGGTGTAGTCGCCGATAATCTTGCAGACAGCATCATCCATGAAAGTGACGTCGCTGTCACTGAGTCCGTGACCTGTCAGCTGTCGCGGGATCAAATGCCGTTTGGCGATTTGAAGCTTTTCCAGTTCGGTATATCCATCCAATTGAATGATTTCCATGCGATCTCTCAACGGCGCCGGGATGGTCTCCAATTGATTGGCGGTCGCAATAAAGATGACATCGCTCAGGTCAAAATCGACGTCCAGATAATGATCGCGGAAGGCCGAATTCTGTGCCGGATCCAAAACTTCCAGCAGGGCGCTGCTGGGATCTCCGCGCCAGCCCACGCCGATCTTATCCACCTCATCGAGCATAAAGACCGGATTGCGGGTGCCGGCGCGTTTAACAGCCTGGATGATTCTTCCCGGCATTGCCCCAATGTAAGTCCGGCGGTGACCTCGAATTTCAGCCTCGTCTCGCATGCCGCCCAGGCTCATACGGGTAAACTCTCGGCCCATGGCCCGCGCGACGCTCTGTCCCAGCGACGTTTTACCGACACCCGGCGGGCCGGCCAAGCACATAATAACACCCGTTGCAGCGGCTGTTTTTGACTGCGGATCTGCCTTTTTGCTGGCGTCACGGATGGCCACAAGATTCCGTACCGCCAGATACTCGACGATGCGATCTTTGACGTCCCGCAAGCCATAGTGATCTTCATCCAGGACATTGCGTGCCATACCGATGTCGGTTTGGTCTTCGCTGAAACGATTCCATGGCAGATCCAATAACCAGTCAAGATAGGTCTTCACCATGGAGTACTCGGCAGACTGGGGTGACATCTCTTCCAGGCGGTCCCACTCTCTCAGGGCTTCTTTGCGAGCCTCAGCGGTCATGTCTGATTCAGCGATTCGCTGCCGGTAATCATCCGGTTCCGGATGATCTTCATCCAGCTCACCGAGCTCTTTTTTGATGGCTTTGAGTTGCTGCCTCAGATAATGGCTTTTCTGGGACTTGCTCATCTCATCGTGAACATCCGACTTGATTTTCTTGCCCAGCGAAAGAATCTCTTTTTCACGTGACAGAAGCGTCACAAGTTCCCGTAATTTTGCTTTGAGGCTGTCTTCTTCGAGTAGCGCCTGTCGCTTTTCATAGTCGATTTCGCTATGAGCTGCAGCAATGTAGGCCAAATGCAAGGTGTCCTCAATGCGTGCCAGACCTTCGATGGCATCATCTGGAACGTTCAGAGACAATGTGAAAACTTCTTGAGTCAAATCGCGAAGCGTGCGGTGCAATGCATCGGTTTCGACATCTTTTTCTATGGTCTCCGGTATCAAGCTGATTTTGGCCGTCAAAAAATCATTGCCGGGAATCCATTCCGCAATGCGGAATCGTTTTATGCCCTGGACGATCAACAACACGGTATTATCAGGTGCCCGCGTCACATACAGAATTTGGACCACTGTTCCGATCTCGTACACCTGAGCCGGCAGCGGAACGTTGTCTGTCTGACCCTTGGTGCCGACAACGCCGATGAGACGGGACCCTTTCATCGCTGCTTCTAAGAGCGGTGTTGCCCGCGAAGTAACTCCCAGCGACATGTTTAGGGTTGGAAAAGCCACCTGACCATCTAATGGCAAAATCGGAATCTCATCAGGAATATTGTTTTTATCCACCTTAACGACAGCCTTATCGTCCGGGAAAATATCGTTTGTTTCCATCTTTACAGTCTCCAAAACCTTTAAGAATATTTTTTTACAGCCATCAAGCCAATTTACCCTTGGCCTCAGTTTTCAGTAAGTTCGGTTTCTTAGACTTATATTAAACAATAATTTGACATTGTCAAAATAATTTTAACATTGGCCCCAGCTTTTTGAATTTAAAAAGTTTACCCGCCTTGAGAGGGCAGCTCGTTTAATCATCCATTTAAACAATCAGCGTGCTTGCTGCCCCGAAGGGGCAGTTTTTTCCCGTGCGTAGTCTCGGAAAAAGCGTCGTACCTATTTGGGATGTGGATGTGAGAGATGTCTGAAGAATGTCGTATTTCAGGAAGTTTTATGGGGCCGATGCGTAATTAAACTGAGGGTTTGGATGGATATGGGAAAGGCTAATGGCAGGAATCCCTGGAAAACCCGGGCGTCATTATCCTGGGGGCGATAAAATCAGAAATCGTACAAGCCGTCATTCCTGCGAAGGCAGGAATCCAGAAAATTCGGTACCGAATAAACTGGATGTCCGCCTTCACGAGCATGACGAATAGAACACCCCGAATCCTAAATTACTTGACCGCATCGTAGTGAATTACTGCTGCGGGTTCGAGAATCCGAAATGTGAATGATTCGGTGTAATATAGTTTCACCTTGTCGGAACTGTGCGACTCGTAACCGACGGCCATATCCTGTCCGAGGATAATTTCCAAATCACCGCCGCGCTGGGAAAGCATGAAGGCCTCACTTTCGTACTTGCCCGTCAGATAAGGACTCAGCACAACCTGGCCGCCCAAGATATTTTCCGCCTGCATCTTGACCGGGTAGCCTTGCAAATGCGCCGACATCAGACTCCAAAGCTTCGGTCCAACGACAAAAGCATAAGGACCCTCGACGGCGCGCCCGGTAAAAGCGGTGATACCTTCGGCGATGGCTTCCAGCAATTGCTCGGGTTTGGAGCCCATCGTGAGGCATTCGCCCTCGGCGCACAGCGCCAATCCCCTGATGTTAGCCTCGGGCAAGCCGTGGTAAATCACTTTTTCTTCGAACAGGGCAATTTTTCTGGCAGCCTCTTCCAAACTGGCAAGGTCAACATCTTTGGCACCGCGGACCACATTGTCTAGTTCGGTCACGTCGAGTTCAAATGGTATCCGCGTTTCGACCAGATGATGAACCTTATGAATGCCATAGGTGACGGCGTCTTTGGGCTGCTTTTTGGGAAATTCCAGACGGCCTTCGGGAACACCCGGAAAATCGGTTCCCATCGGACCGGTGACATCGATGACCTTTCGGGCCGATAAAATCGCTTTTAAACTGCGGATGGCCTGTGCGTCAATCTCCGTCCAGGCCTCTGCGGGAATCGGTGCCAATTCTCTTTTTAAGATATCCATTTTAGCTCCTTTCAATATCTGATCGACAATTGAATATTATACGGTTCAAGTTTTCAAACTTCCGATGCCAAGGCCTTGAGCGGTGGTAGGGCGAGGGCCGCCCACAGCCGGCTGAGGTCGTTCGGAAGCCTTGGCGGCTTGCGTTGCGATCGTACCGGGAACAGCAGGCAAATTAATCCCCAAGAGCTTATTTTTGGCTTCGACAAACAGCCTGCCGAGCGTATCGAGATCTTCAGCAGACATCACCTGCTGGGACATCGGAAATATTTCCATCTCCTCTTCATCCAGGTGGTGGGTCGTATATTCTCCTAACCCTTCAATTTTAATTGGAAAATGTTCGTGTTCGCGGGGAAACCCCTCTGCGTCTTTGATGATCATTTCAATGATGTGATGTTCGTTGACCGCTTCCAGGGCATCATGTTCTGCTTCCGATATGGTTTTTAAGATGTCATAAAAGTATTTCTCTTCCATGGTGTGATGGACAATCAAATGACGCGTGAATTCATCAAACGCCTGCGGGTCATTCTCAGATTGGGCATAAAGCTGCCTAAGGGTCGCATGGTGTGCAACCAACTCATTTGTAATGCTCATAACTCCTCCATAGTTTTTATGGTTTGTGCTAAATTGGGTTCAATGCAGTATATAATCAGATGGGTCAATTAAGTTCGCCAATTACAACCTGACTGGCAACAGCGTTAAATATAGGACTGATTCGACTTTAAATAAGAGCAGCCATCGGCCGATAAGAGCTCTGAGGATTCGTTCCCTGCTGGTCTGAATAGGATGCCTTTCATACCGATCGTGGATAGTACGAGTAAAGTTATGATATGGCAATTTTTAAAATGCGCCATGATGCCAAAACATGAGTAAAATGTCAAGAAGGTTAAAGAAAAACCTTTCGACTTGCCCATTAAAGTCGGTCAAGGTTGGACGGCAGCCAATAAAAAGAGATGGAATTATCTAACCTGGATCCTATCCTAAGTATCTAAGGATTTTCAGAGTGCTCATCCCGGTATTTTTCAATCATTTTCTTGGTCTGGTTTATTCGTTTGGTGATCAAGATCGACCTCGGACAACTTTGGGTGCATTTGAAGTGATTCCGGCAGGGCCAGACGCCATCCGGGTGATCAAGTTCCGGCAGGCGCTCGGTGAATCCCTGATCGCGAGTGTCCGCCAGAAAACGGTAGGCCTGGGCGATGGCTGCCGGCCCTAAAAAGGCTGGATGGTCTTCAGGAATCGGACAGGCGGAATAGCACGAGGCACACAAAATACAGTTGGTCGTGTCATCAAAGACCATTCGCTCTTCCTGGGATTGGATACGCTCTTTTTCTTCGGGCAGCTTATCATTGATCAGATAGGGCTTGACCGCTCGGTATTTTGAGAAGAATTCTTTCTGGTCCACAATCAGATCGCGTTGCACCGGAAAATGCCGCAACGGTTCAATGGCAATGGTATCTCCATCCCGGTTCGCCAGATCTTTGATTAGGGTTTTGCATGCCAAACCATCCTTGCCGTTGATCCGCATCGCATCAGAACCGCATACCCCATGCGCACAGCTCTTGCGAAATCCCAAGGTGCCGTCTTGAAAGCGCTTGATATGCATTAAGGCATCCAGCAACCGGTCAGTTGGGTTGGCCTCAACCGTGTATTCCTGAAAATAGGGCTTTTCATCACTTTCGGGGTTAAAGCGTTTTATTTTGAGAATGATTTTCATGGTCAGATCCTTTATAGTGAAGTGATCGGTTCCAGGTTCAGGGTTCAAGGTTCAAAGGTTATAAAATACTGAGTTCCGTGACTTTATACTCCATTTTTTGGATTAGCCTCTTTCACCCATTGGGTGAAACATTGAATTAGACCCGATTGATGCGAAATACTATTATTAGAGACCAGTTAGGGCACTTTCACTGGGAACCGTGAACGTTGAACCGCTTTACCCAGGTATATTAGTAGGTCCGCGGTTTGGGTTCCCAAACAGATGTGTCGACTGTCTTGTATTCGATACGCACCGTGTCACCGTCCAAATAGGCCAAGGAGTGTTTCAGCCAGTTGTCATCATCACGATCAGGAAAATCTTCCCGGCTGTGAGCACCGCGACTCTCCTGGCGATTCAAGGCCGAGGCCGCTGTGAGCAGCGACAAGTCCAAGAGATTGCGCAGTTCGATGAGTTCCAGCAAATCGGTATTGAACGCCCGCCCGCTATCCTGCACACGCACTTGCCGATATCGTTCGAGCAGGTTTTGAATCTGATTAACCGCCGCCTGCATGTCTTGTGCGTTGCGGTAAATGCCGACGTTTTCCATCATTGCGGTCTGCATTTCCGCCATGATATGCCCGCCATGGGGACCAGTCCGGCCATCGGTCAGTTGTTCAATCCAGCGACCGGCCGTGGCCGCGACAGTTTGGCTGACGGATGGGGCTGCCACGTCCTTGACATAGTCACCGATATGCTGGCCGGCCCGCCGCCCGAATACCACCAGGTCAAGCAGGCTGTTGGTCCCCAGCCGGTTGGCACCATGTACCGATACGCAGGCACATTCGCCGGCAGCATATAGCCCTTCCACGATGGTTCCCTTGCCGTCTTTGATGACACGGCCAAATTCATCGGTCGGAATCCCACCCATCGCGTAGTGCGCCGTGGGAAGCACCGGGATGGGACTGTCGGCCGGATCAATACCCAGATAGGTTTGGCAAAAACTGCTAATGTCCGGCAGCTTTGCTTGGAGGACTTCTGTGCCCAAATGGGTAGCATCCAGGTGGACGTAATCGTCAATTTTGCGGTCGCCCCGGATGCCTTGGCCGGCCCTGATTTCAGTCAAAATTGACCGGGCTACGATATCCCGTGGCGCCAAATCCAATAGTGTCGGCGAATAGTGCTCCATGAAACGTTTTCCATCCCGGTTGCGCAGGATACCGCCCTCCCCTCGCACGGCTTCAGAAATCAAAATGCCCAAGCCCTCGATGCCGGTGGGGTGAAATTGGAAAAATTCCATATCTTCCAGCGGAATGCCGCGCCGGGCACATATCGCCGGGCCATCACCGGTGTTGGCATGGGCATTGGAGGTTATCTTGAAGATGCGCCCAAAACCGCCGGTGGCAAACAGGACGGCCTTGGCGGCAAAAATATGCAATTCACCGGTAGCCAGTTCGACCGCAACCACACCATTGCAGCGATTATCGCCGAGTATCAAATCGACTACCTGGAATTCATCATAAAAAGACACATTGTTCTTGATACATTGCTGGTAAAGGGTTTGCAGAATCATATGTCCGGTGCGATCAGCGGCATAGCAAGCCCGACGAACCGGTGCTTCGCCAAAATTGCGGGTGTGTCCGCCAAAGCGACGTTGATCGATGCGTCCCGCGGGCGTCCGGTTAAACGGCAATCCCCTGTTTTCAAGATCATAAACCGCTTGAACGGCTTCTTCTGCCAATATCTTGGCCGCCTGCTGATCAACCAGATAATCGCCGCCTTTAACCGTGTCAAAGGCGTGCCATTCCGGCTTGTCCTCTTCCACATTTCCCAGTGCGGCGCTGATGCCTCCCTGAGCAGCCCCGGTATGGCTGCGTACAGGAAATAGCTTGGAAAGTACGGCCGTCTGCGACCGCTGACTGGCTTCCAGGGCCGCGTACAGACCCGACCCGCCCGATCCGACAATGATCGTTTCATGTTGATAAATCACGCTCCACCTCCATCACTTGTTCAATTGGATTCATATATCAGTAACTGGGTTTTTACTGTGCCATGAAAAATGTTGGTTGTCAAAACGAATCACGATAGTTTCATAGGCGTCAGGTAACGCCTGCGGCGCAACCTGACCTACGAGGTTTTTGAGATATGGTATCCGACGATGAAGCACAACAGTGATTTACACCGGCCGCCCGGTGGTTTCATAACACCGAATCTGGGTCACCGATTGTAGGAAACTTAAAGCGTTTTATGGGACCATTCCGAAAATTGCAGGTCCACATGACATCTTCGGTCCCCAACATCGGCATAACATTGCTTCCAAGAGGCACGAAGTCAGCATAACCCCTTACTTCAACTGCCTGGGTAGGGACATATCTTGACGCATGAAAATCACTCCCAACATTCTTATGCAGCTTCCTGCAACATAGGCCTAGTTTTTCCATAGACGAATATGAGAATCATTTTAGACATCCTCCCATGATTGTCAACCAATTTTTCCGGGGTTAGTCCCAGTGACAAAATGGCCGCGAGCAATCTGGCTGCAGGGAGTTTCTTCGTGGGGCTTATAAGGAATGGATTCTATTAAAATTAACTATATCGGACAGGATTTACAGGATGATCTGGATAGAAGGGCCTTCGGCCCAAGAGTATCTCGCCGCGAAAAAACCTTTATCCCGTTAAATTTCGAAGGACAGCGCAGCGTATTTAACCAGGGCCATTCAGCCTGTAAATCCTGCCTGCCCTGTGAAATCTTTTTTGCACGTATTTCACCCGGTTCTAAAATAAGAAATTAAATATCGAATCCATTCAACACTCAGGGTCCTTGTGGAAAAAAATCTTACGGCTAATGTGTCACCGTAATTATACTAGGAGCACTTAGCCATCGGTCAGGTAGCTTGATGACTTTGGCAATATACAAGCAATAAACAATAACTTGACAAAATCAAATCCACAGTCTATTTTTAAATTATGATTGAAAAAAGTTTATATGCCATTCGATATGTATCCCGGCGCACCGGACTGACGTCCCATGTCATCCGAGCATGGGAAAAGCGTTACGAGGCGGTGGTACCTCATCGCTCTCCGAAGAACCGTCGACTGTATTCTGAAGATGACGTCCAGCGCCTACAGCTGCTTAAAAAAATGACAGAGGCGGGTCATAACATTTCACAAGTTGCGCAATTAGATTCAAAAGATTTAATGGATCTCGCCCAGCGCAACGGTACGGCAATTTCCCGAACGCGAGCGAACAGTGCCATGCCGTCACAGACGCTGGCCGCGAGCGAACATTGCAAAGCGTGTTTATCCGCGGTTTTAAACCTTGATCCGAATGCGCTGGAGCGTTCTTTTGATCAGGCGGCAGTCGAACTGACCAGACCCACATTGCTAAAAGAGGTTGTCGTTCCATTATTCGAAGAGATTGGCATCTTGTGGCGAAAGGGATCTTTAAAAATCGTCAATGAGCACATGGCCACCTCAGTAACGCGCATATTTTTACTGAATCTATTAAGAGCCACCGAAATCTCTGATTCGGCACCAAAAATCGTGATAGCAACCTCAGTGGGGCAGTGGCATGATGTCGGAGCGCTGACCGTAGCTCTGACAGTTGCGGAGGATGGTTGGCAGCCAATTTACTATGGCCCTAATTTACCTGCCGAGGAAATTGCGCTGGGGGTAAAGCAAAGCTGTGCGCGTGCTGTTGCAATCAGCATCACCCATCTACTCGATCAACATTCTTTAGTTGAAGAATTGCGCAAGCTGCGACGATACATCGGCAGAGATCTAGCTCTATTCGTTGGAGGTCGGGCGGTTGCAGACTATATGCATTTCTTAGAAGAAGTGAATGCCAAATACATATTCGATATTGATCAATTTTGCGAAGAGTTGGATGCATTTTTTAGCGAGAAAGTTAAATGAGCCCCAATGTTGGAAGTACCCCTAAACGATTATGGTACGTTGCCCCCGAGACAACCGATAATGCGGAGCAGGCGCTGAGATCACTTATATTTTATTCAAACTCAGAAAACCTGGTCCTCCCTCCGGGCTGTAGGTCTTACGGGCCGGAAGCTGGGCTCGAATTCTTTGCCCTTTAATGCGCTGCCGAAGGAGATTTGCCATGTTCGATCATTCCTATATTGTTGAGTTGTTGTCACCGAAAAGCTCGGCTGACGATCAGATTGGGGGCCTCCTGGATAGATTCGCTGAGCGGTTTCGAAGGATAATCGATGCAGGGTGCGGAATATCCATCCCGGACAATCCCATGGGACAGCCAAGGCTGGGCGCTTTGGAGTGCATTAATCGAAGCGGCCTTTCTGTCGATCCCCAAAAGGTTGTGATGAATTTGAACACGTTCCATGCAAAAAGCGAGCTCGACGGGTTGTTACAAAAAGCCGCTAAAGCAAACTTGAAATACATTCTCGTCGTCAGAGGGGATGGCGGCCCGCTGCTATCCAAGCTCGACGCCAAAAGCATTGGCGGCAAACTGAGTGTGGCAACCTCCATTGATCTGATTCGATACATTAACAAGGAATATTCCGATCAATTCATCACGGGTGCAGCCTTCAACCCTTACAACCCAATGCCTTTTGAATTAAATCGAATGAAGCAAAAGATAGACGCGGGCGCTCAGTATGTGGTTACCCAGCCGATCATTGGGAAAGACGAAAACGTTGACAGCTTAAAAAAATTTAATATTGCTGTCGTCGTTGAAGCCTGGATGTCGAATAACATCGATCTTCTTTACAAAAGTGTCGGTAAAGAGAAAGATGAAAAGGCAGAAAAATACGATCCTCTCGAAAACCTTAAAACCTTACACGAATATTACCCGGAGTGTTGTGTCTATCTGTCAATGCTGAGCTTCAAACAGGACTGGCATGAAATTTTACCGAGACTCTCAAGATAGAATTTACTGCGAATGAGAATCGGCTCCATCGTTAAAGAAATTTGAAAGTAAAGGAATTTCCATTTTGGGGGACACGGATGAACGCGGATTACCAGGATAATAAAAGCTATAAAAACCGAATATCTGTAAAAGTCTCTGCCCTAATTTAATTTGACGACTACAAGGGTCACATCGTCCTCAATTTCGGCAGCATTCCGGAACTTTTTAATTTGTCCGAAAATAACCTCCATGATATCGCCGGCGCCGGCAGCTGCATTCTGGCGAATTACATCATAAACAGCCGTTCGACCGAACATCCGGCCCCTCTCATTGCGAGCTTCCCAGACGCCATCAGTGGCCATGACGATAATACTCCCGCGGCCAAAACCTTCCATCCGATTTTCCTCATACCGGCAGTGCTTGTCAACACCGAGCGCCATGCCGGACCCCGCAAGCTCTAAAAACGCATTTGCTGCCGGGTCATAAAAAATGGCCGGTTCGTGACCGGCACGCACCCATTCAAGGACTTGCCCGATCGGATCTACAGCCAGGTAAAACAACGTAACGAATTGGCCTGAGTCCGCAAAGTCAACTACCAATTGACGGTTTACATCGGCAATAATCTGTGCAATGGATCCGGGCAATGCGAGGCGCTGGCGAAGCGCAGATCGCACGGTGGCCATGAGTAATGCAGAGGAGATACCATGACCGGCAACATCACCCACGACGACGCCTAATTTTTCGTTAGCATCTCCTTTAAACTCAATAAAATCATAATAATCACCACCGGTTTCATCACAATAAATACTTTTGCCGGCTACCTCCAATCCGGCAATCCTGGGATTGCTCTTGGGCAAAAGTTTCTGCTGAACTTCCTTGGCCAATTCCAGTGAATGCCGCAGCCGATCCCGCTCCTTTTCTCTTTTCCGCAAAGCTTCTTCGGCCAGTTTTAGTGCGGTGATGTCTTCATGGCTCACCACGACGCGAATCGGCTCCATTTCGGCCACCCGAATAGCCCTCAAATAGAAATAGTGACGACCATCCGGCCCATGACAGGGGTAATCGTATAAAAATTCTTTTGTCTCTCCCTTGATGACGGATCGGATGCCGGCGGCAACGTCGCGCGCATACTTTGTTTCCTTGCCGGTGGTCGCATCGCACAGATTTAGATAATTCACACCAATGGAATCATCGGATCCTTCCATATCATTTGCCGTGGCGTAATTCCTCCAAGCCTGATTGGTCTCCAGAATCACCCCATATTCGTCCAGAATCGCAATATTGGCAGAAAGGGAATTTAAAACCGTTTTTGCCAAAGAGCCGGAAAAGTGAAGGGGCGCTATTTCAGGATGGCCCTCCCGATTTTGTTGTTCATATTCCTCGTTGCACATAACTGAAGCGGTCTGATTTCATGGCTTGCGAAAAAAATTAACGTTCGATTTTACATTCGAGAGCTGATCGTCCACCAAGTATCCTTTGATAGGGGCTTTATGTGAAAAAAAAGCGCGGATATTTTCATGTCCGCGCTTTTTATAGGTTGGCTATATCGTTCAACCCGACACGACTGCACAGATCGAACTCAATAATTTTCAGGTCAGATAAGACGAAGTGTTCTTAACGTCTTGCTTTATAGGTTAGCCCGCAATCGAGACCGGTGAGGCTTTACCAATATACTCCATGGTTTCCTCATATTTACTGCGCATATCGACGCCGCCTTCTTCGATTACTTTTTTGTCCGGGCTCCAATCAGAGGGGCATTCGGTTTTCAAATTCTCGACCCTGTCCGTCATTTCTTCAAGCAACATGTGAAGGTCTTCGATATTGGGCAATGCCTTCTCTTTTTCGGCTGAGCCCAGTTTGTCGACCTTACGCATGACATCATAGAGCTTGGCCTTCCAGGCCATCATTTCGGTTTCCATACCCTTGCAAAAATCTTTTACTTCCATGGGATATCTCCTTTCAGCTATTAGGTTGTTGGGTGGTTATTGGGTTAACGGTTAGGGTTTACATCCCGCCGACGGATGGGGCCAACCCAACGTGATCCCCATCGGTCAAAACAGTGTCGAAATCCATTTTCCGGCTGTTTACAAATACAATCTTTATGTCTTCTTTGGCAAGACCCGCACGTCTGACCAGATCTTCAACAGATTGGCCGTCGTCCAGTTCGTATGGGGTACTGTCTTTGTAATCGCAAGTTTCGGTATTTACCAGTTTAGAGAAACATTTCAGATTAACTTTCATGATTAACTCCTAAATTTTGACGAAAAGATCAAGAGAAATTTTTATGTTTATAATATTAGACAGATTGTCAATTTTTCAATAGACAATCTTTAAGGGTAAAATAATGGTAAATACCTGTCATTTGGTAAAACACAACAATTTCAGGAAAACCCTTTATCTCTTTGAACTTGCCCAGGCCGCCGACCGGACTTATTATGATATTTAGCACCTTTTCGCTCCACAATTGGAATGATGGCCTTCGGCTTTTAGATCCTACGGCGCAACAAGAATTGAATATTGATCCGCCGGAGGCGGAAAGATTTGTGGTTTCACTCGTGCAGCGCAGGCGCTTGCGCCGCGTGTCGCTCTGTCTTTTCAACTTAAGACGACAGAATTGCTTAAATATTGAATCTGGCTATGCCATAAATCATGTGCAAATATGACGTGATTTCAATAAATAGGGCCTAACCATAGAACAAACTGGCAGGTAAACTATGACGAATATCATTTACGATAGATCCCGCGGTACCCTTCATGGTCTTTGTATCGGCGATGCACTGGCCATGCCGGTTCACTGGTACTACAATCGCCAGGCTCTCGAGGATGATTATGGGCGGGTGACGGACTATTTGGCTCCTCGCAACCCCCACCCGGACAGCATTCTCTGGCGTTCCAGCTATACCCCGCCGAATTCAAACGGCGATATCCTGCACGATCAAGCCCCATACTGGGGGCGAAAAGGCATTCACTACCACCAATTTCTAAAAGCGGGAGAGAATACCTTAAACGTCAAGATTTGTCGGTTGCTGATTGAATCGCTCAACCAAAACGGCAGCTATCAGGGGGATGATTTTCTGAGAAGATACATCGCCTTCATGACAACACCGGGTAGCCATCGGGATACGTATATCGAGGAATGCCACCGCAATTTCTTTGCAAATTATGCCAGGGGGATGTCGCCGCGCAAGTGCGGCGTCGAAGAAAAGCACATCGGCGGCCTGATTGGAATTGTTCCCGTCGTTGTTTTTTATTTCAACCGGCCCGACAAAGCCCGCGAGGCTGCCCTGGCGCACCTGGCGCTGACGCATCCGGGCACCAAGATGAGAATTGCCGGATCATTGTTGATCGACCTTCTGCTGAAAGTGCTCAATGGAACACCTCTCGAAGAGGCCATTCTCGAAAAAATCGAGGTCCAAAACAATCCCTTGCTGGGACATCCCTTTGTGAAATGGCTGGATGATCCGGATGATTGGGTGATTGGTCCGCGCTTCAGCACGGCCTGCTATGTCGAAGACTCGGTTCCGGCAGTCATCTATCTGGCATTAAAATACCATGATGATCCGGAAAAAGCTCTGATCGTCAATACAAACTTGGGAGGCGACAATGCCGCGCGCGGTGCGGTGTTAGGGGCGTTGCTGGGAGCCGCCCATGGTGTTGAAAATTTTCCGGATCGCTGGGCACAGGGGTTGTTGGATCCATTGCCGGATCTGGTGCAACACTGACCGCGGTAGCCCCTATTACTTTCAGGCCCTCGGTCCATTTTTTCTTACAACATGTTGTAAGGAACAAAAGGTTTCAGGTGTCAGTATTCCCCGCTGCCGCTTCGCTTCAGACGGGATCTTCGACAGGTTTCAGGATTTAGCGATTCGCCCTCTTGACACTCGAAATCCCATATAAAACTGCACCAAAGCGGAGATATCTGCTAACGATTTGAATCCAGCTCTTTTAGGACTTGTTCAGCGGCATGACGTCCGGAAAGCAGAGCCCACTGAATTCCCGGAACACTGCCGTACTCGCCGCAGACATAAATCCCGGGTTGTCCGGCAGCGGACCGCACCGTTGGATCTGGCATCGGCGGTGGCTGTTCCGGCAAGGCATGCACAACGCGGTAGGTTTTTAAATGTCGCCAGTCACCAACCTCCGGGCCAAACCACTCCGTCATCTCCCGGCGCACCGTAGCTTCGGCGGTGGCGTTGTCCGCAGACCGATGCCCGATCACCACCACCGATATCAGGTGTTGGCCGGCAGGCGCATAGGTTGGCGCGACAATGCTCGGAACGGTCAGACTGTTGACCCATCCGGTTCCATCGCCGTTGAGAATCAGATAGGGGTCGGCAACGGGGGGTTCTTCGGACGCGAAATAGAGACATAATTCTCCCCGGGAGGGCATGCCCTGCGGCGCTCCCAGCAAGCGTGCGGTCTCAGGCCCTTCGGTAGCCAAAACCACAACTTGTCCTGTAATTTTTCCGCCGGAGGTCAACTCGACACCTCCTTGACGGATGGACTCAACCCGAACGCCGGTGCGGATACGGTCAGGTGGGAAATCATCCACCAACTGAGCTGCGATGGCGGCCATTCCTTCGCCGGGCAGGACGACATCCCCCTCGGCAAATATCCGAAAAATATACTGGAAAACTCGACTGGAGGCATTAATTTCAGGATCGAGACAGACACCGGCAAAAAAAGGTTTAAGGAATCGTTGAATTATTTTTTCCGAAAAACCTTTAGTCCTTAAAAATTCCATCGTTGGCATGTCTTGTTTCTGAAAAATACGAGACGGCGTTCCCCGGCGGACATTCAAGGCCAGCCGGATCATTCGTAGACGGTCAGCCATGGTTCCGATCGGCGCAGACAGGGTGCGCCATAAATCTCGGGGATAGCGCCTGGGATCGGCAATCTTATGAAATCTTCCATCGATGCGAATGATGGCGCCCGGTGCAAAAGGCTTGAGCCCAAGGCGGTCGAAGGCCAGCACACGACGCGCCTCCGGATAGGCAGTTTGCAGCACCTGGAACCCGCGGTTCAATATAAATCCGTCTATGATATCGGTTTTTAACCGTCCTCCGATGCGTTGATCCGCCTCCAGGATTAAAAAGGAAATGTCGTCTTCCATCAAACGGCGTGCGCATGACAATCCTGCCAGGCCGGCGCCTACGATGATAACCTTTTTATCTGGCATTTTCATGTTTGTCTGCCGAGTTACTGATAAGTTCATTATTGTTTAGACATGGATTCACCGCCCGAGCTTGCATCCCGCCCCGCGGGGCTTCGCTCGAGTCGCAGAGATCGCAGAGGAATTTTTCTTTAACTTTCTGCGGATCCTCTAAAATTACCGGCGGACAGGAAGGGCAGAAAGTTAAAAACACACACCCTTCGGGGAATAGCGTCGCGCGCTAATTTCAATCCGTCACACATAATTAATTCCTTACCTTTAAGGCGGATTAGTAACATAGAGATTGAACCGCTCTAAGATGTCTTCGATCGTGTGCTGATACAAGTTGAGCTGGTTGTCTTTATCGATTTGCTGCAGCCGGTCAATCTTCTGATTAAGCCGGTTAAATTCTCTGGTTATGTGCTGGTAGTCAGAGAAAAAATGCCGCATCCCATCTGTCAATTCGGATTCGATGAACAGGGTTTCTGGCGTCCAATCGAGGGGCTTATTGTCTCTTTGTCGTAAAATATTCAGATAGCTCGAAATAAATTCGCGATAAACTTTAAATACAACCGCAACCAATTCCTGCGGCAGCTCTGATATATCACCCAGTCGCCGCTCGATGGCCGCGTTGCAAAGTATTTCCAAAGCGCTGTTCTGATTGTTCAAGGCTGTCATGGGCTTCGATCTCCTGTGTGAAACATTCAATTAGACAAGATTAACAGGATTTTATTGTTAAGTATGGCTATATATTCTGTCCATCCATTTGATCCTGTCACAAAAATAAAATTGCTCTTCTGAATTACTTTTTTAAAGCATCGCCATGTTTTAGGTTGTCAACAATTTTGCCGTAAATGTGAAGAAGCTCATCCACGGGTGATAAAACAGCATCGATTTTCTGGCTTTTTTTGTCGAAATCATCTACTATACCGAGCTGCCGGCACAAAAGTCTTGCCTGGTGCCAGGTCGGCAACCACACCAACTTTTGAGCAATTTGATCAATGGTATCAAATATCTCGATAAACCTGGCCAAGCTCAAAATGAAATAAATTCTGCCGGGGAATGGGGAGGCGGGTTTGATGAATTTATCCGGGTCCCAAACAAAGCAACCAACATGGGGCCTCCAGATAAGCCCGCCTTTTTTCATATCCAAAGCCCTTTGGCAAATGCTTTTGTCAAACGGCATCGGAGCTAGATCTTTTTCGGGATTAAAGTGTTTTGAATTCATTTCTCAGAAGTCCTCCTTGGTACTCGGCAACAATACCACGCGCTTCGGAACTTTTCGCCCCGCGGACCAGTGGAAACAACCGCCGACAGTCATCGATCGAAAGGCCTCGTGTGATTTGAATACACGCCAGTTCATCGCGCAGATGGGGCAATGCCTCCAAATCATCGGTCGCCTCTTCCTTGGCAATTAGCTTTGAATAAATCAGTGACCGGGCAGCCAGGAGTGCTTCTCGTTTCGGCTGCGAAAAGGTTGAATGAAATATATACAACAGCGTCAGCTGATCGCCCGGTCCGAATAAATGACCTTTCAGGCCTAACGTGTTCAAGGCGCCATCGGCGATAAATATCAATCGCACCCGATTTTGCAGCGGCATTTGCCGACGCAACAGCCGCCATAAGGGATAGTGAATCACACCGGCTTCTATAAAGGCAGAGGGATATTTTGTGACCAGCGGCGCCAATGCCTGGGCGCGCAATGAATCTCGCAGACGAAAGCGCGCCGCATCCAGGCGCGCAAAGCGCTTGATGGCCTCGAGGGACTCCTCAAACGATCCGGTCATGACGATTTGATAATAGGCCAAAAGCGCTTGGGTGGCATTTCGTTCAGCCAGATACACCGGATATTGCACCGAATCTTTTTGTATTTCACCCGGATGATGGCCTTCGACAAAAAACTCATGAATACTCAGAAGGATTTCCCAAAAAGGCTCCACTTGAAATATGTGTTTGCCTTTGGCCTTGAGTTCCCGCAGCAGTTTGCACATTTGTTGGCTAAAGGTGGGATACTCCACATCCAATAGCGACAAATAATCATCCACAGCAAGGCTTCCTGACAGCATCTGCTTGAAATCGGGGTCGGGTGGCTCTTCCAAAAAAATAGCCTCATGGCGTAGCATCCAATTAGAAATCAAAGGTATCATTTCTGGTCTGTGAAGTGAAAGTCCTAATGTAACTTGCGGCATAATTTAGCCTTTATTTTGTAAATCATTTAACTTATGGTAGTCCTTCAACTTAAATGTGGCCCCGGGATGAGGTGATACACAATGCCAAAAACGATTATGATTGTATTGACGGCCGTACTCGCATGCTCTATATTTGGCGGCCAGGAAGCGCTGTCCATGGATCTAAATCAATTCCAATGGAAAAACCGCCTGATTTTTATTTTTGCCCCGAAGGTGGGCGATTTGTTTTTTCAAGCTCTGCAAAGCGAAATTTCAACTCAACCGGACGAAATTTCAGAGCGGGACCTGGTCGTGTTTAAAATATTTGAAACCGGCCCGTCCTATCAGGAAAATATTCAGCTAGATACCCGGACAGCCGCCGCCATCCGAAACAAGTTTGCGGCACCGCTTGGACACTTCACCTGTATTATAGTCGGCAAAGACGGCGGTATTAAACTCAGGCAAGACTCGCAGGTGAAATTAGAGGAAGTTTTTGACCTGATCGATGCCATGCCCATGCGCCGGGAAGAAATGCTGAAAAAAAGTCAAAGTGACGAATCCAATACTACCAACTGAATCCAAGAGATTAAAATGATCATTTACCGGATAATCCTGTCTATAATTTGTGTCTGCCTGACGGCGGGAGTGGCCGTTGCCCAGGAACGAATGCCGACCGAATCCGGTTTTTCCGGTTACATAGAAATTCTCGGTGCGTATATCAGCACAAACTCACAGCTTAGCACCGACAGCGACAACAAAAAAACCGATTCCCTGGACAGTTCCGGCGAACGGGTCAACAACTTCAGGCCGTTTCCCCTTGGGCTCGTCCGATATACTTTTGCAGAAAAGCGCAGCCAGCTCTTCTTAGGTATCCTGCCGGAAAATGTGGCTCAAGGTCAGTTCCAGGTGGAAGCCGGCGCCAGGCACATATTGTCGAACGGCACGGGCCTGCGGGCCTCTGTTATTCCCCTGACCCCGATTGAACAGGAAACATGGAAAGATCCATTTGTTGTCGGTCAGAATCGCAAGCGCACTGACATCAACTCATACGGATTCAAACTGGCGGCTGAGACAATCATGGGGTCCGGGCTGACTGTAAAATACGGCTGGGTTCGACAAACCATCGACGATGAGGAGAGCGGTGCCTTTCTGTTATCACAGCCCAACAGTTTTTTGACACCGGGCGATTTGAATGATCTCGATCGCGATGCCCATTTTCATCGCCTGACCACCCAATACTCATTTCCAGTCGGCGTCCGTATGCGGTTAATGCCTATTTTAAGATACACGCGCGGTGATGCCGAGGGGGACGCCAACAGCTTTCATTCGCTTACGCCGGAATTATCATTTATTTATTTTGGAAATCAGCTGCAGGCAAGCGTCAATGTCTCAGCCAAAGGCGAATGGTACGACAGCAGGCATCCGGTATTCGATAAAAGGCGTCGTGAATTCGCACCCGGTCTATTAGCCATCCTTGGTTATAAAAATCCATTGGGGTTTAAAAATTTTAGAATCGACTGGTTTAATGCTTTTTTTAGATCGAACTCCAATATTGACTTCTATGATTCCTCCAGTTTTATCACTGCTCTGGGACTGGGCTACACATTCTAATTATTTCGACAGAAGCTAAGAACCCCGGATACCAACTGAATCGGTTCCGGGATTCTTTAACATGGCAATTAGTCCAGTTCCTCCGGGGTTATATTACTGTGATTAAGAAGCCGCTAGATCGCGGCTGCCAACGCCTTCTTCAAACAGCTCTCGTATCTTTTCAATCCGTCGGCGGTTGACTCCCAAATCGGAATAGCCTGTCCGCGAAGCAGATTTAACCTGGATTATCTTTTTGACATCATCAAAGGCAAATTCAACGTCGTCTACAAAACGAAATACGGAAGAAACAAATTCAGCATGGATATAATCTTCCTCGAGCCTTACCACGCGAACTCTTTTGAATGAATGCAGGATTTCCTGCAGTTCATGCTGGGTCACGGCGGTCTCCCCCTCATAGGGAATCGGTTCAATAAAATGCTGTTTGTCCTCTGCAAGCGAAGACACACAGTTGGGCGTCTTCGGACATGGTGTCAATCTGTTAGCTGCATTTGTAGCCATTTTTGCCTTTCCCTCTGATAAAGGATTTTCTGCAGTCCGATCGTGTTTAACCCGTATAAGCTTTGAGGTATCGAATCCCAATTCAGCGGCCCTGGTTACCAATCTTGAATAGATAGCTTCATCCAGCAAGGTGGTTCTCGACAAAATCCAAAGGTAGGAACGGCTCGGGCCGGAAACCATCGCATAACTGTACTCTAGCCTGTCAAGTTCGATGACATGATAACCACCGTAAAAGGGACCAAAGAAAGATACCTTCAAACTGCCAACGGTTTCATCACCAACAAAACGAGCTTTGCCTTCTATCTGTTTCCATTCACCGGCTTTTTCATTGTAGCCCCGGTTTAATACCGCGAGCTCTCCTTTTTCTTTGGCGGTGTACATTGCACTGACATTACTGAGATTTCTTTCGAAAGAGTGGTCCAGCCTCGCAATTTCATACCACTTCCCCATGTACCTGCCCCCATCAAACTCAGATGCCGGCTCCAGACCTTTCGGGACACCTGTACAGCCTAAGACGGTAGTCGCCACCCAAACTAATATTCCCAGCGCTCCATATTTCATCTTAATAGCTCCAACTGATCGTGTTATTCGAGATTCGTTTATAGAGTAAGAACACCATATTACGACGATCTATCAGATTAGCTGCCTGGTATCTGAAAATCAACCATTTAACGGTTAACTTACCATTTGAGCATCTTGCTCAATTGGGTCAACGCTTTTGCCCCCAGATCGCATACACGGGGTCAGCGTACCACAGATCAGGAAAATATTTATCATCATGCGGGCGCGGCAGACCCCTAAACGAATAGGTCTGGAGGTTCTTAAATCCGCCTGAGCGACTAAAATATTCGAGTACCAACCCCATGCGCTCGAATTCGTGAAGCTCCTTCCAGATTTTAATTGCCTTGGTCGGGAACCAGCGGTTGGAAAATGTGACGATGAAATGGCCGTCGTTCCGCAATACTCTGGCAACCTCTGCAAATACCGCCAGCGGGTTAATCAGATATTCAACCGAAACCGTACAGACCACCACATCAAAGCTATCGGATTCAAACGGCAGCCCGGGACTGATATTAAGGTCCTGGACCACATGTTCACTCAGGTGGGAATTTTTCTTCAGTTCACGCTCGTTTAGGCCTAACCCCGCAAGGCGGTTAAACCTTAGTCTCTCCGGAAGGTGTGACTGCCAGCTGCTCATCAGATCCAGCACATCCATATCGTTCCTCAGAAACCGCCCATAGGTGTTTCTAACCATTTCTATGGCGGTGTCATCGATATGCTGCACCAGGCGCGGCTCGCTGTAGAATCGCGTGTCAGATGTTTCATCTTCCCTGATAAACGCGTCTGCCGAAAAAAAGTCTGTCTGTTGACCCTGCCATCTTGCCTGCATGCCCGGGCCGGTTGTCAAAACCTCCATCCAGTCGACACTGCTGCCGCCCCGCTCGGTTGCCTTGTTCTCAACTTTTCCGACAATACCGGTAAGGATCAAGTCTTTTCCCGCCAATGGGTGATTAAAATCCACCATCATGTTTCCATTGTTGACGTGAACGAGCCTGAAGGGTTGAACATTGGCGCTGAACACTCCGGCAACGGATTTCAAGATGCCCTTAGGATAGAAACGTCCGACTGCCGGATTAGCTTTGGCGCCAAGGGTCGATTGGGGATCAAACTGCTTATTTTTTATCTGAAACAGGCTTTGCTTGGCATACTCCTGAATAAAATCATTTGACGTCAGCTGCAGTTCAAATCCTTCGCCGGCCTGTTTGCCGTTTATCTCTTCAAGCAGAGACGGCGGAATATAATCCCGCCAGATGTTGATCCGGCTGGCCTGATAACCGTCTGTGTGAGCCACGCCATCACTTTTCCACTTCAGGTGAAATACCATATCCACTATACTGTCAGAATCGATGCGTCTCGAATCCACTTTTAAATCCTTTCAAATTGCAACCACAGCCTTCACTATTAAAGATGTAGGCTTTCAGATAAAGTTTTGGGCAAGGCTGGAAAAAACTCCCCTGAGCAAGGCGTGCAGTTAGTGCGTTGTTGAAGGGGGGCGACTGATAACGCAGCCCAAAAACTTTATCCGGATGACCATAGCAACCCCTGGTGAGGCCAGCGGGATCTGAGTAAATGAGTTCAATGATAAAGTATCTCCTCTAATATTCCAACGTAAGATAGGCACCATGGAGAAAACCGCAATGGGAGAGGAATTGCGGTCTATTGACAGGTAAAACCTACTACTGTGAAATGGACATCAGGTAGGATCGCAGGTTGGTACGCTTATTTCTCAGGCCGAACTTAACCCGCAGATTCTTGCGGTGGAAATTGACTGTGGTTTCGGAAACGTTGAAAACATCGGCGATTTCTTTGCTGGTTTTGCCGTCTTTGACCAGAGCGGCAATCTGCATCTCCTGGGGGGTCAGCAGGATTTTGGCATTTGAAAAGCGCTGCAACAGGGGAGAAATGATATCCTGCAAATGGGTATCAATAATTTCCACCAGGGTCCTGTCCTTGGCCTTCAGACGGGTGTTCTTCAATTTGTCAACATAGGGCAAGACAAGATCCTTGACGTTGTTCAGTACTTTTTTCTCAAGCTCAAGTTTATCTTCTTCACGCTGCTTCAGCAGCACCTTCATGGCGATGTTGGCTTCCTCGAGGCTTTGCTTTTGTTCGATAAGCTCTTCCTGGCTATTTCGCAGGGCTTCTTCGGTCCGCTTTAGTGCCGTAATTTCCTCGTGGCTTGTGACCACCCGTATAGGGCCAGGGCCGGACATGCGTATGGCCCGCATATAGTACCAATGGGGGCCGTCCTCGGAATGACAGGGATAATCGTGTAGAAATTCTTCCACTTTACCACCAATAACCGCCCGAATTCCTTCGGCAACTTTATGGGCGTCCCCGGCATCGCTTCCGGTGGTCGCCTCACAGATTGCCAGATAATTGCTTCCCCGGTCGTCATGGCCCTGCGGCATTCCGCTTTGAACGGCATAATTACGCCACGCTGTATTGGTTTCGAGGATAACGCCGTTCTCATCTAAAATGGCAATGTGCGCCGATAAGGAATTGAGCACGGTTCGGGCCAGCTGATCTGAAAAATTCAGCGGTTCCCCTCTGCGGGTGTTGGTACCGTTCTCGTTCTTCATGAGATCTGCCCTCAAATTCTGAAATCGGAATTCAATATGCTTTCAATCCGACATACTGGCGAAATTCATCCGACCGACATTCTCATAGGTTGCATCCTTGTTAAGCTTAAGAAGCACCCCTTCACCGGACGAGACGCCCTCATTGGCGATGGCTGAGATCGTAACGAAATGGGTCACCAGAATTACCAGTACCCCATCGGAGGGTTGTACCGCGATGAATTTTCTCAGCGCTTTCAGATTGGGTTGGCGATCTTGCGTCAGCTCATAGAATGAATTTAAGGCCGGCAGTTCGGCCACCGACCCCAACTCGAGCAGTTCGGCTGTTTCAAGGCAACGGCACCACTGGCTTGAATAGACCCTGGCCGAAGTTATACCATTTGAGCGCAGCCAATCACCGATAGCCTTTGCCTGCTGGCGGCCGCGATCATCCAGGTTGCGCTGGGTGGAACAATCTCCGATCCGAAAATTGGCTGGATCGCCACTGCCGGGTGCGAGCGCGTGACGTATCATCAGAATGTGACCACCGGCCTTCATTCTTTCAATCATTCCAATCTGATCTGAATCGGCGCCTGCCATTGCGAGTATAATCAGCCCTGAAAAACAAACCAAGAAACAGCCCCAAAGACGCATGTAAACCCTCCTTGTTAAAGCTTTGTGACAGCGGCTGAGGCGTTTGGGTGTTGGCCTCTAAACCCTCTGATTTTCACAACACTTCGGCATAAAATGATATATTGAGATAAGATAAGGCTGAAATGGCGACAATTCAATCCCAGCGCAATTGTTTACTTTGAATACCTTATTTTCGCATGTTTGTTGATTTTTTTTTTGCCATGGATTATAGTGACACCCTTATTGTAACTTACGGTCTGCTAACAAAAAACATTATTCTTTTAATAGTAACGGTAAGGTAGCGCTAATCATGCCAGGTCCAACACCTCGGTATGATAGGGTGTTTTGAGTCCTGCAGGCATGAATTAAAATGAGTTCGCCCAAAAAAACGAGCAGCCCCGCCGGTCACTTGCTGACACCGGTACTTCGCTGGTTTGATTCCGAAGCAAATATCGAATCCATCCCGGCGACGAACCAAAAGAAAGTGGACTGGCTGCGTATTGTGCCTCTTTTATTTCTTCACCTGATGTGCCTGGGGGTTTTCTGGGTGGGCTGGAGCTGGACAGCCATGGGCATGGCCCTGCTGCTTTATTGTATCCGTATGTTTGCCATCACCGGCTTCTACCACCGTTATTTTTCCCATAAAGCATTCAAAACCAATCGGTTTTGGCAGTTTATATTCGGGGCGCTGGGTAATGCGTCGGTTCAGAGGGGTCCGCTCTGGTGGGCGGCCCATCATCGCCATCATCACCGTTTTACGGATCAAGAGCAGGATGTTCACTCTCCCAGTCGCCATGGCTTCTGGTGGAGCCATATCGGCTGGTTAACCTCAAAGGCCAATTTCCCCACCAATTATAAATATGTTGCCGAATGGGCCAAATATCCGGAACTTCGCTGGCTGAATCGATATGATACGGTGATACCGGTGCTGCTGGCCCTGGCGCTCTACATTTTTGGTGCGTTGCTCGAACGATTTGCACCTCAGCTGGGAACCAACGGCCTGCAAATGCTTGTCTGGGGGTTTTTCATCTCCACCACGGTACTGCTGCACGCCACGGTGACGATTAACTCACTGGACCATATGTACGGCAGCCGACGGTATGCTACCCAGGACACCAGTCGCAACAATATTCTACTGGCACTGATCACACTGGGTGAAGGCTGGCACAACAATCATCATCACTTTGCCGTTTCCGCCCGTCAGGGATTTTTCTGGTGGGAAATAGACATTACCTACTATGCGCTGGTTTTACTGGCCCGTCTGGGCATCGTATCAGATTTGCGTCCGGTTCCGGAGCATGTGATCCACAGGAATCTTATCATTGCTGAAACATCAACCCCAAACTAACATGACAGGCATTTGGAACTTATACGGGAGGTCACGAAATGCGAATCGCCATCATCGGTAGCGGGATTGCAGGTATGACATCGGCCTACTTGCTCAGCGAAGATCATGAGGTGGCAGTGTTTGAAGCCAATGATTATGTCGGCGGGCACACGAATACGGTGGACGTGTCCCTCAACGGGCAGCAATATGCGGTGGATACGGGGTTTATCGTTTTCAATGAAAAGACCTATCCGAATTTCGTAAAGCTGATGAAGCGCCTGGGCGTGGGCTGGCAAGACTCGGTCATGAGCTTCAGTGTGCAATGTGATAAAACCGGTCTGGAATTTAGTCCCAGTAATTTCAATTCCCTGTTTATCCAGCGCCGCAATTTACTGCGTCCGTCATTCTACCGGATGCTGTGGGATGTGGTGCGATTTAAGCGAGATTCCGAAGCCTTGTTGGAATCAGATGATTACCGTATGACGTTGGCAGCTTTTCTAAACGGTAAGGGATACTCGCGGTCATTCGTAGAGCATTTCATTATTCCGATGGGTGAAGCCGTCTGGTCGGCCGATCCGGTGAAATTTAACGAATTTCCAGCCCTTTATTTTGCCCAATTTTTTAAAAACCACGGATTTTTAAACATCAAAGATCAACCTCAATGGCTGACCGTCAAAGGCAGGTCAAGGCAATATATCAAGCCGATCACCCAATCCTATGCCGATCAAATTCGGTTAAGCTGTCCGATTACGTCTGTCCGTCGAAATTCGGATGGTGTTGAAATTACAGCTAAAAACCAGCCATCAGAAAAATTTGACCAGGTTGTGATTGCAGCCCACAGTGACCAGGCGCTGGGTATGCTGGCGGACCCCACCGATGCCGAACAGAATATTCTGGGCGCTATTCCCTATCAGGAAAATGAGGCGGTGCTGCATTGCGATGAATCGTTGCTTCCCAGCAAAAAGGCCGCCTGGGCCAGCTGGAATTATCACATCCCCAAAGAAGATACCGGGAGGGTTGCCGTCACCTATGACATGAACATCTTACAAAGCATCGGGGCCCCCGAGGAATTTTGCGTTTCGCTCAATTTGGCCAAAGCTATAAACCCGGACAAGATCCATCGGCAGTATATCTATCATCATCCGGTATACAACCCCGAAAGCCTGACCGCCAGGGAGAGCCACGATCAGATCAGCGGGGTTAATCGCACCCATTTCGCCGGTGCTTACTGGGGCTATGGTTTCCATGAGGATGGGGTTCGAAGTGCGGTGCAGGTGTGCAAGCATTTCGGCAAAACCCTCTAGAAACGAAAGCAGATATTCAAGGTTGTGGTGCTGATTTTAAGTAAATTATGCATAAGTTGTGATTATCATTTTAGGCATTTGTTTATTCCGGCTATATCAGTTTGTTAAAGCAAAGGGCTAAGCCAAAGATAAATGTGACAAAGCAGAACTAGAAATTAAGCCTAGCATCGGGGTTGACTGTCGGATTACTTATCTTGAATGAAACCATGCACAGTTGCATTTATGAAGGGACCATTCGGCATCGGCGATTCCGGCCGCGACCGAACATGTTTCAGTACCGCCTGTTTTTCATGTTTCTCGATTTGGACGAGTTGCCTGATCTGTTTGATATCCATCCACTATGGTCTTATGAGAAATCAAATATTGCCAGTTTTCGCCGTCGAGATCATTTCGGTGACGCAGCGATTCCCCTGGATCAGGCGGTACGCGACCTGGTTGAATATAAGCTGGGCAGCAGACCGCAGGGCCCGATTCGCCTTCTGACCCATCTGAGATATTTTGGTCATTGCTTTAACCCGGCCAGTTTCTATTATTGCTACGATCTCATGGATAAGCGGGTTGAGACCATCGTGGTGGAAATTCACAATACGCCCTGGCAAGAGCGCCACTGTTATGTTTTAGGTGCCGATCAAAATGAACACCCAATAAAAAATTGGCGGCGCCATCGGTTAGCCAAAGCCTTTCATGTGTCGCCCTTTATCGATATCGATATTCAATATGACTGGCGTTTTCAGGCGCCCGGTGAGTCCATCCGGGTTCATATGATCGATTATGAAAAAGGAGAAAAGCTTTTTGATGCCAGTTTAGCACTCCAGAGACGCCCGCTAAACCGTCAGGCCCTGACACGGCATTTAGTTAGATATCCTGTGATGACCGTCAAAGTGGTCATCCTGATCTATTGGCAGGCCTTACGCCTTTTGCTGAAAAAAACCCCAATTTTCACCCATCCCAAAAAGAGAGAATTGTCTTCAGAAAGGATAGAGAAATGACTGAAATGATTATTCCATCTGAGGCACCGGCTCTGAGTGAGCTTAAAGAACGAAAGTTAGATCACATCGCCCGCAAAGCCGTTTTATCGCTGCTGGAAAAATTAAAACACGGCCGGATTACGTTAATCGAAGATAATCATCGTTATCCGTCCGGGGATGAATCACATACAGCAGCTTTGCAGGCCGATGTAACCGTTTATCATTCACAGTTTTACAGCCGCATTTTATTCGGCGGCAGCATTGGTGCTGCTGAAGCTTACATGGAGGGATTGTGGTCAGCAGACGATTTAACGGCTGTCATGCGAATTTTGGCCCTGAACCAGAAAGCCTTTGCAGATATGGAAAAGGGCCTGGCGCGCTTCACGGCGCCGCTTTACAAGCTTTATCATTATGCCAGAAAAAATACGAAGGGTGGCAGTCGCAAAAACATCCTGGCCCATTATGATCTTGGCAATGATTTTTATGCGTTGTTTCTCGACAAAACGATGACCTATTCCTGCGGAATATTTGAACGGCAGGACAGCTCCCTCAGGGAAGCATCTGAAGCAAAATACGATCGAATTTGCCGCAAGCTGAACCTTACAACCAGCGACCAGGTTTTGGAAATCGGGACCGGCTGGGGTGGATTTGCCATGCATGCGGCCCTGAACTACGGGGTGCACGTGACGACTGCCACCATCTCCGATGAACAGCACCAATTTGCGCAAAACCGCATCAAAGCAGCGGGGCTGGAAGGCCGAATCACCCTGCTAAAGAGTGACTACCGCGATCTTAGCGGAAAATTTGACAAGCTGGTCTCCATCGAAATGATCGAGGCCGTCGGCCATCATTTTTACGCGACCTTCTTTCAAACTTGCAGCCGGTTGCTGAAAGATGACGGTATCATGGCGCTGCAGGCCATTACCATCGGTGATCAGATTTTCAATCGCCACAAGCGATCGGTTGATTTCATCAAACGCTATATTTTTCCCGGCAGCTGCATTCCCTCGATCACCGCCATTAGCAATGCTATTGCCAAGGCTACAGACCTGCGGCTTGTCCATTTGGAGGATATCACGCCGCATTACGCCAGAACCCTGCGTGAATGGCGCCGACGTTTTTTTGGCAACATCGATAAGGTTCGGCAAATGGGTTACTCCGACACTTTCATTCGGATGTGGGAATACTATTTATGTTATTGTGAAGGTGGATTCGCAGAGAGATATATCGGAGATGTTCAGATGCTTTTCATTAAGCCTTTGTGTCGCATGGACGTTTTAGTGCCTGACTGAGGCTGTGAAAAGTTACTCTCAGATAGACTCATTCAGACTTGGAAAAGGATAAACCAAAAGATCGATCATCAATTATTAAGGAGGTGGCTATAATGAAAACAAGAAGAGACATTTTTGATATCTTTATGCAGGATGAAAACTATAAGTACATCATGAAACGCCTGCTCGAGGCTTCCATGGAGGAGTCCTTTAATTCAGTCATTCTCACCGAAGCCGGACCGGGATATCCCATTATTTACGTGAATCCGGCTTTTTGTGAACTAACCGGCTACGGTCCGCATGAAGTAACGGGAAAATCACCGTCCATCCTGCAAGGCCCCAATACCGACGCGGAGGTCCTCAAACGCCTGAACCAGAATATCGCCGACGGTGAGCTGTTTCACGGCCGGGCCATCAACTATCGTAAAGACGGCTCAGAATTTATGATGGAATGGAAGATCGCACCGATTCAAAATGAAAAAGATGAGATTACCCATTATCTTGCGATCCAGCGGGATGTATCTTAAGGTCAGGCTTACGTCGGGTTTTTCTGATGACATGTCAATTTAAAAAATTACATGACACCTTGACCTTTCAACTTATGAATCCTGAACCTGTGAACGGCTGCAAACAAATTACAAAAAAAAGGGGGCATCAAGATGGATAAAAAAATGCGTGTAATGACCGAAAGACCGTTAAACGCCGAGACGCCCAACGCGGCCTTGCACACCTGGATTACGGACAATGATGTCTTTTTCAAGCGCAATCAGGGACAGATCCCGGAATCAACCGTCAGCCTGGCGGACTGGCGTCTAAGTGTCGAAGGGTTGGTGAAAAAAAACCTTGTGCTGACTTTTGAGGACCTGCGACGGCTGCCCAAGGTGGCGGCGGCAGACACACTGGAGTGCTCTGGAAACAGCCGATCGCTGCTTGCGAAAAAAGCCCCCGGCAACCCCTGGACCATCGGCGGTGTCGGTAATGCCATCTGGGGGGGAATATGGCTCAAGGATCTACTTGAAAAAGCGGGCCTGCAGGACAATGCCCACCACGTGGGCTTTGAAGGGTTTGACAAAGCAATGGGGTCGGCCGGCATCAAATTTATTCGCAGTATTCCGATTGAAAAGGCCATGTCCTCAACCCTGCTGGCCTATGAAATGAACGGGCAACCGTTGCCGCTTAAACATGGATACCCCCTGCGGGCTCTGGCGTTAGGTTGGACCGGGGCCAATTGTGTGAAGTGGCTCAAAAACATTAGCGTTCTGGACAAGCCCTTTGAGGGCTTTTTCATGGACAAGGTCTACCGCGTTTTTCAAAAAGGCGAAGACCCCAAGTCCGGCGAGGTGGTTAAAGGCATCCATGTCAAAGCCATCATCGTCGAGCCCGTAAAGGGTCAAGTCCTTTCCGCCGGTATCGTGCCGATCAGAGGAGCGGCTTATGCCGGCGAGGCCGGAATTGAAAAAGTCGAAGTGTCGGTCGACGATGGTGCCTCCTGGCATCCGGCCGAGTTGATCGGACTCGAGCAGCCGTACGCCTGGCGCCATTGGGAGTTCTTATGGGAAGTTCAGGATCTAGGTGATTACAATATTTTGGCGCGCGCTACCGATAGCAGTAGCCGCCGGCAGCCCGAGACGGCCCACTGGAATGCTTTGGGCTATGGAAACAACGGTATCCAGGAGCATGCCATTCAGGTGATAATCGCCTGACTGGTAAAAAATATACAAAGCGTTATGGTTTTAAGGGGCAATAGTGAAAAGAATAGCAAAAAGGCATTTGATCCGAAAAAGTAGTGATGTCATCTAATTTTCAATTCCAGCGGACAGGAGGATTTAATCGAATGAAAACATGTACCTTCATAGATTTTATGCAGGCCCTCAAGCCCTGGCTCAATGGCGACTATATACAACAGGCCCGCTTCGATGATAAAGGAAATTTTACATTGTTATTTGTAGATGGTGGAAAAAAGATCTATCATGTTGACGACTGTACGGCGGGACAGTTAAAAGATGCGGTTGAACTGATGAAAAAAAATGGTGTTTCAGTTTTAAAGTAATTCGCTCGTCGGCCCTCAATATTGAAGAAACATATAAAAATTTAAGATTTACTTGGCTTGATAATCGCCAGTAATGATATCTGTATTTCGATCAAAGCTTGGATAGTCTAAATGTATCGCAACCTGATAGAATTATTTGATATATAAAAGGATTGGTATTGTATATGTCGAGATCGCATATTTCGGCGACCACTAGGTGTTGTGATACATCATCAGAGTTCAAATGTCAGGAGTTGATTTTTCCATCTCTGAAACCAGCATCGGATAGCAGGCACTGCTCTTTTTGATGTGTTCACCTATTCCATGATTGAATAAATGGGGCGTACTCGGTGTCGGGGTGAAGATCTTCCCGCACCGGCGAGAAAATTTCGATGACCACCGAATCTTTTATGGCATACGTTGCGTGTTTCGCGTTACCGGGAATGCACCAACTGTCTCCCGGGCTGCAGTTGTAAACCTGGTCGTTAATGAACAGTCGGGTCCTACCGGTCACCAGATACCCGGTCTGCTCATGAGGGTGCCTGTGAGTTGGAATTCGAGTACTCTTTGACATATTTAATTCGGCCATCAAAGTATTTTGGCCGTAAACCAGGGTTTTTTGTTTGATACCTTTTATTGAGGATCGGTAACCTTCGCTGCTCTTTTTATTGAACATGGGTTTTCTCCTTACGCCTTCCCCAACTTCCCGTTTGCTTCAAGCTCCCGGCCACATTATCCAGAAAGATAAGAAGTTACTCTGTATGGCCTTTATGGGTTTAGTTTTGTTATACCGAAGGTATATCTGCTCAATATTCAGAATTTCTGCAATTGATTGGCCTCCGGCTCGTAGAGCACACGCCTTGGAGAGCCTAGCCTCGCAGAGAATCACAATATTTAAGCCGTTGTTGTCAGGCAAAGTTGCAAATCATGCTGTCTTTGGCAATATAGGCCCTGTGGGGCAGGTCCACCTGCCTGGCAAGATAATGCGGTACCGCGATTCCAGAGTCAAACTGAGCATAGTTAGCAAAGGTTCTGCCGTCTATCCGAACCTTCATGCCACTGATGGGATGCTTCAACGGTAGGATCGCGTGGACATTCCTGCAACGATCTTTAACTTCTGAAAAACCCAGTTCGGCGGCCTTTTGGGCGATACTGATTTCGAGGTAATAGCGCGAATCCGCCTGAATATTTTCATGATACTCTTCGCCTATTTTGGCTAAAACTTCGCTTAAATTATTCATCATTTATCATCAACCTCCACTAGTGCTAGGTTTGGGAAAATTTAAGCCCATATGAGTCTATTTGAGAGTAACTTTTCACCACCTCAGTTTAGGGTATTCTCATCATCAATCGGATCAAATAGGCCAATAACAAGACGGCTGTCAGTCCGCTGCACCAGAGCCCGACGAACCAGGCCCATTGCTGTTGTTTCTTAGTAAGTGGTTTCATGGGATGCTTTTCCTCTGAATATGTAGTAACAGTAGCCCGTGTAAGTCAGTACTAAAGGCAGCATGATAGCGGTTCCGACCAGCAATAAAGATTGAGATTCGGGAGCGGCGGCTGCCTTGCGGAATGAAATTTCAAATGGAACCAGCCACGGCCACATGCTGATGCCCAGACCGACATAGTTCAAAAAAAATAGTCCCAGGCTCAGAAAAAAAGGTCGGTATTCGCGCCGGGTGCGAAGATCGCGCCAGAGCAACACCAGCAGGCCGGCGGTCATAAGCGGCATGGGCAAGAGCATGAAAAAATTTGGCAGACTAAACCACAGATTTTTAACATCCGCATTTAAAAACGGCATACTCAGGCTTACCAGTCCCATAAATAAAGCGACCAAGACGAGAACATAGGCAGCGCATTTGCGGGCCCAGTCCTGGGTCGCGTCTGCGGTTTTCATGATCAACCAGGTGGAACCCAGCAAGGCATAGCCGCATACCAAGGCCAGACCGGTCATCACACTGAATGCGCTGAGCCAGTCCAGCGGGTTGCCGGCAAAGTTGCGTCCGTTCACTTCTATTCCCTGGACAAAGCCCCCCAGGATCATCCCCTGCATGAAGGCAGCCCCCAGCGAACCAAAGTGGAAGGCAACATCCCAAATTTTCCTTGACCTACCGGTGGCTTTAAACCGAAACTCAAATGCCACACCACGGAAAACCAACCCCAGCAGCATCAGGATCACCGGGATGTAAAGGGCCGGCAAGACAATCGCATAGGCCAGGGGAAACGCTGCAAACAAGCCGCCGCCGCCCAGTATCAACCAGGTCTCGTTGCCGTCCCAGAAGGGGGCAATCGAGTTCATCATGCGGTCACGACAGGTATCGGAAGGGGCAAAGGGAAACAAAATGCCCACACCCAGGTCGAAACCATCCAAAATGACATACAAAAACATCGCTGTCATAATCAGACCGTACCAAATGAGCGGTAGGTCCAGGAAGCTTGCGAAACTAAACATTTTTGCCTCCTCCCGTTTCGGAGCCCAGATCCGTCACCAACGGCGGGGCCTTGATGCCATGATCACCGTAAGCCTTTTCGGAGGCCTCAGGTCCTTTGCCGATCAGTCGTAGAATATAATAACTTCCGGCACCGAACACGAATGTGTAGGTAATGATAAAGGCCAACAGCGACAGGGCGATGTTGGGCCCGATGACCGGAGATACGGTATCTGAAGTCCGCAGCGCCCCGTAAACGATATACGGTTGCCGACCGATTTCAGTGACAAACCATCCGGCGAGCACGGCGATAAATCCCGCTGGCGTCAAGGCCATGCACCAGACTTGGAACCAGCGGGTATCGAATAATTTCTTACGGAAAAAAAGTACAACGGCAATGCCGCCGGTCATTACCATCAACATCCCGATGCCGACCATGATTCGAAAGGACCAGAACACCCAGAACACCGGCGGGCGTTCATCCCGGGGCCATTCTTTCAAGCCCTTAACCTCGCCTTCCAGCTCATGGGTAAGGATCAGACTGGATAATTTGGGGATTTCAAGGGCATATTTGGTTTTTTCCTGTTCTTGATCCGGCCAACCGAACAATTTTAAGGGGGCCCCACGTTGGGTTTCCCAAAGTCCCTCCATGGCGGCCACTTTGGCCGGCTGATGTTCCAGGGTGTTCAGCCCGTGCAAATCACCGATGATGGGCTGCAGCGGTGCAACAAATACGGCCATAACCATGGCCATTCCAAACATCACCCGGGCATGCCCGACATGTCGTTTGCGCCAGAGGTAATAGGCCGCGATGCCGCCGACGACAAACGCCGTGGTAAGGTAAGCGGCAACAACCATATGTGCAAAGCGGTAGGGGAAAGAAGGGTTGAAGATCACCTGCAGCCAGTCCGTCGGATAGAACAGACCGTATTCTCCCACCCGATAGCCCTGGGGCGTTTGCATCCAGCTGTTGGCCGACAGAATCCAGAACGCGGACAAGAGAGTGCCAAAGGCCACGATGACGGTCGACGCAAAATGCATCTTGCGGCTGACCCGGTTCCAGCCAAACAGCATGACACCCAAAAATGATGCTTCCAGAAAGAAGGCGGTTAAGACTTCATACCCGAGCAAAGGGCCGAGAACATTTCCGGCCTTATCGGAAAATACCGACCAGTTGGTGCCGAACTGATAGGACATCACCACGCCGGATACGACGCCCATGCCGAAGGTCACGGCGAATATTTTCACCCACATGCGGTAAATTTCCTGATAGACGACATTGCCGGTTTTTAAAAAGCGCCATTCGACCACCGCCAGCCAGCTGGCCAGACCGATGGTAAATGCCGGAAATATGATGTGAAAACTAATTGTGAACGCGAATTGAATACGCGCCAGTATTACCGGATCTAAATTTGCTAACATAATTCACCTTTTTTTTTTAAGAGATAGTGAGAAACCATCCACTCGCGGCCGTCACGGTAACCCCACAGCTCCGCACAGGCCATAAGGAAGATACGCCATCGCTGCAGCCAGCGGCCTGCATCCGCCAATCCGTAGACATCCGACAGCAATCCGATTTCTGCCAGATTCGCCAGTAACCTCACTTTTCCTCCTTTGCTGGTAACCAGGGCACGAACGCGCTGGTGCGTTTGACATAGTCGCTGTATCCCGGACGGTTTTTAACCAGCTCCTGCTCGGTCAAGGGGATACCGGTCATTTTCAAAAGGACCGCAGTGACAATAATGGGGCTGATAATTGTCCACCAACTGTTGGGTGATGACAGCGTGATGAGAAAAATACCCCACCAGATCAGAAATTCGCCGAAGTAATTCGGGTGACGGGTATAGGCCCACAATCCGCGGTCCATGACCCGACCTTTGCTGGCCGGATCGGATTTGAACTGCGCCAGTTGCCAGTCACCGACGGACTCAAACATGAAACCGGCGACCCAGACAATAATTCCCAGAATATCGAGCCGGGTCAGGGTGGCGGGTGTCGATGCCAGTTGACCGATCTGCACGGCAAGGGAAATCACCCACAGGAACAGTGCCTGAAGAATGAAGACCTTGAAAAGGCTCACGAGCCAGAACCGGTCACCACTCTTTTTTCGCCAGCCGCCATAGCGCGGATCCTCTCCTTTGCCCCAGTTGCGCCATGAAAGATAAATGCTTAATCTCAGCCCCCACAGCGTCACCAGGAGGGCAATCAGCATTTTCCGGCCCCCATACCCATCCGACAAAAAAAACGTCAGCCAGGCAACCAGAACAAACCCCAGACCCCAAAGGCTATCGACGATGGTCACATTTCGGTAGGCGAGACTGATCAACCACCCGGTGACCATCATGGCTAAAACGGCCACCAGATTCCAGCCCATAATTGTTAAGACAGCTTGCATGGTTTTCCTCCAACGCTTTTAGACCAGCATCTCTTCCGGTTTTAGCGGATTGGTGACCGGCAGGCCGGCCTGGCGCTGGGCGATTGCATCCCGAATTTCGGCATGCATACGGCTGCTGATCGGATAAGCGCAAGCGATAGCGATGGCCACAATATTGCACAGTGACGGGACCAGGGCATACAATACTCGCAGGGTCATCTGAACCTCAGCCGACTGTTGCACATTGGGGGTATATCCAACCACTCCCAGTATCGACAGGCCGGCGCCGATCCCCACGGCGGCTGCGAATTTTTTTGAAATCGACCACAGACCGATGTATTGCCCCTCCCGTCTCTCGCCGGTCAAAAGCTCATCATAGTCAATCACATCTGCCTGGATCGCCGAGGGAATGGCCAGGGTGGCGCCGAATCCAATGCCGGATAAGAAAACCAGGATTCCATAAATTGCAGCATCACCCGGGCCGAGAAAAAAGACCCCCACAAAAGCACCGGTGTTGATCGCCATGGAGGCGAGCCAGGCCGCCTTTTTTCCAGTGCGGCGCGAAATCACAATCCAAACCGGCAGGAAAATGATGCCGGTAACAAAATATAGCATAAGGAAAAAGTCGGCCATTGGCGATTCCAGCACGTACTCGACATAAAAGAGTATCAACGTTGCCGGCAGATTGTTTCCAATGGCACTCACGGTGTATGCAATCAGCAAAATGACAAAGGGGCGGTTATGACCCACCTGGCGAAGACCGCGCCAGAGGCCCTTTGTCTGATGTTCTACCGCGGGTCGCCGCTCGGGTATAGCGAGCACGCACCACCAACAGGTTCCAATTAACATAGGAGCATAAATGACCGCAATCCAAAAAAACTTGGCCCGCTCCCCATCTGCATCCGCGGGCAGGTTAAACAGCCAGGCAACAAGAGCCGGCGAACTTGCCGCTGCCAGGGTTCCGGCAATCAGAAATCCATCCCGCAAGCCAAACAGCGAGGTCCTCTCATGATAGTCAAATGTGATTTCCGGACCTAAGGATTCGAAGGGAACCACGACCGTTGTCCAGAAAAGAAAAAGGATGTAAATGGTAACACCGAACCAAACTGTCTCCATTGTCTCTGAAACCCCAGGCGGGTTGAACAGAAGAAACATTGCAACCGCCACCAGGATGGACCCTGCTGCAATATACGGACGTCGTCTGCCAAATCGGGTCTGAGTTCGATCGGAGAGGTAACCGATGGCCGGATCGGTAACTGCATCAAAAATGCGGACGCTAAACATGAGATAGCCGAGAACTGCTATGTTGATTCCAACCACATCCGTGTAAAACTTTGGAATGTAAACATAAACGGGTATACCCACCACTGCCAGAGCAAATGCAGGGGCGGAATATGCTATCTTTTGGATTAAGTTTACCCGGTATTCTTTTGCAGCTGCCATTTTAGTCCTTACCGGTTAATAACGTCACGTCTCCCCGCCCCCAGGGTTCGCTTTACCGGAGCCGGTTTGAAAGTCAATTGCATATTTGCATTGACAAGACTAAGAGCCACAAGCAGAAAGCTGACTGTAACTATCAACAGATTAATCATTTTGTCTATTTCCTTTGGTTTGGAATTCGATTTCATTAGCAGCAGAGAACATTACCATCCAGTCTGAGTTTACAATGGGAGAAAAAACCGGGTATACTGATAGTAAAAACCTATTAAATTTTCACTGCTGGTTCGCCGCAGGAAATTGCAGGTCTCGCTCATCACCTTTTGAGCGATCAGGGATCATGGATTACCGGCCAGATTTTTCATATTGATGAGGGAATGTCATCACTAAAAGTATTTAAACGATTCCCGGTGCAGCCGATAACACAGAGAAGATAAGAAAAAGCAGAAAGTATCCGACCGAAAGAGAAAAATTAGTTGCCGATTGTATTCCTAACATCATGCTGCCGACTAAGATCAAAATATTCTGCGATTTTTGGTCTGAATTTAAACGGAACGGAATATTCTTGTTTTTTTCTGTCCGGGGATGCAATTTCCAAAAAGACGGGGAGGTGGACTGAAAAACTCACATCCTCATCGGGGCCTAAATTCTTTAAAGCTCTAACCTCAGCAACCGAGAGAAAATTGTCAAGCGTCGGCGTATAAAACAGGACGATTTCAACGTTATCCACCATACGAGCTAAAGCAGCTGGCGTCTGAACCGATTGGTTGGTAGCCATCTGATTTCAGCCCGTTTCAAGAATGTCAATGTCGCAGTTTAATTAGCTTAAAAACCGGCCTTGATTGACCACTCCCTGCCTTTAAAATCGTCTTTTTTCTGGAAAAAAATCAACTATTGGACGATATCCAACACAAAGGCATTGGTGTACATTTTCTTTTCAATTACAACCACCTACCCTGATTTTTTGCTTTTAAATTTCGCTTACTTTTTATTTGATACGGATATGAATTCATCAACAAAAATGAAAAATTCAGCCCAACCAAACCAGTATATCTATCAGACCCAAGGTGTCTGTCCGCCTGAAATTCATTTCAAAATCAATAGTGGAACCATTGAGGATATTCGCTTTGTGGGGGGTGGCTGTCCGGGTAACGCTCAGCTGGTCGCGCGTCTTTTAGATGGAAAACCACTGGCAGAAGCCCTGAAATACTTGGCCGGAATTGACTGCCGCAATGGAACCTCCTGCCCCGATCAACTGACCGCTGCCGTCACCGCCGCAAAAAACGGCAGCCTGCGACCCGCCGAATCTTTTCGGGTTCATGCCGACGCTTCCGATAGATGCCGGGTCGGCCTGATCAGCGCGATAGAAGGCAATCATGCCATTTTGGAAAAACTCATTCAACACATGAAAGCTTGCGGAACAAAAGCTTGCTACTGCCTCGGAAACCTGACAGGGGATTCTGCTCAAAACAAAGATTTGATTCAGAAAATGCGCAAACACAAAATTTTTGCGATTCAGGGGGCCAACGACTGGTGCTATGCCCAAGGTCAAGAAAAAAAAGGCATGCCGCCACTCGAACAGAAGGACAGGGATTGGCTGTTGCGGTTGCCCCAGGTGCTGAGCTTTCAAATGAAGCAAAAAAAAGGTGTCGTCTTTTTCGGCGATTATCTTCAGAGACTTCCCGATTATTCTGACTTCGAACCGTTTGCTCTGGAAATGAATATGGTCTGTGGGTTGACAAATTTCATGCAGGATAAAACCGTTTTTCCGGCCTTGGAGGCTATGATACCCCAATTTCAAGTCGATATTATTATTTTTAGCCAGCTCAAAAAATGGGGACATTGGCATGTCGCCGGGAAGGATTTCATCAGTCTCGGGCCGGCATCGGACGCAAATGGGGTTTCCTGGGGTAAGCTGGAAGTGGCGGATGAAAAGATCGAATTCAAAGTCATGCATGCTGAATACGATGGAGGATGATTTGACACAAACTGTATTGGTGGATGTGCTTTTGACTGATTTTAGACAATGAGTTGCCTGCGTCTATATGGCGGAATCGGTAAAGGTTTTACCGCAAGACATCCAAGAAATAATCGAAGTACATGAATGGGATATGCGCACTCGAGAAGGGGTGCAGCGCTTTCGGGAACTGAAGGCCAAGTCCCTGCCCAGTGTTGCTTTAGATGGCTACCTGGTTTACGAATCCCTGATCCCCATGCAGGAAGAACTCATCGACGAAATCCTCAGACGGTATAAGGAAAAAAATCAGAATGAATAATATCTATCTGGAAGATGTTAACATTGAAGGCTTTAAATCCTTTTCAGAAGAAACCAACATGAGTTTTCAGCCCGGGATCGGTGTTATCATTGGAAATAACGGCGTCGGAAAATCAAATATTCTGGATGCAATTGTTTGGGCGCTCGGCGAGAATGATCTGGACCGAATCCGTTGTTATGAAAAAGAAGAGTTGTTTTTTGCCGGCAGCAAGGACTATCCGCCGGCATCCAAAATTCGGGTGGAGTTGCTTCTAAAGCAGGGGGGAAAAAGATGCACCCGGCATCCAATTGGCCCGTGAAAGAACCAAAAAGGGGGAAGATCAATACTGGATTGATAAAACCAGTTATACACGCGAAGCATATTGCCAAAAATTAGATGCCTATAATCTGAGGCATTGTCTGGAAACCATTATCCGGCAGGAACAAATTAATGACCTTCTCCAGTTAAACCCCTGGCAGCGCTTTCATTATACCCGGCAAATCCTGGACATAGAATCCGAAGAAGAAGCCGTTGGATGTCTCAATGAAATTATCGGCCCCTTATTTCAACGGTATATGTCCTATCTCATACCCCTGGGTGAGATTCGGTTAGATGCAATTTCGAAAAATGGACAAAAGGGATTGGAGATCGAAGTCAATCTTCCAGGAAATCGTCTGCGCAGGGCGCATCAATTGTCTGGAGGTGAAAAGTCCATTACTAGCCTGGCTTTGAAGCTGGCTGTATTTCATCAACTTGAAAGCCCATTTTTTCTGCTGGATGAAGTGGAACCCTCCCTGGACTATACCAACCATAAGTCCATGCAGGCGTTTCTCAAAGACGTGGCCGACAGCAAACAGCTTATTATGATTACTCACCTGCGAAGCACCATCGCCCTGGCAAATACCGTGCACGGCGTAAGAACCCGCTGGGACGGATCTTCCTTCATGAAATTTTATTTTGTTATGGACGAGCGCCTGTTGAGGCTTTATAAATGCTGTTAACTAAAAGCGCAAAATTAGCGGTTCACGCTTATTATTCTCCCGTTTAGCGGGATCCCGCATCACAAACAGACTATTTCAGAAAATGATTGCGATCAGCGACCTTGGCACGGCTATCCATAAAGCAACGCCTTTGTTGAAAAACTCATTTCCCGGCAGAAAATAGTTTCCGTTAAGGTTCGCCCTGTATGAATTCGGAATTAACCACACATTTTTTTAGATGTTGAAGTGTCTCCGCTTTACTCATCCCCCATCCGATAAAAGCCAGTCGTGTTTCAGGTTCTTCATCCCAGGGAATCCATTCGCCTTTGCCACCGACGAAATTGAGCATCACCACGCGATCGGAAAATCTCACCGGACCCTTTATGCGAAAAACCTCCCATGGCAGGTTGCGGATAAATTTTTTAAAGCGAGTCTCGTCAACGATATTTGGATCCTGGAAAGAAAACGTTACATAGTTCGTCGCATTTACCGTTTGGTTGCCGTGTTCCTGGTGAGAATGATGAGGGTCGCTTAAATCCGTATTGCTGTTCGAAGAAATTGGCTGGAAAAATCGGATGGGCTTTAACTGAAACGTTTTGGGCGTGGCCGGTACCCAGAGGGATTCCGGATCGATGCCACAATGAATAGTGGGGATTACCTGGCAACCGGGTATAACCTCATGAATTTCTTTAAGAAACTTACAAATTTTTTCTGGCTTGACCAAATCAATTTTGTTCAAAAGGATTAAGTCGGCCATCTCCAGCTGGTTATAAAAAAGGGGCCCGAATGCCTCCCGTGCCTCCCAAAAATCTGCATCCAATACCGTAACGGTTTTTTTGAGATCCATCAATTGACTTAACCCCGGCTCCTTCAAGACCGGGGCGATCGATTTGGGGTCTGCAACGCCTGAAGATTCTATTAAGATGCGGCGGGGTTTGAATCGATTCCATATACGCGTCAGCGATTGATGCAAGTCGGCGCTGAGCGTACAGCAGATACATCCGCTGGTCAACTCTATTACATCAGAACCGGAATCTTTAAGCAAAGCGCCATCGATACCGATGTCGCCAAACTCATTCACCAGGACAACTGTTTCTGAAAGGTCGGCCTCCCAGGAAAGTATTCTTTTGAGTAAGGTGGTTTTACCCGCCCCCAAAAAGCCCGCTAAAAGTAAAAGGTCGGCTTTATATTCTGGCTGATAGCTCATAGTATATGGCTTGAAGGCTGGGAGGCTATAAAGCTGGGAAGCTGCAAGGTTTGAGGGCTCTGACGCTCACGATTTTCCAAGCTTTCGGGCCTCCCAACTTCCCAGCCTATTAGTCCCTTTTTGAATCCCCTGACACCTCTTATGAAACTTCAGGGAATGACGAATGTTGATTGACGATTGAAGAATGGTGGAATCGCTCTCCGAGGCGTAGGCGCTACAACCCCTACGAGCCGGAGGCTTCGCTCAGTCTTTTTTAAAATAGACAGAGTACATTATTCGATGTTCGATGTTGGACGTTCGATGTTCATTAGTTTTTTTTTGATTTGACTGGCCGCTGTTCAGGCCAGCGGCGGCGCTGTCACCTGAACACTGAAACTATAATCGTTAAGACTTTTGTAACATTTTTGCGGGACACAACACTAGACGGCGATGGTTGCCACCTGGTAACACCTCAAGCAGCGTTCGGCTTCCGCCACGGCCTCCTGGGCGGATAGGCCTTGCTCGACTTCATCAAAGGTTGATTTTCGCGTGTCCGGTGGGAGCACGCTCGGCTGGAAGCGCTGTTTGCTTTCGACCTTGAGGATTTCCTCATCCGGGTCATAGACTTTTACGGTTTCGAAAAGCTTATCAAAGTAGTGATTGTCATCATGTTCAAGGGGTTGCGTTTTAATAAAACGGTCGATACTGTGAGCAGCCCGGCGGCCCCCGGCGCAGGCTGTAATCAAGGCATCCGGACCGGTTTCACAGTCACCGGCAAAAAAGATTTTTGAGCGGTTGCTCTGCTTGGTGTATTGGTCAACGACAATGGTATTCCATTTGGTTGTTTGAACATCATCCATTCCGGCAAGCAAGGTAAGATCAACCTGCTGTCCGATTGCCGAAATAATGGTATCGCAGTCAAAAACAAATTCCGAACCTTCAATCGGCACCGGGCGCGGTCTTCCGCTGGCGTCCGGTTCGCCAAGTTCCATTTTGATGCATTCAAGGCCGGCCACTTTGCCATCTTTAGCCAAGATACGCACCGGCGCAGTCAAAAAGTGGAATTGCACCTGTTCTTCTTCGGCATCGTGAATCTCGGCATCATCGGCCGGCATTTCGTTGCGGGTCCTGCGGTAAACCAGTTGAATATCTTCCTTGTCGGTGCGCAAGGAACAGCGAACACAATCAATGGCGACATTTCCGCCGCCGATAACCACGACTTTTTTGCCTGGCGGATAGGGATCGCGGCCGGCATTAACCTCCCGCAGATAGGCAAGTCCCGGGATAAATCCCTGATATTCCCGGTCTTCACCTTCGATGCCCATATTGATGCTATCCTGTGCACCAATACCGATAAAAACCGCATCGAAATCATTTTCAAGCTGTGAGAGGATCAGATCTTTTCCGATGGCTTGACCGTAGTTGATGGAAACGCCCATTTTCTGAATTTGCTGCACCTCACGTTGCAGGATATTGCGCGGCAGTCGGTAGTCTGGAATACCCACAGCCGACATGCCGCCCGGTTCATCCAGGGACTCATAGATCGTTACCTCATGACCGTTTCGGGCCAGGTGATAGGCACAGGTAATTCCGGCCGGACCGGCACCCACAATGGCCACTTTGCCGTTGTTTTCCGAGGGAGTGACCTCATATTCCGGTTCTTTTTGCTCAAAGACTTCATGATCCGCCACAAAGCGCTTGAGGGCTTTTATCGAAATGGGTTCATCTAAATTTCCGCGCCGGCAATGTTTTTCGCAGGGCCGGAAACAGACACGTCCCACGATACCCGCTAGGGGCAGACGTTCGCGAATTACAGTGAGGGATTCTGCAAATTTGGCGTCTTTGATCAACTCGATATATTTGGGAATATCGAGGTGAATCGGACAGGCGTCCAAACAGGGGGCCGTCAGTTTTGAATAATAGGTACCCTTGGTGACCTGTTTCTCGCCTTTGACGGCCTGTGAAAAATCATCGGCAAAATATTTGAGGGCATGAAAGAGCGGTGTCGGTCCGGATTTACCGATGCTGCATTTTGCATTGCTGACGATCGCTTCAGCAGCCGACTGCATAAATTCGAGGTCTTCTTCGGTCGCTTCGCCGGTGGCGATATCTTGAAAGATCTCGAGCATCTCTTCCCAGCCCGTCTTACAGTAGTTACATTTGTCACAGGTTTTTGAATGTGCCAGAACGGCCTCAAAATATGCCCGGCAAAGATCAATGATATCCACTTCCGGCGAACGCAGAACAATGCCTTTCCACCCCATCAAGGCCTTTATCTTTTTGTCCTGCTTGAAATATTCGGGCAAATCCAGCATTTTGATTGACGCCTGGTTTTGCGTTTCATCGCCGCGGGTTTCGATAATTTCTCCGCCCCATGAGCTGAAAACTATATCCGTCATGCTATTGCCTCCGTCTATCGATTACTGCTGTCTTTTTAATATTTTGCGGTCAAATTTTTCTCATACCGGCGGGCCGATGTCAATGGATTCGATTTTATTGTTTATAAAATCATCTAGATTAATTCTAAAAATCATCTTTTGGACGATATAAAAAAAAGGAAGTTTTGGTAATAGATAATGCGGTGCTAAACCCGTTAACGATTAAAGGAGGTAAGTTATGCAACGTTTTAATAAAGAGCCAAAGGTATATGACGTCGGTGGCGTAAAACTAGGCGGTCAGCCGGGAGATTATCCCACAGTCTGCTGCTTCTCCATCTTTCAAGAAAGCGACAAGGTTTTTGATAAGGGCAGCCGCAGAAAAGGGTTTAATGAAGCGCGGGCCGAAGAATTACTGAAAACGGCAGACAAACTGTGGAAGGAAACCGGCGTGCCCGTCATGGCTGACATTGTCGCCAGCCCGGGTGAAAAATTCAAAAAATATGTGGATTTTGTCACCTCGGTCAGCGACATGCCCTTTTGCGTTGACGCCATAATGATGCCGGCCAAATTGGAGGGCGCGGCCTATTGTGCTGAACAGGGTTTGCTGGATCGGATGTTCTATAACAGTATTACCGTCTGGGAGGAAGATTTGTTGACGGAAGTTAAAGAATTGGCACAAATAGGCGTCAAGCATGTTCTATTGGTAGCCTTTGATCAGAACGATCAGACACCCAACGGCAGAATTACCGGTGCCCAAAAACTGCTCGATGCCATCGAAAAGGCCGGCGCAGAATTTGAAACCATTATTGTTGATACCACTACACTCAACGCGCCCGCCAATGCCCTGTGCGGGCTGTCGAATCAGTTAATAAAGGAAAAATGGGGCTTTGCGACCGCCAGTGCGCCCAGTAACGGTTCTTACATGGAATTGCAGCGCTTTAAGGATATGTTTGGATTTAAGGGTTGGGCCGGGTTTGATGCTGCGATGGAAGCCCTTTCGGCGTTTTATTACAACGATTTAATTTTTACCGGGCCCATGGCCGGTGCACCTCGTGTCGTGCCTGCAGTTGCGCTTGCCGATGCGTTTTTAGCCACTTCGGTTTTCAGTGAAACCAAAGAGCTGCCCAAATATCCCAACCACCCATTGCGCAAGCTATTTCCTGAGTTTGCCGAACAGCTTAAGGTGGCCTGGGATAAACCCAGTGATTTGGAAAAAATGTAGCCCCACGGAATGATGCGTTTGTGAACCTCAGTTGCATACCTTCTTTGAGTCGGGCGAGGATTGATGGGCAAATTACTTGACATCCTCGCCCTTTTCAACCATCCTCTGTAGGTTATTTCCGGGCACCCCTCAGATCATTCACACCCAAAAGACAGCGCACGCCTCCATCGCACGTAACCATTAGAAATATATAGCATATTCGTTTATACTCTGCTGAGTTGTCGTTTAGATTTGAGTAAAAATCGGCTTGCCGATTAACATGATCAGTGTTAATAAGGATTTGGCACCACACACAGCGCATTTTGGAATGAGACGCGTTAGCCGGCAGGAAAAGTGTTGCCTAAAAACGGTCTACATAAAATTATCAGAAATTTGAGGTATCCGTCATTCATTCAGGTGGGAAATGGCCATTTTTGACTGGCAAAATGAACTCAACCGGGACGGGCACCGGGTTGTGATCTCGGGACAACCCATTGCCATGCACTGCCATCATTATAATATCAATTTGCAGAAAACGTTGGAAGAGACATTGGGCACGGAGGGTGTTCAGCTTCTGTACCGTTCGGCTGAGGAAACCAATTATAATAGTTTACAGCATCTCTTCAACCAATATTATAAAATCAGAACCCTTAAGTCGAAGCTGGAAATGGCCTCCTTGCTGTATCAGAATTGTGGCTTGGGGATAATTCATTTTAGGAAGGTCAGGCCCAGTTCGGCTTATATTGCGAGCACGTCCAGCCATCATGTCACCGGGTGGCTCGCAAAACACGGGCGACGCGAAACACCAGGCTGTCACTTTACCCGGGGCTGGATTGCCGGTGCTCTGGAGGTGATCTACCAGCGCCCCCTTGGTTTTTATATGGTGGAGGAGCGGCAGTGCAAAATGAAGCGGGATGAGGAGTGTATCTTTCATGTTAAGGAGCGTTAAGTGGCAATTGATGTAAGCAAGATTATCCATGCGGTCATGGAAGGTAGCAAGATAAGGGAATCAAAAGGGATCATCCCCCTTTTTGGGGTCTACCTCTCGCTATTTTCGGTCAACTATTACGATCGACTGAGTTTTGATTTTGAAATCAAAATGGGCCAAGAGCGTGAGGCTGAAGCCAAGACCCTTTTGATTGAAGCGGCCCAGGAGTGCGGCTATGCGACATTTCAGGGAATTCGCAATTCCTGGGAATGGGAGCAGATTGTCGCCCCCATGATTGAAAACAAAGAAGATCAGATTATCGGTTTTGCGGCTGTGGCCGTGGCTTTTGGCTGGGGGGACCTGGCGGTCGAGGAACTTGTTCCGGGAGAAAAACTCGTCATTCGTGCAAGCGATTCCTATGAGGCCAGAGGCTACCTGGAGCAATACGGTTTTGCAAAATCAGAGAAGTGCTACATGCTCAGGGGGGTTGCCGGTGCCTTCATGGATCTTATTTACGGCGGCGTCTATCCCGAAGGGCGCTATGTTTTTTCGGCTGCAGAAACTTTCTGCCGTGCCAAAGGAGATGCATATTGTGAATTCATTGCTAGAAAATCATCTCATCGACCTGACGCTTAAAAGCCGAAGCAAGAGTAAAAAACAACCATGCTGGGCGCTTTTATCCTGTGGCAAAGTGCTCTGCCCTGTGCATGGTAAGCCTGCCACCGAGTGCTGGCTCATCTCCAAAACCCATTGCACCAACTTTATCCCGGAAGATTTCTTCCAAAAGCTATCCTCTTGTCTGTCCTGTTCCTATTTTAAAGAGCAAGGGAAGATTCACCCGAGTGGCTGGAACTATTTTGTTTCTGAACAGATCCGTGAATACAATGCCAAGGCCCTGGAGCACTTGTACCAAAAGGAAGAAAGCTTTGTAGAGATTCTTAACCGGATCCCGGATGGGTTATTCACCACCGACCATGAATGGCGTATCAATTTCTTCAATCCAGCCGCAGAAAAAATTACCGGTTTTTCAGCCTATGATGCGGTGGGGATGTATTGCAAAGATGTGTTTAAGAACTCACTCTGCGAATCTGACTGCGCGCTTAAGCACGCCGGCACAGAAGGCAGGGATATCCACAATCGGGAGTATGAGATTACCAGCATTGAAGGCCAACGGATACCCATTATTTGTTCAACATCGGCGTTTCGAGACGCTGCGGGACGTTTTACCGGAGGGCTTGAAATATTTAAAGATATCTCTGAGTTGAAGCGACTTCAGGAAGAGGTCGCCAAACGCGAGAAAAAATATCGCCGCATCTTTGAAGGCAGCCACGATATGATCTATACGACCAACCAGCAGGGCCAGATACTGGATATAAATCAAGCCGGCGTTGAAATGCTTAACTTCCCATCCAAAGCGGAAATGCTGAAAACCGGATCGGCCCAGAATCTTTACCGCAATACCTTAGATAGAGACAGATTTCTGGCGGCCATTAACCGTCGGGGCCAGGTAAAAGATTATGAAGTTGAATTTAAAAAACGTGATGGCGCTCCGATGCAGGCCTTGATTTCCAGCCGACGATACCAAAACCCTGAAAACGGCGATGTCGAGTTCGAGGGGATCATCAAAGATATTACCCATCGCAAACGGACTGAAGAAGCGCTTAAGCAGCGCAACCGGGAACTTTCACTTTTAAACAGCATTGCCGTGGCCTTAAATCACAATATGGCCTTGAACCTAATACTACAAGAGACGCTCAAAAACGTACTGAAGGTATTAGAACTCAATCGGGGAGCCATTTTTCTGATCGATCGCGAACGGGAAAAAACCGAGGTCATTGCCAAATTTGGTTTTCAAGTTGAAGGCGCTGAAGACACCCAACCGGTATTTTTCAAAGACCCGCTGCTGAGCAAAGCCCTCGTCGACGATGAGATGGTTTTAAAGCCTGAACCCATTTTTCCGACCTTTAAAGCGCGTTTTGAGTTGAAAGCACAAAAATTTTCGCCCTGGCTGACCTGTTTTCTGATTACCTTCAAAGGCAAAGGGGTCGGATTTTTGGGACTTGATATCCCCTCAACCCGGAAACTGAGTCAATATGAGTTCCATTTGATGGGCTCACTGGGCAATTTCTTGGGTGGGGCCATCGTGAATGCCCAGATGCGGGAGACGATTCGTCGTAATCAGCAGGAGTTAAGGCGGCTTACCGGAAAATTATTTCAGAGCCAGGAGGAAGAACGGCGTCGTATCGCTCGAGAACTTCATGACGAATCCGGTCAATCTCTAACGGCTGTGAAACTGGCCTTGGAAAGGTTGGAACAAAATGTGCCATCGCCAGAAAAAGGTCTCAGGGATGAAATCGGCGAAATAATTATAATGGTGCGACGAACTTCCTCGGAAATCAGGCACCTTTCATATCACCTGCACCCTACCCTGTTAAGTGATCTGGGTCTTGAACCGGCGCTGGATCTTTATTTCAAAGAAATCAAAAATCATACGGGCCATAACATCGAATTTAGCATGGTGGGATTTGATCACCGCTTGGATGTTGACATGGAAACGGTTTTCTATCGTTTCAGCCAGGAAGCCCTGACCAATGCCCTGAAGCATTCCGGTTCGGATAACTTCCGCCTTTCCATTATCAAAAGCTACCCCAAGATCATCTTCCGGGCAGCGGATGACGGTATCGGTTTTGACACCCAGATCATTGGAACCGATAAACGCCATCTGGGCCTGCTGGGTATGCGGGAACGAACCTCCCTTCTGGGAGGAACCTTCCAGCTGCGCAGCAAACCGGGAGAAGGAACCCGAATCCGGATTGAGATACCTTTTGCGGAGTCATTGGGCCATGGCTAATCCAGTTCGCATATTGATCGCTGATGATCATACAATTGTTCGCCAGGGTTTAGCAAGTTTGCTGAACGACCAGCATGATTTGAAGGTTGTCGGCCAGGCGGACAATGGAAGAGCCGCTGTAGACAAAACGCTTGAGCTAATGCCGGATATCATCATTATGGACATTGCCATGCCTCAGATGAACGGCATTGAAGCTGTAAAGCGGATAAAGAAAAAAGTTCCGAAAACGAAAGTTTTGATTCTGTCCATGTATTCCCATGAACATTATATCCATGAGCTTTTAGAAAGTGGTGTGTCCGGCTATCTTCTTAAGGATTCCAGCGGCCGGGATATCATCAATGCGATTCATGCTGCCATGAACAATGAGACTTTTTTGAGCCCTTCAATTTCCAAGGTGGTAGTGGATTCCTATCGATCCCCTCGAAAAGTCACCGCCAGTGCGGAGCGTTATAAACAACTGTCCAATAGGGAAAGGGAGGTTTTTCAGCTGATTGCCGAAGGACATTCCACCCGACAAATCGCTGATATGCTTTGTGTCAGCATCAGTACGATCAAATCCCATCGGGCCAAGATTATGGAAAAACTTGAAATCTATTCGCCAGTCAAACTGGTCCATTTTGCCATCCAACTCGGATTGGTTGATCCGGAATTATAAATATCAGCCATTTCAATCGGCTGACAGACTCCCCTATTGATCCTGCCTTTGCTTAACCAAGTCCCTGAAACCATTTGATATATTTCGGACCGCTTTGTGATATAAGTTTTAGATTTCAAATGAAAATCATCTCGTATCAGCATAAAAATCATCTTTTAGACGATTTTCAAGAAGTGCTTAAATCGTATAAGAAGATCAGATAATTTCGGATCATGTGAAAAAAACGAATTTAAAACTAAATCTTTGACCGTATGAAAGGAGTGTTCATTATGTCAGAATTGACACCGAAGGAACGCGTGATGCGGCTGCTGCGCAAAGAACCTATCGACACCATGCCCTTTTTCAGCGGAATGGGGATGGTGGTTATGCCGGGAATTGAAAAAGCCGGCATTAAGTTTGCCAGTGTCCACACAGACCCCGAACGTATGGCCTGGTCGGCCATCTGGTCTGCGCGCTTAATGGGCTTTGACTGTGTGGTGGTTCCTTACGACATGACCATGGAATCCGAGGCCATGGGCAACACCATCAGCCTGTATGAAGATTCGGAAGATATCTTATATCCGACGATTCCCGAAAAAATATGGTCCACCATGGAGGAAGTGACGATTCCCGACAATATTCAAGAATTGGGCCGTCTGGCAATGATGCCAAAAGTCATTGAAATTATTAAAAAAGAAGCTCCGGAACTGGCCATCGGCTGCTGGCAGTTAGGGCCGTTTACCCAAGCCGGGCAAATTCTGGAGCTGGATATGATCCTCAAAGGCGTTTTTAAGCAAAAAGACAAAGTAAACGCGCTGCTGAACAATTTGACGGATATGATTATCAAAATCGGCCGAATGCTGCAAGCTTCCGGCTGCGACTATATTACCCTGCGTGAGCCGGGGGTGGCAGCCGACCTTTTAAGCCCCCGTACCTTTAAAGAATTTATCCAGCCGCGGTTGACGCGCATTATGGAAGCCTGGCAGTCACCCAAGCTTCTTCACATCTGCGGTTCGACCGATCCCCTGATTGAAATGATGAACCAGTGCGGTGCGGATGGGCTTACGGTGGACATCAAGTGCAACATCGCCGAAGCCCGGCAAAAACTGGGTAACGACGTCTTATTAATGGGTAACATAGACACCTATGCGATGACCTGTGACCCGGAAACTCCGGTTGAAACCACGGTGGCGCATATCAAAGAAATCATCGACAACGGCGTCGATGCCGTCATGCCCGGATGTGATCTGTGGCCCGCCATCATCGAAGCCAACATGAAGGCTGTCGCCGATACAACCCATGAGTATGGCAAGAAGCCCAGCCCGGCTGTGGGCAGACTATAATCCACTGTCTACCGGGATCGCTTGGTTAATTTATTAATAATATAAACTGGAAAACCAAGGAGAAAAAATAATGGCATCAAAAGAAGAGGTGTTGGAAAAATTAAAAACCGGTGTGGTTGAATATCTGGAAGAAGAAGTCAAAGAAGCAGCCCAACAGGGCCTTGATGAAGGCTATGATGCGCTTGAATTGATTATGGATGGTCTGGCAGCCGGCATGGAGATTGTCGGGGATCTTTATGACCGCCATGAATATTTTGTTCCCGAGGTGCTGATGTGTGCCGATGCCCTGTATGGTGGGCTGGACATTCTCCGACCCCATGTTCCGGAGAAGGAAGGCGGTCTCAACGCCCAGGTCGTTATCGGCAGCATTCAGGGGGACGTGCATGACATTGGCAAGAATCTAGTCAAAATGATGTTTGATGTGGCCGGGTGGGAAGTTCACGACCTCGGCCGCGATGTTCCTTTGGAGAATTTCGTGGAAGAGCAATTGAAGACCGACTCGGAGGTGGTTGCCATGTCGGCCATGATGACCACCACCATGCTGGGTATGAAGAAGGTCATTAAAATGATTAAGGATAAAAATCCAGATGTGGCCATTATGCTGGGTGGCGCACCCGTAACCCAGGACGTCGCCAACCTGTTCGGTGCTGATGGCTATGCCGAATCAGCCGGTAATGCAGTTTCAGAAGGCATCAAGATGATCGGACGGCTGAGAGAAATGCAAAATAAGTAAAGATACCGAACCCGCTGTATTTTAAGACCCCCGGTCCTATGGCCACTATAAGTCATCTCAAAATTAGAATTTTGGGATAGCTTCAATTCATCGATTCACGGACCGGTCTTAACATCTAAGCCAGGGTAACGGATTCTGAACGAGCCGCTGGTTTGAATAACTGGGAGAAGGGGTAGATCGACGGTCCCCTCTTGATTCTACGGGAAGAAGGAGTTTAGGTAATGTCTGAAGATAACGCAATGGTAATTTTCCAACCGTCCGGCCGCAGGGGTGAAGTGCCCAAAGGGTACCACCATTATTGAGGCCTCACGCTTACTGGGGGTGGACATCGAAGCCCTCTGCGGCGAGAAAAAAGTGTGCGGCAAGTGTGTTGTGCGCATCGAAGAAGGGCATTTCGAAAAATACGGCATTCAATCAAGCATGTCCCATGTCAGCCCCTGGCAGGAGGAAGAAGAAAAGTTTGTCAATCCGGAACGCAGGGAAAAAGGATTTCGACTCGGCTGTGTGGCCACGGTCCAAGATGACATTCTGGTTTTTGTGCCGGAAGAGTCCAGGGCCGGAAAGCAGGTTGTCAGCAAGGCCGCACGGGACATTTATATCGAACACAATCCGGCCATCAAACTTTATTGTGTCAAAGTGGACCCACCCTCATTTGAAGAACCCACCGGCGATTTCGAACGAATCTGCCGGGGGATCGAACGGGATTACGGGCTTAATAATCTAACAATTGACATCTTTGCCTTAAGGCAGCTGCCCGGTGCTCTTCGTGACGGTAAATGGGAGGTGACGGTCAGTGTTTGGAATGACAAGGAAGTCGTCCGGGTTCGACCGGGCAAAGAGGAACACACTTACGGACTGGCCATCGATGTCGGGACCACCACCGTGGCGGCCTATTTCTGTGACCTTACCAATATGGATGTGATCGACACGGTATCCATGATGAACCCCCAATGCAAGTACGGTGAGGACGTCATGGCCCGAATTACCTATCACATGACGACTCCGGACGGCCTTCAGCGCATGAGTGATGACATCATCGAGGGCATCAACGAACTCATTGACAAGGCCATCGAAAATACCTTCCCGCCCAAGAAGAAGAAAAAAAAGAAAAGGGGAGAAAAAGGACCTGACGAATACGTGGAAGTCCCCGAGGAAGGGAAAACCTATCTGCGTCTGACCCGGGAAGATATCGAAGATATCACCATCGGCTTCAATACGGCCATGCATCATATTTTTCTGTCCCTCGACCCTGAGCATGTTGGGATGGCGCCCTTTCCGCCGGTCATCCATCACAGCCTGGACATCAAAGCCCGGGATCTGGGCATCAAAATCAATCCTTCATCCTTCATGTTCGTGCTGCCGATCGAAGCCGGATTTGTGGGCGCAGACAACGTGGGCGTGCTGATCGCCGAAGAACCTTACAAACACGAGGAAAATCAGCTCATCATCGATATTGGAACCAACGGTGAACTCGTTTTAGGTAACCGGCATAAACTGATATCATCCTCTTGTGCAACCGGTCCGGCCCTCGAGGGAGCCCAACTCGCTTTCGGGATGCGGGCTGCGCCGGGCGCCATGGAGCGCATTGAAATCGATCCGGAAACCAAGGAGGTCGATTACAAGGTCATCGGTCGGGATGCCTGGCGCAAATTTTCAGAACCCAAAGAAATGAAGGCCAAAGGCATTTGCGGCTCCGGTATTCTGGATTTGCTGGCGGAACTGTACCGCTCGGGTATTGTTGCCAAAAGCGGCGTGTTCAATAAAAAAGCGCTGGAGGGTCACGAGCGTTTTCGCGTCAATCCGGACACCAAACAGCCTGAATTTGTTTTGGCCTGGGCAGAAGAATCAAGCATTGACAAGGACATCGTGGTCACCCAGAAAGATATCCGCCAGATTCAGCTGGCCAAGGGCGCCCTGTATGCCGGCTGCAAGCTGATGGTCAAACGTATGGGGCTGGAAAAAGTCGATAAAGTAAAGATAGCCGGTGCATTCGGGACCCATGTAGACCGCACCAAAGCGCTGGTTATGGGCCTCTTCCCGGATTGTGAGATCGACATGATCGAAGGTGTGGGCAATGCCGCCGGCGATGGTTGTCGCGCGGCCCTTTTGAATGTAAAAAAACGGGTAGAAGCCAACTGGTGTTCCCGAAATGTGGAATACATCGAATTAACCGTCGAGAGCTCCTTCCAACAGGAATTTATGGAGGCCATGCAACTGCCGCATATGACGGATAAATTTCCGCATTTAAAAGGCATCGTGCCCGATGATATTTTGAACCAGTAAGATTCCTAAATCATTGAATTACGGACTATGGTCCTCAACAGCGAAGGAACCGAAAGTCATTCAAGCGATACCTGCGCCTCCGTAAATGCGGGTATCTGCGGGTTTACCTGTCGCATAAAAGCCTGGAAAATAGACAAAAGAACCGTCGGCCTGGAAATCAGTGAATCTGAATGTCAACAGATACAGGATTTTACCGAGCTTCTGGGTCAACTATCCTTAAATGAGATTTTTATGCCGATAACCCGCAACCCGGTGTATCTTGCCGCCGAACAGGCGGGGTGTCATCCCTCCTGCCCTATTCCGGCGGCTGTACTAAAAGCCGCTGAAGTCGCAATGAAAATGGCGTTGCCGCGGGATGCATCCATTCGATTTGTGCCGTGCAAAAGGGAAATGATTTAATGCCAGAAAAAAAGGTGGTCCCCTTCAGAAGCAGTGAAGGCATTTCTCATTCATTGACCCAACGTCTTCTTGAGAAGGGTAAAAGCTATGGCCTGACAGCGATCTTTCCGTTTAACATTGACAAAATCGAGGTGGCCGAGTGGGTCCGTCTAAAATGCCACTATGGCTGCAGCCGCTTTGATTCCAACTGGACCTGCCCCCCTGCGACACCGGGACCTGATAAAGTCCGCGCAATCCTCGCTGAATACGAACTTGCACTTCTTCTGGTGGGAACCAAAAGCTGCTCGGATTTTTACCTGAACAACGGCCGCAAAAGATTTAACCAGGTACGCTGTTGGAAAGGCACCATCAGCCTCGAGAGAATGCTGTTTCTTGAGGGTTATTACAAAGCATTCAGTCTCGTAGGTGAATGTTGCGCTCTTTGCAAGGAATGTGCTTATCCGGAGACCTGCCGGTTCCCCCAGGAAAAAAGACCGTCGGTGGAATCATTTTCAATCGATGTCATTGGAACTCTGAAAAATCTCGGCAAAACATCAAAAATTGCCACCCAAACCGGTGATACTTATAACTATTTCGGAATTATACTTTTGGAGTGAAATTTTGCCTGGACAGAAAATCAAAAATGAATCTTGACAAATTTAGTAGAGAATGGTGAGTTAATAAATCTATCTTTTGCGACTGGTAGAAAGGATCATTCGCATCTATCCCAATGGGTGGATGAAGCTTGCGTTCAATTTGCCCAACTATCTGTTAACAGGCACTGAAAGGAGGTGACGGGAAAGCACATTGACCCAAGGTATATTAGAAATTTGACTTGAAATTTTAAACTAAAGGAGATTTCCAATGGCCAAACAAATGTTGATCGATGCCTATCGGGGCAAGAGAACGGCAAAACCCCCATGGGTGCCATACGCAGGGGTTCACTGCGCTTTTTTGATCAATGAGCCTGCTGACAAAATGCTCCAGGATCCCGAACTTTTGGCGAAAGGAGTCGTTGCTACCGCCAAGAGATACAACGCGGACGGAATTCCGCTAGTATTCGATCTTTCGGTCGAAGCCAATTCCCTTGGTTGTGACCTGAAATGGTGGCCCGACAATGTACCTTCCGTAACGAATCATCCCTGTTCCGATAAGACTCCCAAAGATGCCGGGCTCCAAATGCCCACTAAGGACTCCGGTCGCTGGCCGGTGCTTTATGAAGCTGCCAGAATTGCCAAACCACAGCTGGATGAACTTGATTGCGTCATGATGGGTCTTTTTTGCGGTCCTTTGACCCTGGCTTCCCATCTGGCCGGTGTGCGCATCTTTACCGATGTTTACAAACATCCCGATTTTGCTGCCGATGTTATCAAGTTTGCCGGTGAAGTCGGCGCGGTAGCTGCAGGGTTCTATGCCGAGATGGGCGCTGAGATTATCGCCATCGTTGATCCGGTGGCTTCTCAAATTAAATCCGAGACTTTCCAGAAATTTGTCACCCCCAATTCGCAACCGGCCATTAAAGTCATTCATGATGCCGGAGCGACCTCATCATTTTTCATCTGTGGTGACTGCACCAGAGTCATGGAAGATGTCTGTAAGATCGGTACCCACGGCTTTGCGATTGATGAACAGCTCAATATGCTGTTTGTTCGGGATTTGGCGCGCAAACACGGGGTGGGCTTTGGCGGCAATTTGAAGCTGACGCTGGCCCTGAGCCTTGGGTTGTTGTCTCCCCGAGAGGATGCGATTGTGAGCTTGGCAGCAGGTGGGCAAGAGGGGTATACCTTCGCCCCCGGCTGAGATATGCCTTACGATGTTCCGGTGGAACATATGGATCAGGCCATTGAAGTTAGAGACTGGTTTGAACAATATTATGCCAAGTATCCGGAATCTTGGTAAACAATTATAGAAAGGAGGTTTCGGATCATGGCTGACAAAATTACCATTGATGTGCTGACACTGGACAGTGTACAGTGCGCCGCTTGCGGCTACATGATGGAGTCCATCGCCGCCTTGCCATCTGATGTTCAGGATATGATCGTATACAAGGAATGGTCGATCAAAAACAAAGATGGAATCGGCAAGTTTCTTGAGCTTAAGGGTAAGGTGTTACCGACCATCTGTATCGAGCGGGATCTGGTTTTTGAGAGTATCATTCCTCAATATGAGGAACTGATCGATGAGATGGCCAAACGGGCGCCGAATGACCAGATGCGTGGTCGTATCCAGGCCCTGCGCGAAAAAGGATTTGAGTTCGATAAAATCCAGGAGAACCTGGCGAAAGCAGGATCCGGTATGTCTACGCGCACGGATTCCAAAGTCGAATGATAACCGCCTAAACATCCACAAGCCGGGCCTGTAAAAGGCCCGGTTTGTTTAATTCTACAGGCCAGGAGAAGTGTTCATATTGGAAACCAATGAAGCGGCAGAAGTACTGAAAACGTTTGTCTTAACGCACGGCCTGCCCAAAACAGACATGGCATTGTTTGGCATTAAATGCCCCTATTGCGGAAAATCCGATCGAATCCGGGAACTGGAAGAACCGGATGCATTGACCCAGAAGATGGATTCGAAAAATATGGCAACCTATTTTAACCTCTGGGACCAACTTGCCCGATCAAACGGATCACTGGGTGTCTGTAAATTTTGCCAGAATCTTCTAGTGCTTCAAGATAAGACAAGTGCGGTACCCCTATATGAATGATCCATAAAAGACGCTGTTACTTTTTTCGTCGGGAGGCCTAGCATGAAAGTAGAAATTTTAGGAACCGGATGCAAGCGCTGTGATCAACTGTATGAAAACACCCAAAATGCGGTGGCCAAATTGGATTCCCCGGGGCCTATTGAAATTGTAAAAATCGGGGACATCAATTATTTTACCAAAATGGGGGTGTTCATGACACCGGGGCTTTTAATTGATGGGGAGGTGATTTCAACCGGTAAAGTGCTCAGTCCCAATCAAATCAAGGAAAAAATCGAGGAGAAGTTGTAAGGCATGTCCGATTTCACTCACGTTTATCTGATTACCGGTTTTTTAGGCAGCGGCAAAACCACATTGCTGAATCGCATTATTAAGTGGTTCCCCAAGGATAAAAAGCTGACGCTGCTGGTTAACGAATTCGGTGAAGTCGGCGTGGATGGTACTTTGGTCGAAGGCGATGACATCGATATGATGGAGATCAGCAAGGGTTCCATTTTCTGCGTTTGCGTTAAAACTGATTTTATAAAAGGTCTATACGAGCTCAACAGCAAAGTCCAACCCGATGTGATGCTGATTGAATCAACCGGTGTGGCCAACCCCTCTGATTTAAAAAAAGATTTGAAACTGCCCATCTTCAACGACCGGTTTCGCTTCATGGAGCAGTTTTGCGTGATCGATGCGGTTCATTTCATAGATGCCTACGGCGTTTATGCATCACTGGAAAAGCAGATTGCCACTTCCACCGTATTTATTATCAATAAGACGGATGTTGCCTCACCCGAAGCAATTGCAGAGACGAAGCGTGTCATACGGCAGTTTCATACCAATCCATTTTTTTATGACACCACGTATGCCAACATCCCGTTGGGAAAATTTTTCGATTTAGCACAACAGGATACGGTCGATTCAAAAGCGTTAAAACCTGAAACGGTTGGAATACCCTTACTTTCAGAGGAAGAGCTCGACAAATTTATAGACGATCTCCTTGACAGCCCCGATCTTGAAATTACGCCGCCCGATACGCTCATGTCTGTTGCTTATGACTGGAACGGAAACAATTTGGAACAGATACGGGCGATGGCCAATGCTCTGCCCGCTTCTGTTGTCAGAGCCAAAGGGTTTGTAGAAGAAAAAGGCAAGATGCACTTGTTTAATTATGTGATGGGCGATTGGACCATAGAGGCAGCTGAAGTGGCAAACGAACGTATCAAACACAAAAATATCGTCGTTTTTATTGGGCCTCCTGAATCCATGCAGGACATTGAAGCGGCATCCAAGACAGGCAATTGGACCAGTAAAGGTATATTTCAGCCCTATTCGCAACCCTAAGCTAAGATAATCGTTGGAGTTTTAGTATGGCGATATCATTAAAGGAACTTAAAGATGTCTGAAGAACAATATGACCTGATGATTCTGGGAACAGGGCCAGCGGGGATGACGGCCGCCCTATATGGTCAGCGGCTGGGCTTGAAAACAATTGTCTTTGGCGATATACCGGGCGGCAGCACATACATGATCCAACACCTGGCGAATTTCCCCGGATTCATGGAAGAAATTTCCGGCACCCAATTCGGCACGATGACGTTCCAGCAAGCTCAGCGAGAAGGTGCTTTTTTTACCATGACCCGATTGGAAAGAATCGGTCATGAAGACAATGCCTTTGTCGGTGTTGATGTTGACGGTCACCAATATCTTGCTTCCTGCGCCATTGTAGCCAGCGGCCGGGTGCCCAAAAGGCTGGCGGTAGCCAACGCCAACATCACAGGCGTTCATTTTTGTTCAATTTGTGATGGCCCCCTCTACCGGGGCAAAAACGCAATCCTTGCCGTTGTGGGCAGCGACAATACCGCGGGGCAGCACGCCGTCACCTTAGCCCGCATTGCCGATAAGGTACTACTGATATCTCACAGTGACAAGCTTGCCATGGATGCGGCCCATAAGAACTTGATTGGAAAGCAAAAAAATATTGAACAGCTGTTGAATACAAGGGTTACGGGTTACAAGGGATCTGATGAAATTAAGGGTGTTGAAGTTTCCTCAATGACCGGAAATGACAGAGAACTGGCAATTGATGGTATTTTTTTGGCCATCGGATGGCGGCCGAACACGAAAATGCTGGATCTCCAGGTCGAAAAAACATCTGAAGGCTACCTGAAAGCGGATCAAAAACTGATGACATCTTTTCCCGGTCTCTTTGCAGCCGGTGATGTTCGTGAGACCGACATGTGGCAGGTGCTCACCGCTTGCGCTGACGGCGCAAGGGCTGCCAAGTACGCCGCTGAGTTTATCGAAAAAAATTAAATTTTTTGATCACGGATACCGGAATAAACCGCCTTGCATATCCCCGAAACACCGCCTTTTAAACCTTCAGGATTTTTGAATCCATCGCTAGATTTCAAGCTTTCTACATAGCCCTTTGCATCCAATGCGGATTGGCTGGACTTCTTTAAATCACCATCGGGTTTTATCCTAAACAGCCACCCTTTCCCGTAGGGGTCTTTAAGAGCAAGCGAGAGGTTTTGTTTTAATTCCGGGTTAAAAAAAATCGTCCCGGTCAGGGGTGTATCGATGTATAAGATTTTACCCGTAATCACGAAGACAACATCCTGGCCTTGCTTAACCGACACTTCTGCACTGACGAGCCAGTCCAGATCGTTGACCCCGCCGGCTAAAACCAAGGCCGGCTCGGTGAAACCAAAGACCATCTCATTAGCATCCAATTTGGCCCAAAGCCCCTGTTTCACATAATATTGTCTGTCTTCTGGAATCTCGACAGGCTGACCTAAAAATTTTTCGATAACCGCCATCTTTTCTCCTTATTCCTTTTTTTATCGCTTTTAAATTGTGTATAGCGTCAAAGTCACCGCTTTACAAGCTTTTCATAGCAATTAGCTTCCGCTGGCTTAAAAATCAACTTCAAGATGATTGACGGATGGGCTGCTAAATATTATACATTATCTTAATCGAACGATGGGCGCGCAGACCGTCTAAACATGAACGTTATGCTGAAATGAGCAGGAGGCGACCATATGAGCACCCCCAGGAAACTATCCGTAAAAAAGCCGGTAAAGTTGACATTTTCCGGTGGATTTTTAGGTTCGGGGAAAACGACCGCTTTAGCCGCACTTGCTAAACGTTTGATCCTAAGAGAAATACGGGAAAAATGCGGACTGCTTCTCAGTCCCGCCCTAGCCATCGAAGGGGTCGTGGTCGCCCAGGGAAAGGTATACAAACCGGAACGAATTGCCGACCTTCTCAAAGGGTGAGGGGCCGGTGCAGACCAGGCTGACATTTGAGAATCACGACCGGGATGCAGTCTATAAAAATAGGAAAATGGAAAAAACGAAATATCAGAGTTTTGGCGCCAAAGACTGGTGTGAACGTGGACAGCGTCTCACACAGGATGGCCGCCACAGGGAAGCGATCGAAGCCTTGAATCAGGCCATTGCAAAAGATCCCGGCTGTGCCGAAGCGTATTTTGTGAGAAGTGCCTGCTATTATGCGCTGGGCCGCTACGACCAAGCCGGGGATGATATAGATGCAGCAGCGATTTTAGGTTGCCGGGATGCTCAATTCTGGTGTAAACACTCTATCCCTCCGTTAACAATTAGCACTGATGACCGGCAGGAATACTAGAAAGCTATCTATAAGCGTTCTAAACCCGTAATAACTCCGTGACAGCGGCAGGCCGTGCTCAGTAAGATTGGGCCGGTGGTTTGCTCAATGGTTGTCTTCATTTCAAACAGTTGTTCTGCTCGATAGCCTCCGATACCTGGCCCCAACTGGTAGCTCCTTATGTTAAGCGAATTAAGCGGTTTAATCGATAGATTTAAAAGGAAGTCGTACATGTTTTGGTAGCGCATTTTGCGGGTAATACTGCAGATATCCTGCGGTTCATCACAATCTGCGGGACACTTGAAATCAGCATGACTCACGTACAGGTTTCCTTCGGAGCCACGGATGGGATTGGGAACTTGCCGATCGAGTTCGGACGGCAAAGGAATCCGTCTTAGCCTTGTCGGTCCCAGACGCAACAGAATCCACTCGGCCGCCAGATGAACAGGCAGGGCCGGTATGATCCAATCCGGTTTTTGTCCCGTTTTTAGATGCCTTTCCAAAAATTTCACGCCATCGGTAAATTCGAGGGTGGTAGTCGGGCCCGCACACTTCAGAAGATTTTCCTCCACAGGGTCGACCAGGACAAAATGCCGGTCTTTGACGGCTTTCGACAATCTTTGGAATGCAATAAATCCAAAATGACCTACCCCTATGATCCATATCTCTTCCATAAGGATACACTTTAATCCGGTGTGGATTGGCTTTTCTCATCTGTCATGCGTTCATCTTTTTGGATGGTGATAAAACGCCCACCACACACCTGGCATTCACGCAAATAAGCTTTTTCTTCTTCGTCACCGATCCGACACGAAACATTAAATCTTACCTGAAAACCGGTTCGCTTACCGCAATGAGGGCAAAACTTCGTTGGCATGGAATCCCCTCTTTTTTATTCAGATTCTGAAAAGCCTTGATCATGGAGATTAAGAAGCGTATAGGCCGCAATCGTGGGTGCGGTTTTCCCCTTTTCAATCGCTTTAATAATTTGCGGCAAAGATTTTTCTACATCCGAATTCCTGTAAAACCGGTCTCTTAGTCCTTCTTCGACCAGAGCCCACATCCAGTCAAGGGCCTGCTTTCTGCGTTTGTCAGCCAATTCACCCGAACTCTCAAGCTTTTTCCTGTGGTCCAAAATGGTTTGCCAGATTTCGTCGATTCCGTCCAGGGTAACCGCGCTGCAGGTGAGCACTGGGGGAGACCAAATCTTAGATGAAGGCGTTAAAAGATTGAGTGCCTTTTCATACTCGATCTTTGCTTTCTTGGCATGCTCGATATTGTTTCCATCGGCTTTGTTAATGGCGATGGCATCCGCCAGTTCGAGAACGCCTTTTTTAATACCCTGCAGCTCGTCTCCCGCTCCGGCCAACATCAGCACGAGAAAAAAATCGACCATGGATGCCACTGTGGTTTCTGATTGACCCACGCCTACTGTTTCCACAATAATGATGTCAAATCCGGCAGCTTCACAAACAATCATGGTTTCTCTGGTCCGTCGGGCGACGCCTCCCAGAGTGCAGCTTGAAGGAGATGGCCGTATAAAGGCCTGTTGCTCCAGAGAAAGCCTTTCCATACGGGTTTTGTCGCCCATGATGCTGCCGCCGCTTTTTGAGCTGCTGGGATCGACGGCAAGCACGGCCACTCGATGGCCCTGCTTCACCAATTGCATGCCAAAACTTTCGATGTACGTGCTCTTTCCAACACCCGGTACACCCGTTATGCCAATGCGTACAGCCTTGCCTGTATGGGGCAAGAGCGCATCAACAATGGTTTTGGCTTTTTCCTGATGCGAGGGAAGTGAACTTTCAATCAAGGTGATCGTTTTGGCAACGATACGCCTGTTCTTCGCTAAAACACCGTCAATGTAATCTTGAGTTTGCATGCTACTACCGTTTCCATATTATAGGAACAAATCTAAGAGTTGATTTATCGCGGCCCTGTCGGCCGGCACCGAACTTAAAATCAGATCAACACCGGCGCCATATAAAAATTTGTTATCAGATCGAGGTATGGCACCTCCGATTACAATTCTAATATTTTCAGCCTTCTCTGCCTTGAGCACCTTGGCCAGTTCCGTGACCAGCTTTTTATGGTTGTTCTCAGTGCTTAAAAAACAGATAATGTGAACATCATTTTCAATCGCCATCCGGGCAGTTCCCCGGGGTGTCTGATGCAGCGGACTAATATCAACATCAAACCCCGTTTCGGCAAAATTGGTCGCAAGCAGCCTGGTATCTTGATCGTGACGGTTTTTGCCCATGCTGCTGACAAGAATTCTCGGTCTCCGCCCTTCCTTTTTAACAAATTTTTCAATTTTCTGGTCGATCAACATAACATTTATATCTATTTAAAAGCGAAAAAAATGTCAACTTGTTGATATTCGCATATTCAATCGATTTCACATGTCATATTTGGTATCTCTTTTGCTGAGTTGCACAGGACCATCCACATCCCTGAATCCCGTTGAAATTTTACAATTACTATGTTATTCGGTTTATGTCGGCAACTTAAAAGGCACGATGATTGCGACAATACCGTCCTTTTGAATTAAAACCGTTCTTGCTTGTCGAAGGTCACCGTTTAATATGACAGCTGAGGGCCCCAAAAAAATATTGATCGAAGTGATGTATAAAGCGAGTTATTGTCTGCCTTGCGTATACATGGATGAAGCCGTCCGTGAGGTGATGCCGAAATACGACAAATGTGTTGAATACCATCGTGTCGAATTCATGAAAGGCGCCGGTAAAGAACGATTTCTGGAGCTTTCCCGCTCTCTGTTCGGGGAAGAAGGCGTTTACCGGCATTGCCGCGTTGCCCCCGTTCCTTCTTTATTTATCAACGGAGAACTCTTTTTTGATGCGATTCCCCCTAAATTTGAATTGGAGGAGGCTATTGAAGAAATTCTTTTGGAAAAGGGTTATCTCGATAAAAGATAGAAATGGATACGAAAAAAATTCATTTAGAAGTATTTCACGAAGGCGAGCACTGAATCCCCTGTGTCTATATGACCCGTGTGGTCGAGTCGGTTGCACCGGAATTTGAAAATATCCTGACCTGGGATAAGGTGGTGACCAAAGATCTTGGGGGAGCCAGAAGATTCACTGAATTTTCGAAAGCCCTGGGAAGGCTTGTGCCCATACCTTCCATAGCTATCGAGGGTGAGCTGGTTTTTGAGACAACTCCCAGCGTGGAGGAGCTCAAAGCCTGTATCCTTAAATTTATCAATAAGCTGCCAACTCCCTCCAATTAGCCTATAATCCGGGCTCAGAGGGCACGAGCTTGAGCTTCACCTTAAGGGGTTCTGGAAATAAACCTCATTGGAATAAATCTTTATTTCTCTATGCCGACCCTGGCGCGGACACCTATTTGGTAATAATGCTTGATATCCTTCATTTCGGTCACCAGGTCTGCAGTCTCAATGATCCTGGCAGATGCGCCACGCCCTGTGATAACAAGTTCCTTATCATACGGTTTGTTAATAATTATTTTAAGCAGATCCTGTACCGCGAAAAGTCCCAACATTGCTGCCACGTTGGCTTCTTCCATGATGATGATGTTATATTCATCCGAAACCATGACGGACTTTACCCTTTCAAGCCCCTCTTGAGCGGCCTTGATGTCTTCCACCGTCGGCTTGCCGTTGGTAAAACGTCCGAGTCCAAACTGTTCCACGGTAATCAAATCGGAAAACCGCTTTAAGGCTTTAATTTCGCTGAAATCTCCCATTTTGATAAACTGGGCGATAAACACTTTTAAGCCGGCGCCTGCCGCCCGGATAGCCAAGCCGATGGCGGCCGTGGTTTTTCCCTTTCCATTGCCCGTATAAACTTGGGTATATCCTTTCTTACTTTTTTTGCTCTCCATGCGCTTTACCAGCCTCATTATTCTTGCAGATTCTTGGTCTTGCAGAATGCATCTGCCAGGATGCAATCCCTGGGATTGGTCAGATTGTGCAAACTAAATCTTCTCTCAAAGCATGGTCCTCCCTACGGGCTGTAGGCCCTACGGGCCGGAAGCTGGGCCAGAATTCTTTACTTAATATTCGTGTGTCTTTCTAAAAGGTCGGCGATTGCCTGGGTTACTTTTTGATGATCTTGCGTTCCCAAAGGAAATGACGGGCTCCGTTCCAATATCTGCCCATTTAAAAGCATTTGAATCTTTATAACCGGTATATAATTTAACCCCCAGTCCTCAAGGCCGATTGAGATTTGATAACCTGTGCCGGGCGGATGCGGTGGACTGGCAGGTACAATTTCGGACAGCTGCAGAAAAAATGTCTCGGCTGCTTCCGGCTCCAATGGCAGACAGGATACCCCCTCGCCTTTTTTGATGGGCTCAAAACAATTGTCACAGGATATACAGGCGGCTTCCCGCCGGTCACCGGCCTGCCAGCGTTTAATCAGCCCGGGCTCCCGGATGAAAGGGCGGGACATAGCAATGTAATCCACAACTTCTTCTTCCACAAGCTCCCGGGCCACTTCGTAAGATCTAATCCCGCCCACCAGAATCAGCGGAACCTGAATCTTTTTCCTAAAAACCCGGGCTTCAGCAAGAAAATAGCCTTTGGTATCTTCAGGATCAATTTTACTCCGCATGATGTTGGGATTGTTCAGGAGTCCTCCACTGAGCTCAATCGCATCGATTCCCGCCTTCTCAAGCATGCTAGCTGCCAGGACAGAATCTTCCAGAGTAAGGCCGTTTTCGACGAAATCGCAACAATTGAGTTTCACCAGCACAGGGTAGTTTTGGCCCACAGCGTTTCGTATGGCATTAAGCACCTCTAAAACGGCCCTGGCCCGATTGGTGATTTTTCCGCCATAATCATCGCTGCGATCATTGTACCGCGGACAAAGCATTTGACTGAGGAAAAATCCATGGGCTGCGAAAATCTGGACGCCGTCAAATCCGGCCTTTCGGGCCCTTACAGCTGCCGCACCATAATCTTCGGCCAGCTCTTGAAAATTCTGAGAGGACATCCTCCGGATTCTAGACTTTGACAGATAAGCGCCACCAAAGCCGAGTTGCACGACGATTTTGCTGCCGTGTTCGTGAACGGATCGGGTCAGGTTTTGAAGTCCGGGGATAAGCGTGTCTTGGTGAATGCCGAGCTGCCGGGGAGAATGCTGACCGTCCCCACGAATGTAGGTATGACCGGTAATAATAAGGCCCACCCCCCCGGCGGCCAGATCTCCCATGAGATCAATCAACGGGGGGGTGCAGGCACCCTCAGCAGTTGCCATGCCCTCCCATGTCGCCGATCGAATAAAACGGTTCGACAAGACCATACCGTTAATTTCGTTTTTCTCAAATAGGGCAACCATTGTATCTTCTTTTCGGTATTCAGGAATACGATGTCATTTGAGTGCGGCGTTAAAGACGCCTCGATGTTTGCTTGGTTTCCCGGTGTATCGTAATTCCCAAATATGAAACTGCATTTATTTAGACAGGATTTACAGGATTAACAGGATTTTTTTTCAGTCTGGTTATATCCTATCCATCCAGTTGATCCTGTCAGAAAAATAAAATTGCATTTGTTAAGTTTTTTATTCGATTGGGCTGGCCGCTTTTCAAGCCAGCGGCGGCGCTCATATTCAGCTCTTCTCCCAGTGATTTTCAATATGTTCCAGAGAAGATTCCAGATTTTCAAAGGAAAAGACTTCCAGGGACACAACTCCGGTAAATCTTTTTAATATCCGCAACACAATTGATGTTGATTTTTCAGACAGCCGGTCCAATGCCGTATGATCACGATCATTTTCAACCCCATGCAAATGAATAACAGAAGTTTTATCGAAATATTTGTTAAAGACCTCTATTAGGTCATAGTCATATACCATCAGATGGCCTAAGTCCAGACAGATCCGCAAGTCTAAATCAAGGACGATGTCTTCCAGCAGTGCCAGGGGATAGTCCAGCGTCTCAATGGCGATGATATCCTGGATTTCAACCGCAGACTTAATTTTTACCAGATTTCGGTACACTCTATCCCGCCAGTTCTCAACAATGTGCTCATCATATGATTTCTCGCTATATGGGACGTGCAAAATCAGGGCGGAGGCGTCAAGTGGTCGTACCAATTCCATCACCCGAATCATCGTTTCCACTGCGCGTTGCTGGCGTGCGGGATCCCGGTCACTTATGGATATATCGGTAGGCAGATGAACATTGTAACTTAGATCGAATTCCCCCGCCAACCGGCAAAGTTCTGAAATGACCGCCCTGGAAGGAAGGACCTCAGTCCCGGCTTTCAAATAATAAAAGCTCGATTTCGTCCATATACGGTCCCAGCATCCTTACATTGGGGATGTAGTGATCCGGGTAAATAAAGGATGTCGTGCAAAGCTTGAAAGGATATATTCCTTTATAAAATTTGGTTAAGGAAGGATAGTTATTTGATTGATTTTTCATTGATTTTTTTTAATTCACCACTCCGGAAATACAATAAAGATTTTCGATTAAGAGGCTAAGCTTTTTCATAGACTATGCTCGGAATAAGCGGCCCCTGAGGGGCAGCAAGCACGTCGATAAGTTAATATCGCTAATTATAGGTTTGAGGTTTCAGAAAGGC
>CAVXXE010000083.1:0-14362 GCA_963765595.1 uncultured delta proteobacterium
ATTTATTAATTAGTTTCCATCCGAAATGGCTGTTTTTTCGCTGAGCGGCGTTCTCAGCGTGCTTGCTCATCAAAAAAATTGCTCATCCCCAATAAAGATGAGGCCAAAAGTAAAACAACACCCGCGATATCGTCCGGCATACCCAGTCGCCTGAGGGGGGTTATGGCAACTGCCTGTTCAGGCACTTCTTTGGGTGGTCCGGCTGTGGCATCCGTTCGCGTCAAACCGGGACCCACCCCGTTAACGCTTTGTGGTTTTGTTAAGATTAGCTGGGCGAATCTAAAACCCCCGGTAATTGTATATTCCCTAAATATACCAGAAACTTTGAAGGGCCAATCGAAACTGCCTAAACTTTGATAAAAAGATATTTCAACGGCACAAAAAACATGTAGTATGTGGCCAGGATGGTACCTCGAAATGTTCCCGTCACTTTGGATTTACCAATCCGCCGGCGGTAATTGATCGGCACACTTTGAATCCGCAAGCCCTTGCGGGCGGCTTTGACAACCATCTCCACCGGCCATCCATATGTCATTTGTTCCATTTCCAGACCGAATAAGGTTTGAGATTTGATGGCGCGGAACGATCCGACATCGGTTATGTTTGTGCCGTAAAGCAGCCGCAGTAACGACACGATCAAGCGGTTTCCCAGACGACCGTGGAGCGGCATGGCGCCTTTTTCCAGGATTCCCTGGATGCGGCTGCCGATCACCAGATCCGCCCGGTTGTCTAATACCGGGGCGGCAACAGTTTCCAGTTGACGCGGATCGTCGCTGCGATCGCCGTCCAAAAATACGAGAACGTCTGTCTCAGTGGCGGCCTTGGCACCCGCCAAACACGCAGAACCGTAGCCGGGCCGGGGTTCTTGGATGACCCGTGCTCCGGCCAAAGATGCCTGTTTGGCCGTATCGTCGGTAGACCCATTGTCGACAACGATAACCTCGTGGACCTGATCCGCAGGCACGGCCCTAACCACTTCACCGATGGCCTGCTCCTCATTGAAGGCTGGAATGACAACAGATATTTTCATGGCGCACGTTTAAATGGTTATGGTTTGGAACGTTAACGATTAATGACGTCTTACATGAAACTTCACAAGGCCGAACAGCGAACCGCAGAATTGCGAAGGGTGGTTTCGCTGTGCTCAATCTTTTTATAAAATAGATCGAATACATTCCTTCGACATTCGATATTCGCTTTTTGATAAACTTCGCGAGGTCAAAGTTTCTTTCTCGATTAGACTGGCCGCTTTTCAGACCAGCGGCTGAGTTGACATCTGCCTTCTGGCTCCTGATCTCTGTTTTCTGACACCTGTTTTCTAACCTTTGCCTTTTTTCAACCCTGAACCTTTAACCCTGAACCTTTAAACCTATATCTCAATATACATCCTGCTGCCAGAAGTCCAAACAGGGGCAGGTATTCGGTCAACAGAATCCAGGTGGGCATAATTCCCTGTGGCGAAGTATATTTTAGATAGGACAGGGTTACGGTGCAGGTAAAAATCAGCCAGGCAGGGTGGGGATAAATTACCAGAAAGGGAATTATCATAATAACATACCAGGGGTGCAGCGAAGCCGGCATCAGGATCATCAACGACCCCACTAAAATATATGCATACCTTATAACTTCGAGGCCTTCTTTGTCTTTTAATAAAACAACCAGCCCGGCGATCACCAAAGCGATGATAAACATTAAAGACAGCAGGTAGTAATCCAGACCCGGGAACAGGCGCATCAGAAGGTGCTTTAAGCCTAAGTTGAAGCTTTCGTGCGGATTTTGTAGATACACCGGTAAAAATCCTGAAATTTTTCCGCCTGCGCTCACAAAAGGCAGATAGAGCAACATGATGGTCGCCGAAAACGTAATAATGCCTTTAATTCGGTCACCGCGCTTTAAGAAGGCCACAAGTAGGAGTGCCGGGTACAGTTTAACCGCCGCCGAGAGCGCCAACACAATTATTGCCGGTATTTTCTGACGGATAGCGTATAAATACAACGCTGTTGCCATCAAAAAAACCGTCAGCCCCTCGAGATGGCCGCTATAGGCAATCTCAAATATGACCAGAGGGCTCCAGGCATAGACGATGATCCTGGATGCGTTAAACCCGTAAGCTCGAAGCAAGGCGCTCAGTACCAGCAGGGTCAAAATATCGAAAAACACCATGATACCCTTGTGAGCGGTAACGCTGTTGCCCGCCAGGACATAAAAAATTCGGAAAAAGATCTGGGCGCCGGCCGGATAGAGGGTTGGATAGTCTTTGCGGTTGATGTTCGGGAAAATTTGATTATCCCGCAGGTTTTTCAGTTCGTCGGCTTGCGGTGGGTAAAGGTAGGGATTGATCCCGTTTTGCTGCACACGACCGTCCCAGATATAGCGATACATGTCTTTGGAAAGCACTGCCGGATTCGACGGGATCAGGCAAAGCCTGAAAATAATCGCCAAAAATATGATGATACCGGTCAACCTCCAGGATGTTTCTTCCTTGGGCATCAATTTTATAACCAGAAAGACACCGGTCAAATAAAGGACGCTTAAAAACAGGAACATGATGACATAAAGCTGAATGTCCGCTAGCCCGGAAAGCACTGCAAAGAGTTCAAAAATTTTGAAATTAATCCAATAGATGGCAGCAGATAGGCTTCCCAACCCAGCGATAGCGGTAAAAACCGCGCGGGAATTAAAACTGTTTATAATTTTATGATTGAGTCTTTCCATCTGCCGTCGAAGGGTTTTGGGACGTTTCAGACCGTAAAATATCATAAGTAAATCTATATGGATGATCTCGGGAAAACAAGTAAATATATTCTATCCAGGACTCATAAATCCTTTACGTTCCACATAATCCTATCAATCCGTAACGAAGGGGATACTGTTGAAAAGCTGAGGCCCTCCGAAATTTCTTTTTCGGGGCCCCGGGAGCGGATTAAACAAACGTTGAGAAATCAATTAAAAAAGAAATAGTTAAAAAATGGAAATATTTAGATACAATTAATTTTATATTGAGGAACTCTTTACAAATCATATTTTTTGTATTATAAATACTTTCCAACCACATATAATATTGTCGGGAAATCTGTCCAAGGGGAGCTCATGGAAAAACACACGGAATCGCTGATTTATGATATGGCTTTCAGGGTGCGGTTATATATCGCCTCTAAAATTTCAGAAAAAAAAGTGGGTGATTTGACTGACCGTGAAAGCTTGATAATTGAGCTGATTGGGATGAAAGGCAGCATGAGCATATCCGAAATTGGCAATTTATGCCCGACGGTCAGCAACAGTACGATTTCCACGACAATTACAAAACTCTGGAAAGACAGGCAACTTGTTGATAAAACGATACTACCTGAAAATCAACGGGTGACCACTGTAAACTTAACCGAAAAAGGTCGGAAAGTATTGTCGGAAATCAGACGCACCCAGTCCGACGTCTTCAGTACCGTCACAGCATCCCTTGGCTTAGCTCCCGACCAAGTCGAAAATATTCAGGGAATTATAGAACATGCCATTCGATTTTTCGACAAAACGCTCGGGCTGAAACTTGACAATTAAAATACGTAACCGTAAGCTTGATAACGACCCTAAAATGAAACTGGAAGTTAGCCCATGAAGGCTGTAATTTTAAGTGCAGGGCAAGGCAAACGGTTGCTGCCCCTTACGGCGGATTGTCCCAAGTGCATTTTACCGGTTAGGGGCCGATCTCTGATTGAGTGGCAAATTGACGAATTAGCTAAATGCGGCATCGACCAGGTCAGCGTTGTTTTAGGTTTTCGGGCAGACAAAGTCGAAAAAATTTTGGGCGCACGCTATGGTTTGCATCGTGTAAAAACCATATACAACACCGCCTACGCTGTGTCGGATAACCTGGTCAGCTGCTGGGCGGCGCATGATGAGATGGGTTCCGATTTTGTGTTGCTTAACGGCGATACCGTGTTTGAGGCGGCCGTGATGCAACGGCTCCTTGATACGCATGATCGCCCGGTGACTGTGGCCATCAGTCATAAAAGCGAATATGATGCCGACGACATGAAGGTTGAATTGGACGGTTGCCGCCTGGTAAAGATCGGCAAAGATCTTTTACCGGATCAAGTTGACGGGGAGTCGATCGGAATGATTCTGTTCCGAGGCCGGGGACCGCGATTGTTTCGCATAGCGCTGGAAAATGCTTTGCGGAGTTCTGCGGCACAGAGGAAATGGTATTTGTCGGTGATTGATGAAATGGCCCGGTCGATGCCGGTGTGGACCTGTTCAACGAAAGGATTGAAGTGGTGTGAAGTCGATTATCCTGCTGATCTCAAGCAGGCCGAAAAAGTCGTAACAGCCATTGGCGCCTGCGGAGAGGCCGAAGCCGCTGAACGTGCCTGTCAGACAATCCCAGTGTTGCATAAACAACATGGCAAAAGATAGCTAATAATTCGCTATTTTGGCCAATATCATAAGCCCTCCGACTTTTGCAACGGACAACTGAGGTGACGCTGAGATAATCCCAATTTCTTCATCATTTCTACACAGATTCAAAGTGGCGGATCATGCGATTCCGCATTTCGGCATCCGGCAGGCGGCCAAAGCCTGCCGCCATGTTGTCCACGATATGATGGACTTTGGACGTGGCCGGAATCGAACAGGTGACGGCCGGATGGGAAACGACAAATTTCAAAAAATATTGTCCCCAGCTTTTGCAGTCAAATTCGGCTGTCCATGCGGGTAGCGGTTTACCTTTTACACTGCCAAAAAGATTACCTCTTTGGAAAGGTCGGTTAATCAGCGTGGCCATGCCGCGGTCGGCCGCTAAAGGCAACAGACGTTGCTCGGCACTGCGATCGTCAATATTGTAAGTAAATTGCACAAAATCCAGTAACTCGGTCTGCATGATCTGTTCCAGCTCGGCATGCGCGCGGCCATGGGACGTCGTGATACCGATATAACGCACTTTGCCTTGCTCCTTCCAATTTTTGAGGGTGTTGAGGTGCGTTTTCCAGTCCCGAAGATTGTGGATTTGCATCAAATCAAATTTATCGACGCCCCACAGCCGGCTGGATTCTTCCATCTGCTGGATGCCGGATTGTTCTCCGTCCGTCCAGACTTTGGTGGCTGCAAAAAGGCTGTTTTTATTTTTTGTTGTTTTCAGCAGCTCACCAATAACTCTTTCAGAGGAGCCGTACATGGGGGATGAATCGATTAAGGCACCGCCGCTAACGAAAAAGGTTTGTAGGACTTCAGCCAGATTAGACCTTGCGGCTTGGTTGTCTCCCGTGTCAAAGGTACGGGAGGATCCTAATCCTATAACGGGAAGCAATTCACCGGATGATGGAATGGTCCGTTTTAGCGCCACCCGTTCTTTGGCGAGCAGACCCGACGGCGAGAACGAAACCGTTGCCCAGCCCCCCCCCAAAGCGATGATAAAATTTCGCCGGGAAATCAAAATATCCTTTGCTCTCATATCATTAACCTCCGGTTTTAGATGTTCGTTATAACTCCAATTGATTCAATCTTCAATTCCGGCTTGTCCGGGTTGGGTATTGGGTATCAGTTGCCGGCATCGGGGTATATTTTTTCCGATTATTATATTTCACGTTACGATGATATTTAAAATTTACGCTGATTTCCGCTAAACACCAATACCCGATACCCAACCCCCCAATCCCGAATGTCCAATATCTAGCCTCATGTAAGATTTGCCAGCGCTTCCTGGGTTTTGCCCAGTTTAAAAGATATCAACGCCCATATAGCGCTGAGAGGCACCGCTATAAAAGCAATCGCGGAAAGGGTAAAGCCCAGGCCCTGCAAGCCGGCAAAAGCCCAGGCACTGACGACATCACCGCCTCTGTAAATGGCCGTATCGATAAAGTTTTTGGCTTTGTATTTTTCTTCTGTGCTTAGAACGACGTAGAGCATTTCACGCGCCGGTTTCATGACGGCGTAATTGCCCGCCCGGCGAATAATCTGCACGATGATAATCGTACCCAGGATCGGTGTTAACCCCAATATCAGAAAACCAATGCCCAACAACAGGGGTATCAGTGCCAGGGTCCACCCCAAACCCAAATGCTTCACAATGCGACCCGTTAAAAACAACTGAACGATAATTGTCAGAGCATTTACCGTAAAATCCATCACGGCAAATACCGTTGTGCGGTCAGCGGAATCGGCAAAACGGTCTTGAATAATATGCGCCTGCTGAAAATATAGGAAAGTCGCCAGGGTGGTGAACATCAGCATCAAAAGGCAAATGCCGATTAAGTACGGAGATTTTAATACCAAATGAAAGGCGGCCAGTATCCCGCCGCCCATGGCTTGATCTTCGGCTTCTGTCGCGCTGGAGTCCCCGGCTGCGGCCGCCCTTGAGATTGAATTTTCCCTCCAAACGATCAGCCGTTTGACGCAAAAGACGGCCCCTCCCAATAATCCGGCTGAAATTAGAAGCAGGTTGGTGGGTCCTAAGGGGACAGCCAAGGCTGCGGTTAAGGCCGGACCCGTCAAGGCACCGGCAGTTCCCCCCGCGGCGATAAAGCCAAAAAGCCGTTTCGCCTGGGTGCTGCGAAAGATATCCGCCATAAAACTCCAAAACACGGAAACGACGAAAAGATTAAAAACGCTGACCCAGATAAAAAACACCCGCGCCACGTGCGCATGGGTGATGTTCGATTTAAACAAAACAAAGAACAGCAATATGTTGCCGATAAAAAAATAATAAACATAGGGCAAAAACCGCTTGCGTGGATAATGCGAGGTGATCCAGCCGAATAAGGGCACCACCGCCAGCATCGCCAGGAATGTGCCGGTGAATAACCACTGCAAATTCTTAACCCCTCCGGCGATCCCCATCTCATCGCGCAGGGGGCGTAGGATATAGTAACTGCAAAGCAGTGCAAAAAAGTAAACGAAGGACCAGGACAGGGCCTTTAATTCCTGCGGTTCAACATTTACCAATCGTTTTAGCCAGATATATATGCGTGAAGATCCGGGCGCGGGCATTGCGGCCTCGGAGTCGAACGGCTCGGCCACGATTATTTTATTCCTTGCAAGCTGAATTTTCTTCCTGGCAGAATGCGCTGAAAATATCCGCCATATTCACCCTCCACCGTTCTTGCTAAGAGAGCAGGATCTAAAACAGGGGAGGGGAAACCGCCTTTTTGGGGCGATTACATAAATGGACTATAAGAATCACTGGCCGGATTGCAACATGTCGTCGGCCACCGGCCAGCAGGCTGTTTCCGGGAAAAACTCAATTTTATGCGACCGTTTTTTAATCATTGGTCTCGCAATAGCGTAATATTCCGTTGGTTTTGTTAATTACGGATCGAACAAATCCGACCTGAAGCTGCATGCCAAGCTGCTGATTTATTTGAAATTTGAAAGTCTGGCCTTTTGGGACAGGATTCTTTACTTTCGGGCGAGCCTTTGGGTTAAACTGCAGCTTGACACACCATGCTTCATTTGCAATAGTTTGTTTCCTAAAAAAAAAGCAAACGATTTTATTCATGGATAAAAAAATGAACGATTTTTGGAAATTTCCATACCCCTCTCAAAGGATGCCGGTTTTGGCGCGCAATGTGGTCGCCACCTCCCAGCCGCTGGCCGCCCAGGCCGGTTTGAGAATGCTGCTCAAAGGCGGCAACGCGGCGGACGCAGTCCTTGCCACGGCCATTTCGCTCACCGTTGTCGAACCGACCAGCAATGGAATCGGCAGTGACGCCTTCGCCCTGATCTGGGACGGTCAAAAGCTTCACGGGATAAACGGTTCGGGACGGTCTCCGCAAGCGTGGAATCTGGAACGTTTTGCCGGGTTGGATGAAATGCCGGCCTTCGGCTGGGACGCGGTAACCGTTCCGGGTGCGGTAGATACCTGGGTGCAGATTTCCCAAAAATTCGGCAAACTGCCCTTCGATGATCTATTTGGGCCCGCCATTGAATACGCCCAAAACGGCTTTGTCGTTTCACCGATAACGGCTGCGCGCTGGGCCGCCGCCGCTCAAACATACAAGGGTTTTGCGGATTTCGGTAAGACGTTTTTACCCGCTGGACGGGCACCCCGTCCCGGCGAATTATTTCGTTGTGCCGACCAGGACCAAACCCTGCAAGCGATAGCCGCAAGCAAAGGAGAATCGTTTTATCGTGGTGATCTGGCGGAGCGCATCGTTCACTGTGCAAAAGCAAATGGCGGTGCCATGACGCTTGAAGATCTCGCCAACCACCGCAGCGAATGGGAGGAACCGATCTCAGTCGACTACCGCGGCGTGTGTCTCCATCAAATCCGTCCAAACGGTCAGGGGTTAGCCGCCCTTATCGCCCTTGGCCTTTTACGGGAATTTGATATCGGCAGGTACCCGGTGGATTCGGCCGATACGATCCACCTGCAAATCGAGGCGATGAAGATTGCTTTGGCCGAAGCCTACCAGCATATAGCCGACCGCGGCCACATGGCTATCGCTCCTGAAGATTTTTTGGCGGAGAAGTTTTTAGCCCGGCGGGCTCAGGAAATTCGAATGGATCAAGCCGCCCACCCCAGCTCCAAGATCCCGCTAGATCACGGAACGGTCTACTTGACGGCCGCAGACGAAAAAGGAATGATGATTTCCTTCATTCAATCCAACTATATGGGATTCGGGTCAGGTATTGTGATACCCGATACGGGTATCGCTATGCAAAATCGCGGCTGCGGGTTTGTTCTGCAGGAAGGTCACCCGAACTGTGTCGCTGGTGGCAAACGCCCCTTTCATACCATCATTCCGGGATTTGTGACCCGGAATAAACAGGCTCTGATGAGCTTCGGGGTCATGGGCGGCAACATGCAGGCCCAGGGGCATGTCCAGATGATGGTGCGGATCTTTGACTATGGCCAGAATCCTCAGGCGGCCTGCGATGCGCCGCGGTGGTATATCGATGAAAATTTCCGCATCGCCCTGGAACCCGGATTTTCACCCCGGGTCGTCGACGAACTCAAACGACGCGGTCAGGCTTTCATCGAAAATCCCCCGGATCATCTGTATGGGGGCGCACAGTTGATCTATTGCTTAGAAAATGGCTATTGTGCTGCATCCGATCTCAGGAAAGACGGGCAGGCGATCGGCTATTAGCCTCCAATGTTGGATACCCTTAAAACGCGCGGAAAGCCAGAGGGCTTTAGATCCTGGGTTGCAGCGCACCCGCAGCATCAATTCTGGATTTTTCGTGGCAGCGCAATCCCAATGATCAAAAATTCAACCACGTCAATGAATATGTCTATCCCCGTCCCCAATATTCCCAGGTTTTTAAATTGATGCCGATAAATTAAAAAATCTTGTCACCCAATTAAAGAGCCTTTGCGGGATTTGTGGATCGGTGAGAGATGGCGTAATCATCATACAGGGTGATCATAGGGACACTTTGATCATTGCATTAAAGAAGCGGGGACTCAAGGCTAAGATTGCCGATGGATAGAAAAGAAACTAAAGTCGAAAATTTGAAACCCGCAATTTCGGGCAAAATAAATGTTGCAGTGTGACCGGATCTGACAAAGGTGTTTGGTAATATATTCTCAGCAAAAGGAGGAAATATTATGAATACCGATCAGATCAAACCGGAACCTATGAAAGAAGACCAGCTTGAATACGTTAAAAAGATGATCAACCGGACGTATCTCTTCCTTATCAGTCACACTGCACATGATCCAAAGGTGGTCGAAGTCATGAAGTTGGCTGCCCTGGCTGATGTGCAAAGAAGGTACGAGGCAGGAGAGCCTTGGTAAAGATTTCCATCGATGACGACAGACTGCAAAAAAAGAGGAAGGGATTGTTATCCTTAACAACAAAAAGCCGATATGGTGCCGCTCAGTGCCTGATTAATTCACCCTGGTATCTGCCTCCAAGCCCCGCTCCAAGAGCATTAATCTATTTGCCACGGTTTCCAAAATAGTAATAGAGGCGTTATCGGGTTGGAAAGAGACCACGCGGTCGTCTCCGGTGGCACGGCCCACCGCCGCGTTAATCGCAATGAAATGGCTGAAGACAACGCTATCCACCTCGCAGCAACAGAGTGCCTCGATAACTTCCCGGCGCCAGACTTTAAGGTCGGGATCGAGGTTCGACCATTTGTCGCCCATGATACTTTGCAACCATTCGACCCGGCTCGATTGATTGCGGGAAGGGAAGCGAATCTCTCCCACCCGTTTTTCAACCACGGGCTCAATTCCCCAAATTTCCGCCAAAGGACTGGAAGTTTCCCTCGTTCTGGTTAAGGGACTTGTGATAATCGCTAGCGGGCCCAACGGGGCTAATTTCAAGGCCGCAGCTTTGGCCTGGGCATGACCCAAATCGTCGAGTCCCGGATCCTTTTGCATGCCCCAACCTGCCGTGGATTTGCCGTGACGCACCAGATATAGTTTAGCCATAAGACCCCTCAGAATGGCGAAGGACGAATGTCGAATTAAGGAATGTTGTCGTTTATATTTTCAGATTTTTTTTTCAGATTTCTATGTTAGGTCACCGTATTATTATGCCATAGGAATGACGAATGGTGGATGCCGCTCTCCTCTCTTAAAAATAAAATAGACAGAATTCCTTAATTCCGCATTCCCTCCGGGGCGTAGGCCCCTATGGCCCCTACGGGCCGGAGGCCACATTCGTCACTCGTCATTTTTCATTTGCCATACGTCATTCCAACAGCGCCCAGGCTATATCGGCAATCTGCCGGGCCATCCGGCCCTTTTCCAGAGCTTCGGTGGAACTGGCATTGCCCATGAGGCCCCTTTTGTACACCCCTTGTACAATACTGGATAACCGGAAAAAGGAAAAGGCCAGATAGAAATTCCAGTTGGGGATGCTCTCACGACCGGTGAGACGGCAATATTCCGCAATAAATTCTGCCTCGCGGGGAATGCCGCTTTGCGGACCGGCCAATCCTTCCAGGCTAATGGGTCCGGCAACTCCCGAATGATAGGACATACAGCTGTATCCCAAATCGCCGAGGGGATGGCCAAGGGTGGAAAGCTCCCAGTCCAGCAATGCCACTACCCTGGGTTCGGTCGGATGAAACAGCATGTTGCCCATGCGGTAATCGCCGTGAACGATACAACTGGTATCATCGTCAGGCACATTTTCAGGCAGGTACTCCATAAGGCGTTCCATGGACTCAATTTCATCGGTCTTGGCTGCGACATATTGTTTGGACCAGCGACCGATCTGCCGCCTGAAATAATTGCCCGGCTTACCGAAATCATCCAGCCCCAGGTCTGCATAATTCACCGAGTGTAATGCCGCTAACACCCGGACCACATCAAGGTAGATCGCACGTCTTTCTTCCGGGGATTGATTCGGCAGTGTAAAGTCCTCCAATATGCGGCCGTGGACATACTCCATGACGAAAAACGGCGTCCCGATGACGGCATCGTCCTCACACAACAACAGCATTTCGGGTACCGGGACGTCTGTTTTCTCCAGCGTCTTCATGACCCGATACTCACGTTCGACCTGATGGGCGGAGGGCAGCAATTTACCGGGAGGCTTTTTGCGAAGGACGTATTTTTTGCCGCCGCAACTGATAAGAAATGTCGGATTCGACTGCCCACCCTCGAATTGCTGAACAGCCAGAGGGCCGGTATATCCCTCCATTTTATTTTGGAGATATTCGCTCAACGCACTCTCATTGAAACGATGGACATCGCGCACCGGGATTAATTTTTCATCACTTTTCATGATTCCTTCCTCAGTTCCAGTCTGGCAATGACTTCACGGTGAACTTCATCGGGCCCGTCGGCCAAACGCAGGGTGCGAATATGAGCATAGGCTGCTGCCAGCCAGGTATCGTCACATACCCCCATGCCGCCATGGGCCTGGATGGCGCGATCGATGACTTTGAGCGCCATGTTCGGAGCCACCACTTTGATTTCACCGATTTCGATCCGAGCGACCTTGTTGCCGACGGTGTCCATGCGGTGGGCCGCATACAGGGTCAACAGCCGGGACTGGTCGATCTCACAGCGGGACTTGGCGATATCCTGGCGAATCTGGCCCATCTCCGCCAGCGTTCTGCCGAAGGCCTTACGGGATTTAACCCGTCGGCACATTTCTTCCAATGCTCTTTCCGCCACCCCGATGGTGCGCATGCAGTGATGGATGCGGCCGGGCCCCAGACGCCCCTGAGCGATTTCGAAACCGCGGCCTTCACCAAGAAGCATATTGGAAACCGGTACGCGCACATCCTTGAATTCAATCTCACCGTGCCCGTGGGGAGCGCTGTCATAGCCAAATACCGGCAGCATGCGCTTGATTTCAACCCCGGGGGTGTCGCGGGGGACCAGGATCATGGATTGCTGCCGATAGGGATGTCCCTGGGGGTCGGTTTTACCCATGAAAATATAGATCTCACAGCGTGGATCGCCGGCGCCAGATGACCACCATTTGCGGCCGTTGATCACGTATTCGTCGTCGTCGCGCATGATGGCGGCTTCAATGTTGCGGGCATCCGACGAGGCTACCTGGGGTTCGGTCATACAGAAAGCGGACCGGATGTCGCCTGCCAGAAGCGGTTTGAGCCATTTTTCCTTCTGTTCCTCGCTGCCGTACCGAACCAGTGTTTCCATGTTGCCGGTGTCCGGGGCGGCACAGTTGAAGATTTCCGATGCCCAGGGTACCCGACCCATGATTTCGCAAAGCGGTGCATATTCCAGATTAGTGAGGCCGGCCCCGTACTCGCTTTCCGGCAGGAAAAGGTTCCACAGACCTTCAGCTTTAGCTCTCTCCTTGAGTTTTTCGATGAGAGGAATGACCTTCCAGCGGTCGCCCTCAGTTAACTGGCGATAATATTCGGCCTCATTGGGATAGATATTCGTATCCATAAATGCGTTGAGCCGTTGCTGCAAGTCCCTGGTTTTATCTGAAAATTCAAAAAACATATGTGTGATCTCCTAAATTGAAAAGCTAAAATGATTTCCGGCTAACATCCCGCTTTTATGATGCCGGACAAATCTTCAATCGTTCCGCCGCGGATCATAATTCATGCATGCCTGTCCGGGATGGGTTCCAATATCCTTTAGCAGAATCCACCCGATTGATTCAAGTTTTTTCGCATATCACATCTTTGAACCGCTGAACCCGTGCCAACCAGAATCCCGAATTTCTGAAGCTTGAATCCATGAACGGTAATGAAAAATGTTTTTCAGTATTATCTATGCCTTAGTAAAATACACAATATGTTGTACTTACAATGCTCTTGACATACAATTTATTTTCAGTCATGTATGGCAGATCTAAACCTACCGGGTTGAAAAAGCGCACACAGCTCATATCAAAAGGATTCTGTAATGTCATCAAAGAAAAATAGCCGGAAAAAACGCAAAGCGCTTAACCGTCGTCTCCCTGCTGAAAAACATAAGAAGAAAGACGCGATTGATGATACCAGCCGGCTGACTCCAGGCAAATTTCAGTCTAGATCTTCCGGTTTTGCAGACGAGGTTAACCGGTTGATATCAAAAAATAAAATCAAAGCAGCGGTCGGCAGAGCCAAATTGCATCACAAACGTCTGGGTACGGCGGAATCTGAATTGGTTCTGGTGGATGCTTATGTTGCTCGAATCCGTGAAATGATGGCTAAAGGCTTCACCGTTGAGGCCAAAACACTGCTGAATTTGGTTCGGGGGCGATATAATTGCCCGGATCATCTCATAGCTGAATTAAACGGCGTAATTGCCATCCGCCAAGGAAGTCTCGATGAGCTGGTGCGGCCGTTAGATGATCCCGATTGCCCTCAGGATAAGCGAGCAGCCATAGAAAAAACAATCAAAAATGAGCTGATTGATCTCAGCCTGCTGGCTCACTGTGACGCTCTACCTGCCGGCCATCCCCTGAAAACCGCCGCTCTCGCGACTGCAAAAGCGTTTGCAAGGGTGACATCCGGTTTTGTCAGGGATGAGGAAGTCGCCTTGCCGGCTGTCTCGCGCCGGAGCCCGCTGGCACCGTGGAAAATACTGATCAGGGCGCTGGCCTCTTTTTATCGCCATGACGATGAGATCTGCGAGAAGTATCTGAATGCGGTTGACCCCGAATCAGCGCCGGGACGTCTTGTGCCTTTAATCCGTGAACTGATTGCAGGCCAATCGAAGGTCGGCCTCGATAAAAGCTCGACCCTTTTGGCTGAAAAAGTCGTTGGAAACAATAAAACGACCCGGGATGCATTGGAAAGGCTTGACGCTGTGATGGCCGCGAACAAGCCGCGTAAACTCTTTAAGGCAGTTCGCAAGGCTGTCGATGCCTGTGAGCAGTCCTGCCCCGAACTTCTTGTTAGACTCAAGCAGCATGTTTCCATACGATCCTGGATGTTCGACGTCGATGCCGAGGATGTAAGCCGGGCCATGGGAGGACCTTCGCTGAAAAACGCCTATTTCTGG
>CAVXXE010000084.1:0-10714 GCA_963765595.1 uncultured delta proteobacterium
CAGGGGTGTAAGCCGGGAATACCCGCAGTTGACAATCGTGCTGGTATAGGGCCCTTAAAATCGAAAATTTAACTCCGAAATCGTAGACAGCCACCCTGAAGCCGGGCTGCCGGTCATGTTTGCTTTCCTCGTCCATGGGCCAATCATAATTTTCAGCGGTGGTGACTTCTTCGGCAAGGTCCCGTCCAACAAGCTGTTTGCCGCTTTTAAGTCTTTCCAACAGCACTTCAAAGGGCTCATCGGAGGTGGTAATCATGCCCATCTGGGCCCCCTGGTCGCGCAGGTGGCGGGTCAACTGGCGGGTGTCGATGTCGCTGATGCCCACCACGCCATAATATTTCAAATATTCATCCAGGGACTTGGTGGCCTGCCAGTGACTAACCACCGGGCTGTATTCGCGAATGATGAATCCGGCCGCGTAAATGCGTCTGGATTCAAAATCGCTGGGGTTGACGCCGTAATTGCCGATTTGCGGATAGGTCATGGTCACCAGTTGAAAATGATACGATGGATCCGTTAAAATCTCCTGGTAACCCATCATGGCGGTATTAAAAACCACCTCGCCGATGTTGGAGCCCATGGCACCCAGGGAAAGCCCTTCAAATTGGGTTGTGTCGGATAAAATCAGTCGTGCTTTCATAGATAAAATGCCTGTGTGTTCGTTGAGATCGTTTGGTTTTTTGGGTTGATTGAGTTGACTAAGTTGATTAAGTTTATTTCATTTGCTGTACTTTTATCAACCAATCAACCATTCAACTTAATCAACCACCATCTTTGCTCTCTGCCCTTTTACCCGCAATTCGCAACCCGTAACCCGCGACTCACACCACGAACTAATCACGTTTAAACTTGCTGTAATCAGGACTGCGATAGCGGCTTTCACCACCGCCGTCTATGGCCAGGAGAGATTCGACTTTTAAGGGCAAGCCGTACAGCTGGATGAATCCCTGGGCATCCTGCTGATTGTATACATCTTCTTCGCCGAAGGAGGCATAGTCCTCGCGATACAGGCTGTAAGGGCTTTTGCGCCCGGCAACAATGGTATTACCTTTATACAGCTTCAGACGAACGGTGCCGGTGACCTTTTGCTGGGTCACTTTTACGAAAGCATCCAGGGCTTCCCGTAGTTGCATGAACCACATACCGTTGTAAACCAGCTCCGCATATTTGACGGCAACGAAATCTTTATAATGCATGGTGTACTTATCAAGGCACATACTCTCCAGCGCTTGATGGGCCCGGAAAATAACCGTGCCGGCGGGGGTTTCATATACCCCCCGGCTTTTCATCCCCACCAGGCGGTTTTCGACAATATCGACACGACCAATTCCATGGGCGCCTGCTGTTTTGTTTAAGCGCGTAAACAAATCCACCGCGGACAGCGTCTGGCCGTTGAGGTTTATCGGATTGCCTTTTTCAAAGCCGATTTCGATATATTCGGGTTCATCCGGTGCCTCTTCGGGACTGACCGACAGTTGGTACATGGAAGACTCCGGTTCGTTCCAGGGATTTTCCAGCAACCCGCCTTCGTGGGAAAGGTGCATGATATTGCGGTCGCGGCTGTAAATATCTTTCTCGGTTTGTGCCAGGGGGATGTTGTGTTGCGCGGCATATTTAATGGCGTCTTCCCGGCTGCGGATTTCCCACTCACGCCACGGTGCAATAACCTTGAGCTTGGGATTGAGCGCCATCACGGTAAGTTCAAAACGGACCTGATCGTTGCCCTTACCGGTACAGCCATGGGCGACCGCTTGCGCGCCATGGGCTTCCGCAATTTCAACCATTTTTTTGGCCATCAAAGGCCGGGCAATCGATGTGCCCAGGAGGTAATCGCGCTCGTATACAGCTCCGGCCTGCATGGTCGGGAATACGTAGTCTTTCAAAAATTCCTCCCGCAAATCGCTTACAATCAGCTTGGCAGCGCCGGAAGCAAGGGCCTTTTCCTCAAGGCCTTCCAATTCTTCCTGCTGGCCGACATCGGCCGTGAAACAGATGACTTCACAATTATTGTAATTGTTTTTCAACCACGGGACGATCACAGAAGTGTCCAGCCCGCCACTGTAAGCAAGCACTACTTTTTGGACCTCATCTTTTGCCACTTTTTATCTCCTTTCACAAAAAGAAAAACCCCGGCGTTTGCCGGGGTTTTTATGTCTGCCATTCAGGTATCAGAAATATCATAGCCAACACAAAAAAACCCCGGGGTTTCGTCGCCGGAAGCGGCGACGGGGACGGATACGGGTGTTTTTTAGAGTTGTTGGCATCATAATTATTTTCTTTTGTTTAACTATCCGCATCAATATGCCAAAAAAATTCGGCTGTCAAGTCCGAAAATAAATTCTTGTTTGAAATCCGTACGAATGGTGGTTTAAAAATCCGATATCAGCCGCTTTAAGGTTTCATATATTTTTAACAGGCTATTCAGGCTGACCCATTCGTCCACCGCGTGGGCACCATGGCCAATGGGACCGAAAAGAACGGAAGGGATACCCGCTTTTCCGGTTAAGGCGGAATCCGCCCAGAAAGAAAGGCCCACGGACGAAGATTGCGGCGACGCCTTTTGCAAACGGGATAAAATTTCGGCATCAGCCGGCACCCTGTATGGCGGCCTCAGAAAAAGTTTGCGGCCTTTTACCTCATGATTTCCGGGATGGTTTGCAACGGCTCGAACAGTGCTCTCAAACTCCAGATCCAGATCCGGCTGTGATTCTCCCGGAAGCGTTCGTCGCTCCCATTGGAGGTGCGAATAGCTGGGGATGACGCTTAGTTCGGTGCCCCCTGCAATAATACTGCTGTGAAGGATTGCATGGCCCAGCAAGACGTCCGGTTCGCGGTTTAACAGATCAGCCTTGATCTTGTTCAGTTCATTCAGGGCAGCCGCTAACGGTAAAATGGCATCGATGCCTTCCTCCGGTCGACTTCCATGGGCAGCCTTGCCGACAACTTCCAACTCATACCAGTTAAAACCTTTGTGGCAAACACCGATATCCTCTTCGGTTGGCTCCAGAAAAATAGCGCCGATTGGCGGGTGAGATATGTCGGGGAGCCATTTTTCAACCAGATAGTCCATACCGAGACTTTTGTCTTCTTCGTCGGCCACAAACGTGAAAAGAATATCAAGCGGTGGCCGATGTTGGGTGAAATACTCGGCGAGTAACAGCATGACGGCCAGGCTGCCTTTCATATCATAGGCTCCCCGGCCGTAAAGCCTGTCACCCGCCTGTCTTAATAAGAAGGGAGCATCCATGCCCTCGACACCGACGGTATCAAGATGACCGTTTAACAGCAGGGATTTTCCGGGATTGGCGCCTGGAACCACCGCGATGACATTGTGCCTGTCAGGTGCGACGGTCTGAATTTTCGGGTTGAGCTCCAGTTCATCAAGGCGATGTCGAATAAATTTTGCTATTTCGGTTTCTCCCGGGCCGTGCGAGAGTGTCAAATTAACGGAATTGATCCGGACAAGCTCGCTTAACAGGTCAACGATGGAATTTTCCATATTAGGTCCCCCCGCTGGTTAATTCTGTATCCGAAACTACCGCTGAGCATGATAGATAGAGACGGCCAAAATGTCAAATCCAAGTTTTTTATGCCACTTGCAATTGTCTTGTCTCTGCTGATTATTGATGGTAAACTTGGTTTTGTGTCGGACGGGAATATGCAGGGCGTGTCGGTGCATTTTAAGTAAATGAGGTTGATGCTCTTTTTTGACTTTTAATGAGACTGTCATATTTTACCTTTACAAGAGCAAATTCCAATTTACCGAGACCGTTGTATGAAAGATATGGATAAAACCAAAGAAGAACTCCTTGCGGAAATAGCTGAATTGAACCGCAGAATAGAGACTTTGGAAAAAGACGCAGCCGACCGCCACAAAACCATGGAGGCGGCTTTGCGTGAGAGCGAGGCAAAATACAGCAGGCTTTTCGACATCGCTCCCGCTGGAATTTATGAGGTAGATTTGACAACCGGAAAATTGCTCAGTGCGAATGATCGCATGTGTGAGTACCTCGGCGTTACAAAGGAGGAATTTCTTAATTTAACAATGTGGGATTTTCTCAATGACGAAAGCAAGGAGAAGGTCCTGGAGCGAATAGATAAAATTTTGAAGGGTGAGGCGGTGCCCTCGATTGCCGAGTCTACAATTACTGCCAAAAATGGCCGTGAACTGTGTTTACTTGTCAATACCAAAATCGAATATGAAAATGGTCAACCGGTCAGGACTACCACGATCGCCCATGACATCACCGAGAAAAAGAAGCTGGAACAGGAGCTTCTCAAGGCCCAGAAGCTTGAATCTTTAGGTGTCCTGGCCGGGGGGATCGCCCATGACTTCAACAATTTTCTATCCGGGATCATGGGGAATATCTCCCTGGCAAAGCTCGAGGCCGATCAAGGGGAAAATATTATTGAATCCCTGGATGAGGCCCTGCGTGTCACATCAAGGGCAAGTGCGCTGACCCGGCAGTTGCTGGTCTTTTCAAAGGGGGGGGCGCCGGTCAAAAAAACTGCCTCCATATCCGAAGTGTTGAATGACTCAACCATATTTGCCCTGAGGGGATCAAAGGTGAAGTGCGAATTCAGCATCGCCGCCGACCTCTGGCCGGTCAGAGTAGACCTTGGGCAGTTTAGTCAAGTGATTCACAATCTTGTCCTTAACGCGGTACAGGCTATGCCTCAAGGGGGTACCATCCGTTTGCATGCCTGTAACGCTACCCTGGAGGCGCTATCCGGTTTGCCCCTGGAAGCCGGAAGATATGTCAAAATTTCGATGCAGGACGAAGGCCTTGGTATCCCAAAAGCACATTTGTCCAAGGTTTTTGACCCCTATTTTACCACCAAGTACCAGGGAAGTGGTCTCGGTTTAACGATGACATACACCACCATTCATGCCCATGGCGGCCATATTGCGGTGGACTCCGAAATGGGTGGGGGCACGACGTTTCGCATCTACATGCCGGCAAGCCCTGAAAAACTGGTTGAAAGCCGGGATCGATCAGCCCGACTCAAGAAGGGTGAAGGAAAAATCCTCGTGATGGATGATGAGGAAACCATAAGAAATGTCACCGAAAAGATATTGATGGAATTGGGATATGACGTCAGCTGCGCATCTGACGGCGCTGAAACCATTATGCTTTACCAGGACGCCGCTCGAATTGGCCGGCCATTTGATGCGGTCATCATGGACCTGACCATCCCCGGAGGCATGGGGGGGAAGGATGCTATCCAACAGTTGCTGAAAATTGATCCCCAGGTAACCGCTATTGTATCCAGCGGATATTCCAATGATCCCATCATGTCTGATTTTGAGAAGTATGGATTTCGCGGGGTTGCTACCAAACCATATAGAATCGAGAAACTCAGCTGGGTTCTACACGACGTTTTGATGGATGCCAAAGAGCGCGCTTGAGGTCCCCGCAGGCGCTATGGATTTCATCAAATTCAGTTTTAATGCAGCACTTTCTTGTCTCCGTTTGTCAGTCGTTGGACCACTTGGTCAAGCCTTTTGAAGCCAGCGACCGTCTTTGGATGATGGTAGGTAAAATGAAAGAAACGCACCCTGAATTTTTCAGGGTCGAATTTTTGAATCGTTTTGATTCCATTTGTCTTAAGATCCGCCTCCAAAAGCTGCCTGATTCGATGGGCGATGTCAGGGTGTGACGTTTCAATGGTTTCAATGGCTGACTTCAACTCAGCGGCGCTCCCGAAAGATCCCAGGACCTGACGTTGAATAAAATACATGCCCATGCCATGGACGTTGCCTTCATCTTCAAGCATATTCGGATTAACGGTTGAATTTGTGGTATTCAATGGGAAAAACCGTCTCAAACTCGAAATAAAGGAGCCGTAAGTATCGCCACATATATATGAGTCGGCAGCGGGGAGCAATCCATTTTTCAGAGCATAATCTTTCGCGACGATAAATGCTGTCGCCATTGCCATGGTGTTTGTCAGATTCAACCTTTGACCACTGTTCAGATTGCCATCGGATGTTGCTTTCGCCAATCTCCCCACTTCCAGGCCCGGTACATTGGGTAGTTGATTAAAAGATGGCTCCATCCTAAGATAGGACAAACTCGGTATATCCTGTTTTCTGCTAAACGGAAACAAGGTCATCGTTCCGATCAATTGGCCGGATCGCATCACCAAAACGACGATATCCTCCGGGTTTCTGCATGAAATAAAATCCAATGCCTTTTGCTGCTGGAGATCAATGCAGCTATCGGAATACAACCTCTTTGATTGTTCGCACAGAGCGCGAAAACCCGGCAAGCATCCGCTCGACAGCAGCAGCAATGAGGCTTCAAACAGAGGAACCCGAAAGAGTTTTTTTCTGTACTCCTCCTGGATTAACTGATCGACACTGTATTGCAGATGATGGGGCAAGTTTTTGTAGACTGCAACCAGACCCACGGTGTCACCGGCCCGGTATACCTGCTCGGCCCAGCTGAATTCCCTTGAGGGATGCACAAACGGAATGTCGGCGAAATTTTCCCTTTGAGTGTTGCTTGAAATTGCCGGGTTGTCACCGTAGTAATCCCACGGTCTCCGCTGCTGTTGTACATTCTCATTTTGTGTTGCCAACATTATCTGACCCTCCCTGGAATTTTTAAGAAACCGGTTTGATTTTCGGAATAATTGTTTAATATCAGCAACTTTTATGCCATTGCGCTTTTCCGAACGATACTCCAGCGGGGGCTGCACTATTTGGGCCTTACCTTCGCTTCGACCTCCCTGTTTTCAGTATTAAATCAAAGGATTGTCATCGAATTGACTAGCGGGTGGGTTTTTTCGTCAATAATTTGACCGGTAAAATCGATAGATGATATGAGGTGAGAAATGGCAGATGGGTACCTCGAGGGACATAGATGAAATTGTGGTGCGGGCATATTGAGGACTGATGATACGGGTTATGTTTTGGTTGAGGCGCCGGCAAGGGATGCAGTTAGGCCCTTAGCGGCCTTTATCTGACAACATATTGTAAGGAACGTAAGGTTTCAGGTGTCGGGTGTCAGGGAAAGGAAGTGTTAGATACTTGTATGAAACTTCATGGAATCACGAATGATGATTGACGATTGACGAATTGTGGATGTCGCTACGCTCTACTCTTTTTAAGAAATAAAATAGAAAGAATTCCTTCTTTTAAACCCTAGGCGCTCTGCCCCATGACCTCTGCTTTATCGTTCCGAATGCCAATTTCTGTCATCTGACCTCTGTTTTCCGTACTCAAATATAAGGTCAGAGCGTGATGGTTGTCCCGGTATCAGGTTTGCCTTTGATGATTTTATGAAGCGTTTGGGCTCCCTGCCATTGGATTATATGAACCCGGGGCAGATTTTGATGCAAGGCTTCAAAGGCCGATTCCAACTTTGCCACCATGCCGCCTTTGACGATACCGTTCGCTATCAGTGCCTGGGCTTCCTGAACGGAAAGGGACGGCCGGATTTCATTATCGACCAGCACTCCGGGAACGTCAGTGATAAAGACAAGGTCGGTGCACCGGACAGCGGCGGCCAGTGCTGCGGCGGCGCTGTCGGCATTGACGTTGTAGCTTGCGCCTTTGTCATCAGCGGATATGGGGGATATGACCGGCACTTTTCTCTCTGTTATTGTTTCCAAAACGACTTTGGCATTAACTTGCTTGATTTTACCCACATACCCCCAATTCAGGCCACCACGGGTTAAGGGTTCAACCAAAAACAGGTTTTCGGTTTTTCCCGACATTCGCTTGCACGCAACACCGTTGCCACTTAACCAGGAAGCTATTCGCAAATTGACGGTTCCGGAAAGAACATCTTCGACAATTCTTATATCTTCCGCCCGCGTTACCCGGATGCCGTCAATAAATTTAGTTTCGCGCTCTGCGTCTTTAAGCGCCTGGGAGATTTCAGCGCCACCGCCATGAACAATCATAAGTTCCAGTTCATGACTGGATTTTATTGCTATGGCCAGCTCTTCGAAACCTTGCTCGCCTTCAAAAGCCCGGCCGCCGATTTTAATGAGGATTCGTGAACTCATCAGGAAGCGCTCCTAATTTTTTTTATGTCGAGTGAGAGCGGCTTTTTGCTGCGAGCAGGGCCCAGCTTGGCAGGCGATGTCAATCGCGGCTACCCCGCCTGAAAAGCAGCGGGATGCAAGCAAAAGCCGCTCCCACAGGCTATTATTGGGATCAGAAATGGGCGGTGATACCGATGCCGATTGAATAGAACCGGAGACTGACAAACACCAATATAACAGCAACGGACCACAGACAACGGACAACTGACACGTTGCGTTTTATACTCAACGTTTACATGTTTTCAAGTACTTCCACTCCCAGCAGTTTCAGACCGTTTTTGAGCACCACGGCTGTGGCCTTGATCAGCGCCAATCTGGCATCGATCAATTCATCGTTTTCAGCCTTCAACACGGGATGCTTATTATAGAACTGGTTAAAGGTCTTGGCCGTATTGAATATGTGTACGGCAATTTTAGAGGGGTTGAGGCCTTCAACTGCACTTTTTACTTCCTGGGGGTATTCGATCAGTTTTTGGAGCAACTGTACTTCTTCTGAGTTGCCAAGCAAAGAAAAATCCGGGTTTTGAAGTCGCCTTTGACTGTTTTTTTCCTTTTCCAGGATACCGCAGATCCTCGCGTAAGCATATTGGCAGTAGGGACCGGTGAATCCGTCAAATGAAATGGATTCCGCCGGATCGAAATTAATGCTCTGGGTGGGGCGCACCCGCAGCAGGTAGAATTTGATGGCGCCCACGCCAATTTTTTCCGCTCTGTTTTTTACTTCTTCATCAGAAAGCCTGCCTTCCGGATCACGCCGGCGAATTTCCGTTTCCGCCAGAGTTAACATCGCCGTGATAAGATCGTCGGCATCGACGATCTTGCCTTCTCTGGACTTCATTTTGCCTTCCGGCAAATAGACCATGCCGTAGGATAGATGAAAACAGTTTCCGGCCCATTTGTAGCCCAGGGCCTTCAGTATCGCAAACAGACATTTAAAATGATATTCCTGCTCGCTGCCCACCACATAAATGGAGTAATCCAGGTTATGATCGGTGATTTTCAGGATGGCGGTGCCGATATCCTGGCTGATATAAAGGCTGGTGTCGTCGGCGCGCAGCACCGTGACCCTTTTAAGTTCGTCGTTTTTGTCACGGCTGAATTCTTGTTCAGGTAAGAGAAATACCGTGTTTCCGTTCGGATCTATGGAAAACACATTTTTTTCAAGGCCCTGCTGGATAATATCTTTGCCGAGTTTATAGGTATCGGATTCATAATAAAATGCATCAAATTTAAGCCCGAAGCGGCGGTAGGTCTGGTCAAAACCGTCATATACCCAGCCGTTCATCATTTTCCAGAGAGCGGTGGTTGCCAGGTCACCGGCCTCCCATTTTTGAAGCAATTGCTGAATCTCATCTTCCAGGGTTTCGTCGTTTTCAGCTTCGCGGGCATACCGCACATAGTATTTTCCGACAAAGTGATCGCCCTTTTCATTTTCCGACTCCGGCGTTGTCCCGTTTCCCCATCGCTGCCAGGCCAGCATGCTTTTGCAGATATGAACACCGCGGTCGTTGACGAGGTTGGCTCTGACCACCCAGTGGCCGGTGGCAGCAAACAGATTGGACACGGCCATACCCAGGGCGCCGTTTCGCAGGTGACCCAGATGCAGGGGTTTGTTGGTGTTGGGAGCCAGGTATTCCACCATTGCACGTTTGTCCCGGCCCATATCGGACGAACCGTAGCTGCTATCCAGGTTGATGATATGCCCGCACAAATCTCCGAAGAGCCGATCAGGTTTAATTCTCAGGTTGATATAGGGACCGGCGGCTCTGATTTGCTCAATGACCTCATCCGGTTCCATATTGCCGACAATATGTCCGGCAATTTCAGCCGGAGATTTGCGGAACTGTTTTGCGAGAGCAAAGCACCCCACGGCAAAATGGCCTAAATCCGTTTTGGGTGGAAACCCCAGTTCAAGCTGTTCCGGCAGCCGGCCGTATGCCTTCCGGGTTGCCGCGCCAATTTTTTCTAAAATAGTTTTTTTCAGTTTTTTGAAAGACATGGAAGTTTCCTCAAATAATTACGATTGTGCTTCAAAGCTACGACTTATGCCAGAAAAGCCCCCGGCGATCAAGCAGAATCCTTGTATGGCCGGGGTAAGGTCAAAGTAAATTCTAAACCAGTTGCATTAGAAGGTTTTATAAGAAAAGAAAATTCCAATTCTCAAGCATCAAATTGCAATATTCAATGACCCCAACATACACCACAAAAAAACCACAATATAATGTGGCTTTTACGGTCTTGACACACAATGAAAAATTTGCAATAGTCATTTATTCTATTAACGAAAACTTGGTCCTCTGGGCCAGGCCAGAGATCATTGGCTCTGCCTAATTAAATAAAGAGTTATTAAATCCGAAGCACGAAATCCGAAAAACGAAACAATATCGAATGACCAAAATTAAAATGATCCAAACAAAAGACATACCCGGTATTGCGATATAGAGGTTGTTTTTGTCATTAGAGCCTTTGATATTTGAATTTGTTTCGAATTTCGATATTCGGATTTCGAATTTATTGATCGTATTTGTCTAAATCATGCCCTCTGGGCTTAAGTCAAAGCCGGGCCCTCTGGACCCGGATCTTTACTAACATCGGAATATGGTTTTTGCGACGTTCATTAACTTAGTCAATATTCAGTCAATACATACCCATGCAG
>CAVXXE010000085.1:0-3270 GCA_963765595.1 uncultured delta proteobacterium
AGCAGCCAGGTAAGACATTTAAACTGGGATAGTCTATCCGCTGGCTATTTACGAGGGGTATTTTTTCAGCTCTATAACCAAAACAAAGGGCGATACATATGGCGACTCACCATATAATGAATGAGCCGCCGGGAAACACTTTACGGAAGCTCTTTTATCCAGGAACCGTCTTGAAACCAACGCTCACTCATGGTTTTCAGTTGACCGCTGCCCTCAAGCGCCATCATGAAATTTTGCAGCCAATTGATCAACAAGGCGTCTTCGGATACGGCAATTCCCAGGGGTTCAAACGTAAGTTTTGACTGTCCAGCGATCAACCCTTTGTCTTCGTGGCGAAAGGCGGTGAAGGCGCAGAAGGGATAATCAGCGATCAGGGCATCTATTTTGTCCTGAAAAAGCATTTCAACAGCCTCATCATAAGACTTGGTTGTGATCAGGGCCGCCTTGGGAGCGGTTTTTTCGGCAAATTTCTGACTGGTTGAACCGTTTAAAGCAGCTATTTTAAATTCCGGTTTATTGAGACCTTCAGCTTTTTGCAAAGCGCCGATGGTTTTGGCCTTGGTTAGAATGCCTTTGCCGGAGATGTAATACGGCCCGACAAACGCCACTTTCAGATTACGTGATAGTGTCATGGTCATACTGGACAGCACCATGTCCACCTTTCCGGCTTCCAGCGCCGGCAGCAACTCAGAAAATTGCATTTTAGAAAATTTTACCTTCACGCCCATATTCATGGCGATTGTTGTTGCTATTTCGGCATCAAAGCCGATGATTTTGCCGTCCTTGGTTGTTGCGTTAAGGGGAGGCTGGGTTCCCGTAATGCCCACCACCAGCTCTCCCTTTTGCAGGATGCGGCTCAACGAAGTTCCGGCCGGTGCAACGGTGGCCAAAGAAAAGGCCAGCACGAATGCAAGTGTCAAAATTAAGATTGCTTTTTTCATCGATGTACTCCTTTTTTGTAAGTAAATATCAGCGAGATGTTACATATTCCATTATCGGCGCGTTGGCAATATAATTTTTATCGTCCTTCCAATTACATTTAGGAGTTGTTCACGGATATCCTCGTTTTGCTTTTATCCCCTTAAAATCATGATAGAACGCATCCCAAAGCTGTTTTTTGAATGCTCGGGTTTCGGCCAGTAGTTCCGGGGGCACTGCAAAAAATTTTCGCTGCAGATTAAACCCTAACTTCAGGGTACCGTTTGCGAGGACCTCAGCATCGGTATTGAGCCAAAAACTCTGCTTCGATGTCTGCTCCGGAAAACTGTATATCCTTACCACGGACCCATTGCCATCATTGCCCATTGCCAGAGTTTGAAAAAAGCCGTTCATAATTTCATGAACGTTTGATGGTATCAGCAAATCAACCATCCAAACCGGGATAACGCCATAGACGCTCCCGCCGGCTTCGATGCTTTGCGGTGGCTGAACCAGGCGAGCCTTGAAATGGGGCCCACCAACATCGTGCCGATAGTTCAAGATGACCGGCAGGGAATCGATCTTAAGTTGCATACCCACGATATTTAATTGAATATCACAAACAATTCTAAATTGAGTGGAATTCGCACCGGTCAGACTGAATCCATTATTCGTTTTCAAAATCTCGTTGGCGTATATCGGTAGAAACCGATCGCCCAAGATCCGGAACTGCAGGGTGAATAAATTATTTGTCGAATCTAATTGCATTCTGCCCATCAACCGGCCTTGCTCATCGAAAATACGGGCCGTAAATTTGACAATTTCCCGCCATTTTTTTAATAACTTACCTAACTCGGGATAGTGCTTGGAGAAGACGTCACGATTTAAACGGGCCCTTAAATTAAACGCTAAGGCATCTGCGGCGTCTTTATTGTCTGCAGAAACAATATTTTCGATAGTGCAATACTGCGAAGTGATCCGGAAAAAATCGGGGAAGTCGTTGGAAATTCCGTTCAGTATCCTTACACCCTGCCTGTCGAGAGCGCTCTCTTCAATCATGTCCGTTGGAAGATATGCTGGATCGGCAGCGTAAGTCCAGGTCGTTGTCAGCATGCCGCTGATGACTCGCATGACATTTGCGGCAGGTATGTCGTCGAGATACAGTTGTGCTTTGGTGAGGAATTTGAAGGTATCCTTTCGGGCAGGCCTGATGAATATGCCGAGATCAATGTCTCCGAAGTGATTCTGACTTCCAGCTATGCCTGTATAGTCGGCGGTTGAAGAATCTAGCCATTCTTCGATATTGGGCTCAACCATATTTAACCGATAGACATTGAACTCCGATTGACCGCGCACAGCGATGGTTCGCCACAAGCTGTCTGAAACCGAATACGGCAGAAAATCATAAACGTTGGCAACATCCAGCGAAGTTATCCGGGAGTCAAGGTCCCGTAATTTTATGCGCAGGTCCCGGCTCGCCGTCAGGTTACCGGAAATCATTTCCCTAAACCGCAGTAGGCTCTCGATCCTCCGACAGGCGAGAGCATGGTTTACTTTCTGTGGTATCGGCTCGTAACCCAATTCGAAAATGGCATCCCAGTAACTCTGAGCAGAGAGATCACAAATTGAGATGAGCGTCGCAATCACTAAAAAAAAAGGAAATGTTAATTTTGATCTGTTGGTAAACGGTCTTAACATGGTCATAAGTTAGGGGGCTGAATAAGGCAAGACAGTTCGGCCAGTTTTTTTTCCAACACATCAACCTCAAGCGGTTTCAACATATAACCGCTAAAACCAAGTGTTTTGGCACGCTCTGCGTTTAAATCAAACTCACTAGCGGTGATGGCCAGAATCGGGGTTGGATGCCCTTGATCACCCTCTGTGCGGCGTATTTCCGCGGCAAGCGCATAACCATCCATTTCCGGCATTTCAATGTCGGTCAGGATCAGGTCATATTTATTTTTATGAAACTTAGCCAGGGCATCTTTGCCATTGACGGCGCTATCCACCTGGTATCCGATGGAAGCCAACTGGCTTTGCATAATCTCCAGGTTGATTTCATTGTCTTCGACCAGCAAAATATTTTTGAATGACCTATCCTTTTCTTTATTGAATTCTTTCCCGCCGCCTAGCATTTGCCGTTCTTCATCATGATCGGCGAAGGACAGCGCGATGTTTCGAAAAGTCTGCTCCAGTTCAATAAAGGCATCGACGACATCGGCATCAAAATGATTGCCCTTCCCTTCGACAATAATCCCGACAGCTTTTTCATGGGAAAACGGAGGTTTGTATACCCGTTTGCTGATCAGTGCATCGTAAACATCCGCCAGGGCCATTAATCGGCCGGAGATC
>CAVXXE010000086.1:0-30229 GCA_963765595.1 uncultured delta proteobacterium
TAAAAGTTGGTATTTTTCAGGTTGACCCATTTTCAATTTAGGAAATGCTAAATCTGCCTTAACAAGGACAAATTGGGTTTGACTAAGTGCTCCTATTCATAATTACGGTAATATGTTCGCCGTAATATTTCCCCCCAAGGGCAATGAGTGTTGAATGGATTCGATTTTTAATTTCTCTTTATTCTTTTTCTTTAATAGAATCAATTCCTCATGTTTTACGTTACTGTATTTAGGGCCCTATTTATTCAAATCCCATCATGTTTGCGCATGATTTATGCCATAGCCAGATTGAATCAAAGACAGAGTGAAGCGATACAACAAATCTTCAATATTCAATCGTCCATCTTTAATTCCGGCTTGTCCGGGTTGGGAATCTATGTACTAAGGCATCACCGGTTTGATCATCACCCGGGTCTTCATCCGATAGCCCTTTCCATCCTTATACCGGATATCGGCTTCGATATCGATTTCTTCTTTATCGCCGTAGAGCGCTTCAATCAGTTCTTTATAACGCTCGACAACAAATTTACGCCGCACCTTTCTGGTGCGCGTCAACTCTTCATCATCGGCATCGAGCTCTTTGTAAAGCAGGACAAACCTTCTCACCTTGGCTACCTTCGGCAGGGAGCGATTTGTTTTGGCCACCTCTTTGGCAATTAAATCGTAAATCTCCTTTTTCTGGGACAGGTCGCTAAAGGTCGTGTAAGCAAGTTGCTTGTTTTCCGCCCATTTGCCCACATTGCCGGCATCAACGGAGATCATGGCGGCGATGTAGGGCTTCTCCTGTCCGATAACCACAGCGTCCATAATAAACGGTGAGAATTTTAATTTGTTTTCGATCAGCTGAGGAGAAAACCGGCTGCCGTCGGACAGTTTCATGACGTCGGCCATGCGGTCGATAATGACCACATGGCCGTCATCATCAATGATGGCGGCATCACCGGAGTGAAACCAGCCGTCGATGATGGTTTTGCCCGTCGCCTCAGGATTTTTGTAATAACCTTTGAAAACCGTATCACCCTTGGTCAGCAGCTCGCCCGTATCTGTCGTCTTTACTTTAATTCCGGGCAGGGGAATCCCGACCGTATCCAGTCGGATGTCGTCGGTGCGATGGATAATGGTGGCTGCCGTGGTTTCAGTCGCGCCGTAGGCCTGCTTGATTTTAACCCCGAGGGCTAAAAACATTTTGAAAATTTCAGGTCCCAGAGGGGCACCGCCGGTGTAAGCATGACGCAAATGGGTCAACCCGAAGAAATTGTTTAGCGAGCGAAAGAGCATCACATAGGCTATCCAATTCAACAGCCTCCTTCCCGGTGACGGCTTCCTTTTTGCAAGCGTATCATCGGCCATGCGGTATCCGATCGGCAAAAAGGTCTGATATACAAACCGTTTAATCCAGACCGCCTCCTGGATTTTGACCTGAATATCCGAACAGATTTTTTCCCAGATACGCGGCGGTGCCAGCAAAATATGGGGTCCGATTTCTCGGATATTCTCCTGAACAGTTTCCACTTTTTCAGGAAAATTCACGGCAAAGGCTTTGTATAGCGGCCAGTACACGCCGAATTGCTGTTCTCCAATCCAGGCAAAGGGAAGAAAAGAAACGTATTCAAAATTGTCTTTGGCCGAATCGACCGCATCCTGCAGCCGGGCCACCGCCACCATGTTCTTCTGAGTGATCATGCTGCCCTTGGGCAGCCCGGTGGTACCCGAGGTATAATTGATCATGCCCACCTCATCCTGGGATAAATCGGCGATCAATTCATCGAAAAGTTGGGGCTGTGTCTCCGCCAACCGCCGCCCCAAATTTTTGATATCTTTAAAAAACGCAAGAATGGGATCGTCATAATGGCGCATGCCCTTGGGGTCGTCGACAATGACTTTTTTCACCTTGGGGCAGGCGGATTTGAGTTCCAGTACTTTGTCGGCCTGCTCCTGGTCACCCGCCACCAGAAAAATCGAATCCGAGTGGTTGATGATATACGCCACCTGTTCCAGATGACTGTCCGGATAGATACCGACGATAGCACCCCCCAGCACCTGAACGGCCAATTCCGCGTATAGTCCCTGAGGGCGATTGTCCCCGGCATAAGCAAGGTTGTTTCCGCGTTTGAAGCCGAGTTGGTGCAGCCCCAGGGCAAAATTCCTCACATTTTCGTAATAGCCTTGCCAGGTCACAGACTGCCAGATGCCGAATTCTTTTTCACGAATGGCCACCCGTTTGTCACCGTAGCGCTCGGCGTTTCGTTTCAGCAGGGCCGGGAGTGTTTGAGGCTCAGTCATTTGTATTTTGTTGATATTTCTTTGTTGGAGCAAAAAGGTTTCAGGTTTCAGCCCAGCCGCCGGCCGAAAGAACGGACGGTCTAATCATCAAGAAACCGTGCCATTGTGGCGTAGTTTCATAGGCTCTAGCGACTCGCCAACCTGACCCCCCTGGCCCGGACCTATCCTTGTATGAATCTGGAAGATAGGACAATATTGGGATCTCTTGCAGCGAACAGTGAGAATCCGTCATATCGCACTCTCCGAGGCGTAGGATCTACGAGCCCGCTTCCAGCCCGCAGGCTTCATAGGCTTACAGGCCGGAGGGGAGGCCAGGGCGGGCCGAAACCTGACACCTATACGCTGCGTTAATGAAGGACCAGCGCCATAGCTACCCCACAGGGGCCATTTTTCATAGCGCCGCCAGGAAATAACCTTCTTACTAATCCGTCCGGATCCAGTCGGATATAGGCTCAAATACTTTTTTGCTGACATTGGCCTTATATACCCTGCCCATGGGAATCTTGTTGTCGACCACCGTAATCGGGGCCATCAAGCCGCCCACATCAAAATCCTTGATGGACTGCAGTGCTTTCACAAGACCGTCTCCGGTCAGGTCCCCTGCTTTGTCGGCCCGTTTGAGGCATTCCACAAATACCAGACCGGTTAAAAATCCCTGCATATAGGAGGTCGGTCGGTATTCGACCTCAGGGTGGTGTTTCTGATTCCAGGCTCGGATCTTTTGTATCATGGGAATTTCTTCCTGGTAGTAAAATGCATAGGGCATCACGCCCAGATACCCTTCGGCCAGAGGGCCCATTTTATCCAACAACATCTTGTGAGTCCCCCAGTGGGTGCCCATGAATTTCACCTTCAAACCATAATCACGGGCCTGTTTGATCACGGCGGATACCGGTGAAAGCACATACCCCTGAAAAATGACATATTCCGCCTTTTTGCGCTTCAAATCCAATACCTGGGAAGCCACATCCACACCGCCCACCTTGGCCACTTCCTCGGCCACCAGATTGAGCCCCAATTTTTTGCACGTTTCGCGGCCATGGGGAACCGGATCTCTGCCGAATTCGGTGTCACTGTAGAAAAAAGCCACGTTGGCACCGGGTTTTTCCTTGGCAATATATTTCAATAGGATATCGAACATATCGCTGTAGGTCGGTCCGGGCACGAAGACATAGGGGTTGGCAGCGGCATTGGCCAATTCACTCGAAAAAGAAGTCGAGCTATACAGTATCTTGTAGCGGTCTTTGATTTCCGGTGCGACGGCTTTTCCCATCCCCGTGCTTTCCCCGTACATGATGAGGGGATTGTCCCTGGCCATGATCCGCTTAAAGGCGGCGACGGCCTTATCCACGCTATACGTGCCGTCTTCCATGATGTATTCGATCTTTTTCCCGTTGATTCCCCCCTCTTCATTGGCCATCATCAACGCATCTTCAAGACCGGCATTAATCTGGACACCGGCAAAGGCGAAGCGGCCGGTAATGGGCTGTACCGCCCCGACTTTGATGACATCTTCCGCAAAACACTCAAAACCAACCAATGAAATCATTCCAATAGCAATCACCAAAATAAGAATTAATGATTTTCGCATCGTGTCTCCCTCCTTTATAAAGTTTCTTTTTCGATTTGACCGGCCATCTTTTTGGTCGGCGGTTGGGCTGAACCTCTGAACCTCAGTAAGAAAAAGGCCATAATAGAAAAAACGCTTTGATACGCCGCCATATTTCGGCAAGCCCCCGGGGCTCAAAAATAAGAAATAAAACGATTAAGGCGCCGAATACCACTTCTTTCATGGGTATAAACAGCTGTCCCACATCAGGTATCATTTTGCTGAGGGCGCTCGATAGGAGATTGAGCAGTTCCGGCGTCACCACCATGAAGAGTGCGCCAAAAATGGAGCCGAGAACACTGCCCAGTCCGCCCACGATCACCATGGCCAGGTATTGAATAGATAGATGAAACGGGAAGTGATCCGGTGTGACGATTCTCATGAAACTCACCCACAGTGCCCCGGCGACCCCGGCATAAAACGATGAAATGGCAAAAGCCGTCAGCTTATACCTGAACAGGCTGATCCCCATGATTTCGGCAGCCAAATCCCGGTCACGAATGGCAACAAAGGCCCGTCCGACACGACTTCGCGCAAGATTTCGGGCAAAGCCCACCGCCAGAATCACCATGACCAGGGTTAAGAAATAGAAGCGTTTTTCCGTATCCAGGGGGAAATTACCCAGGCCAGGTGACGGCACATTGATTCCCCGAATCCCCTGGGTCAGGGATTCCCAGTGAATGAAAATAAACTCAAAAATAAATTGCGCGGCCAGGGTGGTCATACACAGGTACAGTCCCTTGACCCGCAAAGAAGGAATGCCGATGACAAGGCCGGCCAACGCGGCGACAAATCCCGCGCAGGGCAATGCCAGCCAGAAGGAAAAATTCAACCGTGTCATCAGGATGGCTGCCGTGTAGCCGCCGACACCCACAAAAGCAGCATGCCCCAGTGAGATCTGACCGGTAAACCCCGTCAGAATATTGAGCCCCACGGCGCCGATAATTGAAAAACCGATCAAATTGGCAACATAAAGAATATATGCATCGGCTATAAAGGGAATAAGGAGGAGAAAAATAAAAAACAGGACCAGCCAGAATTTTACGAAAAAGGACTGGAAAATTTCTTCGTCTTTAATGTAGGATTCTTTGAAGTCGCCGCAGCGCATTTCTCCCCCTGATACATCGTCGATACGGCACAATTATAATGTCAATTTTGCGCCGTCCTCTTTCCGCATTTCGCATCCCGAACTCCACTTTCCGCATTCCACATTCCATTCACACCCTTTCGATAATTTTCTTGCCGAACAAACCGTAAGGTCGGATCATAATAATCAGGACTAAAATAAAAAATGGCGCCACATCTTTGACTCCCCCGCCGAAGATCGGATCCAGATAAAGGCCGGCCAGGTTTTCCAGGATTCCGATGATAAGACCGCCTAAAATGGCGCCGCCGATGCTGTCCAACCCGCCCAGGATGATGACCGCCAGTACTTTAAGACCGATGTCCCCCAGATAAATACTGATGCCGCTGATGTTGCCGATAACGATACCCCCGATAACTGCGGCCACCGCCCCGTAGCTCCAGGAAAGGGCGAATATCCAGCGGACACTGATGCCCATGGAAAGAGCGGCCTGCTGGTCACTGGCGGTTGCACGCATGGCCACACCGGTGCGGGTGAGTTTGAAGATAAGGATAAAAACAATGGTTCCAACAGCGGCAAAAATAAAGCCCCACAGAAGACCGGATGGAACAATGGCAATACCCAGATCCAATGGCTCGGGAGGGAAAATTTCAGGAAAAGAACGATACTCCGGTGACCAGATGAGGTGGGTGAGTCCCTGCAGGATGCTGGATAATCCAATAGTGACCATCACCACCGAAATGATGGGTTCTCCGATAAGTGGTCTTAAAATGAGTCTTTCGAGAACGATTCCCAGCAGAATGGCAAAACCCAGCGTACCCAAAAATGCCAGCCAGAACGGTGCACCAAACTGGGATAGAATTGTCAGACAAATATAAGCACCCAGGGTCATAAAAGCACCGGTGGCAAGATTCAAAATACCGGTGGCTTTAAAAATAAGGACAAACCCCAGGGCGATAAGTCCATAAACCCCTCCGGTAGCAATCCCGGTGACGATTATTTGTATAAATATGTCCATATTCAAAATCCAGAGGGTGGTTTTGTGATATAATTCGGAATGCTAAGTCCCGAAACTCAGTGTGCCAATACCACCTCTAGAAAATGAATTCAAGTCATTTTTTTTTCACCCTTCACCGCATATCTGCTAAATTCAGGTTTTGGTTCAAATTTGCTTTTTCCCCGATTTCCTTCATTCCTTTTTCCCTGGTTTGCGAAACTGTTGAAGTAAACCGGTAGATCACATAATATTTATTGATATTGCTGACATATCGAACGGTTTCCTGACCGACAATTTTTAAGGTTGCAAGCTCCACATTGCGAAACCAGCGGTTGGGATCCAAACCCATCTGCTTGGCCTTGGCTCGGACTCGTTGAATCTTGCTGGGACCGGCATTGTAAGCTGCCAGGGCTAAACGAACCTGGTCCCGGGGCCGAATCCGGGCGTCGTTAAAATATTTTTTTTTCAGAAAAGCCAGATATTTCACTCCGGCATGGATATTGTTTTCCAGGAGATGCACATTGCGGATCTCAATGTTCTTATCTTTTCCGGTGGAAGGCAGAATTTGCATGAGTCCGACCGCACCCGATTTGTTTTTTTTTGTATGATCGAACCTCGATTCCTGGTAGGCAAGTGCGGCAATCAGCAGCCAATCAAATCCGTACCGATCCGCATATTTTTTTAGGAGCTTTTTATATTTGAGCAAGTTCTTGTTCCGATCAGAACTCAAGGGGTTTTTTATCCATGGATTCTTCTCATAATACCGCTTGAAATATATATTCCCCAGCAAGGTGCCCTTTTGACGCTGTTTTAAAAAAGCGTTTAAACTGGCCTTTAATTTCGGGCTGTTCTTTCGGATCATCCAGGCGATTTCGCCTCCCGAACGCAATTTTAACGCTTTATGAATCTCCAGATTAGAAAAAATCCCAGCCCAGATATTCGCGATGTGACTGTCGCTCACAGTAAATTCCACCGCACCGGTGTTAACGAGCTCGAGAATGTCCTCGGTTTCAAGGTTCTCATCCGCCGCTATGATTTTCACAGGCCGTTTGCCCGATTTCCGCAACTTTTTATTAAGGGCGGTGAGGCCCTCGTAATAGCTGCTGCTCTTTCTCACAAATACCCTGCGGCCGGCTAAATCTTCGGTAGTGCGCGGTTTGAAGGCCTGCTTGTGGGTCACGATCACCTCGTCGACCCCGGTTAGATAGGGGATGGTAAAGTCCGCCAGCCGGCGCCGTGAATCGGTTATGGTCAGTCCGGCGGCGGCGATGTCGCCATAGCCGGCAATCAATTTAGAAATCAACTCATCACGGTTGACGGGAATAAGTTCAACCACGGTATGCAGATCTTTGCCCTTTTTACCTTTGTTTAATTCCTTTTCCCAGCCCTTTACAATTTCATACTCATATCCGAAAAACCTCCCCTGATGGATGAAAAAGTTGGTCTGGTTCAAGGTTGTCAGCACCCGGATATATCGCCTTTTCAGCAGTCCGTCTAAATCCTCTTTATAGCTGTTTGCCTGATGACTGCCAAGAGGATGGGAGCTTGAAGGTTGTTGTCCCGAAAGCGGGAGACTGAAGAAGCAGGTAAAAAATGCCAAACATGCGGATATGATGAGAGATCGTTTCAAAGTAGCTCCTGTATTCGATGGCCATGCAAATATGAGGATAGCCCGAAGATTGCAAAAGCCGGAGGGTAAACGAAATGGATGGTTTATGACCCGGCAATTCAGGCTGGTCGAAGCATTATCCCTTCCAATTTTCCGAAACATGGTGGAACTATTTATATTTACAATGAATTAAGGTTTTTTGCAAGACATCCGGGCGAGCCCTCATAACTTTTTATCTTTTTTTACAAAAAAAACTAAATAAATGCTTGACATGCCACATGGTGGTATAATATATTTTGGCTCCCCTGTAGAGTGCTTCTTAAATACTAAGATGCCTCTCTCCCCCAGGCGGCTCATATCCCCATGAGCCGCCTTTTTTTTAGGTACCCAAAGTTTTCCAATATCGACAATCATTTAACAGGATAAAGAATTTGGGTATTGGGAGATTTGTATTTTGGTGCTTGGAAATTTCATGATTTCTATTAAGCGAGCAAATCTATTTATTCCAGGCAGTTACCTGTTCAAATGACGCAGCCCTGGCCACCTCCTGCATATTTTGACAAATCACCTGACATGATATATAAAATCAGTTGATTGAAAATGTTCAATTCAGTTGCTAAAAATGAATTGAAACCAAAATTTATTTTTCTTCATTCAAAGCCATTAAAAACAATTCTGAACAAAGGAGAACATGTGATGCAGAAACATCGGATAATCACGGCCCTGGCGCTGACGATCTTGATCATCTTTTTCGCTGCTGCGTGTACCAAATCAAAAATAAGTTCAGAACCCGCAACAACGACAACCGCTGAAGAAGAAGCAGCCAAAAGGGCTGCCGAAGAAGCCCGCCAAAGAGAACTGGAACGTCAAAAAGCCTTGGCCGAAGAGAATCTGAAAGAAGAAAGCCTCAGCCAAAAGATGGCCTCAGAGCAGTCCCAGAGCGATGACGCCCGATTTGAAAATGAAGACATTTATTTCGATTTTGACAGTATTCAATTAACACCGGAATCCCAGGAAATATTGACGAAAAAAGGGGAATGGCTGCGAGATAATCCCGCCGCAAGGGTGATAATCGAAGGGCACTGCGATAACCGTGGAACCAACGAATACAACCTCGCTCTGGGAGAAGGGCGCGCTCAGAGCGCCAGAACTTTTCTGATGGATCTGGGAATCGACATCTCAAGGCTGGACACCATAAGCTATGGCGAGGAGCGCCCCTTAGACCCCCAGCAAACAGAAAGTGCCTGGGAAAAAAACAGGCGCGCTCATTTTGTTATTGAAAAATAAATGCCGCTAAAAAGAATAGCCTATTTTGTTTCACCCCACGGTTTTGGTCACGCCGCCCGGGCAGCCGCGGTGATGGAATCCCTTTCGGAAATCGACAGCGGGGTTCGGTTTGAAATCTTCACCGCGGTGCCTTCCTGGTTTTTCCAGGATTCAATGTCTGCCCCATTTAACTATCATGGCCTGGTCACCGATATCGGCCTCGTGCAAAAAAACGCTTTTCAGGCTGATCTCGAGGATACCTTGCGCGCGTTAGATGATTTCTTTCCGCCGACACCATCGCTGATTGCAGAAATCGCTGAGACGATTAGCGCCTTAAATTGCGTTTTGGTTATCTGCGACATTGCGCCCATGGGCATCCTGGTCGCAAAAGAGGCCCGGATCCCAGCCATTCTGGTGGAAAATTTTACCTGGGATTGGATCTATCAACAATACACGGTCTCTGATAACCGCATCAAACGCCACATCGATTATTTACAACCGATCTTCAATGCTGTAGATTATCATATTCAAACGGAACCGGTATGCTGTCGAAATTCGTCAGATCTGATAACCGCTCCGGTAAGCCGAAAAATAAAAACGGCCGGCACTGAAATCAGAAAGCAGCTGGGGTTGCCTGAAAACGGGAAAATGGTGCTGGTTACCACAGGTGGCATACCGCAAAGTTACGGCTTCTTGAAAACGTTGAGAAAATTGCGGGAAATCACATTTGTTATGCCGGGGGCAGGCCCGCTAATGAAGATGGTCGACAATTTGATCATCCTGCCCCATCGTTCTGATTATTACCAGCCGGATCTGGTCAATGCCGCCGATGCGGTCATAGGTAAAGTCGGGTACAGTACGCTATCCGAAGTTTACCACGGAGGAGTTCCGTTCGGATATGTTGCGCGGTCGAATTTTCGCGAATCTGAATCGATGGTGGAATTTATTCAAAAGCAAATGCCCGCTATGGCATTGAGCGAATCGGAATTCAACACTGGAAGTTGGACTGCCAAGCTCGCGGGTCTGCTGGATCTTGCTCCCGTAAAACGCGACTGTGCCAATGGCACCGAACAAATCAGCAGTTTTATCGAAGACCTAATAGCATGATCAAGCAGATTGTATCAGGCGGTCAAACGGGGGTGGATCGGGCAGGCCTCGATGTGGCCATCAAGCTTGGCATCGCTCATGGCGGCTGGGTCCCCCGGGGAAGATTAACCGAAAGCGGTGCATTGCCGCAAAAATACCACCTGAAAGAAACTTCGAGTTCCCAATATTCCGAGCGCACGGAAAAAAATGTAGTGGCGGCCGATGGAACCCTGATTATATCGCGTGGCTCACTGACCGGTGGATCCGGGTATACCCGGGAAATGGCCATCAAACACGGCCGGCCATGGCTTCATATTGATCTTAACCGGATGGCCGCATTCCATGCGGCTACGGCTGTCAACAACTGGATCCTAAAAAAAGAAATAGAAATTTTAAACGTTGCCGGACCGCGTGCAAGCGAAGACCCGGCCATATACCAGGACACGTTGAATATCCTTGAAAGTGTTTATTATCTTGGTTTGGTCGAAAGCAACATGGCCGGAGACGATAACGCAAAAAATCCAATCCAACTGCAAATAAAGACATCGGGGAAAGACCCCGATAACGTGGCGGATGCCGTTGAGCGTTTAATAGGATCTATGCCCATAAAGGATAAAACCACGGTTGCCAATATGTCCCCGGATGAATTGCCCGCCCTTCACTTAAGCCTGGGGGAATATATTATAAATAACTTCGGTCTGTTGTCCGGAAACCAAAAATTGATGAACGCTTGCCGGGCGGCATCTAAAGAGATATTGCGGAATGAAAAAGATGCCGTCACCGTTATAATCGCCGCATTGTGGGAAGAACTGCAGCAAACGCACAAATTGAGAGTGATTAAGTAAAATACGAGACAATCCGATGCAATCCAGGATGACAATTCCATTGTTCCCATTGGGACTGGTTTTACTGCCGCAAATGCCGCTGCCTTTGCATATCTTCGAAGAACGCTACAAGTTATTGATCGGTGAGTGCCTGGCTAACAATACGGAATTCGGTATCGTTTACCTGAACGGAACCGATATTCAAGCGATCGGCTGCACGGCAAGCATCCAAAAAGTCCTGAAGCGTTATGAGGATGGCCGTTTGGATATCTTGACCCGGGGAGAGAACCGTTTTGAGATCAATGAAATATATGACCACAAACCGTATCTGGAGGCTGGCGTCACCTTGTTCGATGATGAATTAGAAGACAATCCAACTGCCTCACAAAAACTGGCCGACAGTGGTATGAATCTTTTAAAACAATTTGCAGGGATCTCCGGGGTGCATGGCGAATATGATTTTGCTGAAATTATAGATCTAAAATCCATCTCATTTTTAATCGCCGGCTGCGAAGGATTTAGCTACGAGGAAAAACAAAAATTTCTTGAAATGTCCTCTACCCGAGAACGACTGGAAAAAGGTGTCGGGTCCCTGGCAAAAATCATTGAACGCACCAAAATTACCGCGGAAATCCAAAAAATTATCGGCGGCAACGGAAACATGAAACGATTTCCCGGCATACCGGCGGGTGGCAACATTTAAGAGGCTATTGATAATCCCAGTGTTGCATAAACAAAGCTGTCAACACTTACCTTTTACGATGCGCATCGTCTTTTACACCTCCTTGGATAACCTGAAAGTGCCTGGGAAATTCCCGGTAAGTAATGGGCTGATGATATTGAATGCCCACCCCGTAATTATACAAAACAACTGCTCCGGTAATTTCCTCACTCCATCTGACTTCGGCAAAGCTGATATCCGGCGAAGAAGATCCGGGAAAGTTGGACAGCCAGACGTTAACCCGGGTACCGGATAAGAGGGAATGATCTGATTCAAAATACATGCCTTGCAGACTATAGTTGTACATCCGCGCATCAAAATGAACACCCGTACCGCATTCCTCAATAACAACAGGAATTTCGTAGCAAAATCGCGCACAATCCCTATTTTCAGAATTTGTGCGCATTGGGCGTTTCCCCGGGATTTGCACTCATCAATGGGTTCATGACTGGTCATCCGCCCTGAATATCAGGCGTATTTATCATTAAAAATGCGGCGGCGTTCAATTCTTTTTCGTATCTTTTGATGCTGCAGATTTCTGCGGTCGGCACCACTCCTGCGATACCTCATGTTTCTTCTCTCCGGAAAATGCTCGGATGAAGCAAATTGACGGCGATCCGCCACACGCCGCCGTCCCCCCCTATCCTTCGGGTTGACGGTATCCTCCGGCCCGGTCATGTTAGCGCTCTGAGCAGCTTTATCAGGCATGTATTTCCATCTTCACTAAGCCTTTTAATTTTTGAGGACAGTCTATATGTGAATATTTACAGATATTTACTTCTTTTGTCAAGGCAGAAAGCACATCTTCTGCCTGCAATCGGCAATATTGAAGCAATAAATGGCTGCGTATCTATACCAACTTTGTAACAGCCTCAAGCACAGCTTGATAATCCGGTTCTTCGGCCACTTCCTTGACCAGCTGGATGTATTGAACGGTGCCTTGCCGGTCCACAACGAAAACTGCGCGGGCCAGCAGACGCAATTCTTTGATCAAAACCCCATAGGCCTCACCAAAGGCAGCATCGCGATGATCGGAGTAAGTAGCCACCTTGTCCACTCCGGCGGCACCGCACCAGCGCTTTTGCGCAAACGGCAGATCCATGCTGATAGTCAGAATGGCAATGTCATCACCAAGTTTGCCGGCCTCGTCGTTAAACTTGCGGGTTTGCATGTCACATACCGGGGTATCCAGCGAAGGTACCACGGAGATTACACAAACCTTGCCTTTAAATGAGGAAAGTTTGACCGGGTTCAGGTCATTGTCCAAGATCTCAATATCCGGGGCTGAGTCGCCTACCGAAAGTTTGGGACCGACTAAGGTTAACGGGTTGCCCTTCATCGTAATTGCCCCACTGTGTTCTTGCATTTTCATTCTCCTTTCTAACTAAAACGTTTTAATCACGCTTACTCTTTTTAAGGTGTAAGAGGTGCTCCGATATCCTGACAAGCAGGAAAACGGTACAAATCACACACAAAATCAGTCAATTCAGTTTTAACCAACATAAGACTGTTTTACCCCAAATCAAGGCAGCATAATGTTGACGTCTGATTGCTTTAGAGAAGGAGAGAATGAGAAACCAGTATTATTTTAACCGGCTGTCTTGACTGTTGCCAAACCAACCATAAGTTTATGTAAGTTTACCAGAACAGGCACGACAACAATTTGAATCTGGGTGGTAAAAATGTTTCAGGTAGGTTTCACCAGCCCGGTAAGATTATAAACCCGAATACGTGCCAGTTCTTGCACGAATGCCGGCGCACGCCGCAAGGAGTAATACAATGAAGATCAAACGGATATTATTGGCCTTTTTTATATCATTTTCTATGATTGCCGGCGCCGCCGGCCTGCACCCCCTAGCATCGACCGGGACCACTGTGGATAACAGTCTTTATGGTGAATTGCTCAAAAAGTACGTTAGGGATGGAAAAGTCGACTATGCGGGATTTAAAACAGAAGAAGCGAAGTTGGACCGGTATCTCAAAATCCTTGAAAATGTGGATTCTGAAAAACTTTCCCGCAATGAACAGTTTGCCTTCTATACGAATGCCTATAACGCCTGGACCATACAATTAATTTTAGGCGCCTATCCCGGTGTCACGTCCATCAAAGATCTGGGAAGCCTGTTAAAGAGCCCCTGGAAAAAGAAAATCGTGCGCATTGACCGGAAGGTAATATCCCTGGACCATGTTGAGCACGAAATTCTCAGACCGCGTTATAAGGATCCGCGGGTTCATTTTGCCATAAATTGTGCCGCCAAAAGTTGCCCGCCACTGCGGCCGGAACCCTTTGACGGGAATATTTTAGATCGCCAACTGGATGAATCCACCCGGTCATTTATCAATGACCCGCAAAGCTACCGGCTGGATGACGGCGAACTTTATGTCAGTCGGATTTTCAAATGGTTCTCAGAGGATTTCAACGATGATGTTTTCGCTTTTTTCCTCAAGTATGCAACCGGTAATCTGAAAAAAAAATTGGGAGCTAAATCAGGACGGATTAATATCAAATATCTAGAGTATGACTGGTCGTTGAACGAAATGCAGTGAGTACCGGTAGACAAGCGATGGGAGAAATATTTGTTATTTGCGATTTGTTATTTGTAATTTTAAGCGTATACGGGTGAGGAATGTCTCATGAAAAACACCATCTCCAATCAGAATACGAAACGGATGGCCACGGCATCGGTGAGCACACCGGATTTGGGCATTGAATCCGAGGAATGTCAGGCCCCGCAGCACAGCGAGCCATGCATCATTGTAATTATGGGTGCAACCGGAGATTTAACCGCCCGCAAACTGATTCCGGCGTTATTTAACCTATATCTCAACGACGGACTGCCGGAATCGTTTCAAATCGTTGGCTGCGGGCGAACAGACTTGGATAGCTTTGAATTCAGAAAAAAGATGGAAACCGCCCTGGAAACAGCCGGTCTGTTGGATCAAGCTGCGTGGCAGGCTTTCGCTGCTGCGCTTCACTATCAAATCATCGATTACGAGAACCCCGCAAGCTATGCCCGCCTGGCCGCGTCTCTAAGGGATCTCGACCGCAAGAGCAACACCCGCGGAAACCGCATTTTTTATGTTGCCCTGCCACCGATACTCTACAAGACAGTGGCCCAGATGATCGGTCGGGCTGGTTTGAGCGCCGAGATGACCGACGGCCACGGTTGGTCCCGCATCGTCGTGGAAAAGCCCTTTGGCACCAATTTAGAGACAGCCGTGGATTTGGATCACAGTCTTCATGAATATTTCAGAGAGCGCCAGATTTTTAGAATCGATCACTACCTGGCGAAAGAAACTGTCCAAAATATATTAATGTTCCGCTTTGCCAATGCACTTTTTGAACCCATCTGGAACCGAAGATATGTTGACCATGTAGCTATCACCGCCACCGAAACTCTCGGAGTGGAACATCGTGCCGGTTATTACGAGCACTCCGGTGTCCTGCGAGACATGTTTCAGAACCATATGATGCAATTGTTGGCCCTCACCGCCATGGAGCCTCCCTCACGGTTTGAGGACGAACTGGTCAGGGATGAGAAAACCAAGGTATTTCGGGCACTCAGACCGTTTCCGATTGAACACCTGCAGGACTATCTAGTTCTGGGCCAGTATGCCGCCGGTACTATCGAGGGCAAACCGGTGCCGGCTTATCGGGAGGAGCCCGATGTGGACCTGAACTCCATAACGCCCACCTTTGCCATGCTGAAAGTCTATCTGGATAACTGGCGCTGGCAGGGAGTTCCCTTTTATTTGACTTCAGGTAAACGGTTGACAACAAAATCGACTGAAATTGCCATCCAGTTCAAGACGGTGCCCTATTCAATGTTTCGGCACGTTCTCGGTGAGGCCATTTTGGCCAATCGGTTAACTCTGGGAATCCATCCGGAAGAGAAAATTACGCTGTCGTTTCAAACCAAGAATCCCGGTGCCCGGGTTTGCCTGCGAACGGTCACCATGGATTTTCACTACGATCAGAACTACACCGGACCGATTCTGGATGCCTATGAAAAAGTTTTATTAGACTGTATGCTGGGAGATCAAATGCTTTTCTGGCGCCAGGACAGCGTTGAGCGCTGCTGGTCCTTTTTGACGCCGATTTTGAATGAATGCGAGACCTGCGGAAACCGGGAGCAAATGCTGCATTTTTATGAATCCGGCAGCATGGGTCCTCGAGCAGCACAGAAACTGATGAAAAAGAAAGCGGTTCAGAAGTGAAGTCGGGAAGACGGCACCTCGTGTGAAACTTCATGGAATGACGAATGATGATTGACGAAGTGTGGATGTCGCTCGCGCAGCGCAGGCGCTGAAACCAAATATCGGTACCTTAGCAAAATCAAAATTGAAGTATATTTACTGGAAAACATTCACATGGTGAGTTTAGGAGTAAGACAATATGGAACCAGCCGGCAATAACATGCCCAAAAATCGCAGAAAAGCGGTGATGAAAGCAATATTTTTGTTGATCTTTATTGTGGCGGCGATCTTCATAGTGCGCCTCACACCCATCAAGGACTATTTGACCGTAGAAGCACTGGGACGGTTTTTAGAGACCGCCGGTTTTTGGGCCCCGCTGATTTTCATTTTGATCTATGCGTCTGGGGTCTGTTTGTTTCTGCCGGGAACGCTGCTAACCGGTCTGGGGGCTGCGATTTTCGGGGCCTATTGGGGGTTTTTGTGGGTCTGGTTGGGTGCCATGGCGGGTGCAAGTGCCGCTTTTTTTATCGGACGTACGCTTGGCAGAGAATTTGCCTCTTCCCTGATCGGCGATAAGCTTAAAAAATATGACGACGGCATCGAGCGCAATGGATTTGCCACCGTGCTGTATCTGCGGCTGGTGTATTTTCCTTTCACACCCATGAATTTCGGCATGGGCCTGACAAAAGTACATTTTCGGGACTATTTTATCGGCACCGGCCTCGGAATCATTGTCGGAACCTTTATTTTTACGTTTTTCATTGGAACATTAAAAGATGCCTGGGCATCCGGCAACTGGGCAGAGCTGATTTCATTCAAGGTTTTTTTCTCGATTGCCCTGTTTATTTTCTCCTTTTTTATCCCCAAGATCATCAAAAAGATCAAGGAAGAGTAACTAACTCCATGGCGCTTGTTGATTGAAAACCAGGAATACAGGCCTCGTTGAATATTTTCCTGGTTGAATGGTTAATTAGGTAAATTATAGCGATAATTTACAACCACTTAACCAATCAACTAATCAACCAATCAACGATATCCGGAATAGCAGTGGACGAGGCCGAATAATGGTGCTATAGCAATTGTGGTTCGATAGATGATGAATCTGAGAATCTACTTCGGAATGATGGGGAATTTGCAACTGCCGGGCGCATTGATATCCAGAAGGAAATCCCGATTGAGAAAAAGGAGCAACCATGAATAATGCCGAATTCATCAACCATATCAGTGTTCAGGGAATTGAGTATCAGATATTCGATATCAATCGACTGGAAGAAAAGGGCATCGCTGCGATCAGTAGGCTGCCGTTTTCGATCAAAATTCTGGTTGAAAACCTTTTGCGCAAACTGGACGGCAGGATCGTCCGGGAAGAAGATCTGCTAAATATTGCCCAATGGAAAAAGCGCTATGATGCCCCCATTGAAATACCATATCACCCCGCCCGCGTATTGATGCAGGATTTTACCGGTGTGCCGGCAGTGGTGGACCTGGCGGCCATGCGGGATGCAGTCCGCGATCTTGGCGGCGATCCTACGAAAATAAATCCGTTGGTGCCGGTGGATTTGATCGTCGATCACTCCGTGCAGGTGGATTATTTCGGCACTTCGGATGCCTTGACCAAAAACGTCGCCAAAGAATACGAACGAAATTCGGAGAGGTACGCGCTGCTCAAATGGGCCCAGAAGAGCTTTGACAATTTTAACGTCGTGCCGCCGAATTCCGGGATCTGTCATCAGGTCAACCTCGAATATCTGGGAAAGGTTGTCATCACGCAAAACGGCGACGGCGGTCCTATTGCGTATCCGGACACCCTGGTCGGCACCGATTCGCACACCACCATGATAAACGCCATTGGTGTCATGGGTTGGGGTGTCGGCGGCATCGAGGCCGAAGCGGTCATGCTCGGACAGCCCTATTACATGTCTATCCCCGAAGTCATCGGCGTAAAGATGGTGGGTGAATTGAAAGAAGGTGTGACGGCCACGGATCTGGTGCTGGAAGTCACCGAAATGCTCAGAAAACACGGCGTGGTTGAAAAGTTTATCGAATACTTCGGACCCGGCCTGAAAAATCTGTCCGTCCCCGACAGGGCTACCATCTCCAACATGACGCCGGAATATGGCGCTACCATGGGATTTTTCCCGGTGGATGAAAAAACTATTGATTACCTGGTGATGACGAACCGCGCCCAACAGGCGCAAGTAGTCGAGCACTGTTCCAGGGCTCTTGGTCTTTTTTATACCGGCACTGAAGTTCCTGAGTACAGCGAAATTCTCGAGATGGATCTTGCCCGGGTTGTCCCATCCGTCGCCGGCCCTGCCAGACCCCAGGATAGAATCAGCCTGCCGGATCTTAAAAACAACTTCGCCAACATACTCGGTTGCGAATACAAACGAGATACCGATGTGGCAAATATTTCAACCTATCATGATGAATCTGGCAGCCGCGCCAGCCGACCGGAGGCCTGCTCCCCCAAAAAGAAGGTTTGTGAAATTGTCGTCAATGGACAACGGACAAAAATATGCGACGGCAGCATTGTAATTGCAGCGATTACCTCCTGCACAAATACGTCGAACCCGCTGGTCTTGCTGGGTGCCGGACTGGTGGCCCAAAAAGCAGTCGCAAAAGGCCTTCAGGTGCCGCCGTTTGTGAAAACATCTCTTGCACCCGGATCAAAGGTGGTAGCCGACTACCTCAGAGGCGCCGATCTCCTCAAACCCCTCGAAAGCCTTGGTTTTTATCTGGCCGGCTATGGCTGCACCACCTGTATCGGCAACAGCGGTCCTCTGCCCCCTGAAATTGATGACGCCATCACCCGAAATGACCTGACGGTCGCCGCCGTTCTATCCGGAAACCGCAATTTTGAAGCCCGCATTCATCAGCGTGTCAAGGCAAACTTTCTGGCATCGCCCATGCTGGTGGTAGCCTTTGCACTGGCCGGCAGGATTGATATCGATCTGACCACCGATCCTATCGCCCTGGACCCCAATGGCGAACCGGTATATCTCAAAGATATCTGGCCGGCTTCCAAAGAAATTGGGGACCTTGCCAACCAGCATGTGAAGCCGCAGTTTTTTAAATCAGAGTATGACAAAATTTTTGACGGCGACGAATTCTGGCAAAAACTACAGGTGACGGAAAGTACCACGTTTCGCTGGGATAAAAAGTCCACGTACATTAAAAAGCCGCCATATTTTGACGGATTCAATCTGCAGACGGCCCCAGCGGGTAATATCAAAGATGCAAAGACACTGGTTCTCATGGGCGATTCAATTACAACCGACCACATATCACCGGCCGGTGCCATCCCGCAAGACTATCCTGCCGGGAAATATTTAATGGATCAGGATGTCGCCCCGCAGGATTTTAATTCTTATGGTTCCCGCAGAGGCAACCATGAAGTTATGATGCGCGGCACTTTCGGCAATATTCGGATTAAAAACGTAATCATGGGGCAAAAGGAAGGCAGTTTTACCCGCAAGTATCCGCAAGGCCGTGAAATGTTTATCTATGAAGCTGCGATGAAATACCAAGCGGAAACAATACCGCTGGTTGTTCTGGGAGGCAAAGAATACGGGACCGGCTCTTCCAGGGATTGGGCCGCCAAAGGAACCAACCTGCTCGGCATTAAGGCTGTCATCACCGAATCATTTGAACGGATCCATCGCAGCAACCTCGTCGGCATGGGTGTCCTGCCGCTGGTGTTTAAAAAGGGCGACAGCTGGCAGAGCCTCGGTCTGGACGGATCTGAAACATTTTCCATCAGCGGTATCGATGATATAAAACCCCGCAAAGCGCTGCAGGTTAAAGCCGTCAAAGAAGATGGACATGAAATCAATTTTGAAGTTATCTCCCGGCTGGATACCGAGGTGGATGTCGCTTACTTTGAAAACGACGGAATCCTGCCTTACGTTTTGCGCAAAGTGATGGCAGAGAGCTAAGGTGATAAATATCAAGCATGATGTAACGCTTAACGTTTATCCTATTTTTTATTCCGTTAAATCAGCTTATGACGGAGAATTTTGGATTGGGGCCTCCGGCCCGGAAGGGCCATAGGGGCCTACGCCCCGGAGGGATTGCGGATTTGTTGTATCGCTCCGCTCTAGCCTTTTTATTAAATTGACAGAATGCCTTAAATCCAAATACTAAAATCCAAAATCCAAAATTTATAAGTAGGTTCGGCCACCGTGCCGACCTAACCGGGCAACCACGGTGGGCTACTGCCCTACAATCATTTTTGTGGCCGAAGGAAACACATCATGGCAAGCGAAGGACAAATTGTAAAAAACAAAGACGGATCACTAATCGTACCCGATCAACCCGTGATTTCCTTTATCGAAGGTGACGGAATCGGGCCGGACATCTGGCGGGCGGCACGCCTGGTGATGGACAGTGCCGTAAAAAAAGCATACGGCGGCAAGCGACACATCAACTGGCTTGAAGTTCTGGCAGGGGAAAAGGGTTTTCAGGAAACGGGCACCTGGCTTCCCGACGATACCCTGGATGCTATCGAAAAAAACGTGGTGGCAATCAAGGGGCCAATGACCACCCCGGTGGGTAAGGGAATTCGAAGCCTCAATGTCGCCATTCGACAAAAACTGGACCTTTATGCCTGCGTGCGGCCGGTTAAATACATTGACCAGGTACCGAGCCCCATGAAACATCCGGAAAACATCGATATGGTGGTCTTCAGGGAAAATACGGAAGATCTCTATGCCGGTATCGAGTACCAGGCCGGCAGCAGTCAGGCCGAAAAACTCAGGTTATTTTTAAACGAGCAGATGGGCACATCTTTGTCGGATGACACCGGGCTTGGCATCAAGCCTATCAGCGCCAAAAATACCAAGCGCCTAGTGGCCGCCGCCATTGCCTATGCCATCGACAATGACCGTTCGTCCGTTACGTTGATGCACAAAGGCAACATCATGAAATTTACCGAAGGTGCTTTTGCCAAATGGGGCTATGAAGTCGCCCGGGAAAAATTCGGCAATCATACCATCACTGAAAGAGACCTCTACGATGACTACCGGGGAAAGTTACCTGCAGGAAAAGTGTTAATTAAGGACCGTATCGCGGACATGCTATTCCAGCAAGTCCTGCTGAGACCCGACGAATACGACGTGATTGCCACGCCCAACCTGAACGGGGACTATCTTTCGGATGCGCTGGCCGCCCAGGTGGGTGGCCTGGGCATGGCACCCGGTGCAAACATCGGTGACAACTGCGCAGTTTTTGAGGCTACCCACGGAACCGCACCGAAATATGCCGGTCTGGACAAAGTCAACCCGAGTTCCTTAATCCTGTCGGGGGCCATGATGCTCGACTATATGGATTGGCGGCAATCCTCCGATTTGATCCGGCAGGCGCTGCAGGCTACCATTAAATCAGGCACTGTGACCTACGACCTGGCCCGACAGATCGAGGGTGCCAAGGAAATAAAATGTTCGGCGTTTGCCCAAAGCATGGTGGAACATATGGAGGATAGATGACAGGCAGCGCGCAAACTTCACGGCATGGTTTTTATCTAAAACCAATGGCCATATTGATCGCCGTAACCGCTTTGAGCTTAGCCTCGCGGGTAAATGCCCTCACCTGGTCACAAGTCCTGGAGCACGCCCGCGGTCAAACGGTAAACTGGTTCATGTGGGGCGGCTTTCCCTCTACCAATGCCTATGTCAATGGTTATGTCGCCCCGCGTGTCAGGGAACTTTACGGCGTCAAGCTGCGTCAGGTCCCAATCAAAGATATTTCCGAGGTCGTCAGTAAAATACTGGTTGAAAAACAGGCCGGCAAAAATCAAGGCGGCGAGATTGATTTAATGTGGATCAACGGCGAAAATTTTCGCACCTGTAAAAAAAACGACCTCCTTTACGGACCCTTTGCCGCGCGGCTGCCCAATCAGAAGCTGGTCGATTGGAGCCGCCCATCGGTTTATAACGACTTTGGCGAACCCGTTCAGGGGTTGGAATCTCCCTGGGGAAGTGCTCAGGTGGTAATGATCTATGATTCCAAACGCATTCCCAATCCGCCGCAAACCATGGCAGACCTGCTGAACTGGATTCGCAAACACCCCGGTCGTTTTGCGTATCCGGCGCCCCCCGACTTTACCGGGTCGGTGTTTGTTCGACATATATTCTACCATGTGTCCGGCGATGCCGTATCCTGGCAAGGTGAATTTGATGAAAACCGTTTTGATGACGCTGCAAATAAAACCTACCTGCTCTTGAAGGGCATCGCCCCAAGTTTATGGCGTCAAGGGATGACCTATCCGGAAAACCCCATCCGGCTCGCTCACCTGCTGGCCGACGGCGAAGTCGATTTTGCCATCAGCTATCACCCGGCCGAGGCGTCCAAAATGATTCATGACGGTCTTTACCCGGACACGGTGCGAACGTTTGTGTTTAAGGAAGGGACCATCAGCAACACCCATTTTGTGGCCATCCCCTTTAACGCCGCTGCCAAAGAAGGTGCCATGGTGGTGGCCAATTTCCTGATTTCACCCGAAGCTCAGCTAAAGAAAGCGGATCCTGAGGTTTGGGGAGATTTTCCGGCCATCGATATTCGGCGTCTGGATAAAACCTGGCAGGAAAAATTTAATAATCTCCCCCGGGGAATTGCAACCTTGTCCGACAGGGAGTTACAAGCCCATCAACTGCCGGAACCACCATCGGAGATACTGATCCGACTGGAAAAGGGCTGGGACAAACACGTACTTAAGAAGAGATGACCGTTCAGAGGTTCTGGGTGGGATGGTGAAAAAATGCTGAATCCGCTTTTACAAAGTCATCCCGTTTTTATTCCTATGGAGTCATTGGTCATAATTTGGGATTTTAGATTGGGGGGTTTTGGATTTATGGAATCGCTGCGCTCTGTCAATTCATAATAGACAGAATTCCTTATTCGATGTTCAACGTTCATCTGTGAAAACAACCCTGCGCGGCCTGGATGTTACCAGTGAACACTTACACCAAAAGCTTAACAACAGATACGGACGCCCGCACACGCGAAAGCCCCGGCTTTATGTCAACAAGCTTGTTGGTTGGGCCGGCGCTAGCGGTCGTCGTGGTTCTTTTCGGCGGCGGGCTTGCGCTGGGTTTGATCCAAAGCCTGGCGCAGCTGCCGGCTGCCGGCATAAACGCGTTGACCTTTGAACATTTTGCAAACGTGCTCTCTGATCCGGACTTTTTAAACAGCCTGATGCTGACCTTGTATATATCGGCCACCTCCACCGCCATCGCCGCTGCCCTCAGCATTATTCTGGCACTGGTTCTGGTCTCACTTTTGGAGAAATACCGTCTCGTTCATTTTATTTTCCAGATTCCTTTGACGGTTCCGCATCTGGTAATTGCCGTGGCCGTGGTATTTATGCTGTCGCCCACAGGATTTTTTTCGCGGTTGGCCATCAAATTCGGCCTGATCGCATCATCCGCTGCTTTTCCATTGCTGATCAACGATCGCTGGGGCGTGGGCATCATAATGGCATATGTCTGGAAAGAGATCCCATTTATCACCCTCATGATTCTTGCGGTGCTTCGGCACACGGGCGTCGAATTGCTCGAGGTAGGCCGAACGCTGAAAGCGGGCCCCTGGCAGAGATTTCGCTATATTACCCTGCCGACCATATCACCCAGCCTGGGCGCCGCCTGTTTGATCGTCTTTGCATACACCTTCGGTGCCTTTGAAATACCCTTTATTTTGGGGCAAACCTATCCCATGATGCTGCCGGTGTGGGCCTATAAAAATTACAGCGATGTCGACCTGCTGGCCAGGCCTGAAGGCATTGCCACCGGAATAATTATTGCCGGGGTTATCATCGTTGCCATCGTGCTTTCCCAGACCCTGATTCAGGCTGCCAGACGCCGGGGGGTGGGTCTGTGAGATCGCTTAAGCGAAATATCATCTCCACCGCGGTGATCACCACGGTTGCGCTGCCGTTTGCAGTTCTGATAACATGGTCATTTTCCAACCGCTGGTTTTACCCGGAATTGTGGCCCCGGCAGTGGGGCTTAAGAGCTTGGGATTATGTGTTCGGCACAGCAGGTTATCAGATTATTGCGGCATTGGTCCAGAGTATGCTGGTCGCCCTGGCCACCGCGCTAATATCAGTGGCGATCGGTGTACCTGCGGGCAGAGCATTGGGATTATATGATTTTAGGGGTAAAGATCTGATATCCGTGATATTGACCCTGCCGGTGATCGTACCCCCGCTGTGCGTGGCCATGGGCTTGCATTTCTGGTTCATCAAGATGGGATTGGCATCGACGTTTGCGGGGGTGGTTCTGGTGCACCTGACATTTTGTCTACCCTATTCGGTTTTTGTACTGTGGGGTGTCTTCTCAAATTACAACCCGGACTACGAAGCGCAGGCCCGCTCACTGGGCGCAACCGCCTGGAAGGTGATCGCCCGGGTAATGCTGCCACTGACTTTTCCCGGCATCATGGTAGCCGCTTTATTCTCATTTCTACTGTCATGGAGCCAGTATCTGAGCACCTTGATTATCGGCGGCGGCAGGGTCACAACGTTGCCCGTTTTGCTGTTTGCCCTCATGGGCAGCGGCGATCGGCCGGTGGCCGCGGCGGTGAGCATCGTTTTTGTGGTACCGGCGTTTGTTGCGCTGTTATTTAGTGCCCGATATCTGGGTGGGAGAAGTATTGCAGGGATACGATAATGGGCGATCTGATACTGAAAAATCTAACCATCCGCTATGGCGGGCAAGCGGTTGTCCGCGATTTCAACCTTGAGGTTCAAAATGGTGAGATGGTCTCGCTGCTGGGACCCAGCGGGGCCGGCAAAACCACGCTGCTCAAAGCGGTTGCCGGCCTGATTCAGCCGGAAAAAGGAGAAATTTTCATCGACGGCCGATCCGTCCGTGATCTGGCCCCCGAAAAACGCAATGCGGTCATGGTGTTTCAAAAAACCCTGCTGTTTCCGTTTCTCAATGTGGCCCAGAACATTGCTTTCGGTTTACGAATGCAGGGGCACAACGGGACGAACACCAGACGCCGCATCGAACAGATCTTGCAATTAACCCAACTCACCGGCCTGGGCCGGCGCAAAATCCATGAACTGTCCGGCGGGCAACAGCAGCGCGTAAGCCTCGCCAGGGCCCTGGTGCTCAAACCGGCCGTTTTACTGCTGGATGAACCGTTGAGCAATCTGGATGCCAATCTGCGCCAGCAGATGCGCGAATTAATTCAGGACATCCAGGCCGAGACTCGCATCACCACGCTTTTCGTCACCCACGACCAGGCCGAGGCCTTGATGATTTCCCACCGCGTATGCCTGCTTTTAAACGGACGGTTGCGCCAAACCGGCAAACCCCGGGAACTTTTTTACCTCCCGGCGGACACCGAAGTGGCTCGTTTTTTCGGTGGCTGCAATTTTATTCAGGGCCGTGTAAAAGACGGTATATTCCGCTCGCAGTTCGGCAATGCACCGGCACCGGAAGTGAATGGCAACGGGCATTTACGAACGGCCACCATCCGTCCGGAAGACATTCAGTTATCTCTCGATGCAAAATATGATATTCGCGGGAAAATAGCAAAAACGAATTTCGAAGGCAGCGCCACCCGCATCTGGGTAAATTGCCGGGAAAACCGCTTTGTGGTTCTGACCTCCGACAACGACTACACGCCCGGCCAGAACGTCCACGTCCACCTGCCGCCGGATAAAATCCGGATTTTTCCTTGCGAAACAAAATCAGATTAAAAATTTGGACACAGATTCCCACAGATCTCCACGGATCTATAGTATGTTCGTGCTTCTTGTGGTATAGCCGTAACAACTCTTTTGAATCTGGGTGCCCCGCGTTTAATCATGCCCATATAACCAGGGAAATAATGACCATGACCTTGATGGATGATATGTTACCCAAAGTCTCTGCTTACCTCAACGGCCGGGACTGGGACGACGTACCCGTCATGAAGGGCCGTGAATTTGAGGTCAGCCCTCTGGCCCAGGGCGAATATAATTTGAACTATCTGATATCTTCCGGTTCGCTTCGGCTCGTTTTTCGGGTGAACATTGGAACTCAGATCAATCGGGATGACCAAATCTTATACGAGTTCAGGGCTCTGGTGCTGTTAGCGCAAAGCGGGGTAACACCCAGGCCTCATTTTGTGGATGATACCCGGCAAGTGTTCGAGCGGGGCATCCTGATTATGGAATACCTGCCGGGCGAACCCATGAATTACAGCCGTGATTTGTGGGATGCGGCCGGGCTTTTTGCAACGATCCACCAGATAGGCGTACCGGCGGCGCAAAACCATCTCATCCGCGAAGATGCGCCGTTGACCTTGATCTACGAAGAGTGCGCCGGGCTTCTGCAGCGGTACTTCGATTCGGATCTGGCGCAATCTGAAATCCGGGATTATCTGATTGATTTAAAAAATTGGGCCGATGGCGCCCGGTCGCAAGAAATCTATTACCAGCAGGACCCCTGGCCCTGTATTGTCAACACGGAAGTAAACTCGGGCAACTTCATTGTAAACCGGCCGCAGAAAACAATTCATCTGGTCGACTGGGAGATGCCCCGCTGGGGAGATCCTTCCCAGGACCTGTGTCACTTCTGTTCACCTCTGACAACCCTGTGGAAAACAAACTGGAAAATGACGCGGGAGGAAAAACGCAGGTTTTTGAAAACCTACAGCCGGCACCTGCAGGATCGGCATCTGCGGGATACGTTAATGGATCGGGTCAGGCTGCGCGATCCCTTTGTTTACCTGCGCGGAATTTCCTGGTCGGCCATGGGCTGGGTGGCATATCAAACCCGGTTTTCAGGTATGAAAAACCCGGACACCTGGGCAAAGCTGCAGCAATATATGAACCTAGAATTCATTCGTTCCCTGTTTGATCCGTTTATCGAAAATAAATCATTTTGGAGGGATTGAATGAAGAATTTACCATATGGCAAACCCGTGCGATCGATTAATTTGAGTGTGCGTATGATGGGGCCGCAATGTTCAAGTCGATTTTCAAAGATCAGGCTTTCAGCCGGCCTGATTCTACTCATCGTGCTGGCTTTGCCTGTTTACACGGTAGCAGATAGCGGGGATCGGATATTATCATTCTACAACACCCACACCCATGAGCGTCTGACGGTTATTTACAAAAACGGAAATCGATATAAACCGGAGGCGCTTAAAAAAATCAGCTACATTTTGCGTGATCAGCGCAGCGGCGATATTTATCCCATGGATCCCAAGCTGATGGACTTTGTCTATGACCTGCTCACGAAAGTCAATAATCACGGTGAAGTTCACATCATCAGCGGATATCGTTCTCCGAAAACCAACGCCAAACTGCGCCAAACAAGCAAAGGGGTTGCCAGGGGAAGCATGCATATGAAAGGCAAAGCCCTCGACTTCCGCCTTCCCGGCACGGATACGGCCGTTTTAAGGAACACCGCCCGGGCGATGAAGCGGGGCGGCGTGGGTTACTACCGGAAATCGGATTTCATCCAGGTCGATACGGGGCGCGTACGCAACTGGTAAAACGCGGGTTACGCGATACGGGTTAGTCGATTGGGTTCGGGCCAAGCTAATCAATTAAATACCCACCCCCAATGCATCCTAAAGCATACGCTAAAAGACCTGACTCAAAAATTGTAATTTGCCAAATATTCAGGGATTAGTCTTTTTTTCAGTATTTGACTCCGCACAGTATGATGCGCTGCCGAGCCAAAAAAAAGCTTGATATTCTTCGCTAAAAAGTCCATTTTGTTAACAACCAACTGTGGACAACGCCGGGCTTTCCGGTACCGTTTTCGACAAGGTTATAAGATATCTTACAGATTAAGATGCACGATTAGTTCAGTGTCGGGGAGATTGATGGATGGCGCAACAAAAAACTTTCTCCGGAATCTAGGACATCCAAATAAGGAGAACCACAATGTATCCTAGAACAAAGCTGCCGGCAACCAACAAGCAAATTTATGGTGCCCTGATAGTTTTAGTCTTGACGCTCTGTCTATTTTCCCCGCTGACATCCCAGGCGGCAGGAATTCCGGTGAAGATGCTTAAAACCGAAACGGGCCAGGCGCCTCTAATCCCGCAGGTGCTTTCGCCGGATGAGGTGGATGCCTATCTTGCAGGATTAAGTGATGTTCAGGCGCGACAGGTTTTGGCAAGCAAACTGAAGCAGGAGGCCGGAAACCACAGGCGGGGTACCGAAGGGGATGCGGCAGAGGGTGAAGACGCCCCTTTTACAATGTTTCATGAACTGGCCTCAGGTGCTTCTGCCGTCATGGATCAGATGGCTTCCTTCTTTTCTGCCGACGAAAGCAGCTCCTTGAAGTGGGGGGCAATTTTCGACAGATTATCGGGTGGAAAAGGCGTCGCCCATCTGTTGCTGACGGTATTCATCGGGTTCGTTTTGATTGCCTGTGGCATTCTCGTCGAGCGCTTGTTCCTGCGTTTGACGGATGGGCTTCGACAGCAGATCCTGGGCACCGTGGCCTTGGGCAAACTTCAAAAATTAGGTCGTTTCTTTTCACGCCTGCTTTTAGATGCGCTCGGCGTCGGCGTCTACATCCTCATCACCTTTATTCTGTTTATAACAATATTCAGGCAGGAAGAGGCCGGCTACTGGATAGTCAGTGAATTTTTAATGGTAAGTTATTATTTTTTAGTGATCCGATTTGCAGCCAAAATGATCATGTCACCGGCTTCAGCGCCATTAAGGCTATTGCCGCTGCAGGATCGGGATGCGAAGTTTCTCTATCGCTGGATAATTCGAATTTCCCTGGTTGCCGCCATTCTGATAACCCCCAGCCTCATATTTCTGAACATCGGCCGCAGCGAAGCACTTTTTAATTTATTTTTCATTGCATCGGGTCTCAGTGTCACAATTTTGATGATTGTCATGATCTGGCAAAGCAGACAGCGGGTGGCTGAAGCCATCTGCGCCGAATCAACCGATGGGACCTGCGTTGATGCATCACTGAGAGCAAAGTTTGCCAGGACCTGGCATTATTTTGCCGTTCTGTATGTCGCGGGGACCGGCTCATTCTGGTTGATTAATGCGTTTCTTGGCAGCAAAGGCAAGATTCTCAATCTAATTGGAAGTCTGTTTTTAATTCCAATTTTCATCGGCCTGGATCAATGGGTCCAGCGCCTGTTGAAAATGGCATCCGGGGAGCTTCCCGAAGTCATCGATCTCAGCGGCGATGCTGAGACCGAAGCCGCAGAGGAGCCGGCGGAGGATAAAAAATCGGACATTAAACATTTCGCGCCGTTTATCAGGAAAGCGTTCCGGGTCCTGCTGGTGACCTCTCTGTTTATCATTGTGCTCAGACTGTGGGGCATTGATCTGTCTTTCGCCCGCATTTTTACCCGCGGAGCACTGAGTATCGTGGTGGCCTTGCTGCTGGGATTTGTCGCCTGGGAGTTGATTAAGGCCAGAATCGACCGTAAACTCAAGGAAGAAATGCCGGATTCGGATGAAGATATGGAAGAGGGCGGTGCCGGCGGCTCACGAACCGGAACGTTGCTGATGCTCTTGCGAAAATTTGTGCTGGTGGTCATGCTGGTGATGGTGTCCTTAATTATCCTCTCTTCTATCGGGGTGAACATTGGGCCGCTGATTGCAGGTGCCGGTGTCATCGGCCTGGCCATTGGTTTCGGTGCCCAAACCCTCGTGAAAGACATCATCTCCGGCATTTTTTTCCTGATCGATGACGCTTTTCGGGTCGGCGATTTTATAGAAGTCGGTGGTACCAAAGGCTCGGTGGAACATATATCCCTGCGCTCGTTGAGACTGCGCAACCCCAGGGGACCGGTCCATACGATCCCCTTCGGCAGCATGGGCACGGTGACCAACAACAGCCGAGACTATATCATTACCAAACTCGACTTTCGTGTGCGCTATGATACCGATGTCGACAAAGTCCGTAAAATTATAAAGAAAATAAATATAGAGATCGAAAATGATGAGGAAATGGGACCCGTCATGCTCGATAAAATAAAGTCCCAGGGTGTCAGGGAATTGGACGACTCCGCCATGATCATGCGGGTGAAATTCAAAACCATCCCGGGTGAACAATTTGTCGTCCGACGGGAGGTTTTCCGGATGATGAAGGAGTCCTTCAGGGAGAACGGGATCGAATTTGCCCATCGCAACGTCACCGTCTATCTTCCCCAGGAAGAAAACCAAGCCGCACCCGGTGACGGGCGGGAAGAAAATAAAGATACCGCTGCCCCCGCCACGGCACCGGACAAGAAAATTTTAGAGGCCGCGGCGGGCGCTGCTGCCGCAGCAATCCAGGCAGAGGAGGAAAAGCTGGCAGAGGAAGCAAAGAAATCTAAGCCGTAATCCGTCTCTGCTGGATCAGGCCCTTAAGCCCCTTATCGAGCATTCTCTGACAATATCATGTAACAAAAGGAGGGAGTCCCGCGGATCAGTTATCAGGTGTCAGCTCGACGGCCGGTGATCTAACCATCACACCCCGGCGGCTCACCAGCATGGCCGGCCCTATTCGATTCGACTTGACAAGCCTGGAGTATCGATTGTATGTAAAATTATCCGATCATTTCTTGAATCAGCACTCTACAGCCAGA
>CAVXXE010000087.1:0-50139 GCA_963765595.1 uncultured delta proteobacterium
ACCCTGCTGACAAACGGCGGTTATTTTCAACCGGCAGATGTTTCCGCCGATGACGGCCTGGTCATCATCCATACAGCGGCCGTGGCCGGCAGACCCCGGGGAGCTTTGTTGAGTCATGGGAATCTCATCTGCGCAAACACGCACATTAGCCTTCAATTGAATTTATCGGCGGATGATGTCCACCTCAGCATTTTGCCACTTTTTCACGTTGGTGGGCTATTTATGGCGACCGGGAGTTTCCATGCCGGGATTTTAAACGTCAACATGAGCAAATTCGATGCCGCCCGGGCGGTGCACCTCATCGAGGAAAAAAACGTTTCGGTCATGTTTGATTTTGCACCGATACTGGCCTCCATTCTCGAAGAACATAAAAAATCCGGCAAAAACATCCAAACGCTGCAGCATGTGGCCGGGCTGGAATCACCCACCGTCATCGAGAGCTACCAGAAACTGACCGGCGGAACCTTTATCTGCATGTACGGTCAAACGGAAACCTCGGCTATCGCCACCATGGGCCGTTACTCCGACCGGCCCGGTTCGGCCGGGCGGACCATTCAGCTGGCAGACGTGCGCATCGTGGATGACAACGACAAGCCGCTGCCGGCGGGAGCGATTGGCGAAATTGCCGTCAAGGGCCCAATGGTTTTTAAAGGGTATTGGAATCTTGCCGAAGATACCGTCCAGGCCTTTCGGGGCGGGTGGCACCACACCGGGGACCTGGGCCGCTTTGATGAGGATGGTTTTCTGTGGTATGAGGGTCGCAAGGCCGAAAAAGAACTGATCAAACCCGGTGGAGAGAACGTTTACCCGGCCGAGGTTGAAAAAGCGATTCTTGAACACCCCGGTGTTGAAAAAACCGTGGTTTTCGGTGTGCCCGACCCGAAGTGGAAAGAGGGCATCAAAGCGGTTTGCCAGCTAAAAGACGGACAAACTCTTGAACCTCGGGAGCTGATTGCATTTGTCGGCAGCCGCATCGCCAGCTTTAAAAAACCGCAGTATGTCGAATTCGTATCAGAGCTGCCGCAGCTAGAAGACGGTTCGGTGGATAGGGCCAAGGTGAAGGCGTTGTATGGGGGGGGGCAGGGATGACGGGGTGCGTGTTGCAGGATGTGAGTTGCGGGTTGATGGATGCTTGATACTGGATCCTTGTTGCTCGATGCTCGATACTCGCTGCTGGTTACTCAATACTTGATGCTCGATATTGGATGTTCGATGCAGGGTGTGGTAAAGCATAAAGCATGGTGCGAAGGGCATAGGGCTTAAAATCGGCAGCTATTATTTCTACATAGGCAATTGTTTATTGTGCCCCGCGGAATTTTTCCCTGATATCCCGGCGCAAAATTTCCTCATTCAGTATGAGTTGCTAAGCCGCGCGGTCAATGTCATAGGGTTGTATCAATACTTCTGCCGGAATACCAAGGCCGGTATTTAGATTCCGTATCATCTTCAATTAAGTTGACTTCTCCTTTTATATCGCCTATATATCTCTACCTGGTATGTTAATTGTTTAGGGGGGTATCCATTTTGTGGGCTAAGCGATAAATCGTAGGTTGGGTTAAGCCGACGGTTGGAAACCAATCTTGTTGGGTTCGCTAATCTTGTTGCTATTTCAAACTTTTGAGGTGTATCAAGATAGGCGAACCCAATGTATATTGTACATAGATCCCGCTTAACCCAACCTACAATATGCGCAAGGGTATCTAAGCGGAACCTCTGCTTTTGTTTATTTATAAACGGCAGAGCCGTATAAAATAAAATCGTGAGGCGATTCTATCGCCAAACGATTTTATAAGGAGAAAAAAATGGTCAGAACAGAAATTTCCCTTTTTATGAAAAATGCGCCGGGGGAGCTCGGCAAACTGGCCACGCTTTTTGGCAGTGCCGGGATCAATATCGATGCGCTCACGATCCAAGATGCCTCGGCCTATGTGCAGCAGCTTTTTAAGGCCAGAGGCAAATCCCTTAAACGGATTGCATCGGCCGCCAGTTACAACTCCATGCGCAAGGACTCCGTCGAGTTCGCACTCGTTCGGATTCTGGTGAGTGATACGGACAAAGCCGTCGACCTGCTGTCGAAAAACGACTACATTTTTGATATTATGCCGGTGATTGCCCTTGAGATAGAGAACAAACCCGGCGAGATGGCTAAAATTACCACCAAATTTGGCGAAGAAGGCATCAACATCAATTATGTTTACGGCTCGGCTTTGTCGTCGGATGAAAAATATTTGTTTGTTTTCTGTCCGGAAGATATTGATCAGGCAGCTAAAATCTTCGATTGAAGACAGATGACAGATGACAGAGGACGGATGCAGAAGTCAGATGACGGATGACAGAGGACGGAATGACAAAGATATTGAATGGGGAAGTGGGAAATGATATGCATAGGGCAGAGAGCATAGCGCAAGGCGTAAATGAGGATCCAAAGGTGCAACTAGACCAATTGGGGCAAAAAAATAGATTCAAGACTATAGGAAAAACCAACAGTATTAAGCCGGCTGAATGATTTATTAATTCAGAGAATTCAGACAGACATAGAAAATCGCTTTCAATTCCTTATTTCCGACTTCCGCATTCCGAATTCTGTTTCTAGGGTTTGCGCTTGTCCCGCAAAATAAGATTTGAAATCACCACCCGTTGAATTTCGGAGGTTCCTTCGTAAATGGTAAAGACCCGCGCATCTCTGTAATAACGCTCCACCGGGTATTCCTTGGTATAACCGTAACCACCATGGATTTGGATGGCTTGCGCGGTGATGCGGTTGACCATCTCCGAAGCAAAAAGCTTGGCCATCGAGGCTTGCAGGGTGTAATTCTCTCCGTTATCTTTCATCTCCGCAGCTGAAAACATCATCAGTCTGGCGGCTTCGATTTCTGTTGCCATGTCTGCGATCATCCAGCGCAAACCTTGAAACTTGGATATAGCGCGGCCGAATTGCTCCCTTTGCCGGGCGTATCGGACAGCGGCGTCAAAGGCCGCCTGAGCGACTCCCAGGGATTGTGCTGCAATGCCGATGCGACCGCCGTCTAGACCCGTCATGGCAATTAAAAAACCGTCGCCTTCATTTCCCAGGCGGTTTTCGGCCGGAATTCGGCAATCTTCAAAGATAAGATCCGCCGTGTCGGATGCCCGCAACCCCATTTTATCTTCCAGAGGTCCCACTGTCAGCCCTGGAGTTCCCTGCTCAACCAGAAATGCGCTGATTCCCTTGTGACGAGCTTCTTCGTCCGTTTTAGCCGTGACTATAATCAGCCCCGCATTCTTTGCGGTGGTCGTAAATCGTTTGGTTCCGTTTAGGACATAACTTTCACCTTCGACAACCGCTTTGGTGGATTGCCGAACCGGGTCTGAACCGGCATTAGGTTCCGTCAAAGCAAAGGCACCAATAATTTCTCCGGTTGCCAGGCGTTTAAGATATTTTTGTTTCTGATCCTCGGTACCATTCCTCATGATACTTTCACAGACAATCGAATTGTGCACGGACATCACCACTGCCGTCGCGGCGCAGGCATAGGCCACCTCTGCAAGGGCCAGCACATAGCTGACGCTGTCGGCGCCCGAACCGCCGTATTCGGGCGGAACCATCATTCCCATAAGCCCTAGTTCTCCCAGCTTTTTTAAATTATCAGCCGGAAATTCTTTGGTCTTATCACGCTCCATGGCTTTTGGTGCAAATTCGTTTCGGGCGAGATCCCGGACCATGGACTGGATCATGAGTTGCTCTTCAGTAAGTTTAAAAGACATGGCATGCTCCTGCTTAAATGCCTAAAGTTCATTTTAGGCAATTTAGGCATTTGTTCTGTTACGGCGTGTAAATAACAACGATCAACTCAGCGGTTTCATCACTGATGCTTTTTAATTTGTGACGAATACCCGAGTTAAAATGCAGGGATTCTCCCCCTTTGAGCGTGTTGACATGCTCGCCGACGGTGACCTCGATTTTACCCTTTAAGACGTATACAAATTCTTCGCCTTCATGGTGATAGTCGACACCTTTATGCGTCTGCCGCGCTTCAACGGACACCAGAAAGGCCTTTAGGTGCTTATTTTCCGCTCCCGGGGTTAACGTCCTGTAGGCGTAGTCTTCCGTTCGTTTGGTTTGTGCTTTGATCCGGCTTTGCAACTTTGATTCCGGCTCCTTGAGCAAAGATCCGGAGTCAATTTCCAACGCCCTGGCTATCTGCAGTAGGGCGCCTACCGGTGGGATGGCTTTGCCGGCTTCGAGTTCCTTTAAATACTCGATGGAAAATCCGGTTTCATTGGCGACGTAATCCAGGGAGAATTTTTGTGCTGTTCTGGCCTTTTTTATTTTTTTCCCCACCGGTACCGGTGGGGCCTTTTTTTTTCTGGGCATAGTTCCTCCAACAATCGGTTGGCCAGTTGACCGGTTGTCCTAATCAATCAAGTTAATTTTTAAACCGGCAAACGGGCTAAGCGGGCTAAACGGGCTAACGGGTAAACCTATTTTCATTCATACTCATAAAACCCTTTCCCTGTTTTCCTTCCCAGCCAGCCGGCTTCGACGTATTTTCGCAAAAGCGGACAGGGCCGATATTTCGAATCCTTAAAACCTTCATAAAGCGTTTCCATGATGGCCAGGCAGGTATCCAAACCGATTAAATCTGCCAGTGTCAACGGACCCATGGGATGATTCATGCCGAGTTTCATGACCGTGTCAATATCTTCCCGGGTACCCACACCGTGATAAAGACAGTAGACAGCCTCATTGATCATCGGCAGTAGAATTCGATTGGCAATAAAGCCCGGGTAGTCATTGGCTTTGGCCGGGGTTTTGCCGAATTTTTCAGACAGGTCCCAGGTGGTTTTATAGGTCTCATCCGAGGTGGCGATGCCCGGTATCACCTCGATCAATTTCATCACCGGCACCGGGTTCATGAAATGCATGCCGATTACTTTTTCAGGTCGCCGGGTTTGGGCGGCAATTCGGCCGATGGGGATGGAAGAAGTGTTGGTCGCCAGGATTACCCCGGTTTTACAGGTTTCATCCAGATTTTTAAAAATTTGAAATTTCAGGCTTTCATTTTCGGTGGCTGCTTCCACGACAAAATCCGCCTCGGACATGTCCTGCAGCTCGACACTCGTTCTGATGCGGCCCAAAATAGTATTTTTCTCATCAGCGGTCATTTTGCCCTTGTCCACGCTGCGGGTCAAAATTTTTGTGATGGTTGCCAGACCGCCCTCCACGAACTCTGTTTTGATATCATTCATGATTACATCGAGACCGCTCATGGCAGCCACCTGAGCGATTCCATTTCCCATCTGCCCGGCACCGACAACACCAAAAGTCTTTATGTCCATCACTTTCTCCTCCTCAATTGAAGTTATTCGTTAAATTAATTTTGGATCAAAATTGTCGAATGGGAGCGACTTCCAGCCGTGAAAAACAGCATTTTAACAACCGACTTCATCGCGGCTGGAAGCCGCTCCCACCAATTTCTACCCCAAGCAGGATTATAAATCCCTTATCCGCTTAGTCCGCAACGCGTAACCTGATATCAGATGACAGAAAACAGATGACAGAACACAGAATACGGATGCCGGAAATCAGGTTGCATGGATAGTTCAATTCCATAACCCTTTTGATCCTCCTGCACCTTCCATTGAGCGATGTCTTACTCTATGCGCTATGCCCCATGCCCTTTCTGCCCGCAACACGTATCATCTCTGCACCACCATTGCCACAGCTTCTCCCCCGCCCAGACACAGAGATGCCAGACCGGTCTTTTTATCCTGTTTGATCATTTCATGCAGCAGGGTTACGAGCACCCGGCAGCCGCTGGCACCAATGGGGTGGCCGAGGGCTACGCTGCCGCCGTTGACATTGACGGTTGCCGGATTGAGCTCCAGCTCTTTTAACACCGCCACGGTTGAACCGCTAAAAGCTTCATTGATTTCATAAAGGTCGATGTCTTCTTTGGCGATCCCTTCTTTTTGCAAGCATTTGGGGATCGCCAAAATCGGTGCCACCAATACATATTTCATATCCAAACCGGCGGATGCCTGGGCCCCGATCCTGGCAAGAACGCTGCATCCGAGCTCTTTGGCTTTTTCTGCAGACATGACCACCACGGCGGCGGCGCCGTCACTGATGATCGAGGCATTGCCGGCGGTGGCAAAACCGTCTTTTTGAAACGCGGGTCTCATTTTCGCAAGTGCTTCATAGGAGGTTTCCCGGGGGCATTCATCCTGGTTGAAAAGTACCGGATCTCCTTTACGCTGAGGGATTTGTACGGGTATGATTTCATCTTCAAATCGACCGGAGTTGATGGCGGCCAACGTTCGGCCATAAGATTCGGCAGCATACCGATCCTGATCTTCACGGCTGATATGGTATTTTTCGGAGCACAGATCATTGGATATGCCCATATGAAAATCATTGACGATATCCCACAGGCCGTCATGGACCATGGAATCATGCAGGGTACCGTTGCCCATACGGAATCCAAAGCGGGCTTTTTCCAGGTAGAAGGGCGCCATGGTCATGTTTTCCATTCCCCCGGCGACCACAACATCGGCATCCCCTGTCTGGATAGCCTGGGCCGCCAGCATCACGGATTTTAGCGCGGAGCCGCAGACTTTGTTAACTGTGAAACATTCCGCTTCCCACGGCATGTCGGCCAGGACCGCCGCCTGTTTTGCAGGATTCTGGCCATAACCGCACGGCAGTACTATACCCATGATGACCTCATTGACGGTTTTCTTTTCGATTCCGGCTCTTTTTACGGCTTCTTCGATGACGATTGCGCCCAGCCGGGTGGCACCGATATTGCCCAGTGAACCGTTAAAGCTGCCCAGGGGTGTCCTTACCGCACTGACTATTACTGCCTCGTTCATAATCTATAACCTCCAAACGATATTATAATTCTCCTGGTTGAAATACCGGCTTAGGGTGAATTGCGCCGGCATTGTAAGTTGTTTGTTGTGTGTGGTCAGTTTATCACCACAAACCACTTACCACAAACAACTCACATTTATTACATATTCCTCCGATACTTCCCGCCCACATCATACAAGGCCTGGCTGATTTGTCCCAGGCTGCAGACCCGCACAGTGCGCATCAGCTCTTCAAATATGTTATCGCCACATAGTGCAACATTTTGCAGACGCTGCAGCGCTTCGGACGACTCTTTGGCATGGCGCTTTTTGAAGTCGGCCAGACGATTGAGCTGTGATCGTTTTTCTTCTTCCGTAGCGCGGGTCAACTCAATGCTTTCACTGAGCAGTTCGTCATCGGTGTCCGGATCCCGAAAGGTATTGACACCGATGATGGGAAGCCTGCCGGTATGCTTCAGCATTTCATAATACATGGATTCTTCCTGAATCTTGCCACGCTGGTAGCCGGTTTCCATGGCCCCCAGAACGCCGCCGCGCTCGGTGATGCGGTCAAACTCCATGAGCACCGCTTCTTCCACCAGGTCGGTTAATTGCTCAAATATAAAGCTGCCCTGGTTCATGTTTTCGTTGGCTGCCAGGCCCCACTCGCGATTGATGATCAATTGAATGGCCAGGGCACGCCTGACCGATTCCGCACTGGGTGTTGTAATGGCCTCGTCGAAGGCATTGGTGTGCAGGCTGTTGCAGTTATCGTAGATGGCGCATAAAGCCTGCAGGGTCGTACGGATGTCATTGAATTGAATATCTCGGCTGTGAAGGGATCGGCCGGAGGTCTGGATATGATATTTGAGCATCTGACTGCGATCGGACCCCATGTGTCGATATCGCATGCCAATAGACCAGATGCGTCGGGCCACCCGCCCGATAACATTGTATTCGGGATCCAGGCCGTTTGAAAAGAAAAAGGATAAATTCGGTGCGAAGCTGTCGATGGGCATACCCCGGGACAGATAGTATTCCACATAAGTAAACCCGTTGGCAAGGGTGAGTGCCAGCTGGGTAATGGGGTTGGCCCCGGCTTCGGCGATGTGGTAGCCGGAGATGGAAACCGAATAAAAATTGCGAACATCATGATCGATGAAATATTGTTGAATATCACCCATCATTTTTAAGGCGAAATCAATGGAAAAGATACAGGTGTTTTGTCCCTGGTCCTCTTTCAGAATGTCGGCCTGGACGGTACCGCGTACATTGGACAGGACCGCGGCGCAAATCTGATCATACTGATCCCGGACGGGTTCTTTTCCATTTTCAGACCTGAACTTTTCGACCTGCTGATCAATGGCGGTATTCAGGAACATGGCCAGAATAATGGGAGCCGGTCCGTTGATGGTCATGGAAACGGAGGTGTGGGGTGCGCACAGCTCAAAGCCGTCATAAAGCACTTTCATGTCATCCAGGGTGCAGATGCTGACCCCCGAGGTCCCCACTTTGCCGTAAATGTCCGGCCGAATATCCGGATCATAGCCATATAACGTCACCGAATCGAAGGCGGTGGAAAGCCGTTTGGCATCGGAGCCGGCGGACAGCATTTTAAACCTGCGATTGGTGCGCGTCGGATCGCCTTCACCGGCAAACATGCGCGTGGGGTCTTCATCTATCCGCTTTAAAGGAAACACACCGGCGGTGAAAGGAAACCGACCGGGCACATTTTCTGCGCGCATCCAGCGGTAAAGCTCCCCCGGGTCCTGGAATCGGGGCAGAGCGATTTTGGGTATGCGGGAGTGTGCCAGAGATTCGATGTGCAGCGGGACCCTGATATCCTGCTTGCGAACCTGATACACCAGCTCATCACGGGCGTAGGTTTGCTTTAGATCTTCCCACTCATCCAGACTTTGCAGCGTGTCGCGGTCTAGAGCGTCTTTGGCTTTCTGAACTTCTTCTTGGAGCCGGGCGAGTACCTCGCTAAACTGACCGTTCAGATTGTCAGTGTCCAGTTTTGCCGCGGTTTCCTGTAGATGCCAAAACGATCTTAGCGCCCTGGCTTGTTCCTTTGTTTTTTGATGATATTGCCGAATGTTATCGGCGATTTCGCTCAGATAGCGAGTGCGTTCAGGGGGGATGATGATGGTCTTGGAAGAGGATGTTTTGGTCGCCGGCCTAGAAATCCGAGGTTCATATTTTATGCCGGTTTTGGAATGGATGGTATCGAGGAGGGCGCAGTAAAGTGCGGTAACCCCATCGTCGTTAAATTTGGCAGCGATGGTGCCGAAGACGGGCATGGCAGTCGGGTCCCGATCAAAGGCCTTGCGGTTGCGCTGCACCTGTTTGCGAACATCCCGGATGGCATCTTCCCCGCCGCGTTTTTCAAACTTGTTGACCACCACCAGGTCGGCAAAGTCCAGCATATCGATTTTTTCAAGTTGTGAGGCGGCGCCAAATTCACTGGTCATGACATAAATGGATATGTCGACCAGATCGGCAATGCTCGAATCCCCCTGGCCGATGCCGGCAGTTTCGGCAATAATCAGGTCAAATCCGGCGGCTTTTGCGGCTGCAACGGCGTCGGGCAGCACCGCCGGGATTTCCGTTTGGGATTGTCGGGTGGCAAGGGATCGAAAATACAACCGCGGATTGCCGATGACATTCATCCGGATGCGATCACCCAACAGTGCGCCGCCGGTTTTGCGCCGGGAAGGATCGCAGCTGATGACGGCCACGTGAATATCTTTGAGATCATTCAGGATGCGTAAAATGATTTCATCGGTCAATGATGATTTGCCGGCGCCCCCTGTGCCGGTAATACCGATCACCGGAGTTTTGCGGTCTCCGATTTTTTTTGCCAGTCCGGCACGCAGGGTGGCAAGGTTTCCGTCTTCCCGGGCTTTGGCCTGCTCGGCGGCCGTGATCAAGTTCGCCACCCGAAGTTTGTTTTGGGGCGCCAAATCTTCGAAGGAAATGCCGTCCTCCTTGACGGTGGAAAAGTCCATACATTCAACCATATGGTTGATCATGCCCTGCAGGCCTAACCGGGCACCGTCTTCGGGTGAAAAAATTTTGGTGACGCCATAGGATTCAAGCGTTTTTATCTCCTCGGGGACAATGACACCACCGCCACCGCCGAAAATCTTGATGTGGGCGGCCTCTCTTTCCTTTAAGAGATCCACCAGATATTGGAAGAATTCTATGTGACCACCCTGATAACTCGATACGGCAATGCCCTGGACATCCTCTTCAATGGCGGCATCAACAATCTCCTGGACGGATCGGTTATGCCCCAGATGGATGACTTCTACGCCCGTATCCTGGAGGATACGGCGCATGATATTTATGGCTGCATCATGGCCATCAAAGAGGGATGTGGCCGTCACCACCCGGACATGATTTTCGGGTTTATAGACTTTAATATCAGCGCTCATTTTGCCCCCTTGGGAATGACGTTAGAATGACGAATGTCGAAGGACGAATGACAAATTAAGGCATCCTATCGATTTATAATTATCAAAAGCTTGCTTTTGATTGCGCAACGCAGGCGGCCCGATAGTTTGATGCCACCGAGGTGGAGCATCGAAATAATTGTCCCCGAATGTGGTTGCCTAATTGTGCACTCGGCAATGCCGCTGCAAGTTTGACACTTCGACGTGCAAATTCTTTTGTTCTTATTTTAAGTTCGTCACCTTTCATTTAAATTTCAACGGTACAAATTGGCTATCTATGGATTAGAGTTGACAATCAATTAAAAACGACAAAATTCCTTCATTATTCATTTGTTAATAGACATTTGTCGTTTAGCGGGTGCACATTTTTAAAATAAATTCGGTCTGAAGGTTGATATATTCCTCGAGACTGTATTGACGGGCCAGATACCAGCGCCTGAAGGTCCACATGTGTCCCAGTACCACAATGTTATGAGCCGCCAGTTCAATGCACTGCTCCTTGATACCCGGCAATTCCCCCGAAGTCGCTATGCGGGCCAGAACTTCGACAAATAGACCGGTAATTTGAAGTTCGTTTTCAAGCACTCTTTTCTGCCATTGGGGCGGCAATGACCGGGTTTCCTGGTATATCAGCAAAATAAAGTCACTCATCCGATGGCAAATTTCAAAATATTGTCGGATTACGCCCGCAAGGGCGGCGCGACCGGCGGTCGCCCCGGACATCGCTTCGGTAACGCCGCGGGACACTTCCGCATGGATGGATTCGCACACCATATAAAGGATATCTTCTTTCGAAGCGAAATATTCGTACAGGGAGCCGATGGAAGAACCGGATGCCCGAGCAATTTGTCGGGTGGTGGTTTTATGGAAACCCTTCTCGATGAAAAGCTGAACGGCGGCATCGGCGATCCGGCGGCGTCTGCGTTTCACCAGATCGGGGTCCTTGACCTGGGTTGGGATGTCTTTTATACTGGTCGGCTCCTGCATGGCAACCTGTGGCTTGGAATAAAACCGAGATAAAATCGAGATGATATATTACGGTTAATTTTCAATATATTAGATTCCGTCTAAATAAATCGCAATGGGCTCAAATTGTCGTTTCCTTCCTGTTCCGACTTTCTGATTTTTCACCGGAGACGGATCAGGTTGCGGAGGAAGAAACCCAGGCGCTGTAACCAGCAAACTGCCTATGCTTGCAGACTGAACGAGCGCTCAGTCAACACACATAGCACGCTTTTTTTCCCCTTGTCAATTCTTTTTGACACAAGTTTAAACTTCATATTCCTTTTTTTGCGCCTTCGTGTCCGGGGGCTAAAATTTCACCTCAATTTTTAAGAATAAACGGAAAAAGCTCAGTACTTAATTCTGAAATATTGGTTCGCTTCTAATTTTTCCGGCTTGTCCGGGTTGGGGTATTGACAAATTAAAAATGTTACAGTAAAAAAAGAAATTATGAGCGAGCGCTCGCTCATGTTGGCTAAGCTTTTTGCTGTATCGCATTATTTTCATTACCCGGGAGGAATGCATGGATGATAATATTTTGTTGGCAGCAGAAGATGCCGGGATCATGACGTTGACCCTGAACCGACCCGACATCATGAATTCTCTGAATTTTCCCCTGTTGCATGCCCTGCGGGACCAGATCGAAGCGGTTCGATTCAGAAGTGATATTCGGGTTGTCATTATCACCGGCAGCGGGGAAAAGGCTTTTTGTGCCGGTGCCGACCTGAAAGAGCGTGCGACCCTCAAGCCGGAACAGGTCAAGGAATTTATCTTTACCATCCGCAACCTTTTTACATCCATCGAACAGCTAAATAAAGCGGTCATCGCAGCCGTAAATGGAATTGCCCTGGGCGGCGGCACCGAACTGGCCCTGGCAAGCGATATTCGCATCGCTTCCAGCAATGCAAGTATGGGGCTTACCGAAACGCGTCTGGCGATTATTCCCGGTGCGGGCGGGACCCAACGTCTGCCGCGACTAGTGGGTAAAGGCAAGGCCAAAGAGCTTATATTCACCGGGCAGCGGATAGATGCGCAGGAGGCACTGAAAATCGGTCTGGTAAATAAAATCTGTGAACAAAAAGATCTGTGGAACGAAAGTAAAAAAATGGCGGATATGATTTGTGAGACCGGACCGATTGCCATTGAACAGGCCAAATATGCAATCAACCACGGCATCGAAACGGATCTGCACACGGGTCTTGCCATCGAGTCGAATGCCTACTGGTTGTGCATCCCCACCGAAGACCGCCTGGAAGGCCTGGCGGCTTTTAAAGAAAAACGAAAACCGGTGTATAAGGGGAAATGATCCGGTTTGCCTGTTGAGCCTGTTAGCCGGTTTTCCTAATTGATCAAGTTAGCTATCAGGCAGCGACATACCGGCCACCGGCTCAACAGGCTCAACCGACCAACCGGAAAACAATTATATTTGAAAGGAGGCTTTTGAGAGCTATGACTGAATACGATTACTGGAAAATTTTTCCACGAATGCCCGAAAAAGTTACCATCGGCGACATTACCGTGCGGGATGGATTTCAGCATGAAGAAAAATTTATTTCCACCCAGGCTAAAAAGTTCTATCTCGAAGAACTGATTTTTGCCGGCTGTCGCAACATCGAGGTGACCAACCTGGGAAATCCTTTTCTAATGCCCCAGTTCAGAGACGCCGAAGAACTGCTGACCCATGTGCGCAGCGACCGTTTCAAACAGCGCTGCGCAAAAAAAGGCGTTAATTATGATGATATTACCTTTACCGCCATTACTATCCGCGAAGGTGCCGTGAATCGGGCCATCGAGCTGAGAGAAAAAGGCATTGGCCCCGATCGTCTGCTGATGATGGTTTCCACCGAGGAAGAGCATCATTTTGCCAATTCCGGTACGACCCTGCCGGATTACTGGGCCGAGGCCGAGCGGTGTATCCAAAAATGCAATGATGCCGGTATGAAAATGTGCGGTACCGTCAGCACCATCTGGGGTAGCCCCATCGGCGGTGCTACGGAATTAAAAGATGCGGTGGAATTTACCAAACGCTTCCTGGAAATCGGCGCTCATGACATTGAACATGCCGACCATGACGGCAGCGCCTCGGCTGCCGAAGTGTATCGATACTATGCCATGATCCTGGATGAAATACCCAATCCGGATCTTCACATTGCCCACTTTCATGAGACCAAGCGCGTGGCCTCGGCTTCCGTTTTGGCCGCTTTGCAGGCCGGTATTACTCATTTTGAGGCCACCCTGGGCGGGATGGGCGGACAGCCGGCCAATTTCCTGGATGACACCCCGGTAAAAGGGACCGGCGAATACTATTATGAAGATCCGCGTTACGTTGGATTGGTTACCTTGGAGGATACCCTGGTTCAGATCGACGAGATGGGCATTGAGCATGGCTGGGATGTGGATCGCGTGCTCTGGCTGGGACGGCAGATGGAAAAGACCCTCGGCCGCCGGCTGCGCTCCGAGGCCGTCATCAACGGCCGGACCTTAAAAGAGGGGCATCCGAAATTTGCCCGGCCGGGCTTAAAATCCAGAAAAGAAAAACTGGGTGAAGCGCCTGATCAGAAATGGCCCCGGGACTGGACGGACAAACCGGAGCTGCCGGCACAATTTCGGCCCTAGTCAAGCGTTATAAAATATTACGGGAATGCTTGCGAGACCTATGGAATGCCTGCTTGATGGATATCATCGAGCAGGACTATTCCGCCGGGTGATTGTTATATCGCCGCGGGCAAGACCGCCGGCAATCCCGGTAGACCTCATTGCAATAAATCGTTCAACCCGACTTTCATGGGTTTTAATACGCACAGCAGATCGCAGTGAAATAGGATTTGACATCCACTTTTATTTGCAGGCATAATACAATCTAAATTGGGGGATTTTTTCGCTCGATCTGCACCGATTTCTTGCGTATCAAGGTCTCTGCACATCCATACGTTTTAAGAGTCCATTGCCCGATAAAACGGGATTTACACTTCGCTGCAAACCCGCCAGCGGGATCTCTCTCCGAGCCGTAGGATCTACGAGCCGGAGGCTAAAATATTCAATCTGGCTATGGCACAAATGATGTGCAAACATAATGTGATTCCAATAAATAGGGCCTACCTAACCCGGATTAAACTGAAATAACAAATTACAAGCACCAAATTACAATATCCAAATCTCAAATAAGATCAAAAGCCAATTGTTTGGAAGTTTGAATTTTAGTCATTGTGATTTGCCCTTCGACCTGGCTCAGGGTGCTGGTGAGCTTGTCGAACCATTTGGTATTTGTGTTTTGTTATTTGAAATTTTTTAATTGCTGAAACCTGAACACTGACACCTGACACCTTTTGTCCCTTAAAACAGGTTGTCAGATAAAGTCGCCTAAACGCCTAAAACATGGACAAAAAAGAACTATCCCTAATTGTTAATCCAAGAAATCCACCCATTGCCACCGGATATTGCCGTTTAAATCGGTGCACTTCAAATTTCCCTGTTTCAAGGCCTGACCCAAAGCGTCAAAAAGCATTTCCGGCTCAGGATCAACCGAATCAATAATTCTATCCGCTAGGATTTTGAGGTTGTCCTGTGTGCTCACCGCCCGGCCCTCGCGTGACCAGAACCCTTTTTGTTCGATAACCTTTTTCATCATGAGGTCATATAAGAGGACAATTCTCTCCAGATTTTCAATCTCCCAAATTTCCGCTTTGGTCGCCTCATTTTTACCCATGCGGATTTTAATATCGGCCAAATAATCATCATACTCCTGCTCCCACTTGACGACAATTTCATCGAGTGTGTGATGATTTACGGCGGGTGTCTCAACAATGGCTCTGTTGGCATGATATTGAGACCAGTCGTCGGTTAAGATTTTGATCCCATACTGCTCATGGTTCTCGCGAACTTCGGTGCCGGGGAAGGGCGCCAGCAGGTGAAATCCAAAAGACAGGCCCAGCTTTTTTAAGCGGTTGCCAAATTCCATGGTTTCTTTTATGGTTTGCGGGGTTTCGCCCGGAAGCCCGAGAATGAAAGATGCAAAAGGCATAATTCCCGCCCTTCTGCACATGTCGACGGCATCCTCAACCTGTTTGAGGGTAATTCCTTTTTTAATGGTTTCCAAAATTTGCGGATTGGCCGATTCGATGCCAAAGCTCACCGCACTGCAACCGGCCGCTTTCATTTTTGCCAGGACCGCATCGGAAATCGTATCCACCCTCGCAAAGGATGTCCACTTCAGCTGCAATCCTCTTTTAATGATTTCATCACACACAGCGTTGCAGTGGTTTTTATTGGCGGTGAAAAGGTCGTCAGCAATGTTGATCTGGTGAAAATTCAAAGAATTGAGGTATTCCAATTCATCGACAATTTTACCGGCGCTGCGGTAACGAACCCTGGCACCCACCATTTTCCGGCCCACACAGAATATGCATTTATGGGGGCAACCGCGGCTGGTGGTCAAACTGATCGGCATCCCGAGTGCCCGGTAGCGACCCAGCGGAAGCAGGCGGCGATCCGGGATCGGCAGATCATTCAGGTTTGCGATAGGTTGTCTTTTTTCGGTAAAGCAGATTGCTGCACCGTTGCGGTAAGCGATTCCCTTGACTTCGGCCCAGGTCCGGCCGTTACTCGCTGTGCGGGCCAGTTCTACGATGGTTCGCTCCCCCTCACCCAATCCGATGACATCCAGCTGGGGATAGGCTTTAAGCGTCTGCCGGGCACAAAATGACACATGGGGGCCGCCCATAATGGTCAGAATATCCGGATCGATGCGCTTGATGTCCGCAAGGACCCCGATGGCATGGTCAAATGTCATGGTGACGGCAGTAATACCGGCGACCTGGGGATTGAAGTCTTCGATCAGGGCTTGCAGCATGGACTGGCTGTAGGGATAAACAACCAGATCAAGAATTCTTACTTCCACCCCCGCCGTGGACAGCGCTGAAGCAAGATAGGCCAATCCTAACGGAGGGGAGGGAGTTTCTGAGAGGGGGTAATATGGGTTTATGAGTAAAACGCGCATAGGCCGAGTTACTTTAGCTTGCCGTCAATACTTGGACATCTAAGGTGGCAAATCCGAAACTCGAATATCGAAATTCAAAACAATACCCAATAACCAAAATTAAAATGACCAAAACAATGGAAGGAATTAATACAAAAGTTGGGTTGAACTAAGATGTTTTGATCATTAAAACATTAAGATTTTGAATTTTTTTCGGATTTCGTGCTTCGTGCTTCGTATTTTATCCCAAAAAGAAAAAGAGGTTCAAGACGGTTTCTTGAACCTCTTTTAAGGCTTTGATTAATTTGCTTAGAACAATCCGGAAACCTTACCGGTTTCCACATCCACATCCACCCGCCTGAAGGCCGGGTTGGAGCTGGTACCGGGCATCAGGCTGATGGTACCGGCGCAGGGGCACAGAAACTTGGCACCGGAATAAATCAGAACGTCACGGATCGGCAGTGTCCAGCCCGCAGGGACACCCTTTCTGACCGGATCGTGGCTCAGGCTGAGGTGGGTTTTAACCATCATGGTGGCAAAATCGGCATACTTGGGATCATCTTCCAGCATCTTGGCCTTGGCTTCCGCCTCGGGTGTCCAGGAAACACCGTCAGCCCCGTAGACTTCCTTGGCGATGAGATCCACGCGATCCCGCAACTTTGTCTCCAGGGGATACAGGAATTTGAAATCGTTTTCTTCATTACAGGCTTCGATCACCGCATCGGCAAATTCCAGGGCGCCTTCACCGCCCAGTTCCCAGTGCTTGGACTCGGCGCAGCGGGCGCCGGCAGCCTCAGCTGCCTTGCGAACGACAGCGCATTCGGCATCGGTATCGGTGTAGAAGCGGTTAATGCAGACCACCGGATTGATGCCGGCTTTGCGAATGGTGTTGATGTGGTGCACCATGTTGGCACAGCCTTTTTCCACCAGCCCCAGATCTTCCTTGGTGTACGCATCCGGTAGGGCGATCCCAGCCACGACCTTGGGCCCGCCGCCGTGCATTTTCAGGGCCCGGATGGTGGAGGTCAGCACCGATACGTGGGGTTTCAGGCCGCTGAAGCGTGATTTTACGTTCCAGAATTTTTCGAAGCCGATATCAGCGCCGAATCCGCTTTCCGTAATGTGATAGTCAAACAGTTTCAGGCCGACGCGGTCGGCAATAATTGAGGATTGACCCACGGCGATGTTGGCAAACGGCCCGGCGTGCACCATGCAGGGATTGTATTCGGCCGTGCACATCATGGTGGGGTTGATGGTGTTGCGCATAAAGGCCGTCATGGCGTTGCCGACTTCCAGATCACCGGTGGTCACGGGCTTGCCGCTCTTGTCGAAGGCCACGGTGATATTGTTGAGCCTTTCTTTGAGATCGGCCAGGTCCCGAATAACGGACAGAATCGCCATACACTCGGAGCCCACCGCAATACCGAATTTGGATTGCATGGTGAACCCGTCAAAGCGGCCGCCCATACCGATGATGATATTTCTGAGTGCCTGGGCACAGAAATCGATGATCCAGCCCAGCTCCACCCGGGTGGGATCGATTTCCAAGCGCCGCATGCCCGTCAGACGTTGCAGTTGTTCATCATTGTAGTTGCGTTCGTGCTGCATCCGCGAGGTCAAGGCCACCATGGCCAGGTTATGGGAGTTCATGATATCATTGATATCGCCGGTGAGACCCAGGGAAAATTCGGTCATGGGAATCAGCAGCGAGTTGCCGCCGCCGGCCGCCGTTCCCTTTACATTCATGGTCGGTCCACCGGAAGGCTGCCTGAGGGCACCACCAACGTTTACACCGCGTTTACCAAGACCCTCCATCAATCCGCAGGAAGTCGTGCTTTTGCCTTCACCCAACGGCGTCGGGGTAATGGCCGTGACCTCAATATACTTTCCATCGGATTTGTCCTGGAGTCGGTTGATGATTTTGAGAAAATCAAGCTTGGCCAGTCGACCCATGGGAAGGATTTCGTCTTTTTCCAGTCCCAGTTTTTCGCGCCATTCCTCGGGGGTGGGCATATTTTTTTCCGCTTCTTCAGAAATCTGCCAATCGGCCATCTCTACTGCATTGTACGGCATTGTAATATCCTCCTTTCAATTGGGTTGTGTTAGTTAAAATTAAGTTTTTGCCTTCCTTCTTCTTGAATCCCGCTGCAAGCGGGGCCCGCTTTAAAAAACCGCTATTGAAAAATTGCCTGATTTCGTAGCGGTCGTAAAACGTTTCAAACCTTAGCAATATTCGCCATCCGCAGTCAGGTTGAAATATCAGACAACACTCTGATAATATATGAAAAATTTCCTATATCATTTGGTTTCCATTATTGCAAGAGATTTGTTGATTTCCCCTGCATTTGCCAATAGGCAATCGCCATTCGTCATTCCAGGTCCCGCCCGTTTTGCAGCTGATGCAATTTGTGGTAAAATCCTTTTCGCTTCATCAGCTCGACATGGTTGCCGGTTTCGATGATTCGGCCCCGATTTAACACGATGATTCGATGGGCATTGCGGACGGTTGACAGCCGATGGGCCACAACCAGGGATGTCCTGTTTTTCATCAATGTCTCCACAGCCTGCTGTATCGCTAATTCGGTCGAGGAGTCGATGTAGGAAGTGGCTTCATCGAAGAGGATCAGCTGGGGGTTTCGTGCAAAAGCCCTGGCGATTGAAATTAGCTGGCGCTCGCCGCTGGATATGGAAGCACCGCCTTCGCTCAGAACGGTGTCAAGCCCCTGGGGTAAACGGTCAATCAGGGGTCTGCAGTTGGAAGCATCGATGATAAACTGTTCCCGGGCTGGGGTCGGATCCTGACTGCCCTGGAAGATGTTTTGCCGGATGGTGCCGGAAAATAAAAAAGGATCCTGCATCACAAGTGCAATTTTCGATCGAAATGAAGAAGTGCTCAAGTCTTTTAAATCCAGGCCGTTGATCAGCACCCGTCCTGATGTGGGGTCGTAAAAGCGGGGGATCAGGTTGATCAAAGATGTTTTGCCGGCACCGGTAGGCCCCACCACCGCAACGGTCTCACCGGCGCTGATACTGAATGTGATTTTCCACAGAATATTTTCCCCGTCGACATAGCCGAAATAGACATTTTCAAAGCGAATTTCTTCCATGCGCTGCAGCGTTGATGCTTCATGAGTCTTTTGCAGTCCAGGCCGGGGTAGCACTTCCCGGCTGTCCAGGATCAAAAATATCCGTTCCGCCGATGCCATGGCATTTTGTAATATGTTATATTTTTCCGCCAGGTCCCGGATGGGTCTGAAGAACATTCTAATATAAGAAATAAAGGCCACCAGGGCGCCAAGGGTCAGCGTACCGCTAAGCACCCGCCCGCCGCCGTAAAATATCACCAGGGCGACGGCGACCACCGCCAGAAGTTCAATCAGCGGCATGAATATTGCCAATACATGGATTTGCTGCATGCCGGCCAGGTAGTTTTCATGATTCAGCTCTTTAAAATTGCGGTAATTATTCATTTCCTGTCGAAATAATTGAACCACCCGGATACCGCCGATGGTTTCCGAAAAGCGGGTATTGATCTGTGCCACTTTGACGCGCAGTTGACGGAAGATGTCCCGGGCCCGTCTGGAAAAATTTATCGACGCATACAATACCAGGGGTAAAACGATAAAAGAGACCAGGGCCAGTTTCCAGTTTATGACCAGCATGACCACGGCAATGCCACAAAGCAAAAAAAGATCTTTGAAGATCATGGAAATGACCGAAGTAAACAATTCGTGCATGTTCTGGATGTCGTTGGTCGTCCGAGTTACCAATCTACCCACCGGGTTGCGGGTGAAAAAGGCGATGGCCAGATTCTGGATATGGACAAACAGCTTCATGCGCAAGTCGTGCATGATCATGAGGCCGGTATATTCCATGATCATTTTCTGGACGAAACTCAACATGAAATTGATGATCACCAGGGCCACGAAAAGAGCTGAAATAACAGTGATCCCGGCTATATCACTTTCGCGCAATACGGCGAGATCCGTTCTTTTTATTCCGGAAAGTTCGTTGTAAGAAATCAGGGCCGTGTTGCCTTCAATTTTAAAGAATTCCTTGTAGGCATCGACCAGGGCCCGCTTTTGGGGATCCGCTAAATCCACTCGGATGACCCTTGCGTTGGTTTTATTTTCAGAAGCTTTGCCGTCAGCGACCACATCCGCCGTCGGCACAATATAACGGTCGATGGCAACCTTGGTGACATAGGGAAGGGCCAGATCCAGGGCAGTGATCAAAAGCACCAGCCCGATGGACCCGAAAAGCAAGAGCCGATACGGACGGGTAAACGGATAAAGCCGTTTCAACAGCTTCATATCATAGGCTTTGCCCAGTTTGGATTCTTCAAAATATCCATGATCATGCTGCATTCAGATCCTCTTCAATTTCCTGCAAATGATAGGTTTTGGCGTAGTATTTATTTGATTCCATCAACTGCCGGTGGGTGCCGTTTTCGGTAATACGTCCCAGATTGAGGGTGATGATGCGGTCGGCATAACTGACGGCCGAAAGACGATGAGAGACAATGATGATGGTCTTTTGCCCCCCCATTTTTCTGATGGTGTTGATAATCGTCGTTCCGGTTTCCAGATCGACCTGGCTGATAGGGTCGTCCAGCATCAGGATGGCATTATCCCGAAGCAGGCAGCGGGCAAGGGCGATGCGCTGTTTTTGACCGCCGGATAGAATGACGCCCTTTTCGCCGACTACGGTTTCCAAACCTTCGGGGAAGCTTTTAACCGTTTCATACAGAGCAGCGTCTCTGACGGCTTTTGTTAGACGATTTTCGGGGATTTGTTGATCGCCGAAGGTAATGTTCTCTCGAATTGTTCCGGCAAACAAAAATGGTTCCTGGGGGATAAAGGAGATGTGCGATCTCAGATTTTGTATTTTAAAAGTGCGAATATCATGTCCGTCAATCAGGATTCGACCCCGCTGGATGTCATAGAGTCTTGGAATAAGACTTAAAAGCGTTGATTTGCCGCAACCGGGAGGACCGACAACCCCCAGCACCGCTCCCGGCGCGATGTCCAAATCAATTTGGAAAAGCGTTGCTATCCCTTCCTGGTCCGGTCCGGCGCCATAGCGAAAGGAAACATTATCGAAAACGATGTGTCCCTGAATGTCTCTGATAGCCACAGCATTTTCAGCGTCTCTGATTTCAGGGACGGTTTGCAAAATTTGATTGATGCGGCCCAGAGAAGCCCGACCGCGCTGGATGAGATTGGTCACCCAGCCCAGGGCCATCATCGGCCAGGTGAGCAGGCCCAGATAACTGATGAAAGCCACGAAATCGCCCGGTGTAATGTCTTGCATGATGGTTTTGCGGCCGCCGAGATAAAGGACGATGGCCAGACTCAAATTGGAAAAAAGAAGCATCATCGGGAAGAAAGAGCCGATAATTTTGACCAATCTGATGTTCTTATCGACATAGTTTTTAGAGGCGGCTTCCACCCGGGCGGCTTCTTCTTTTTTTTGGTGATGGGCCTTGATAATGCGAATACCCGCAAAACGCTCCCGGATCACTTCGGTGAGATCTGAAAAAGCGGCCTGGACCGTCTGATAGCGGCGATGCATTTTTTTGCTGAAAAAACGGGTGCTGATAACGATCAGCGGCATGGGGATAAGGACAAAAGCGGTGAGTGTGACATTGATGTAGGCCATGAAACCGATGGCGGCCAACCCCAGAACGATGGCATCATTTAATGCCACCATGCCCATGCCGGTGGCCATGCGGATTTGTTGAATATCGTTGGTGGCATGGGCCATCAAATCGCCGGTCTTGACCGTGTCGAAATAGGCGGCGGAGAGGCATTGCAGGTGGGCAAACAGCCTGTTTCTCAGTCCTTCCTCGATTCGCCTGGCGGTACCCAAAAGGCAGCGACGCCAGATATATCGGAAGACACCGATAAATCCAGCGATACCAATCATGACAAGTGCATAGGATAGCAGCTGCGAACCCTCCAACGTGAATGCCGTCAGGTCATCGACGACACGTTTGATGATCCGGGGAATAAAAAGTTGGAGTAAATCGACGATGATCAGGCTGAGCAGCCCGATCAAGATTTTGGCGCGATTTTCGATGAAATAAGGTTTAATCAGTTCTGAGGCGGTCATCATGCTGGTTGCTGGCTACTGGTCATTGGCTTCTGGGTTTGGCGGAATGAGATCTAATTTTTAAGTAGATGACACTGATCAGAAATTAAAATCAGGCCATCATCCTCTTTTCATACCCAATATTCCATTATTCCACCATTCCATTGGTTATCTATGGGCAACCACCACCCCTCCGGGGTGAAATCAAAGCCTGGTCCTCTGGGCCAGGATTCTTTACTTTTGAACAATGGCTAACTATAAAGGCAGTAAATTATAACTGCAAGCTATTTAAAAACAAGGTGCTGGTTAATTTTCATCACCCCACCATAGACGTTTTTTAACAGGGGACCAGCTTCCAGGTGCCAGCGACCGGGAGCCGGCATCCAGCAACCAATGACCGTTTTGGAATCATTGACTTTGCAATGACAGCTTGTTATTGTAATCCTTATGGAATCAGGGAGCATTGTTGAATATATCGACCGCCAAAAAATCATGTGTGCGGTTATCCTGGAAGTCAAAAATACGCGGTTGAGGCTATTGACCGAAAACAATCGCGAGGTCAAACTTTCAGCCGGTCGACTGCTGCATGCGGATAAAACGCGCATCGATTTGTCCATGGGACGGGACAATATGGTGAACACCCTAAAAGGGGTTGCCGATAAACGTAAAGCGCTGATCCGCCAGGTGGACATCAAAGATCTGTGGGAAGTATTAAATACGGAGCAGGTGTGGATTGATCTGGAGACCATGACAGAGTTTTGCTTTCCGGACAGTCCTTCGGCTGATCATGAGTCGGCCATTATCCGGGCATTTTTTGACGACAGGCTGTATTTCAAATTCAACCTTGATAAATTTTTTCCCAATTCCGTAGAGAAGGTTGCACGCATAATTGCCGAGCGCCAGGAAGAGGACCGCAAAAACAGGATTGTCGAGTTCGGCGGTGATTTGTTGAGGGCTCTGTTAAACGGCATCCCGCCGCCCGGCGATGGGAAGGAGGATTATACACCAGAAGTTATTAATATATTAAAGTCCTATTATCTTTTTGATAAAGATAGCGAAGATCAGGCCTTGGCCAAGGCCATGATCAGCAAAGCGGGTCTGGATGGGACGACGGGGCTTTTCCCGCTTCTCGCAAAACTGGACGTTTTTGATGAGAACGAAAATATCGACTTGCTGCGCTTTGAGATCGGCACCGAATTTTCCGATGAAATACTGAACGCTTCCCGCAATCTTGCGCTTTGCGTTCAGGATTTTTCCGCTGACGGGGGGCGCACGGATCTGACCTCGCTACCCCTGATGACCATCGACGGACAATCCACCCTCGATTTTGACGATGCTCTCAGCATCGAAAAGATTGGAGATCAGTATCGTCTCGGCATCCATATCGTAGATGTCGGCCATTATGTTCGCAAGGGCGATGTTATCGATCAGGAAGCGCTTTCCCGGGGAAGTTCCATTTATATGCCCGATCAAAAAATCTCCATGCTGCCGACCGAACTATCCGAAGGATTGTGCAGCCTGAGGGCGGGCGAGTTGCGGCCTGCCATCAGTACGATGGTGAGTCTGAGCCATTCACTGGAGATTGTCGACTATGAAATCCTGCCGAGTTTGATCAATGTCAAACACCAGCTCACCTATTATGACGTCAACCAGGCAGCCGATCAAAACCAGGACGTAATGATCCTGGGTGATATTGCACAAAAATTTCGCCAAAGGCGGCTGGATGCCGGGGCCGTTCAAATTTCGCTGCCGGAAATCAATGTATGGCTGGCGGATGATCGCACCATTTCCGTCAATAAAATCAATCGAGAAAGCCCCGGCAGAATGTTGGTTGCCGAACTCATGATTTTAGCCAACTGGCTGTCGGCCAAATATCTGGCCGACAATGACATACCAGCCATTTTCAGAACCCAGCCCCCGCCCAGGGAACGTCTTTACAGGGGAGATGAGGGTACCCTTTATCAGAACTGGATGCAGCGGAGATTTTTAAGCCGATTTGTTTTGAGCCATCGTGCGGATAAACACTCCGGACTGGGGCTGGATGCTTATGTGACGGCGACCTCGCCCATCCGTAAATATTTCGATCTGGTTACCCAGCGGCAGATACGTGCGGCACTCGGTTTAGAGCGACCCTGCACTTCTGAAGAAATCGACCGGCTAATCCAATTGCTCGAAGTGCCCATGAGCCATGTACCGCGGATTCAATCCGGCCGACACCGATACTGGCTTTTGAAATATCTCGAACAGCATATCGGCGAAAAAGAAGAAGCCATCGTTTTGAAAAAACAGAGAAATTATTACCAGATCCTCCTAACCAACTACATGATTGAATGCGATCTTCCCATATCCGGTGGTTTTGTGTTAAAGCCCGAGGATCTCATTCAGGTGACGATTCAAAATGTCAGGGCCAGGGATGCCCAAATCGTGGTCTACATTGGATGATGATGACAGAGGGTTTGGAATTCGGAAGTGGGAATGCGGAATGATGGAATCGCTTCGCTCCGGCTGTTTATATGTACAAAAACGATCCTAACATTCCCATCGAGCTAAACGACCTAAATTTGTCCTGCCTGCCTCGCTTATCCCATGGATTTTTTAGCCTATCCCTCCGGGGCGGCTGCGGCAGGCGGCACTGGGGAGCGTTACAGCTCGAAACAGCGGCGTGCTTTTAGTGAAACCGACAAAACCATCCTGCTTTTTTCTTTTTTCTATAGTTTTAATCATAAAATGAATATTTCTCTTGAAAAAATAAATTAAATAAAATACAGGTTTATATTAAAAATAAATCTTATTCAGGGAGCTTGTTTATAGTGGGAATCCAAGAGCGTAAGGAAAGAGAAAAGGAGCGACGGCGCCAGCAGATTATGGTTGCCGCCAAAAGGGTATTTTCAGATAAAGGCTTCAGTAAAGCGACCATGGAGGATATCGCCCAGGAAGCTGAACTCAGCCCCGGTACCTTATATCTGTACTTTAAGAACAAAGAGGAACTTTACGCCTCGCTTTCTCTGAGGATACTCCAATATCTTCTTATTCGGGTTGAGCACGTCAACGATGAGAAAAACGCCAATCCGGAGGAAAAATTAAAAGCTTTAATGGATGCCATGTACGATGTCTACGAATTCGATCCACTTATCATCATTAACATGTTTCACCTGCAATCGAGCGAGACATTAAAGAATTTATCGCCTCAGCTGATGACCGAAATAAAGGATTTATCCCGCAAGTCACTGGGCTCCATCGCCAAAATTTTTCAAGACGGCGTCGATCAAGGCCTGTTTATCGACCGTCATCCGACCGCCCTGGCCGATACCTTCTGGTCCTTATTTTCCGGTGTCGTGCTCTGGTTGACGAGCAAAAGACTTATCAATCAGGAAAAGGATTATCTTAAGGAGACCCTAGAGCTTGCCTTCGAAGTTTTTGGCCGGGGCATTAAAAAGGATTAAAAAAGCCGTGTGATTTCATCTACCTCAAACTGAGGCCATGGGGCCGGTTGCGCTTTTTTCAGCGCCGCAATTCCTTGGCCTTTTGCCAGCACTTCACCAATACAGGTCACATCGATGCCGGCCCTGCGAATTGCCGACATCAGCGATTTACAGCCGGTCCGGCGGCAGCAGATCAACAGACTGCCGGAACCGATCAGACCCAGTGGATCAATACCCAGCAATCGGCAAACCTGGCGGGTTTCCTCAAAGACGGGAATGGCATCCATATCAATTTTAATTCGATATCCCCCGGCGATACTCAATTCTTTTGCTGCGGTGGCCAAGCCGCCTTCGGTGACATCATGCATGGCGCTGACTGACCCGGATTCAGCAGCAAGCCGGGCTTCTGTGATGATGCTGATACTCGCCAGAAATTGGCGGCTTGAGTCAATTTCCGAATCGGCCATACCGAGATTCTTCAAACGGTCGCCAAATTCCCTGGCAATGATCGCTGTGCCCTCCACCGCCACGCCTTTGGTCAGCAATATACAGTCTCCGGGGGCCATATTGCGCTTATCGATCAAGTCGTGTCTGGCGACCGTCCCCGCCATCATTCCGGTCACCACCGGTCGTGTGACGGCGTCGGTAATTTCGGTATGACCACCGCACAGTGTGATATCCCACTGGCGGCAGAATGCTTTCAGTTCATTTATGACATTGCGAATTTCATGCGGGGTGACACCGCAGGGGAACAACAACGTGGTCAGAAGCCAGCGGGGTTTTGCCCCTGAAGTCGCAATGTCATTGGCATTGATCAAGACGGCATATTGGCCGATGGAATCCGTTGCAAAGGTGATGGGATCCGATTTAAGCACCAGTACTTCTTCCGATGCGACGTTTACCGCCGCCGTGTCCTCCCCGACCCCCGGGTTAATAAGAATCGAGGGGTCATCAAAAACGAATTGATTTAAATATTCGCGCAGCAGATCATTCGGCAGTTTTCCGGGAGGCAATGGAATGCGCTGACGCACGATGTTTTTAAGTTCGGTTAGCTGTGAAATATGAAAGTCAGCCCCGACCCGGGTCTTCTCGGATTGTGCCGACGGGTCAAAAAACATGGTGAGAGCGCCGGCCATCCGGGCTTCTTGCAAAATCGCCGGTTCTGCAGCCACGACCATGACTTGGTGTAGCGGCAGATTCATTTTTTTGGCCGCCAACGCTACCGCATCGATATTCGGGCTGTGTGCCTGCAGTCCTTGGCGGCATATGATCGTATCGAAATCCGAAATGTTGATATAGGATACATTGGACAGCCTTTTTAGCACGGATTCATAACTGCCGTGGCTGATTATGGCCAGGCGGAGGTCCCTTGAACGCAGGTACCCTATCACTGCCTCGGCATCGGAGGGGGAAGTTGGGGATTTTTTCGTTATCGCATCTTGTTTATACGCTTCAATCAACGTACCTTCGAGATGGAAGACCACCGCTTTGATGTGCATTGCTTCGTTTTGCATATTGAATTAGGAGTTATGCCTTGCTGCTTTTAGGCTTCAGAATCGCCGGCAAGGTGCTGGAATTTTTGCAACGATATGTATAGACGATTTAATCAAAAAAAACAATGGCGGGCACAGTAACAGAATCAGTTGCGTAAAGCCAGTGCGTTGGCTTTAAAATGTTTATTTTCAAGAAAAATATTGCGAATATAGTAAAGTCGTTAATATTTTAGAAAGTTATTGCAGATTTATCAGATGAAATTCTAATGGTTATCATAAATAAACTTTGTGAAAACAGCCCTTCAAATGTCAAATTTTCCCCTATGAAAATCCTGCTGATATATCCGTATTTTCTCGAAACCCGGGTGCATACCACCGAAGATGTGCGTGCCGTGCCGCTGGGGGTGTATTATGTGGCATCTGTTTTAAAGGAAAATCGATATGATGTGGAGATTTTAAACTGGTACAACATCAATACGAGGCCCCATGAAATCCGGGAAGTGCTGGCCCGGGGAAAGCCCGATGTCATCGGCTTTTCCATCCTGCATGCCAACCGCTGGGGGGGCATCGAAATTGCAAAAATTGCCAAACAGATCGACCCCCGGGTGACCATCGTGTTCGGCGGCATCGGCGCCACTTTTTTATGGAACCATTTCCTAACCCATTTTCGCGAAGTTGACTATGTGGTGATCGGTGAAGGGGAGTACACGTTTTTAAAATTAATTAAATATCTTGAATCCGATCGTTCCCAGACGATTGAAACGATCAGGGGGATTGCATTCCGGCAAGACGGGCAGGTAATCCGGAGCCGGGAGGCCGAAGCCATCGGCTGCCTTGATGATTTGCCGGTGCCTGCCAAATATTTTTCATATCAGCATCTGTCATTGACCCGGGGATGTGCCGGCAAGTGCAATTTTTGTGGATCTCCCCGGTTCTGGGGGAACACTGTCCGGTTTCACTCCGTTGACTATTTTGTCGATCAAATCGAGCGTCTGTATCGAAAAGGTTCCCGGTTTTTTTATTTTTCAGATGACACGTTTACAGTCAACAAGAAACGGGTTATCGATATATGTAAAAAAATTATTGAAAAAAAGCTGGACATCACATGGAACGCCGTATCCCGGGTAGATTATATCAGCGCAGAGATCCTTTACTGGATGAGAAAAGCCGGCTGTATTCAGATCAGTTACGGCGTTGAAAGCGGTTCGGAAAAAATAAGAAATTTTTTGCAAAAAAAGATCACCACTGCCAAAATCCGAAATGCCTTTGCCTTGACCCAATCATACGGTATCATGGCCCGGGCCTATTTCATATACGGCTGTCCGCAAGAAAGCCGGCAAACCATAGAAGAGACGATTGCGCTGATCGAGGACATCAAACCCCTGAGCGTCATCTTTTATATTCTCGATATTTTTCCGGGAACCCGTCTTTATGAGGACTTCAAACATCGCCTGGGGGTTACCGACGATATCTGGCTAAACCGGGCGGAAGATATCATGTATTTTGAGACCGATCCAGATTTAACTCGGGAAATGATACTTGATTTCGGGCAAAAACTGAGATCAGCATTTTATGAAAAACTGCCTGGTTTTGCCGAAGCCTTGCAGTTAATTGACAGCGCTGACCTTTACCCTTTGCACGCAGGTTTTTATTCAAGGCTTGCAATGACCTTCGATCATGGGGATTACAGCCGAATTGACGCCATAAAGTATAATAAAGGCATTGCTGAAAAATTGTACCGGCGATCATTGACGTATTATCCAGATGCCAGGGCCTATTTGGGGCTGGGTATCTTGAGCCAGAAACGGGGCGATTATGGCGAATCCGGCCGCATCCTGTCCCGGGGGTTGACTCAACATCCGGAGGATCCCCAGCTTAACATTTGTATGGGCGTCTGCCTGATGAACCTGGGAGAATATGAGCAAGCTTTGTCCCATTTCCTTAAATTTCGGAATGTAAAGGAAGCGGTGAATTTTGCGGCCGAGTGTTACAAGGCACTGGGGAGGGAGAACCCTGATAGCCTCTTATGAAACTACGCCAAAATGGCACGGTTTTTTGGTGATTAGACTGGCCGCCGCGATGGCCTGGATTAAACAGCGAACCGCAGAATATCGAATAACGAATAACGAATTTCGAAGGATGGAATCGCTTCGCTCTGTTTTTTTTAACAAATAAAATAGAAAGAATTCCTTAATTCGACACTTGTTCGCCTCTGGAGAATTCGTCAATCGACATTGGACATTTGTCATGCTGGAGTTTCTTTTTCGATTAAACTGGCCGCTGTTCAGGACAGAGGCGGCGCTTATTTTAACCCAGTAGCTCATCGCTTAAAAATCTCCGCAGCCTCTGCGTTTTCTGCGATTGGTTGAACTTTTACATTTGGTCCCTAACAAGGCAATGTGAAAAAGAGCTGGCCCGATGACACGCCCAATTTCCGCACTCGTTATAGGAGCTGGAGAATTCGGCCGACATTATGCCGACATCCTGTCCCGTCTCAACAGCAGACGATTGCCCCATGTTCCCCAAATCGGACGGCTCATCGTCACCCGAACCCTATTTGAGTCTGCCGGCAGATTGGCCGAGTCGCTTCGGCAAAATGCCGGCTGCTGCGTTAAGGAATTGGTGGCTGCAGAAGCATCAGGTATTGACCAGGTCCGCGATATACTGAAAACCTATCATCCCGGGCTGATTGCCATTACAGCCAAGGATAAAAATCTGGGTGACACCATTCATGCGATTTATGCCGGGGAGGCCATCAATTACGGGGTCGTTCTGTGCGAAAAACCGTTTTGCAATGCGGATGGGGATGGCTCCAGCCTGCAATATTTTCATACCTTGAAACCTTATAAAAATTCAGGACGTTTCGGCCTGGAGCTACCTCTGGCGGTGATTGCCGGCGCAATGATGCAGATCAGGGATCTTCGTTATCTGTTACTGAATGCAAGTAGATTCGAGTTCTTGTGGCAGACACGTGACAGAGGTGACAACAATGTCATCGATGACCTGGTGTTGCATCCGTGGTCGTTGATACCACCGCAATTTAAAGCAAATCAAATTGACGTCTTTGATGGGGGCAGTCAGGCTGATATTCGAGTCAACCTGCAACACTCCCACAGCAGGCAGAGAGTGCCCTGCTGCATCCGGTTGAGAACCGGGGGTAACTCCCGTGGCATGGTGATTGACGATATGGTCATCGGCATTACTAATCAAGGTAGCCTGACAAAACTGGTTCAGGTCAACAGTTCTTTAAATGATACGGTTTTAAGCCAAAATACACCTATAAAAGGGAATGTTTTGCTGCAGGTAAACAATCCTCTCGAGCAACATATTGTGGCGGCCTTGCGCCGCAAACCCATTGTCGATCTGTCCCGCGCTTATGAATCACAGCTCTTTCTTGAACAGGTGCGGGGGTATAGACCCTAAGCCGGATCCGCCGCGGAGAATTGAAAATATACCAATACAGTTTTATTACTAGGAAACGTTCAAAAATTGCAACTAAAGGCCTAAATTCAAAACGATTGGAGGCAGGATATGACTGCATTACAAGAAAAAACTGGGACATTGACAAGTGCCGACGGTGTGAAGATATTTTATCGGCATTATCCGGCTGAATCCGAACGTGCCCGCATGGTGATCGCCCACGGTTTGGGAGAGCACTCCGGCCGCTACCGAAACGTTGTCGAGCGCATGCTGCCGAAGGGCATCAGTGTTTGGGTGCCGGATCATCGGGGACATGGCCAAAGCGAAGGCAAGCGTGGACATGTTCTAAATTTTGTCCAATATCTCGCGGACCTTCGTTTATCGGTTGAGCTGGCAGGAGAGGGTCGTCCCGAAGGCATGAAATGTTTTCTGTTGGGCCACAGCATGGGCGGCTTGATCGCCCTATATTTTGCCCAGCAGTATCCGGGGTTTATTGACGGGGTGGTCGCCTCATCGCCGGCTCTGGGAATGGCTATTGAAATTCCCGGTGTAAAAAAAGTACTGGGGTCGTTGATGTCCTACATCTGGCCGGGATTGACCATGGGCAATGAACTGGATGCCGGTAAAGTCAGTCACGATCCGGAGGTGGTCCGTGCCTATGAAACCGATGCCCTGGTGCACAACCGGGTCAGCGCACGTTTTTTCACCGAGTTTTTAGCCGCCATGGAAACCGTGCATGTACAGGCTTCAGCCTTGAAGGTTCCGACATTGCTGCAGGTGGCTGGCGACGATCAGCTGGTGAATGCCCGGTCTTCCGCACAATTTTTTGAAAAACTGGACCTCGAGGACAAAACCCTGCATGTCTATGAAGGACGGTATCACGAGATTTACAATGAAGGTGAAGATCTGCGAAGACAAGTGCTCGAGGATCTGGAAGATTGGCTGGAGGCCCATCTGAGATTGAATATTGAAGAATGAATATTTAAGGATGGCAGCCGTTTTTATTGATCGTTGAATGATCGTCGATCCCGGATGTTCATTAATGATCTTAAATCGACAGAATACAATTATTCGACATTCTTCATTTGTCCTTCGTCATTCATAGATTATTCCAAAACATTAAACTCTATCGGTTCTTTTAAAGTCGGTTGGATGGCGACAGGGCCGATGATCTTTTTTTCAGTGGGATTTTCCTTGCCCCACCAGTTTTGGGCAGCTTGCACCCGACCGTTGCCGCCGAGCACTTTGATCTCCCAACCGCCATTGTTCAGTATATTATTCTGCACGATTTGGACCCGGCTGTTTTCCAGTAAAATCCCTCCCGAACTGTTTTCTGTAATAACGGAGTCCTCTATCAAAAGCTGAGTCTTGCGGGCGGCGACTCCTGATTTTATCGACGTTCGAATAAGGCTATTTGAAATCTCAGCTTTGCACTCTTCCATCACGATTCCCCAGCCGTTGTCCTGAAACCGGCTGTTTTGAATGGAGATGTTTGAATGAGATGCTCTGAAGCCAAATTCGGCATTTGATATGGTGCAAAAGCTGATTTTATTTTCGGTATGGCTGCGGTCCAAAATGATGCCTTTCCAGCTTGTCATGTTCAGACTGGACAAACGGACCGGATCGTCTCTGGTCCCTAAAATTTGTAATTCACCCTTCACAATTATTCCGAGGCTGTCGAACCATATTACCGTTCCCGCATTTACGGTAAGCTTGGCATCGGGTTTGACCACCAGCGCATCGTTGACAAGATAGGGACTTTTTTCGATATTTAACACATAATCAGTGGATATCACGGCCGGCAGCAGGGTTGGTTTGCCGATTTTCACCGGACCCAGGGTATCCATCCATTGGCTGCCTACACCGGATTTAGCCCTGAGATATCCAACCAGGCGGCCATAGGCCATTCGATCTCGGGCTTTAATGCGATAGGCCCCGATGTAGACACCCGGCCGTTTCTCTTTCATGGGGAGGCTCTCGATAAGCGGCGGAATGCTCCAGCTGGCGATTTGGTTTTCTTCGCCGATCATTGCCACTTTTATATATTCCCCCGGTTGCAGAAGTTTGCCGGCGCCGTTATGAACCAGGGCTTGAATTTTAGGCGGCGGCACGCTGACCGCGGGCGGGTTCGGGATTGTGGCAACCATCTGCATGCACAACTCGGCGGCAGCTTTCATGTGAGTGGCCTGGTGATGGTTGAGAGCGGTTTTGAAGACGGCCGTCGCCAACCCGAAGGGGGTTATGGCCAACTCGCCTTCTTCTAAATGGACAGTGTGGTCGAGCTTCCACAGCACCTGACCGGAATCGCAGCGAACCATCCGGGCTTTGAGTCCGGCCTGATTGTCGGAATATACCAGTGCATACATTTTACCCAGACTGAGAACCTCACCGTAAATAACAGCGTCCACTCCCAGCAACTGGCCCAGCTTTTGCGGCGAAACATCTTCTCCGGCGGTGATTCGGGCATATAGATGATTTACTTTCAGATTATCGTCGATGACATAAGGCTCAAGATCCCGATAGTTCAGCGAACTGAAGAAATTATAAAACATCTTGCGGACCTGGGAACCGGCTGCAGGGTTGGCTGTTTTGTTTGCAAAGGGCAGAATAGCGATTTTGGTTGGGAGCTGATCTTTTTCAAGTACTGCCGGGGTCGGCGCAGGTTGGAGCATCCGAAACATACAGGATGTGCTTCCGGTGATGATAAAAAGACCTAACAAAACTGCAATAAGTGTGTTTTTCATCCAAGCCTTGAATCACCAGGGCTTCTCGGAGTCGATTTCATTCTGCTGGTCTTCGAAGAGGTATTGCATGATCCAGGAACTCTCGGTTCCCGACTCTTCCAACAGCCGTTTGATTTCTTCTTTCTTTTCTGCCTGCTTTTTACTGTTTTTTTGTTTTCCCCTCACCCTTTTTTCTGATGAAGTTTCAGCCGGCCCGGCTTTTGGGTCCAACGCCCTGGCCTCAGCCATTTTTTCCCGGCAGATTATCATTTTCTGATTTATTTCTTTGGTCTCGGTATCAATTAAATAATAGCGTTCAAAATAAGAAAGGGCCCGGGACCATTTTCTTTGTACAAAATATTTATCACCGTGTTCCCGGTAAAAAGACTTCATCTGGTCGATGCGTTTGAGCGACAACTTATTTCCGGGTTCCAGTGACAAGGCAGCTTGATAGAGGAGATAAGCATTTTGGTTCACCGGTTTGAGATACCGCTGAGCCCGAAAATGGAATTCAGCCTCTTTTAAAAGTTGTGCCAGTGTCTGATCTTTGCGAGGTTGTTGCTGGTGAGTCAGCCAAATACGGCGGATGGCCTTGTGCGCTTCTTCGAAATAGATGCTGTCTTCTTTGATGGCGGCATATTGCCTTAGTGCCGGTTGGAAGTCCTTGGCAGATTCAAGACGGTGCGCCTGGGATAAACGATAATAATCCAACCGATCCCAGAGAACTTCCGATTCTTTGCCGGCACCGTATTCCGCCAGGTAATCCTTTAAGTATTCCATCACGGTAGTGAGGTCTTCATTTTGAGCCTTTTGCTGGGTAATGGCCAGAGTCGATTCAGCGATAAGTTCTTTCGCCAGGTTTCTGTGCTCCGGAGATAGGTCCAGGTCTAAAAGATGTTTAAGGGAATTTTGGGCCGACAGGTATTTTCCAAATTCGATCTGTTTTGAAACAGCAGATAGCGCCCATTTGACTTTTAAGGGCGTATATGCCTGAAAATAGCTGAAATAGCCCACCAAAATGATCAGCAGAGAAACAGTAAACCACAACCCCCATCTCGATCGTTTATTCTGGGAGAGCATTTTGGCATCCAGCTTTTTTTCATCCCGGGCACGGTCTGAAATAAACGCCAGCGTCGCAGAACCGATTCTTATTTGATCTCCGGTGTAAAGGCGTTTTTCGGCTATTGGTTTATCATTTAATAACAACGGGTTAGTTGTGCTCACATTTCTTACGACAAATCCATCTTCCCGGTTTTCAATCACACAGTGTTTACGGGAAACCAAAGGATCAAGCAAATTGAGATCGGCTTCAACAGAGCGTCCAATGACAAGTTTTGTTTTGTTAAGAGGGTAGATTTTACTCTCGCCTGAAGCTGAAGTGCAGACCAGTCGAGGTCCGATAACTTTTTCCTTTTTGCGGGTCATGACGATGGTTTTTGCTTCCCGGGGAACGACTGCGGATATCGCACCCGGGCTTTTTTCTGTTTGATTTATATCTGTCATGGTCCCTGCCTGAGGATGGGTTGATTTAGATGGATCAGCACACCGATATAGGGTTTTTATCGGTATTTTTTGTATCGGACTTTAATGAAAAATTCCCCGACCAAATATTTGAAGGATTCAAGGGATTCGTAACAATAGAAATCAGATTAAAGTTAGGGGCTTCTTCCCAATTGGAATGTTGGAATTCTGGAATATTGGGCACGCAGTGAAGCTTTAGCGCTATCATGGGTTCTGGCCTCCGGCTCGGAGAGAATCGTGTAATGGTGGGTTTAGAGAGTCAAAACGAATATAATTCGTATTGATTTTCTCATAATAGCAGCATATTTTCTGGAGCTAAAGCAGAAATTGGATGTCTGACGGGTATCATTATAAAATTTAGAAATTCCGAGACATTTAGCACACCAGGATATCCCCGATTCTCTGACACCCAAGACCTCGAATGCCGTTATCTACCAGGGCCATATCCTTGTGAGATAGGCTAAACTAGGCCACAGATCCTCTTCCTGATGGGCTTCAAGGGTAATAATGGGGGGTGAACTATAGTTTAATTTCAAATGGCTGAACAGGAGTTTAAAATCGATGGATCCCAGCCCCATTGCCAGATGTTCATCATTTGAGCCATGGTTGTCATGAAGATGAAGTTGTCGGATATACGATCCCAACGATTCTAGCCAAACCTCAAGTTCGGAGTTTCCGAAAGCGGCTAAATGGCCGCAGTCCAGGCAAAAGCCGACAGCGGGGTTTTTGAGGCCATCAAGGATAACGCGTATATCCTCCGGGTCCTCTTCATAGACATTTTCCAGCATCAATTTGGACCCCAGTTCATCCAGGCTCTTTGCGAGCCATGACCAGGTTTCCAGGCAATTTTCAATCCATTGCGTTTTGAAATAGCCATAGCGTTTCCAATCATAGCCCGCATGGCAGACAACCGATTTGGGTCTGAAGACGGGCACCAGATTCAGTAACTGTTCGAAGCGATTTCGGGTCAGGGCCACGACGGCCGGATCGGTGGATCCGGCCGACAGATCGATGAACGGACCATGAAGAGTGACCGAAAGCGCGTGATCATCCAATATTTTGCCGATGCGTTTGAAATCCGAAAAGGTAAAACGTTCTAGAGCCGCTGCATCTATGCCGATTTCCGGGTTTAATTTATGTTCAAGGAATCGGTTCAGATAGGTATCATAAAGCATTCTAAAAGGAACATTGACCTGGACTTTGCGTATAATATCCTGAATATCCTGCATCGATTGGAGCATCCTTTTTCTAAGGGCGACAGATGTATCGCGCGAACCCTGTTAATAAATCTTTGGAATTGTAACCAATAAAAAGGTAATTCAAAGGTTTCCGACAGTTCTTGAAAGTCTCGGCCTTGGCATAATGGAGTGATGGAGTATTGGAGTGTTGAAAAAAAGACATCCATCCTTCCGTCATTACTCCAATACTCCAGTACTCCAAAATTAATTGAAAATGAAAGCGACCACGATGGATTACCTGCTTTTGAGTTATAGATCCGTAAATCTTTATTACCTTTCCCCCTATTTAAGGTGGATTGCGTATAATATTGGCGAATCTTTTCACTGAACATCACTTGATTCGGGCTTTAGAGCTGTTTGTTGGGCGTCAAACGGAATGGTCAGGTGGTATACGCCGTAGTCCAACTTGGCCGTGACTGTTGTTCCCTCTTTCTCGAATACTTTCATCATTCCCTTGTTTGAGGCCAAGACGTCGGCCGTCAGTCCCTGGATTCTGCGCTCTTTTGCCAACCGGATAAGCATTTTATACAGATAGGTTGCGATGCCCAGGCCTTGATACTGTTCATCCACCACAAAGGCCACATCTGCCAGGGGGCGCTTCTGGTCCTTTATGAACCTGGCCTCTGCAATGATATGTCCTTGACCGGGATCCCCCACAACACCGACGATGGACATCGTCCGGCTAAAATCGATATTGACATACCCCTGCATCTTTGAATGGGGCATCGTCTTGATGGGAGCAAAATACCGATAATAAACCGATTTGTCGGAGAACCGGTAAAAAAGACGGCGCATTTCTTCCTCATCGGAAGGTTTAATGGCCCGGAACCGCACCTTTACGCCGTTTTTAAAGGTATGCTGGAAGTTGATTTCCACCGGATAGAGGTGGGCGGATTCTGCCAGGAAAATTTGGTCCTGATAAATGATCTTTTGCTTTTTTGCCTGACGTACAAGGTTTAAGCGGTCATCCGGGTGGGCGATTTCAATTAAAGCCTGAGCGCGTTCGCGCACGGTACGTCCGCTCAGACTGGCAACGCCGTATTCGGTAATCACCATGTCGACCGCTTCGCGGATGCTCAATTGATTCGGGAAATCCTCGACAGAAATCAGGATATTCGGTTGGCGGTCTCGATTCCGGCTCGGCAGGCCAAAGATGGTCATTCCTCCGCGGGACAACTCGGCGCCACGGAAAAGGTCCATGATGTCACCTGGTCCGGCGGTGACGTTGCCCTTGCCGAAATGCAGTGCAATGCGGCCGGAAAGGTCCACCTTGCGTGCCGGCAGCACGGCGACAAAACCGGGATTCTGACCGATCTGAGCCGGGGTAAACACTTTGTCAATACCCTGGAATTCCACCAGGGGGTTGCGATTGAGCCAGGTCATCAAATCCGGGGTGCCAAATGCATAGGAGGTCAATGATTTACCCCTGAATATCTCTTTGTAGCGGTTGGTAACGGCACCGCTCTTAACGAGATCCATTAACGCATCCGTGAAAAAAGGCGTGTGGATACCAAGGTTTTGTCTACGCACCAAATGCCGACTCAAAGCTTCGAACAAGGGGCCCGGGGAAAAGGCAAGACAACTGCCGTCTTCAATAACAGATGCTATGTTGGCCGCTACCTGGTCAAAAATATCGTCCACCGGCCAGCGGCCAAAATAGATCGGCGCTTCGGTGGAACGGACAAGGTGATCAAAATCCGATACATGCACAAATGTGTCACCGAAAGTCGTCGGAATATCGAAGTTGATTTCACCGACGACCAAAGATGCCTGTTCCATTGCCTGGCGAGAAACATCGACGGCCACACCGAGGCTGCAATATCCGGCTTCGCTGGGAGGTGTAATCTGGATAAATGCCACATCGATCGGGATTCTGCCGGATTCTATATACATTGGAATTCGAGAAAAACTGCTTGGGATCAAGTCCACCTGCCCTGCCGTGATTGCCTCGCCGGCCACCCAGCCGGAAAAGAATGTTTTCAGCCGGTAAGCATTGGTATTTAATGCTTCCACGGAGATGGCATCCCCAAGACTCACCAGTTGGATCAGTTCCAGATCTTTCAAATGGGCCGAATCGGTAGACATCAGGTGCTTAACCAGAGTTCTGGGCTCACCCACACCGGTGCCAAGGAAGATACTCATTCCGGGTTCGAGTTTCTGCATTACTTGCGCCGGATTTACGATTAAATTTTCCCACTCCGAATTACGACTCTTTCGCATGGTTCACCTCATCTTAAGCCGGAACATACTTGCGCCGATTTCAGCGGTGTTGTATAGGTTAAAATCTATCTCGAAAGAATAATTATTAGCATTGCCTGCAGATTTACAAGTTGAGATTGGATGAAAACAGAACTTCCCAAGAGTTTTGAAAAGGTACTGATACGCTGGATTGATTTTTTCTTCAGGATATGGCCGCAACCATTTCCAGGCCATGACCGGTTAAAGGCATGCAAAATAGTATCTCATCGCGGCGAGCACGACAACCGCATGGTTTTTGAAAATACCATCGAAGCCTTCGACCTGGCCTGGGAGAAGGGCATATGGGGGATTGAATTTGACGTCCGCTGGACAAAGGACCTTCACCCGGTGATCATCCATGATCCGGACCTCAAACGGGTTTTCGGAATTGATTTAACCATCGCTGAAGTGACCCGGGACGAGCTGAAATCACGCTGTCCCTTGCTTCCGTCCCTTGCGGAAGTGATCGAAAAGTATGGCAAAAATTTGCATTTTATGATCGAAATAAAAGCCGAAAACTATCCGGATCCCGAACGGCAGAATGAGATTTTCAAGGAATGTTTTTTTCCTCTCGAGCCGTGCATGGACTATCATTTGATGTCCCTTACGCCCCAAATGTTCGATCTGATCACCTTCGTACCGGCTTCAAATTTCATCCCTATTGCAACACTGAATGTGGGCCAATTCAGTGAACTGGCTTTAAAAAAAGATTATTGCGGAATAGCCGGGCACTATTTACTAATGGACAATGTAAGATTGGCAAAACACCGTAATAAGGGACAAAATGTGGGTACTGGATATCCCGCATCAAAAAACTGTCTGTTCAGGGAAATCAATCGTGGGGTTGAATGGATTTTTTCCAATAATGCCGGAGAGCTGCAGGGAATCGCAAATAGGCACGCTGATATAAACACGTTATAAGAATGCCGGTATCCGAGAAAAATACAACAAGGTAGCCGTAACGCCTGAGGGCCATTTTAAGTATCCGAAAACAAAGGGAGTGCTTATGCGTGCCCGGAAACCCATGCCGCAGTCACCAGAATCAAAGTTAGCCCCTTGAAATCAAACTGAGAGGGTGATTCCAGATCGATGGATTTGCCCTTCTCCTTTTACCCTCGCTTTGTTTACATACCTGGCGTTTGACAACACATCTTCGACAGAGTATATGATCAACTCTCCAGTTGATCGGTCAACTCGAGGATTCCGTCAAAATCAAAATCATCGGCAAGCTGCGTAATCTTTGCTCTATACGGTGAAAAGCCATTTGTTTGCGATTCAATATTTTCCGCGATTGAAACGACTTCGGTTACATCCCCCATCTCCGCCGCTTCACGCAAGCGGCGAATTGCTTCTTTGTCGACATCCACTGTGGTGGAGGCTGATAAGTCCGCTGAACTTTCGGAGTTAATTGCTTCCTCTCCCGTTTTGAGCGTTTCAATTGCACCCAGAGCCTGATCGAGTGCGTCCTTCAGCACGTCCAACTTGGACGCGATAGATTTAGGCTCTGGCGGCGCATTGGGATCGGCATGTTTGACAAGCTTTTCCAATCCAACGGTCGCCTTCTGTAACCGGCCGGCTGCCAGGTTGCCGGCTACTCCTTTAAGGCTGTGAACGAGTTGGTGGGCATTTTTATAGTCGGCCGAATCGAGTGCTCGGCGAATATCCTGGGTCATGTTGGCATAGCTTCCGGCAAAGTTCAGCAGTAATTTTTTGTAAAGCTTGTGGTTGCCCTGCAATCGCTTTAGGCCTTCATCGAGGTCAAATCCCGTCAGGGCTGCCGGAAATTCTTCCCCATCGGCCGGCGTGTTTGATCCAGACGCAAGTGCTGTTTCGGCAGCAACTCTATCCGGCTTATCAGCTATGACTGTATGTTGCTGAGGAGCTCCGGCTTGCACTTGCCGGGGTCGCATCCACTTTAAGAGGGTCGCGAAAAGATGCTCGGGGTCAATCGGTTTGGTCACGTGGTCGACCATACCGGCCTGCAGGCTCTTTTCATGATCACCTGACATGGCATGGGCCGTCATGGCAATTATAGGAACGCTTTTGAATTCGGAATGCGGAATGCGGAATGCGGAATTTGTATTTCGGAATCTGTCGTCTGACTTCTGTCCTCTGCTCTCTGCTTTGAGGTTGGAGGCTTGAATGCGGGCTTTTATCATCTGACTTCTGTCATCTGTCCTCTGTCTTCCGACTTCTGCCCTCTGTCCTCTGGCCTCTGTTTCCCATATATCAGAATCCGCGTTAGCGGAGACTGATTCCCACTTCCGAATTTCTTTTGCGGCTGTATATCCATCCATTACCGGCATTTGGACATCCATCAATACGGCATCATAATCATTTTCCTTAACTGCGTTGACAGCCTCCAGGCCGTTGTTGGCAATCGAAACCTCAAACCCCGCAGCGGATAAAATTTCTTCAGCCACCTGCTGATTGATTTCATTGTCTTCCACCAGAAGTATGCTTGCCCCGTTTAGGGCTTGCAATGCCTCGCTATTCTGATCTTGCCGATACGAAATGCCGGGCTCATTGCGTTGCTTTTTGCCGAAGACTTGCATGATCATGTCGAACAGCATGGAAGGATTTACAGGTTTGATCAAAAAACCGTCCAACCCTTGGGCTTCGCTGAGTTGTATCATCTCTTCCCGGCCGTAGGCGGTAACCATGATAATCGCAGGTACGGTGCTGATGTGTGGATGTTTTTTGATGCGCCGGGAGGCTTCAAAGCCGTCGATGCCCGGCAGTTTCCAATCCATTACTACCAGTTCAAAGGGGTGCTTATCCGCAGCTTTTTCGAATTCGGCCAGTCCATCTTCCCCGGAAGCTGCCAGTGTCACTTCAAAGGTGAGCGATATCAGCATTTCCTGAAAAATATCCCGTGAGGTTGCATTGTCATCCACAACCAACACTTTCATCCCTTTAAGCTCCTTGGGTGTTTCGAGGCGTTTTTTCTCTTTTTCAGCGTCCCGGCCAAAATTGGCGGTAAAACTAAAAGTGGTGCCCTGTCCATGTTCGCTTGCAGCCCAAATTTCACCACCCATCATCTCTACCAATCGTTTACTGATGGTCAGACCCAATCCAGTACCGCCGTATTTACGGGTTGTTGAAGTATCGGCCTGGGTGAAGGACTGAAACAGCCTGGAAATCTGCTGTCGGGTTAATCCAATTCCAGTATCGCTAACCGACATCTTCAGGGTTACCTGATCCTGGTCTTGTTTAACCAATTCACTGGAAACCACGATTTCGCCGGATTCGGTAAATTTAACGGCATTGTTGGCCAGGTTGATAAGGATCTGACCCAGGCGCAGGGGATCGCCCACCAGATAGCGCGGAACATCCCTGGCCGTTGCAAAAAGTATTTCAAGGCCTTCTTTTTCCTGGGCCTTTACCGTAATCAGATTCGCCAGATTGTCTAAAACGTCATCCAGATTGAAATCCACTGCTTCCATGGCCATTTTACCGGCTTCAATTTTGGAAAAATCGAGAATATCGTTGATGATGCCCAGCAAAGAATTCGCTGAGGATTGAATTTTATTGAGATAATCCTTCTGCTTGGATGTCAGGTCTGTTTTTAAGGCCAAATGTGCCATTCCAATGACGGCATTCATGGGTGTGCGAATTTCATGGCTCATGTTGGCCAAAAAATCACCCTTGGCCTTATTCGCTTCGTCCGCCGTAATTTTAGCTGCAATCAATTCCTTTTCCATGCGCCTGCGTTCGGAGATATCTTCGAGCGCAGCGATGACTTCGGAGGAGGATTTTTCGGGTTCCGTGGGGTTGAAAACAATTCTCAGCGGTGTCGTCTTGTCACCGGTGACGGACGTATAATTGCCCTCATATTCCGAACGCTCCCCGGATAACGCTTTTAGCAAGGCCGATCGCAATTTCTCATTTTTTGTCTGTCTGACAGTATTAAAACCGACGAGTTTATCGCGTGATGACCCCATCAATTGAACAAAATTGTCATTGCAGTTGAGAATGGTGCCGTTATTGCTGAAATGAATCATGCCCAGCGGTGAATTTTCAAAAACGATGCGCATATTGCGTTCGCTTTCGCGAAGCGCTTCTTCAGCATGTTTCCGATCGGTGATATCCTGGGCGAATAGGGCGACCCCGACTAGGGCACTGGATTTGTCTTTGACCGGATAAAATCGTGTCTGAAATATGAAGTCATCCCGAACGGCTTCAAAGTCGACCGGCTGGCCGGTTTGCATCACCTGGTCAAAATAGAACTTGCGTGATTCGCGGACGGCTGCGGGCAGCAGATCGAAAAAATTCATCCCCGCAATCTCTGCCGGCGCCTTGTTAAATCTCTGGGCCGCCGTTGTGTTTGCGGCCAGAATCGTTGCTTCGCTGTCTAATAAAAATAGAGATTCACGCGTGGCGTCGAGCAGCCCGCGAGCAGACGCCCGGCTTTCTTTGAGAGCATTCTCGGCCAGTTTCCGCTCGCTGACCTCTTTGGAGAGGGTCCTGTTCCATTTGATGAAAGTGGCCAGAATGATCCCGCCAATCAAAACAATGGGAAGAACAATTTTAAATACCAGGATCCAATCAAACTGGCGTTCAAAGCGCACATTGATCCACCGATTATTAATTCTGCTTTTTTCCTGCTCGGGTATCGCCGCCAGGCTTTTTTCCAGAATCCCGACCAATTCAGGCCAGTCATTTCGAACGGCAAAAGCCAGATCATGGCGGTAGCGTGTTGTCGCCATGACTTTAAGATTGGTCAGCCCCAGTTTTTGCGCAGCATAGGTAAAGGAAGCCAGGTTTCCGACATAAGCATCTAGTTTGCCCTTGGAAACAGCCTTGAGCGCCTCATCGATATCATCGGCAAGATAAAATTGGCGGTCCGGGTAGTCCCTTTCCAAATACTCCTGGGTGGCATAGCCTTTGACGACGGCAAGCTTGCCGTCCTCGTAGCCCAGAATCCCGCTGATAAACGGAGAATCCTGCCGGGTGACGATGACCATCGGGAAACTCAGGTAGGGTTTGGTGAAGCGTAAAAATTTCGCACGCTCCGGTGTTTTGGCAATGCACGGCAAAACATCAATACCCCCGTCGCCGGCTTTTTTCATAACGTCATTCCAGCTGATATCCGGCACAGGCGCCATGTTAAGGTTCAATTTATCATTCAGCAGACGTACATAACCCGAACTGATTCCAGAATAGATCCTGGCCGCATCAAAAAATTCAAACGGGGGCCAGGCCGGATCCACACCAAGGCGGATGTTTTTATTTTCAGCCAGCCAGGCTTTTTCTTCTTCAGATAGAACGAGTTTTTTCTGCTGGACCCGGCCGGGCTGTGTGTGAATCCATTTGTCCAATATTTTGAGACGCTCACTTTCAGAAATCGTGTCCAGTGCTTTATCGAGGATTTGCGCCAGCTCCGGCCAGTCTTGGCGTACCGCAAAACGCTGTCCATCCAGGCTGTCATCGAATATCGCGGCGACTTTAAGATTGGTAATTGTGTGTTTGCTTATTAAATACGAGGCAGTCCCCTCGGAGCCAATATAGCCGTCCGTTTTGCCGAGCGAGACGGATCTGAGGGCGTACAACGGCTTGGAATACCAGAACGGCTCGATTTTAGGGAAGTCCTTCACTATTTTCTCATGGCTGGCATACCCTTTTACCATGGCTATCTTCCGGCCTTCGATATCATAACGTCCTTTAATATCAGCAAAATCCTTGCGGGTTACGATCACCAGCGGCGTTGGGATGTAGGTCTGGCTAAAATTTAGGAAGCTCTCTCTGGCAGGGGTCTTGCGAGCAGTGGTAATTACATCTACCTTCCCCTGCCGGGTCCCTTCAAGGATTTCTTCCCAATTGAGTCCCGGGACCATCTCCACGGTGACCCCCAGACGCTCACTGATGATTTGCATAAAATCAGCTGATACACCGGAATACCTCCCTGACTCATCGACGAAACTATAAGGCGCATAGCCCGGATCAACTCCGATCCGAATGTTTTTATGGGCGGCCAGCCAGACAATTTCTCTGGGAGTCAAATCTATTTTTTTCTGATTTTTGCCATAGTACCGATCCGCAGGGTCAATGATCCAACGTTTCTCCAACGCCAGCCACTCATCGGGAGTAATGCTGCTCAAGCCGGCGTTTATGGCTGTAACCAGCTTGGCATTGCTGCTTAGCGTACCTGCATGCATCTGGTTGCTGATGCGCGGCTTTGCCAGCATCTCGAACTGACCCCGCTCATATTGATGCCGCATTCTGTCCTTCATCGGCAAAGATTCATCCATAAATGCTTTAATCAGGCCTTTGGCAGCTGCTTCGAGCAAAGCGGGGTAACTGTCAAACTCGATTAAATCCATTTCCGGATAGTGAATACCCACGTACTCCGCCTGGAAACTGTCACGCAGCGCGCCCACTTTCCGCCCGGCCAGTTCTTGAGCCGTTTGAACTTTTCCGTATTCAGGAAGATAGAAAAAGGCTGAGTCACTCTCATATATCGGTCTGGAAAAGTGTATCCACAGTGAACGCTCAGCGGTGTGATACAGGCCGGAGTGGATATCTGCAGTTCCGATTTTTAGGGCTTTGAGGGTATTGGGCCAATCCGTCATCAAAAATTCGACTTGATTTCCGGTTTTTTTAGCCCAAAGACGCCAGAGATCTATGAGCAGACCGCTGGCTTTGCCATTAACGCCGAGCTGGGTGAAAGGCGGATAGTTACGTTCGCAGGCAATGATCAGGACATCTTTCAGTCTGGGGGATATCCATTTGCGTTCAATTTCAGCCCGCTCCTGGGCTGAAATTTTTTCAAAGCCCTTTTGGATAAGTCTCAATCTGACGTCCCCGTCACCCACAGCGGGATAAAAGGCGTTTTTATCCAAAGGACTTTCCGGATTGTAACGGTATTGGTGGGCAATGCCTCGCTGGGTGAGAAAGTGACGGGCCATTTGCTCAACATCTGCGAAAACCCTAATATCTCCCCTTTCTGCGGCATTGTATAGACTTTTCTGGTCGGGATATTCAATTAGAGCGGCTTGAGGCAAAGCGGCCTTCAGAATCGTGGCCTCGTGAGCCCCTTTGATGATTCCAATCCTGAATGGGATGAGATCATCAATCGTGTTTAAACCATATATATTTTTGTCAAAAAAAAAGAAGCTGTCACTTCTGGTCAAAGGCTTTCCAAAATCCAGAAATTTTTCGCGGTCCGAATTGTAGTTCAGCCCTGCGTGCGCGTCTGCGCGGCCATCTCGGACCATGGCAATGGTCTCGTTCCACGGCGCACTCTTAAACTCGATTGCAACACCGGTCTTCTCGGACCACAGTCGCCACATATCTACGATGATACCTGATGGTCGTCCCTGATCGTCGCTAAAATGAAATGGTACGGTATCTGTGCTTACGGCAATGGTAATCTTTTGAAGTGTCGAGCCGGCAGATTCTTCTGAATCGGTGGCCTGAGTTTTTCCGGTATTAAGGAACACGGCCAGTAACGCAAAAGACAGAATAAAAAACAGGGTTTTTTTGAATTTCATATTGTCCACCCACTGATGAAAACCCGTATAGGGAGATCGATCGCTAACCATTGATACCCCGGATTGGGCAACAACCAGCCCAATATCCGTACTGAATTTTAAGCCCGCCGCAAGACGGCCTATTGGTTCAGTTATCTGAATTATTATGTTAATATCAATATAATGGCAATGCAATTATTTAAGGTGATGATGAAGGCTTTTAATGGCTTTTATCATCAGCACCATGCCGACTACCTTAGGCACACTCTTAAAAAGACGGGAGAAATTGTTGAGAGAATATCCCCGGGACCCGGCTATTGACAAGGCTCGGTTATAATAGCTATGTAGAAGGAGATGGGAACCTCAACAGATATCTAAAAGGAGCATCGACGTGAATTTCAACGCAGCCAGACTGGTCTATTTTTCACCAACCAAAACAACCCAAAAGATCCTGGAGGGAATTGCTCAGGGGACAGCGATCGGCAAAATTGAACACCTTGATTTGACACCGCCGGAGGCAAAGATCCCGGGCCCGGATGAGGTCCAAGATGAATTGGTTCTCCTGGGGGTTCCTGTCTATGGCGGTAGAGTTCCATTGGCGGCAGTCCCCAGGTTGCAACGCCTCAAGGCAAACCGGACACCTGCAGTTATCGTCGTTGTGTATGGGAATCGAGAGTTTGAGGATGCCCTACTTGAGTTGAAGGATCTTGCCCGGGAATCAGGTTTTATCCCGGTCGCCGGCGGAGCATTTATTGGGGAACACTCATTTGCTAATGATACCGCGCCCATTGCAACCGGTCGGCCTGATCCGGAAGATCTCATAAAGGCCAAAGAATTCGGAATGAAGATCAGAGAAAAGTTGAAGGGCATAGATTCGATTGATGAAGTGTCTCAGATAGAGGTACCCGGAAACAGTCCCTATAAAGAGCGTAGAAAACCGGCAGAGATATCTTCATCGACGATAGAGGACCTGTGTACTTTGTGTGGGACCTGCGCCTCAGTCTGTCCGGTTGCAGCGATTACGGTCGAAGAAACCGTAGAGACGGGCAAGCTTGCGTGCATTTTATGCTGTGCATGTGTAAAAAATTGTCCAACCGGAGCCAGAGTGATGGAGGAACCCATGATAAAACAAATGGCAGAGTGGTTGAGTACAAACTGTCAGATTCGCAAGGAACCTGAAATATTCGTGTAGGATTCGATTAACATCCAACATAGTTGATAAACGTCTGCAAGAGTCAAAGCTCATGAGATTTTCAGAATATTTGCGAAAATGGGTCGACAGATTTAAGATTGACTGAACAAATACATAATAGAATCAATTTGTTGAGTGGATTTGATTGAGGATCGCAACATACACTTTTTGCAAGCCAAAATTGATTACCTTATATGATGCAATATGCAGTCAGGCTCCTTGGCCCGTAGGGTGCACCGATGATGCCTGAGTTGGCCAAAATTCGAAATACCGATTGATTTCCTGAAGCGTTCCATATATTCAATTTCTATCTGTAATATTCTCGGCTAAATTGATATTTGTTAGTTTCTCAATATATCATTACGTGGCTGATATTTGGCTTTCCATCTGCATATATGTCGGATCACAGCTCAACTTATTGATGCAACGAATGGTCACCACCTTTGGGCGGAAAAATACGACAGAGAGCTGAAAGATATATTTGCTATGAGAGATGAGATCACGATGAAAATTGCCGCTGCCCTGCAGGTAAAATTGACCGAAGGAGAGTCGGCGAATTGGGGACCTGAAACGGAGAGCTTTGAGGCTTACATAAAGGTGATGCAATCATTGGAGCATTTCAAGGCCTTCACTCCCGATGACAATATCTTATCAAGGCAAAAGGCGAAAGAAGCCCTTGATTTGGATCCGAATTATTCGTCAGCAACGGAAATGTTTGCCTGGACCCTTCTTATGGATGGGGTTTTTGGCACGAGTAAAACACCTGAAAAATCCATCGAACAGGCCTTTGAACTGGCGTAGAAAGTTCTTGACCGGGGAGACAGCGATGTTGGCGCACATTTCTTGATTGGCTATGCCTATTCGCGGAAAGGGCAATTTGATAAGGCCATTTCGTAATTAGAAATAGCTCGTGACCTCTTTCCAAATAACGCTGATATAAATGCGGGCTTGGGTATGATTTTAAACGCTGCCGGTAAGCCGGAAGAAGCAATAAATGTACTTAAAAATGCAATGCGCTTGAACCCAATTCCACCGGGCTGGTACATAGGTTGGTTAGGCGATGCTTATCGTTTGACAGGACAGTATGGAAAAGCGGTACACGAGTATAAAAAAGCGATTCAGCTGCAACCCGATGATATGTTTTCTCATTTGAACTTAGCTTTATGCTACCTTAAATTAGGGCGGAAGGCGGGTGCACATTCTGAAGCAGCAGAAGTGCTTAGGATAAATCCCAAATTCTCAGCGGAAAATTATGCTAAGTATATTGCGCTTAAAGACGAGGCCTCTAAAAAGCTCCTTATTGACGGTATGCGTAAGGCAGGCTTGCCTGAATAACCAACCTAACGATATTTAATATATCTGCAATAGATAAACACTTTCAAAATTGCATGTAACTCCAACCTATTTGCATAGCCTTCTAAATTTTTCCGCCTGGGATAGCAATTAGAAACCTGGATAAAAATAGGATCTGTTTGCCCGAGATCTGGAGCTATTCCTGCTCAACTTTATTCAGCATAAAAAATTGTGGATTGGTTATTCAAATCCGCAATGAACCAAGGATCTTCTGGAACTATGGATGCACGCAACTAATAATTCCAATCCTTGTAAAATAATGAAGATATGCCTATGCATTATCTAATCGGGAACGTCGATTTTCTAAAAGCTGTCCACAATGTTGCTGCCCTTTGCGGTTGAATTGCAAAAATTTAGCCAACCGCTTTTGCACCAATTCTTAGGTGGGTCTCTATCTCCATCCTGCTGATTGTTTTGCCATCCTTTTTGATTATGGCGTATTTTCTAAATAAAACGGAACGGACCGACCGGATTCACACAATGACGGCCAGCATTATCATTCAAACTCATTTGAGCTCATATTATCAAATATTGCCTGATGTCTTGACATATTTACATAATGATCATACAAGTAAGCTATGAAAAAACATGAACCAATAAAACGTCGAAAACTTTCCCATGAGATCATAAACCGGCTACTCGACATGATCCAGACGGGGGGCGAGCTTAAGGAGGGCGATAGAATGCCCTCAGAGCATGAGCTCATGGAACGTTACGGAGTGGGCCGGCCTGCAGTGCGTGAAGCTTTACAGACTATAGAAAATATGGGATTAATTTCCATCCAACACGGAGAAAGAGCCCGAGTCAAAAAGGTTACGGCGGAGGATGTCCTTGTTCAGATTGACTCTACTACTCGCCATCTCCTCTCAAGCTCTTCACAAAATGTGGAGCATTTAAAAGAAGCCCGGCAGGTTTTTGAAGCCGGGGTGGTCATTCTGGCTACGCAAAGGGCGTCTTCGAATTGTATTGCAAAATTGAAAAAAAAGCTCGAAGCAATGCGCAACGCAAAAGGAGATCGCGCTAAATTTCTAAAAAATGATCAAGACTTCCATACCACCATTGCCGAAATATCAGGGAATCCAATATTACAAGCCGTATCAAATGCGATGTTCAGATGGTTATCGGAGTCCCACCGTGATTACGAACGCAATCTGTTGGGTGTTCCAGAATTGGAAGATTTGACCCTTAAAGAACATGAGGCCATTTTTGAACACATCTCTAAAGGAGACGCCAATGGAGCTGCTAAATCTATCAGTGATCACATCCTCAGGGTAAACAAACTCTACAGTCAGGTCATGAACAAGACAGAATGTAAATGAAACATTTTTCGGACCAGTTCATTGCTTACTATCTGTAAATTGTTGCTTACAATATGTTATCAGTTTCGACCCTCTTTCTTAAGACGCCTCTGATCTATAAATGTTCAAATCCACCAATTTCCATATTTAACCTTTTCCCCCTCCCTCGATAGCGACACCTTCTTGGTAAATTCAGACAGAAAAGTTAAATATACCATAATTTAAATTGGTTAGATTATTTATATTTGCTAATCAGGGAATTTTAAAAAAAATTAAAAAAAACGCTTGACATACTTATATGATGAGTATATCATCATTTCACACTATGAGATTGGCCTTTATCAACTAAATGTGTCACCCGGGTTGATTGAATAAATATTTCAGCACCGAATACTTAATAGGGGGAT
>CAVXXE010000088.1:0-14276 GCA_963765595.1 uncultured delta proteobacterium
TGCATGGGAATCGAACCCACCCGGGACGGTGTTAGCGCCCCACACCGGATTTGAAGTCCGGGAGCCGCACCAGCCAGCTGCGCACTTCCGTTAGGACAACTTATAATATAGTCGCAGTTTATTTTGTCAATATTTTAATTTGGATAGAGATATCTTTATGTTGGCTTACTTTGATTGTTTTTCCGGAATCAGCGGAGATATGACCCTGGGCGCTTTAATCGACCTGGGTGTACCCTTAAACTATCTTCAAGACCGCCTCAGCAGCATTCCCCTTAAAGATTTTGATATTACAGCGACCCCGGTTCAGCGCAACGGTATCAGGGCAATGTCGGTCAATGTCGGCATGTACGATGATCAAACATCACGAAATTTTGCCGACATCAGGTCTCTGATCGAAAACTGCCGGTTGTCGCAGCGGATCAAATCAACCAGTCTTCAAATATTCAAAAAGCTTGCGGCATCAGAAGCCCATATTCATAACTGCTCTACAGAAGAGGTGCATTTTCATGAGGTCGGAGGGATTGATGCCATCGTTGATATAGTGGGGACCGCCATTGGCCTGGATTACCTGGGAATCGAAAACATCATCGCCTCCCACATCCCTCTGGGAAAGGGATTTGTTACCTGCAGCCATGGCAAACTTCCCGTGCCGGCACCGGCCACGCTGGATATTCTGAAAGGGATTCCGGTTTACGGAACCGATATCCCGCACGAATTGGTCACCCCCACCGGGGCTGCAATTATCGTCACCGTTGCAGAAGGGTTCGGCCCTATGCCGGCTATGAGCATGACGGGTGTCGGGTATGGGGCGGGGCAGCGGGAACTTGAGGCCGGGCCAAATTTATTGAGAATCACGACCGGTATGGGGTTGGAAGCCGCCGGCGGTTCGCCGGGTGAGATACCGGAAGATCACATATATATCCTCGAAACCTGCATTGATGATATGAATCCGGAGTTGTTCGGTTATCTGATGGATCGGCTTTTCGCAGAAGGGGCGTTGGATGTTTACTGGATTCCCGTTTATATGAAAAAGAACAGGCCCGGCACCCTGCTTCAGGTGCTCAGCCATCCGGCCGACAAAGATGGTCTGATTCGTCGGATTCTGTCTGAAACAACAACATTGGGCGTGCGATATTACGAATCCCGCCGCCGCTTGCTGTGGCGGGATCAGTTTGAAGCAAAAACGACCTATGGGGATATACCGGTTAAACGCGTAAAAGACCTTCAGGGGAATATCCGCATCGTACCCGAGTATGAGGTCTGTGAAAAAATTGCGCGTGAACGTAATATCCCCCTGAGAATTGTTTACGATACGATCACCCGGGAGACAGGGAAAAAAGATTGAAGAATGAAAATTGAAGGAATTCTACCTATTTTATTGATTTTTTCCTTTAATCCCTCAATTCCTGAACTCCTCAATTTGGCGCTAATAAATATAAATAGTGTCCAAAAAATTGACTCGATAGTCAAATTCAGTATTCATATCCGACCTTGACAAAAGTGGGGCGAACTTATAGACACGGGCCATGAAATTTAGAGAAAAGGCGGTAATGTTTCTGGCCACGGGTTTTTACATCGGAAACATTCCGGTTGCACCCGGCACGTTTGGATCTTTACTCGGTCTTCCGCTTTGTTTCTCCCTGGCGGGGATTTCAGCGTCATCGGCAGTGCTCTGGACCCTGTTATTTATTTTGTTTGCCGTATGGATTGCTGATGCCGCTGAGAAAATATTAAAGCAAAACGATCCGGGCTGTATCGTTATCGATGAAATAGCCGGCATGATGGTGGCGTTAGTTGGATTGCCCTTTAATCCGATCACGGTGGTGATCGGTTTTATCATATTTAGAATTCTGGATATCTTGAAACCGTTTCCAATTCGAGACCTGGACAAACGGATACCCGGTGGTCTGGGCGTCGTCGCGGATGATGTGGCTGCCGGAATACTCACCAATCTATTGCTCAGAGTTATTAGCCAGATTTTGTAAAACCCTTAACGCTGACAAGCTGACTGAAAACAAGGGAAATTAAAAACTGAATATACAATACTGAAAGGAAGGTATCAAAAAATTTGAAACGGAAACATTCAGATGAAAAAGACGAAAACGCTCCCCAAAAGGGTCATCTTCGGGAAAATATTGAAGCGATTCTTGTGGCAGTTCTCATTGCACTTTTCATACGCACATTTGTGGTGCAGGCATTTAAAATTCCTTCAGGATCCATGAAGCAGACTTTGCAGATCGGGGATCATATCCTGGTGAATAAATTTCTATACGGGGTCAAAATACCCTACTGGAATAAAACCATCATTCCTTTTAAAGAACCCCGGCGCGAAGACATCATCGTATTTAAATTCCCACAGGATCCGAGCAAAGATTTTATCAAACGCGTGATCGGGGTGGCCGGTGATGTCGTTGAGAGCCGGGATAAGCAGCTGTATGTGAATCACAAGCCGGTGAACCAGGCATTTGGTGTCCATACAGACCCCCACATCATTTCCGGCAACCTCCGACCAAGAGATAATTTCGGACCCATCACCGTACCGGAAAATTCCCTCTTTGTGATGGGAGACAATCGCGATGAAAGTTTTGACAGCCGCTTCTGGGGATTTGTGAATCTGAAGGCGGTTAATGGTAAAGCCTTTATTATTTACTGGTCATGGGACAAGCTAAATTTTGGCGTCAGATGGAACCGGCTGGGTAGAATTTTAAAATAAGGTAATTGGTAACTGTGAAAGCTTATCATGGTCCTTACGGATGACACGGTGGGGGGGGGTGGACGATGCAAATTCAAATAACCGGCGGCAGGTTAGTTGATCCCGGATATTTTGACGGCATTGCCGACATCTTTATCAAGGATGGAAAGATAGCTGCGATCGTTGAAAAAGGGCAAACCGACGAACAGGACCGAGCGTCAAACATTCAACAGCCTGGGACCCGAATTTTTGACGCTTCGGGCAAAATCGTCACTCCCGGTTTAATCGATATGCATGTGCATTTGCGTGAGCCCGGCTTTGAGTACAAGGAGACCATCGAATCGGGGTCTCGGGCGGCTGCGCGCGGTGGATTCAGCACCGTTTGCTGCATGCCCAATACCAATCCCGTTAATGACTGCAAGCAGGTCACCGAATATATCCTAGCAAAAGCAGCTGAAATCAATCTGGTTCGAGTGCTCCCGGTGGCCGCCATCAGCAAAGGGATAGCCGGAAAGACGCTTTGTGAATACGAAAGTTTGAAACAAGCCGGTGCGGTTGCCGTTTCGGATGACGGCAACCCGGTGATGAACAGCCGGCTGATGCGCAGTGCCCTGGTAGGCGCAAAAGATCTTAACCTGCCGGCTATCTCCCATTGCGAAGATATCCATCTGGCTGCCGGCGGTGCTATGAACGAGGGAGTTGTTTCAAAAAAGCTGGGTATCCAAGGAATTCCCGGCGTCAGCGAGAGTATTATGGTGTTGCGGGACATTGCGCTCAGCGAATTAACCGGCGCTGCCGTTCATATCGCCCATGTCAGCACGGCGAGTTCCGTGAGGGCCATCCGGGATGCCAAAGCCAGAGGCGTCCAGGTGACCGCCGAGACCGCGCCGCACTATTTCACGCTGACGGAAGATGCCGTCGGCAAGTGCGGCTCATATGCGAAAATGAATCCCCCGCTGGGTACCGAAAGCGATCGCATGGCGATTTGCTGCAGGACTTGCAGATGGGACCATTGATGCCATCGCCACCGATCATGCACCCCATTCGACCGAAGAGAAAGCCTTCGGATTGGCCAAGGCTCCAAACGGTATTATCGGGTTGGAAACCTCGGTGTCATTGAGCCTGAAACTGGTCCAAGAAGGTGTGCTGTCATTAACCCGTCTGGTGGAAAAAATGTCCACCAATCCAGCTGGAATACTTGGGCTTGAATGCGGCTTGAGAATCGGTCGTCCGGCGGATATTACCATCGTTGATCCCGATCTATCCTATACGGTTGACGCTGCCGACTTCCGATCCCTTAGCCGAAATACTCCTTTTGACGGCTGGCAGTTGAGGGGCAAGCCGATTCTCACCATGGTTGGCGGCCGGATTGTGTATGAATCGAAAAAGTTTAGCCACTAAGGTACGAAGGCACAAAAAAAATGATTCTTGTGTCTAAAGCACAAATACTTAGTCATTTAGAGGCTAACTGGTAAGCATATTGGTATTTTTATCAATTTTAACGTGCCTATCACTAAAAGCGGCATCAATAGAATAATATAATAGCCTCTGTGGCTTTGTGCCTCAGGCCTTAGTGGCTGAACTATTGCGAAAAATCAAACCGGATTTATAATCATGGCAGAAAAAACGTCCCACATCCTGGTCGTAGACGATGAACTGAGCATGCGGGAACTTCTCGAACTCATGTTGAACAGAGAGGGCTATCAAGTCACCTGTGCCGAAGACGGTCGTAAAGCGATCAGGTTGCTCGAAAAAAACCAATACGACCTGCTGCTCTGTGATATCAAGCTTGGCGATATTTCCGGCCTGGATGTCTTGCGCGCCTCCAAAAATAGCAACCCGGATACCGTGGTGATTTTGATATCGGCCTATGCCTCCACCGAAACCGCGGTGGAGGCCATGAACGAAGGCGCCTATGATTATGTTCCCAAACCTTTCGACAAGGATGAGCTGCTGCAGACCGTCGCCAAGGCGCTGGATATAAGGACGGTCGAACATGAAAAGCAGCTGCTCGATGATCAGTTAAAGGAAAACCTGCATTTCGGGTTGCTGGTGGGAACCAGTCCGGCGATGCGCCACATCTACAAGCTGATCCTGCAGGTCGCCAAAACCAAGTCCAATATCCTGATTGCGGGCGAAAGCGGCACCGGCAAAGAGTTGATCGCCAAGGCCATCCACCAGGAAAGCGATCGTAATGATCAGCCGTTTGTGGCCATAAACTGTGGCGGTATACCCGAAACACTCATGGAAAGCGAGCTGTTCGGCCACAAAAAAGGATCTTTTACCGGGGCGACGTCGGATAAAAAAGGTCTTTTCGAAGAAGCCCATAAGGGAACCATTTTTCTGGATGAAATCGGGGAGCTCAGCCTCCCGATTCAGGTAAAGCTGCTCCGGGCGGTTCAAGAAAAAGCCTTCAAAGCGGTGGGGGGCACTGAAGATATTTCCGTCGATATGCGCATTCTTTCGGCCACCAATAAGAATCTGGAAAAAGAGGTCATTGCCGGTAATTTTCGCGAAGACCTTTTCTATCGCCTGAATGTCATCGAAGTCAAGGTTCCGCCTCTGCGGGAAAGAAAAGCCGATCTGCGCCCCTTGGCCCAGTATTTTCTGGAAAAATATTCCAGGGAAATGGGAAAAGAGATCACCAAGTTTTCATCCTATGCGATTGACATGTTAAACAAATATGATTTTCCCGGCAACATTCGCGAGCTGGAAAATCTTCTGGAGCGCAGCGTGGCCCTGTCCACCACCAATATCATCCTTCCCGACAGCCTGGCCCTGTCGATACACAAGCGACGCTGGATTGAGGGCTTCAAGGACCGGCGCTTCGATCTGGACGAAGTATCCCGCGGTGTGTCCCTGGATATCATCCTGGAAGAAATCGAGCGCGCCTACTTGAAAAAAGCGTTAGACTGCAGCAACGGGAGCAAAAACAAAGCTGCCGAACTGCTCGGCATCAGTTTTCGCTCCCTGCGCTATCGATTGGACAAGCTGCGAATCGAGAAGTGATACCTAACCCGGACAAGCCGGTTGTAGCGAAGCGAAAATCCCGATTTATCGGGGAATTGAATATTGACGATTGAAGATTGAAGATTTGTTGTATCGCTCGCGCAGCGCAGGCGCTTGCGCAGCGTGTCGCTCTGTCTTTTCAATTTAAATCGATAGCATTCCCATATCAGTTTATGGCCTCATCACCTTATTTAAAGGTGTACGAATCTATATTTTTTTAATGATCCCGATTAAATCCGCCGCGCGCGTCTTCCCTAAAGCATTAACTCGGCGGGCAGGACATACGGGATGTTCCCCGTAAAATGCAACGGAAATGGCAGGAAGAAGAATATGAAAAAATCCTGCTAATCTTGTAAATCTTGTCGAAATAATCCCCCCCTGGCTAAGTTCATATCTGTATCATCGAGTTTATCTGTGTCCAATTGTACAAATCAGATCGTTCCAATTTCCCATAAAGTTTTCTCTGCGGCGGCCGATACAATAAACAACCGCGTAATAGTTCACCGCCCCGATGAAATAAGTGCAACAGAGATTTCATTGGGCAGACAGAGCTCGCAGCCTCCGGCCCATAGGGCCTACCATTATTACTATTAACCAAAAAAATTCTTAGGAAAATTTAGCGTAAATTAAAAATGCAACAGATTCTATCAGAAATAAGAAGTAAAATTCAGAACTATTCATATAACTTCAATAATGTTCAAGCAATTTCAGATATTTCTGTCGCATCTTATTTTACGAGATGTCAAAAGTTCTGAATTTTAGCGGATGACAATTTTTGTCAAATAAGGAACAAAATTTGTTATTCGTCAAAATTATTTAGCGAAAAAAAATGACATGGAAATGGTTAAAAAAAAATATATGCAATAAATACGGACAGATAAAATTTTTTCTATAAAAAAATGTGATTTGGCATGTCTATTGCTAAAACAATCTACAACAATTCATCACATGGCTAAATTTTAAGATGATTAACAATTTAACCGTTAAAAAGGGGGTGGGAACAGAACATTAAGGAGATCGCAGATAAGGTTAGCAAAGGGTTTTTAACATTTTTCCAACAAACAATAACACATAAATTAAAACAGGAGATTTGAAAATGATACAAAAACTAAGAGGAAATTCAAAAGGTTTTACACTCATCGAGCTGATGATCGTTATCGCGATTATCGGTATCCTGGCGGCCATTGCTATTCCGAACTTTATCGCTTACCGTGACAAAGCCTATTGCGGTTATGCAGAGGGCGATGCCCAAAACACGCTGGCTGCGCTTTCTTCCTATTTTTCAGAGCCGAGTCGCACCCAATTTGCCCAGTGTCACTGAACTCGTAACTGCTGAGGAGCTTTCTCTTAACAACAATCAGAATGCTGAGCAGTGTAGATCTTACTACTGCTCAATGGTTTTACGGTCACCGTAGTGGATGAGTCGGGACGATGCCCCAGGGGAACACACGCATATGCGGCAACCATGGGTGGTGCTCAGGGTAGCTGGCAATAAGTATGAAGTAAGACAACAAAAAGAGGGGGGGGCTGAGGTAGACTTAATCCCCCTTCTTTTATTTTTTTTTGAAAGTAAAAACCGCAGTTTCTATAAATAACGCATTGTCGGCCTAGGGATTTCTCCAGGCCGATAGGTGTTTCAAAAGATTATTATTTGTATGGAAAGCCAGGACCAACAATTCCAGTTTGGGCGGAACGGCAGGGCATTTGCGCTGCTGTTCTTTTTGGTTTTTTTAATCTACAGCAACACCTTCCAGGCATCCTGGCATCTGGATGACTACCACAATATCCTCAACAACCCCCGGCTGAAGATCGAAAATCTGCAGCCCCAATCCATTATTCAAACTTTTTACGCCTCTTTTGACCGGGGCCAGTATTCAAAAAGCAAAATCTACCGCCCTGTCGCCTGCCTGACCTTCGCCCTGAACTGGTATTTCGGGCAGGATAATCCTTTTGGATACCATCTGATCAACATTGCCATCCATTTCAGCACGGCCTTCTTGCTTTTTCTGACCATTTTGACCCTGTTCGAATCCCCCAACCTGCGGAGAAAGTATAAAGGGAGTGAATACTTCATTGCACTATTAGCCGCTGTTCTGTGGGCCATTAATCCCATTCAAACCCAGGCGGTTACCTATATCGTCCAGCGCATGGCGTCCATGGCGGCCATGTTCTACATCGCCGGCATATTCTTTTATTTAAAAGCAAGACTGGATGACTCCCGCTCAGCCCGGATATTATTTTATCTGGGGTGCTGCCTGGCCTTTATATTTGCGTTGGGTTCCAAGGAAAATGCCGTACTTCTGCCGATCTCTCTCATCCTGGTTGAATTTATTTTTTTTCAGGATTTAAGCCGTCCCCATACCAGAAGAGCCTTTTTCGCCATCATCGCAGGCGGTGCAATAGTTATAGGGGTTGTGGGTGCCCTGCTGTTTATTAACGGCAATCCGCTCGGTGTCTTGAGTTACTCCCATCGGCCCTTTACCCCATTGCAGCGTTTGCTGACCGAACCCCGAATTGTATTTTTCTATCTTTCCCAGATTTTTTATCCGGTCGCCACCCGTCTTTCCATCGAACATGATATTTCGGTTTCAACATCCATCATGGACCCCTGGTCGACCATTCCCAGCCTGATTGCTGTTTTTCTGCTCATCGGCATAGGGTTGTGGCAGATGCGCAAAAGACCTGTCCTCAGTTTTGCCATTCTGTTTTTTTTCCTGAATCATGCTGTCGAGTCGACGATCATCGGATTGGAACTGGCCTTTGAACATCGCAATTATCTGCCTTCACTGTTTTTGTTTTTCCCGGTTGCCATGGGGTTAAAATGGTTGCTCGATTTTTACCGCGACAAGAAATCTTTAATGCACCATGTCCTTTTATCCTTTACTGGCTCTGTTGATTCTCGGCCTTGGCTTCGGAACCTATGTCCGCAATATGGCCTGGGCTACGGAGAAATCTTTATGGGAAGATGCCGTAACAAAGGCCCCCAAATCCGGTCGCGCCCTTCACAACCTGGCCTGGGGACACTTTGAGCGTATAGGCCGCTATGATCAGGCGATGCAACTCTACCAAAAAAGCCTGGAGTCCGAAACCCATAGCAAAGTGAGCAAATCGATGACGCTGAACAACATGGCGAATCTTTATTATCAGAAAATGGATTATAAAAAGGCGGCGGCAGCTGTGGCGCCGGGCCTTTGATCGCAGTCCCGAGATAGAATTTGTTCAATTCCGGCTGGCCCTGGCTCTGGCAAAATCAGGCGATTTAATCGAGGCATCCACGCATTTGAACACCCTGGTAGAAAAACGACCCGAGCGTGCCGACTATAATTTTTTAAAAGGTTCGATATTACTAAAACAGAAGCGCTACGAACAGGCCCTGTTCGTTTTTCAGACGGGTTTTGAAACAAAAACCGGACTCAGAGAAGGCTCTTGGTAAAAATAGGGGTGGCCCTCAATTTGATGGAAGAATACCAACGCGCGGAAATGTTTCTAAAAGACGCCTATATCCGTGCTCCGAAAGACAGCTCGGCACTTTTGTGGCTAGTTGCTACCAATCTGGCATTGGCTGATACTGCCGATGTGGATCACTATTTGAACAAATTGATCGCCTCGGTCCCCGTAAGTCAATTAAAATCAATTTTAGATGGGATTTCAGACCCTGACGCGCTCATTTCATCCCGGCGTGAATTGCTCATTCCTGTGATCAACGGAAAATTAAGAGAAAAATTCGAAGCGTTGGCGCTGCCGGAGGACCACCGGACAGGTTATGCGATGTATTCTGATTTCTCCGAAAGTGATGAGATTAGACAAGATGGGTTTGCGATAAAGCCATAAAGTTATTCAATTTTGTATTCACTAACTTCATTTCGCGATGCCACTTATAAGTGCTAAAAAAAAAGAGATAAAACCGCTGCCATTCCCGGTTTATTTCTGGACGGTGGCAGTTTTTTCCTTGGCCGGTCTGGTAGACTCCGTCTACCTTTCCATATCCCATTACCGGGTTTATACGGATATCGGGTATAAAAGTTTTTGTGCCATTTCACGAACGATCAACTGTGATACCGTTTCCCAAAGCCCTTTTTCGATATTTTCTGAGTGTCCCGGTTCCTGTCTGGGGGATAATCGGTTATGCTTTTTTCCTTCTATTAGATGCCGTTTGCCTGGACCAGAGGGATGGGAAAAAAGACGAATCTGGACCATACTCTTTCTGCTATCCCTGGTTTTCAGCATTTACAGCGTAATTCTTGCTGTGATCACCACTTTTTACATCCATAGCTACTGCATTATGTGCATTCTAAGCTATGGGATTAATTTTTTCCTGCTCTATTACCTCTGGCTGATGCGAAAGCGATTCGGATGTGAAGGCATCATCAAAGCATTAAGGCAGGACCTTGATTTCCTCGGGACAAAAAAAGTCCGGATCGGATCAGTTTTTCTGCCCTTTTTAATCACCGCCGGGCTGACCGTGCTTTATTTCCCAAACTATTGGACGTTTAAACCACCAGCGCAATCAGCAGCCATACCGACGGGAACAACCGAAGACGGTCATCCCTGGATAGGCGCCGAGTCCCCGGAACTCGTGATAACGGAATATGCGGATTATCTTTGTTTCCAATGCAAAAAAATGCATTATTACCTGCGGGAACTCATCGCAAAAAATCCCGACAAAATCCGGCTGGTCCACCGTCATTTTCCCATGGACCATGAATATAATTTCATCGTAAAGCACCCCTTTCACGTAGGGTCGGGTAAAATGGCGCTTTTAGCCGTGCACGCCGCGGCGAAGGGAAAGTTCTGGCAGATGAATGATGTTCTGTTTGGTGTTGCCGGGGAAACTCATAAGATCAACATTAAAGATATCGCAACCCGGACCGGCCTTGATTATCCGGAGCTGCTGAGCTCCGCCAATGACCCGAAGGCCTTGCATCAGCTTAAAATCGACATCTGGCAGGGCATGAAACTGAGGATGACCGGAACCCCATCATTCCTTATTGATGGTAAAGTCTACCAGGGTCAGATTCCGCCGGAGATTTTCAAAAAAGTTCTCAATTGAGGTTTCAGCCCAGCCGCTGGCCGCCGAAGCGGCCAGCGGCTGGGCTGAAACCTTGTGTTCCTCACTACATAGGCCAGACAAGCCGGAAAAGCTGTTTGAATGTCAATTTTTTTGGCATAAAATCTCGTAGATCCGCTTGGAGGACAAAAATTTCAGAATTAAGTAACTAAGGTACTCGCACGTGAAATACCCTTCTCAAAAATCATGCCTTAAATTTGTCCTTCTCGGATTTTTAGCCATTCTGATCCTTTCTATTATCATTCTTTCCAGTGTTCCCCCCGTCAGCCGGGATGCGCTGACCCATCATCTCGCGGTTCCGAAGCTGTACCTCAACCATGGCGGGATATATGAAATACCGTCACTGAAATTTTCATACTATCCCATGAACCTGGATCTCCTTTACATTATCCCCCTATATTTTGGGAACGATATCGTTCCAAAATATATTCATTTTGCCTTTGCTCTTTTAACGGCCTGGCTTATTTTCAACTATCTGAAAATTCGTATTAGCACTGTATATGCCCTGGTCGGTGCACTCTTTTTTCTTTCCCTTCCGGTCATCGTAAAGCTGTCCATTACGGTCTATGTCGATTTAGGGCTTATATTTTTTTCAACGTGCTCCCTGATTTATCTGCTCAAATGGCTGGAAAATGATTTCAAATTCCATTTTCTGATCATATCGGCAGTTTCCTGCGGTCTCGCACTTGGCACTAAATATAACGGTTTGATCACCTTTTTTCTTTTAGCTTTATTTGTGCCTTTTCTCTTTACAAAATATCATAACGCTTCAGCTTCACGTGAGGATTCGAAAATCCCTGAAAATGAGTCAAGGAGCATCCCGGTTGTCAACACGGCTGCTTTCCGAGTGATTGGATATTGCGCTGTATTTGTGATAGTGGCCCTGATCGTTTTTTCACCCTGGATGATCCGCAACTACATTTGGACCGACAATCCGGTCTATCCCCTTTATAACGGATGGTTTAATCCTGTGCCTGCCGATGCGGCAGAATCAGGCGGAAGTCTTGGGCATTTTGCCTTTAGAAAAATAATTTTTAAAGAATCACTGTGGCAGACGTTAATGATACCTGTGAGAATATTCTTTGAAGGACAGGATGATCTGCCGCAGTATTTTGACGGCAAATTAAATCCATTTCTCTTTTTCCTGCCGTTTTTCGCGTTTTTTAATCTAAAAAAAAACACACCGATTATAAAAGCCGAAAAGAAAATTCTGATCGCATTTGCGGTTTTATATCTTCTTTTTTGCCTTTTTTAAAGCCGACATGCGGATTAGATACATCGCCCCGATCATTCCGCCTCTGGTCATATTGGCCATGTACGGCTTACATCAAATAAGCACCTTCGTTGCCGGGTATTTCTCGGCTCCGGTTCGCAGGTTAATTGCAGGTAGCATTTTGGCGACGGTAGTATTTATGTTGAGTATGAATGGTGCATACATTTGGGGGCAGTTCAATTATGTCGATCCCATGAGCTACCTGAGTGGTCGGGTGAATCGCGAAGCTTATATCGAGCGTTATCGTCCCGAATACCCAACAATCAAATATGCCAATAAAAATCTGTCGAGCCGTTCAAAGATATTAGGTCTTTTCATAGGGAATCGTCTTTATTACAGCGACAGAGAAATAATTTTTGGTGATGGCTTTTTCCGAAATACCGTAAATAGAGCCGAAATCTCTGAGAGTATCTTAAAAGAACTCAGACAACAAAAAATTACTCACTTGCTCATCCGCTACGATCATGTTTAATCAATGGTCCAATCGGCAATTGAATGATCGAAATTAAAAAGATACTGGATAGTTTTTTTAAAAATCATACCCATCGTCTTTTCTCCAAGGCCGGGTACGGTTTGTATCAGCTGCAGTTTAAATCCCCTGGCATTAGCTCGGAAGTGATGACGAAAAGATAATTCACAACATTCTGTGTGTACACATCTACACTTGACATCTACACTTTAACATCCTATTATGATAAAAAAAACAAGGCCTAAAGGAAGGTCATCATGGAAGAAGTCAATGCCTTGAAAATCAGAAATAATCTTGGCGCAATATTGGACCGCTTGAGTGAAACCGGAGAACCCATTTTTGTCAGTAAAGGCAGAAAGATTCGGGCGGTGTTGATCACCCCCGAGCAATTTGAGAAACGGTTTCTGGACCAGCAAGTCGAAGAGGAAAGAAAAAAATTTCTCAAGGCTGTCAAAGGATTGCGAAAAGGCAAAAAGAGCAAAGACAGCAGTTTGAGTGTTTTACGGCAATTGCGGGGATATGACGCATGATCTGGGTACTTGATGCTTCGGTTGCATTGCGGTGGCTGCTGGAAGAAGAGGTTCATTCTCACGCTGACATGGTGCTGGAAAAAATTGTTTATGACCCCGATAGCTTTGCGGTACCGGAGCTTTTTGCTTTTGAAGTATTCTCGGTTTTGCATCGTTTGCATCCGAATGGACTACAAGCCTTTAAAATGGGTATCATCCCCATACTTCAATTGGGGATTTTCAGACAACCGCGGTGATTGCGCTGAAGCAGGGCGTGGGTCGACTGATCCGTGACCACGGTGACAGCGGCGTGTTGATGATCTGCGATCCACGGCTGGCGCAGCGCGGCTACGGAAAACGCTTCCTGCGCAGTCTGCCGCCGATGCAGCGCACCGACGACCCGGCCCGGGCCGTGGCGTTCCTGCGAGGCGCCGACCCGGCCGCGCCCGCGCCGACCGGCGACGACACCGCGGCGTGCACGACGCCGGCGAGTGAAGGGCCGGCGCCGTGAAGTTGCTGTGCCTGGACACTTCCACCGATGCCTGCTCGGTCGCACTGGGCCTCGCGCCGGGGCAGGTGATCAGTGAACACAGCGAAGAACCGCGGGTGCACGCTCGTCGAGTGCTCGGCATGGTGGATGCGGTGCTCGCCCGCGCCGGCGTGTCGCCGGCGCAGCTCGATGCGATCGCGGTCGGCTGCGGTCCGGGCAGCTTCACCGGGGTGCGGATCGGCTGTGCGGTCGCGCAGGGGCTGGCGTTTGCTGCCGGGCTGCCGGTGGTGCCGCTGTCGAGCCTCGCGATTCTCGCGGCCCGTCACGTCGAGCTGCCGCGCGACGCCGCAGCCGGCGCCGGCCGCAGAGACCGGCACGGTCGCGTCGGGCGCCGACGCGCACGGCGTCGTGCTGATCGCTCAGGATGCGCGCATGGGCGAGGTGTACTGGGCGGCCTTTCGCGCGCGCGGCGCGAAGCAGGTATTGCGGGCACCGCTGGTGCCGGATCGGCTGGACCCGCCCGCCGCGCTGATCGCGGCCCTGGTGCAGCCGCCCCTCACTGGCAGTGTGGTGCGGGCAGCCGGCTCGGCGTTTGCGTTGGCGCCCATCCGCGCCGCACTCGACCTCGATCCCGGTATCCAGGTGGGGCGCGGAGGATCTTCGCGGCGGCCTGCACGACCGGGCGCGGGCTCGACAACCCCGGCCGGCGGCGGCGAGGCGGTAGAAGGCATACAGGTAGAACGAGCGTCCAGGTACAGGGACATAG
>CAVXXE010000089.1:0-74130 GCA_963765595.1 uncultured delta proteobacterium
AGCGGATTTATAATCCAAAAGAAGGTAATCCATCATGGGAGGTTTCAATCATTTGTTTTGAAGAACCCTGTAATATTGATCACGATCCCCTGAACGCACGACAATATCGCGGATCTCAATACCCTTTAAAACCGCTATGGGAACCTCGACGCCGGCCTTGCCAAGGGACCAGACCTTGCGGTAAAAATCGGCCAGTCCCTGCACTGCTTTTTTGTCGACTTTGAGGATAATGTCACCCGATCCAAGCCCCGCTTTTTCAGCCGGTCCTCCTGATGTTACCCGCCGAATAAACAACCGTCCATGGACTTCATCAATTTGCAGACCCAACCAGGGTTGAGGCGGTTCACCCGAACTGCCCGTGGCAATCAACCGGCTGAGAATCGGTCGGAGGAGATCAATCGGCACGAACATATTGCAGGGTACGGCACCAAGGTCGGCAATCGTTTGCCGGGTAAAAATGGATCCAATGCCCAACAGTTTGCCGCCGCGGCCAATCAGCGCCGCACCGCCGTAATCGGCATACGGCGGGGTAGTATAGATGGCATTTTCGAGAAGATATTCCCAGTATCCGGTGAATTCCCCGCGAAAAACGACCCGAACACCTTGAACCGAATCTACCCCGCCATGACCGATTACCAGAACCGGATCGCCGGCTTTAATGTCTGATGATTGACCAAGTTGGATGGGGGTGATGTTTAGCGCTTTATCTGCCCGAATCAGACCAAAGCCGGTTTTGTGGTCATAACCGATGTATCCGGCACGGATTTTTTGGCCTTCCTGATCCACCACTTCGATCCTGTCGGCTTCGAGTATCAGGTACCCGATCGTTAGAATATGTCCATCAGAGTCAATCAGAACACCATTTCCTTCGCGTGCGGTCCCCAAAACTCCGGCGGTGCGCGCCTCATTGGGTATGGTAGATTTTACCCTCACGATGGCTTTAAGCAATTGCTCGGCTTCCGGTTGAGCGTATCCCGGTGAAATCAGAATGATGACAGCCATGAGAGTATATAATTTCTTCATATCACGCCTCCTGGATTAGGAATGAATCGTGTCCTCATCTGGTTATATACCCGTCTCACTCAAAGGGGTATGCCAGATTTTGATTAATATTGTGAGCAGTATCGATCGATTGTAACCTTTGAACCCTGAACCTGAAACCTCTCCGTTTAGGAGTAAAGTAAGCACTTTTTATTCGTAGTCGAATCATTTGCGGAGAAGCTTATTAAGAAAAGCGTTACTGATCGTTACGGCAAGCGCGACGTTATGGAGATGGTGTTTTCTTGACGACTTTTTTATATTGATTCATAGATGGTTACATAACTCGATGCGTATTTTCTTTCAGGATTCCGCGAATCCCATGTATTTTTTGTAAATCGGGCACTGTCTGAAGTCTCTCAGGCAGAATTGAACCGCCTTCGGAATGTCCAGGCTGGTTAGGTTCAGGCAGTAGCAGTCGGGCTCGGGGTTGTCCAGGACCGGGCACATCTCTTCACTTCCGTACTCAACCGGTGTCCACGTCTTCAGGCTGGCCATGTTCGAAGTCATCTCCATTTTTAATCCACAGATTTCGCAGATTGCACGGATTACTCTAATCACTTTAAGGGCGACAGGAAATCTATAAGATTTAATTCCCCCGCAGCTTTCCGCGGAGAGGTTCATTCCTACCAATACAACGAATTCCTGCCGGAAAGGTTACAAATTATTTGAAATATTTGTTATCGGGTTCCAAAAATAAGGGACACGGATGAACGCGGATGACACTGAGTTTTTTCAATCTGTGGAGATCGGTGTAAATCCGTGTCCCATGAAATTTTTTCTTTATTTTTTATCAATATCAAAAAAAGTGTAACCTTTTGGCCTCTTGTGCGTTTAATAATCAAAACGTGAAGCGTTCTAGAGATTCACATACAGCGGCGCAGAGCGTTGGATTTAATCGTTAACTAAATATGGATAAAGGGGGACGATATGAAGAAAAAAATGTTGAAAAAATTAGTGTGTGTTTCAGGGATGCTGTTCATGACCTTTCCGGCCTGGAGCGCGGTCCCGTCGAGTTTATTCCCGACGGGCGGCAACTGGAATCAAGCACCGGCGGTCGCCGATGTCGAGAATCCTATGTTTGAAGGCAACATGATTCTGGCACAAGGTGGTGGTGGCAGCGGTGGTGGTTCCGGCGGCGGCGGCGGTGGCGGTGGCGGTGGTGGAGGTAATGGCGGCGGATCCAGTGGCGGCTCTGGTGGCGGTTCCGGAGGAAACGGAGGTAGCGGTGGCGACGGTGGTAATGGCGGAAGTGGTGGTTCCGGAGGCGACGGTGGAAATGGCGGCAGCGGTGGTAACGGTGACGGTAATGGTTCGGGAGGTGGCAGCGCTGGAGCCGGCGGTAATGGCGGAGCCGGAGCAGGTGGTGCTGGTGGTGACGGAGCTGGAGCAGGTGGTGATGGCAATGGTAATGGTGGCCAGGGCGGCAACGGCAATGGAGGCCAGGGTGGCAATGGCAATGGTGGCAGATCGGGCAGCGGTACGCAGTCACAAAATCAGGAGCAGGAGCAGGAGCAAACCCGGGCCCACACTCATACCCAGACCCAGCTGCAATCCCAGGAGCAGGTTCAGTCTCGGACCCAGACCCAAAATCAGGCCCGGACCGCGACCCAATCCCAAACCAAGACCCAGCAACAAAGCGAGGCCAAAACCCAGTCTCAGACCCAGACCCAATCTATGGTACGACAGGCCAATGCCTACGGCCAGGATGACAACCAAGTCGGTCCATAAAATTAACTAGGCAGAAGCAGAAGAAAGCAGGGGGCACCGGATGGTGCCCTCTTTTTTTGAAAGATGAACATCGAACAGACTGAACGTCGAACATCGAACGCCCAACGTCGAACATCGAATAATGAAGTCGCTGCGCTCCGCAATCAAGTTAAATTAGGACACAGATTTTCACAGATTTCCACAGATATTTGGTTTTTTTCTAGCTTTGAATATCCTGATAATCCGTGTTCATCCGTGTCCCCCAAAATGGAAATTCCTATCCTTTTAATTACGCAATGGAGGAGAAGATGATGACGCGAAAAATGACGAGTGGATTGGCATTTATTCTGGTTCTACTTCTGACAACCGTACCGGCCTGGAGCTCGACACCCGGTCCTATCAACCCGGCGGGCTCCGGTAAAAGTCTTACCACGGATCTGAACACGGCCACCGATTATACCATCAAGACTGAAATCATCCTGGCTCGCGGCGGCGGCGGTGGTGGTGGTGGTGGTGGTAACGGCGGCGGTGGCAACGGAGGCCAGGGCGGCAACGGCGGCGGTCATGGCGGTCACGGCTATGGCGGCGGTGTCAGCGGCGGCCACGGAAATGGAACCGGTGACGGCACCTGCGAGGGCGACGGCCCTGGTCCAAGTCCCGGTCCGGACGCTGATGGGTACGGCGGCGCTGCCGATGCCCCCGGCCCGGATAATGGTCCCGGTCCCGGCTCCGATAGCAGCGGTAATCGTTAAAACGAGCAGGCGTCCATCAAAACCAAATTGATGCAGTCAAAAACCAATCGAATCTGATTCAGACGGACGGGGAACACCATCGGGTTTTGGTGTTCCCCTCCACCTTTTTGTGAAACATTCGTTTAGACAGGATTTACAGGATTGTTTAGATAAAGGGCCTGAGGGCAGCTCGCCGCAGGCGAAAAACATCCCCATAATCCTGTAAATCCTGTCCAATAAAAGAAATTAAAAATCGAATCCATTCAATATCAGGGCCGCTTTGGCTTTTGTCGGCCTTATGTGACTGCGGTTTAGACTCCGGGTTTAAAATTGACATTGATTCTGGAGTCGGATAAGCATTTACCCACTTGGTATTGCTTGCATTGATTTCAAACAACTTTAGCTTAGAGGGCTGCTATGAGGCTATTTCTGACCATAATTATATCCGGTATTTTTTTTGCGGCATGCGGTGGTGGTGGTGGGGGCGGCGGAAACGATGAAGCAGACGGCAACCCGCCGCCACCTGCAGCATCGATCGCAACCGTAATTGCCGCAAACGATCTTGGTATGCACTGCATGGATAGAGAATTCTCCGTCTTCTCCATCCTGCCGCCTTTCAATGTGGTCAATTCCCAGGTCGTAAAAAGAGACATTGACGGTCGCCCCTACCTTGCGGATGATGCTCAAGTGGCAGTTTTCTATGATGCCGAAGGTGACGCCCGTGGTTCCATCAACAGTTACAGTATCGGCAAAACCACCTTCTGGCAATATGCCGAAGACCTTTTCGGAGCCAATCTCAACAATGGCGAGGGATTGACGGGGCTTTACATGCCCGGGGACGACCCGCTGATCAGAGGGGCTCAGCCAATGGCGTACAACTATCAAAAAGACTGGTTTTCAGCCGAGGGCATTCCGATAACCCCCACCGATGACACTTTTAAGGCCAATACCTACTCATTGATGAGAATCATCGCCCGGGATGCCATGAATGGTGAAACACTCGGCCAGTTGGATGTGGTTTTGCCGGTTGCAACGGAAACCGATTGCCAAAACTGCCACAAAACAGGTGAAATCGCAGCCGATGACCCCAATAGGCGGTTGGGCAAACGATGCTGACAAGGAAGTTGAGAGCAAAATCAACATACTGAAGTTGCACGATGCCGAAGAAGGTACCACGCTGGAAGCCTCCCAGCCGGTATTATGCGCCCAGTGCCATTACTCGCCCGCACTTGATCTCTCTGGAACCGGCCCGGCCGGCGATCAGATTGGCAAACCAAACTTTTCAAACGTCATGCACGAATACCACGGAGAACTTGTGGAGAATAACAATCCCGTGTTTCCACCGGCCGGCCCGGTCGAGGATACCTGTTATCAATGCCATCCGGGCAATATCACTCAGTGCCAGCGCGGTGCCATGAAGACGGGCGGCATGGACTGCAATGACTGTCACGGTGATATGCCGGCAGTGGGCGGCAAATTTCCGCTTGAGCCAGGCGGCAGCATTGACGGGACCAACGATGGAAAAGCCCGCAGGCCGTGGCTGGATCTTCCACGCTGCCAGTCCTGCCATACCGGCGATGCCAATACTTATTTGACCGGCCCCAATCTGGCGGCCGATCCGAATTGGCCCTTTCGATTGCGGCAGGCCTATGAAAGCGGTGACGACTCTGCATCTCCCTTATTGGCGTCAAACAAACGATTTGCCGAAGACACCCATACGCTCTATCGCTTCAGCAAGGGGCATGGGGAGATTATGTGTGAGGGTTGTCATGGCAGCACACATGCCGTCTGGCCCAATGCGGATACGGGTGCCAATGACAACGTGGCCTCGGAGATGCTGCAGGGATACATGGGTACCATCATCGAATGTACCACCTGCCATGAGTCAGGAAGTTTGCCGCTGACTACCAGTGGCCCCCATGGGCTCCACAACGTCAACGATTCGCGCTGGTATGACGATGGCCATGAGGATTTTTACGAGAACAACAAGAGCAATTGCAAGGCATGCCATGGACAGAATTTGACGGGCACCCCGCTGGCAAAGATACCTGCTGCCAGAACCTTTAGGGTCGAAGATGAGACCGTGACCTATGCAAAAGGCGATCTCGTCCGCTGCGACAGGTGTCATGAAATGCCGGATGAATGATGGGTTATTCATGGGCTGATAGGGGCAAAAAGAAAAATATCCTCCGTGTCTTGTTGGTATTCAAATTCAATTTTATTGGCTATCGGCCGGTTAAGAAAAATTTTTCTTTTACGGATTCGGTTATCTAACCGATATCTGCGTCCGGTCAAGCACGACGGGGACATTGTCCGCTAGATTGTACCGGTCCATGAAACGGTTTACCAGATCAGTACTGGTGTTTGCCAGGTCAGCGACAAAAGGGTAGGACAGGGTTTGATACAATAGCTCCACCGTAATGCTTAACCTTCCGTTGGCGCCCGCCACATTTATTTCATAGGCAACTTGATCCGATCCGTCGATAAAGTTTTCATCTGCAACAGCCCGCCCATAGACAGCAATGTCGCCGGAGGCACTGCTCTTGTCGAATCCTGCGGGCAACAGCCGATTTTCCTTCGCATAGGAATAAGCCCTCAGCAGGGTGTAGGTCACCTCACCTTCATAGTTAAGCATGATCGGCTCATAGATCTGCACCTGATCCGCCGTGATGATGGTATCATAGTGCGGTTCATAGGAAAGGCGGGAGTCTGGTTCCTCCGCGTCATTGCCTTCAATTCGTCCCTCGGCAAGAGGCCTGCCGGATTCGAAGATCGTTTTGTTGCCGGCATCCGTGACAACCACATGCAGCCAGCTTCGGCGCGAGGGCAGTCCGCTGGGGAGCTTATGGCCAGCGAGGTTTTCAACATCAACCGTCACCGCTAAGCTGTCTAGGTTGTCTACTGTGCGGGTAGCCCGAGCCGTCAATACTGCCGTATCCTTTTGAAGCTGAACAAGCGTCCGGGAGAGGGTGTCGTCAAAATGCACGGCATCGGCTGTCACTCCCAGATCAACCGCGTTGGCTTTGAGCAGATTGACCATGAAACTGTTCCCGCCGACATAGTGATGTTGCCCAAAGGGTGTTCTGGCCGCAAGGGTTGGCGGTCGGTTGCTGATCACGACCGATCCCACGGCATCCGGAAGGTGGCAATACTGGCATGTTTCAGTTAAACCACTGTGCTCCCACTCCAGATAAGTGGTCTGCTCCGGAAACTCATAATTGAGACTATTACCTTCTTCGTCCAGGGCAGGTGTGTAAAGGGTGTGGCACGAACCGCAATGAGCGGAATCCGTTAGTTGAACGCCGGGCGTGGGCAGAAATCCTGAATTTCGCTGCATTGGATTTTGCCGCGGCTGATCGTATGTTCCGAAAATCAATCGGTTCGGCGGAAAGGTTCCGGTGTCAATAACATACTTCCCGGTAAAGCTCTGCGGTGTACCCAATATGTCCGGCTGAATCTGGTGGCAAAGCGTGCAGGAGACACCATCCATCGCAGCCTCGTGAAGGTAATGAGCGGGATCGAGAAAACCAGAAACAAGAACCTCGACAGGCGCCGGCGGGATGTCTGTAATCGCCTGGTAACGCGCCATGCCCATATGGCACCGGCTGCATTTATCTTCGATGATACTTTTCACCTGCGGATTTCGATCCACCTCCGAGCTGATTTTGGCCTGCCACAGGGGATCTGTGGCGGCATTGGCCATCATGGTGGATCGCCATTGGGCATCGTTGGATACATCCTTGCCGGCCTCGTCCGTTAAGCCGCTGTGACACCTGGCACAGATGCCGGAGACCGAGAAATCATCGGTTTCTAAAATTTAACCCAGCGGGGAGCCGGCTGCACCCATCGAATCGTACTGCCGTCGTAAAACCATTTATCCGGAAAGCCGCGGCGCCGGATAAAAATCGGGTTTTCGGACCATTTGATTATTTGTTGGTAAGCGTCATGCAGTCTTCTAAAACCGGCGGCATCACCGCCCCGGTCGGGGTGGTATTTCATGGCCTGCTTGCGATAGGCGGATTTTATTTTTCTTTGAAGTCCGGGTGAATTTAAGTCCGCTTTTTTAAGCCTTAAAAAAGTCAAGGATTTGGCCACGCGAGCCGGCTTCTTTACCTCAACAGGTCTGATGGCCGCGGCACCGGCATTTTTGCTTTCCGCCTTTTCAAGTACGAGTCGGGTGGCCAGGTAGCGTTTATTGGTGCGCTCTTTTTCAGCCCACCACGCATTTCCTAAAATATTGGACATGGTACAGAAATCTTCAACCGGTTTGCGGCCCGAGGTTCGCGGAAACATGTAACTGAACAACTCCTCCGAACCATATGGCAAGACATCTAAGATAATTAAGGATTCGGTAAAATAAAATGTCGCATATCTTGTGTTCAAAGCTCTTAGCAAACCGGTTCTGAGGTTTAAATTATAACGAAGCCGCTGCCGGCATTCGATGGAACAGTATCGACGGTGCCTCATATTTTCAGATGCACCACAGGATAAACAGCGGTTTCTGCCGGCGCCTTCAGAGAATTGGATGCGATCATCATTAATGTTGTTCATTTTTAATAGAAAGGGTAACCTAAACCCCAAGGTTGCAACATTGGGGTAGACGGTTCAATAAATACCGCTCAATTCGGGACATACTTTTTTTGCTGGTATTCAAGCGCTCAGGGTACGAACTGAAAAGTTATCTTGACATAATATCCTAAAATCGTTATATTTTCAGTGTATTGAATCCAAGACTCAAGGATTTGCGTTTCAGACTGGGCGTTAATTCCGCACCTTGAGCGGTTATAACAACTGAAAAGCCAAAAAAGTTACCATATCATGGTCAGGTTAATCAGGTCAAAGGGACATTCCAACTCGGCTCATGGCCGCGTCATATAAAACAGATAATAGAACGTGAGACATCCAATAAGTGAAGGAGGATAATAAATGATGAATAGAATACTGGGGAACAAAGCCAATTTTGTCTCAATATTCCTGCCGACCGTCATTTTGATACTGGTTGCATGTGCCGGGCAACCGCTGGACGTGAAACCAATCTCCAAATCGGAGAATCCTCAAGAACTTATCAATCAGCTGGACAATGACATGGCCCTGGCCCACAAAAACCAGCTCAATGTGCTTGCTCCAACCTGGTTTGGAAGGGCGAACACTTCCCTCAAGGCAGCCAAAAAAGGCCTGGAAGAAGGGGATCAGCTATCAAAAATTCTCGATGATATTGCTACCGGGCGGGCCCAGCTGGTTCGTGCGGAAGAAATTGCAAAGGTGTCTACAACAACATTGCCCAATGCCATCAAGGCACGCAATCTGGCGCGCGATGCGGGAGCGACCACCCTGGGGAAAGCGTACATAGATGCCGAAGAACGATTCCTCGGTCTTACCAGAGCAATAGAAGAAAACAATTTAAATTACGCCCAAAGAAGTCAGGCCAGCGTTGCGGAGCGTTTTCGTGAACTTGAGTTGCGGGCAATCAAGGTGCGGACCATCGGCGAAGTCCGCAGGCTCATCAAGGATGCGGAAAAAAAAGGCATGCAAAAAATTGCGCCCCAATCATTTTCAACCGCTGAGAAAAAGCTGGCGGAAGCAGATGCCTTTATCACCCAAAATCCTTATCAAAAAGAAAAAATGCACCGGTTGGCGGCCGAGGCACTTTTCATGGCCAGGCGATTGCACGTGATGGCGGAGCAAAGTGAGAAGTTCGAATCCATGGAACCCGAGCAGATCACTTTATGGGCGGAAGGGTTTCTTTACCAAGCCTCAGATTCATTAGGTGCTCCGGATATGCGCAATCAGCCCTTCGATAAACAGCGCGAAAATATTCTGGCGACTATTTCCGCCCAACGCGCCGATCTCGATTTCATGATCGAAAACGCTAAAACCCTGCAGCAGCGAATTACCAGCCTGGAGGGAAAGACGCTCGAGGAACATCAAGAAAAAGAGCGCCTGCTGGCCGAAAGACGCTTCAGTGAGAAACTAAGCAGTATTCAACACTACTTTAAACCCCACGAGGCCGAAGTTTATAAAAAGCAAAACCAGGTTATCATCCGATTAAAAACCATGAACTTTCCGGTGGGCCAGAGTGTGATCATGCCGGACAATTACGGCCTGCTCAGCAAGGTGCAGCGCGCCATCCGCACTTTCGGTGAACCGGACGTCATCATCGGAGGCCATACGGACAGCACCGGCTCCGAAGGAATCAATGAACACCTGTCGCAACAGCGGGCAGATGCGGTGAGACAGTATTTTGTGGCCAACGAAACGCTTCCTTACGAGAAAATTATTGCCGTCGGTTATGGCTCTATGCGGCCGATAGCATCCAATGCGACCGAGAGCGGTCGGGCAATGAACCGGCGCATTGATGTCATCATAACGCCGGAAGCCAAATAGGCCCAGTAGATTGTTGGGCAGGGCCCCGTCATTTTAATAAGCAGTTGACTGATTTAACAAAAATTACCTGCTTAATGAAAATCATGAAAATTTCAAGCACCAAAAACCAAATCTCAAAAAAATTGGATTGAAATATTTTACCATCTTCAATTGTTAATTCCGGGTAATCCACAAGCACGCACTGCCGCATCACTTGTTGCCGCCGGATCCACCCGATCCTCCTCCGGGGCCCCCGGAACCTCCGCCACCGGAGCCCCCCGAACCGCCGGACCCTCCAGAGCCTCCCGTGCCTCCTGATCCCCCGGAACCACCGGAGCCTCCGGAACCACCAGCTCCACCCTCGCCGCCGCCGGCACCGCCTGGGTCGCCTGATCCTCCGGAACCACCGGAATGGCCCTTGCCGGCCGGGCTTTCAAGACCGTGGGCGCTTTTCCCCTGCTGGATGGCCTTGGAATAACTTTTGGCAAGACTTTGAGGAGAGGTGGTTCGGGATTGACTCATGAAGGCAGCGTGCATGGTTTTCATTTCTTTTGCACTATAGCCTTTCTGCAGGGCCTGAGTCAAAACATCCGCGACGGCCTTTGAGGCAACCCTGAGGCGGGCCATATCCCTTGCTGTTTTTAGCGTCTCTAACGCAAGCTGGTTGTGCTCAATGCGGTTCATTTTTGGGGCTCTGTTTTGGACCGTGCTGCATATTTTTGCCGCATCCTGATTGTTCAGCCCGGCGGCCAGCCCTGCCGCCAGGGTGTTTCCCAGGCGGCCTAATTGCTCTTTTTGTTTTGAAAGCCCGGCAGCTCGCTCGTAAGCAAAGGCGTATCGTGACAGGACGGTCTCCATCGCCCGAACAATCCTATCCGCCTTCACGTTTTTCGTCATTCCCTCGAATGCCTTATTTTCCAACGGTTCTATCGGCAACCCACTATTGTGGGCCTTCATTATGATCTGCTGTGCTTTCAGGGCGTTATCAATCGCAAACTCGTTTTCCAGCATGGCACGGGTCATCTTGATGGCGTCATCGTCTTTTAGACCGGCCTGTATCATTTGCCGGGTGCCTGCTTTTAACGGGTCCGGCGTCTCGGGAGGCAGACGGTCATCGACTGCATCAGCAAGGGCGATGGACGCATAAAATATGAGGGGCAAAATGGTTATGAATATCTTTTTCATCGTAGCATTACCTATCGTTTTATAATATAAACGTTTGTCGACAAAAAAGGTTACATGTCCGGGATGAATATGCAATTTTCGCCACCGAAATCATCTTTTTCTTTCAGCTCGCAGTCAGGCAGATAAATACTACCGTCTACCTTATAAAAATACGTGAACTCCCGGGTTGCCGGCACCGCAACCTGCCAGATCCCAGACTCAGTTTTTTCCGTTCGATAAAGCCCGAATTCATCCAGGGAAGTTGAAAAATAAACCATTTTGGCCTCGGGCATCCTGAGATATAAATTTACCCTGTCTGCCTCAATCCTGTAATAATGCGTCGCACATCCGGCACATAGCAGGGATACAGCAACCATAAACCGAAAAAATTGTTTCACGTCTGTAAATTCACCTCAAGAATAGAATTTTCTCCACCGAAATCATCTTTCTCACGGATCAGGATGGTCGGATCGGCAAGACGCTGATCTCCTTCAAGAATGTAGCTGAATCGGTGTTCTCCCACCGGCACATCGATGGTTATTTCCCAGTAATCGCCGCTGCCGGCTTTATTCATCGGCAGCGTGCGCCAATCGGTAAAGCTGCCGGCAATTTCGACCTGCTCGACCCCCGGCTGATAAATAACAAATCTGTGTGCCGTCGACAATGGTTCCTTTGGCGGTTGGACAAAGAAAAATAATATCAATGCCGCTGCCAGCCCTGATGCAAAAATGGCCATCGGGCGCCAGAGTGGAAAGCCGGTTTTTTCTTTTAGCTGAACTTTTACAGGCGGGATATCGTCGACCACTTCCGCGCGGATCACTTTTTCCTGCCGCAGAAAGCCGACGGTTTCATCCTTAAAGTTCAGGTCTGCATGCACGGTTTCAACAAATTCGATCTTATTGTCCAGATCCAATTCATCGTCAATAAACATGCTGATTAAATAGTCCTGCATTATTCACCTGCCTGGATAATTTGTCTAAGTTTTGTTCTTGCGCGGTGGACCTTCACTTTGACATTTGCCTCGCTGATCCCCGTAATGGCTGAAATTTCACGATATGACATTTGACTGCTGACGGCAAGCGCCAGGATATCGCGTTCATCGGCTTCAAGTGTCTGCATCGCTGCAAGCACCTGCCGGTATTCTTCACGTACCATGAGATAGTGTTCATGATCGACAACCGGACTTTTATCGTCTGATTGAAGTTGAGCATTTCGCTTTTGTTTGCGGGCGTTGTCATAGATTAAATTACGGCCGATCGTATACAGGAGCCCGGCATTCGGAGAGTCCTTGCCATACCGTTCCATACAGCGGGTAAAGCTTTCCTGCATGATATCGGATGCGAGGTAATAATCTCCGGTACTTCGCATGAGATACGCAAAAAACATATCTTTGTGTTCATTGTAAAACGCTCTGAATTTTCTCACGCTGTTAATATAACGCAAAGCGAGCAAAAAAGTTACGACAATTTTATCTTTTTGACCCGGAGCTCTAAAAAAATCCGGATCAAAAAGGAGAATGCGGGCAAACTACCCGGTTCGATCCTTGACAATTCATTCCGGGGTCGGCACAATGTTGTATTTTGTAAACCAAAAAAGATTGAACGTAAACGTTGAGCCACTAAGCACATAGATTCATAAATACAGTAACGTAAAATCTGAGGAATGGATAGTAGTAAAAAAAGAATGTCAGACAGGATTTACAGGATTATTCAGATAGAGAGGCCTTCGGCCTAAGGCATCTCGCCGCAGGCGACAAAAATCCCAAAGATCCTGTAAATCCTGTCCAAAAAAAAAATTAAAAATCGAATCCATTCAACACTCAGTGTCTTAAGGTATGCATAGGCGCACTAAGACACGAAAGCACAAAAATAGGAGAACGGGTATGGACATCATTTTGCATAACGGCAGAATCAACACCCTCGACGAGGCCGGAACGGTTTATTCAGCGGTGGGTGCCGCCAACGGTATTGTCGCCGCCCTCGGTTCAGACGAAGAATTGCGCCGATTAATGAGTCCTGAAACCGAGGTCATCGATTTGAAAGGTGCGACCATGTTTCCCGGTTTCATGGAAGCTCACAATCATCTGACAATATTCGGCTATCTTATCGATGGAATCGACGTGTCTGCATCCAAGGCCAAAAAGATGGATGACATTCTGGCCCTGACCAAGGCACGAGCCGAGACGCTGCCGGCGGGTAGCTGGATCAAGGGATCGCGCTATGCCGAATACTTTTTAGCTGAAAACCGGCATCCGACCCGGCATGACCTGGATCAAGTAAGCCCGCAACATCCCGTTATCCTTTATCATACCTCGTTTCATGCCTGTGTCTTAAACAGTGTGGCCATAAAAATGTTGGGTATCAGCCGCGAGACGACCTCCCCCCAGGGTGGCATTATCGAAAAGGATCCGGATACAGGAGATCCGACCGGCGTGCTCCATGATCAGTCCATGATGGATGTGTTCAACAAGCTTTTTTTTGAAGATCTGGCCGCCATGACCAAACAGGAACGCATCGAACTGTGCGCCGGGGCCACGGAATCGTATGCCAAGCTGGGTTTTGTATTTGCCGCGGATGCCCTGGTGGTGCCTCAAACGTTGGATATGTACCAGGAGACCCTGGCTGCCGGCAGGCTCAGGATTCGAATTTATACCATGAACCACGACGAAAAAGCGGGGCCTTTAACCGAGTCCCGGATCAGGACCGGATTCGGCTCGGATCGTCTGCGGATCGGTCCCATCAAAATATTTGCCGACGGCGGAATGTCCAATCGTACCGCTGCCGTCAGCAAGCCGTATCTGTGCCCGCCGAATGACACGGGGCTTAAAATCCAGAGCCGTGAAGAACTGATCGATAAGGTCAAGCGGTATGACGCCCTCGGGTATCAGATCGCCATCCACGCCCAGGGAGATGTGGGCATCAGCGATACCCTGGACGCCTTTGAAGCTGCGTTAGGGCCTAAATCCGATAACCTTTTACGCCACCGTATCGAACATGCCGGCGCCCTTTACCCCGGTTTGTTAAAAAGGGCGGTCAATATGAACATTGCCGCATCGGTCCAGCCGGTTTTTCTCAGTGAGCTGGGGGATGGTTTTTTCGAAGCCTTCGGACCCGATTTGGCCCATCAGCTTTATCCGTTCAAATCCATGCTCAAGGCCGGCATGAAAATCGGCGGCAGTTCCGACTGCCCGGTGTCAAATCTGGACCCGCGGATCGCGCTAAGGGATGCCGTGATACGGCGGACGCCGTCAGGCGAAATAATCGGGCCGCAGGAAACTTTAACCATGGAGGAGGCCATCCGACTCTATACCCAAGGGTCGGCCTACCTTTCTTTTGACGAAAACCGCAATGGCAGCATCAAGGTCGGCAAGCGGGCGGATTTCACCGTCATGGCCGCCGATCCCCGGCGGGTCAGCCCGGAAGAGGTTCCGCAGATCCCGATATCGATGACGGTGGTCGGGGGTGAAATCGTTTACGCCGGATAGACCCGTCCAATTCTTCTGCTCAGCTATAGGACGGGGCATAAAATTGTGGAAGGTTTTAAGATGGAGTAAACCATGCGAAGCAATTTTCACGGTGTCTTCAGCTTGATAATGATCTTGGCATCTATCCTGATTGCGCTATTTTATATGCTAAAGGTATCTCCTGGCTGGGGCCTCATTTATCTGGGCCTTATTATTCTTGCCAACCCGATTGTCTTGTATGCTTACTGCGCCAAGTGTCTCTGCAGAGACGATCAGTGCAGCCATGTTTTTCCGGGCAAGCTGACCCGTTTGCTGCCATCAAGGAAACAGGGGCCCTATACGCTCATGGATTATTTCTGGACGGCGTTATGCCTGATTGCTCTTTTCGGTTTTCCTCTACCTTGGCTGTGGCAGAGCAATGTATTGTTTTTCGGATACTGGCTGCTGCTTCTCATCGGTCTTGCTGAAATTCTATTTTTTGTGTGCCGCACCTGCCACAATGAGAATTGTCCGATGTGTTCATTACCTGAACAGAAGACAGATTCAGATAGCATTTGATACATTTCAGCTACACAATGTTACAAACAAGCAATTGACATTTTGTTTGCAGAACACGTATAAATTGAATTGGATACAAAAGACAGCCCGGCATCAAAACAAACACGAGGGTAATCACTACAGATATCGTTGATTGGTTGTATTGGTTGTGGATATGGATTTATCCCATATTTGCAAAATAATTAGACACTCCATATTTTAACAATCATAAAATTCTGAAATTATAACTATAATTTACCTAATCAACCAGTAAACTATTCAACCAGGGTAATCACCATGAAAATCTTAGAACATTTTAAATGCTATTGCTCTTTCTGGAAGCCCTCTTTGGCGAGACGGATATCCCTCTATTTTTTGCTCGTCGGTTTGACAATATTTTTGGTTACTTCGATGCTTTACATGATCGGCGCCAGGAAGCAGTTCATCGGTTCAACCAGCAAATTGATCAATGATCAGCTCTCCCAGCTGGACAGTAGCAGCGAACCGGATTATATTTGGAAGGGCGTCAACCAGCCGCAACCGGAGCTGTATCGCTTGTTGAAAATTCTGACGAGCCTTTCTTCAAGTTTTTATAATGTTTACGACCTTTCCATCTACAGCAAGACGCCGGATAGCTCATCCTGGTTTCGGCTGAATTTTCCCGAGGGCCCCATCCTGCGGTCAAATCGAGTTTTGGAAGATTCTTACACGAAAAATCTTGATCGGTGGCTGGGACATCGCTTCCGACCTTCCAAAGCCAAGATTTATTCCGACACCAGCTCCCATACCATGTTCGTGAACATTACCAGCGAAATTGATGTCAATAACTACTTTCTCCGCATAGATATCGACAGCGCAGGACTCACCGGCATTATCCATAAGCAGATGAAATATTTTGTGATATTTTTTCTGGTGACCCTGATTATTCTGCGATTTTTGGGATATTATTTTGCACGTAAAATTTCGGGACCGATTGAAACCTTGTCGGAAATTTCCGCCGAAGTTGCCAAAGGAGACCTTTCAAAGTCGGTCCCTATCAACACGAAGGATGAAATCGGTGAATTGGCTAAAAACTTTAACCACATGGTTGAGGGACTGCGCGAGTGGGAGCGGATCAAAGTGGTTGAGTTCGAACTGGAAAAGGGCCAGAAGATCCAACAGGATTTTTTACCCAGCAACATCCCCAGTTTCCCCGACTGGAATATCGCAACCTGCTTTTTCCCCGCCGGCAAAGTATCCGGTGATTTTTACGACGTGTTTACGCTTCCCGACGGCAACGTAGGTCTGGTAATTGCCGATGTCTGTGATAAAGGCGTCGGCTCAGCACTTTATATGGCCTTGTTTCGCAGCCTGATCCGGGTTTTTGCCGAACAGGCGTCATTCTGTGACCCGTCGGCAATCGCCGGAATTAATCAATCCTGCAGCGAACTTACCGCTGTTCCATCTGCCGAAAATCAGCAGTTGATGCACCTTAGAGCCGTGCCGTTTACCAATAACTACATCGCCCTGACCCACGGTGAAGAGAGCATGTTTGCAACGCTGTTTTTTGGCGTGTTGAACCCGACAACCGGACAGCTTTGCTACATCAACGGGGGGCACGAGCCCCTTTACATGATTGATAAAAAAGGCGTAAAGAAAAAACTCGATCCCACGGGGCCGGCTGTCGGCCTCTTTCCGAACAGCGCCTATGATATCGGCAAGATTCAATTTGAGCCGGGCGACATGCTAATCGGCTACACCGACGGTGTCACGGAAGCGCGGTCGCCGGAAGATGAACTTTTTACCAGGAATCGCTTGCGGTTACTTATTGACCAACCTTTTAGTACGGCCGGTGAATTGCTGGAACGTATCAAAAACAATTTATTTTCCTTCATCGATATCGCCCCAAGAGGAGATGATGTGACCATGCTGGCCGTCCAACGGGTCATCGGTGCGTAAATTTATTGCGTGTTTCCCGGATTGGTTTGGGCAGCTTCCCGAAATGCCGTTATTTTCACTCAGTCGGCTTCTCATTTTTAGAGAAAAGGAAGCTCACCATGAAAAGATGCACGTACACCCGGGAAGCCACAAAATTATTCTGTTCATTCGTGTTTATTTTTAGCTTTCGGCTGGTGTGGGTTGGGTCTTATTCAACCTCGACTTTGGTCAATTTGGCACCGGTCTTTTTGGAACCCTTTTTCTCAAGGTATTCGATCCGGTCATCCAGCAATGACTTGACCCCCTTGAGAAATTCAATCTTCGACCGGGTCAAATGTTTGTTAAACAGTGATTTTCTCCCGAAGGTTCTTTCAAGATCCATAAAAAAAGATCCCACAGGGCAGTTAATCCTGTCTTCTTTACCCTTTTTCTCGACCATCATCGTCTCCTTCAAAAAGGACATTTAAATATTCTTTTTCCAATTTGGCCTTTACCGAATTTAACGGGGCCACCTGTCTTGGAAGCAGAATATGCCTTTTAAAACCACCGATACGGATAACGAGTTCATCGTAGCGCTTGTTGAGCTCAACATCTTTTTTTAACGCAAATGGAAGTTTTAACTTAAGACGGTAGTCATTGTTTTCTTTGATAAAGCGATACGGCTCCTGCTTAAAAAAGCGTTCCAGCGGATTTTTGACACCATAAATTTTATTCGCTAAGTCCTCCAAACGACTATAGCCAATAACCTCACCACCAGACAAATTGACCGGGAAAATGGGCACCGGGTTAAAATAATCCCTGGCCTTTTCGAGGTGATGCTGCTGCCCCTTCATCCAGTCTTTAAAATATGTATCCTGAACATTATCCGGAAGCATGCGGTTCATGATAATGGCATCAATACTCATTTTATACAAGCAAAAATACATAAAGGCCCGCCGGGTTTCATTTAAGACCACTTTTTCGGGATTGGTCACCAGGCGCACGGTGGTTATGGTCGGATCCACCAGTATTTTATCCACTCCTTTGAGCTTAGTAAAAAGGTCTTCTATCGCCTGAAAATAGTCATCGCCGGGCAGGGGAACATCGGTGACACGTTTGGCCACGGGGCGTAAATATTTCGCAAACCTTCTTTCCACTTTAAAAATTTTATTCATATACCACTCCAATGTGGTGGGAATACTGATGAAGCGGAGCGATTCACCCGTAGGCGCACAATCAAGCAAAATGACATCAAACGTTTCTTCCCGGGCGTATTGGTTGATGTAAAGCAGGAGACTGATTTCTTCCATCCCGGGTAAAATAGCCAATTCTTCAGCCAAGACATCATCCAATCCGGCGGTATTCAACAAACTGGAAAGGTAGGCGTGGATATCCCCCCAGTATCTTTGGATCTCCTCTTGGATATCCAGCTCCTGAATCCATAATTTTGGATTGATTTCAGTCGGCTGTCCTTTATTCTGGTCCAGCAGATCCCGGTCAAAATCAAAAATGTCACCCAGGCTGTGAGCCACATCCAGGGACATTACCACCGTCTTGAGACCCATTTGGGACGTCTTGATTCCGGTGGCCGCGGCCACGGATGTTTTTCCGACACCGCCCTTTCCGGCAAAGAGAATGATTCTCACGATGGCGCTCCTAAAAAATGTGCCATGCGCCGGCGCCACAGATCATGATTGACCACACACACATCTCCGCCTTCATCCCGGCTGGCCACGATGGTTCCAAAATCTTCGGGGGACAGCAGACCACAAGCCTCTCCCGACCAGCTTGCAAAATCCGGGTTTACTGAAATAAACGCTTCCAGGCGCCCCGCATCCACCGCAACACTGCATCCCATATCGGGCAGCACAATCAGGTCAGTTTCTTTTTTGCTGTCATGCACGTAATAAGCAATCATTTTTCCTCCTTTTGGTAATCATTATGGAATAATATAAAGCAATTTTGACGGATTTCGAGGGCCGATAACGTCTCGGAATTTCTGAAACATATTGAAATCATCTAGCTTTTAACGACACTGGTTTTATGCCGCCTACATGGAATGATGGACTGTTGAAATCATGGCCCCGGTGAAACAGAAAAAAAAGGTTTCACGGGGTAAAAATAATGGTCAAAAACGCATAACCTCAGTGTTTGGATCAAGGTTATTGGGATCAATTTTTACTTTTTTGCCATGAATGTTTACCTAAGTACCGGGGATAGCCACCCCTTCGCGGCAATCATGGCATTCCCAGACAAATGGAACCCCCTTCTTGATGTCGCGAGCCCATTGCTGAATGGCTTCAGTGGCGGCGTGAACCAAAAGATTGAGCCCTGCTTTGCGATTCATGGTTTGTTTATCTCATGAACCGCACTATTTTTCAACCAGATGGAACACCAATGGCCCCAATATTCCATCGTTCCATTGTTCCATTATTCCATTATTCTAATTATGAGCGAAGCGAACTAAGTTCGTTTCCTTTTCGTGTTGATCTCGGTGGTCGATTATGCGAATAAACTGATCCTGGATCCTGACCAATCGATTGACAATTATTTCTTTCTAGATAGAATCGAGTATCCGGTATCCAGTATCGCTTGCCAATAGCGCCAGAAATCGAATTAACGGGTAGGCCGCTATCAAGCCCAAAAACAAGATATTAAACATTATAATTGTGGGGATAGGAACATGCCGATTGCTGAAAAAATGGTCAAAATGGTCGAAGTTTCTTCAATGATCAAAAAGATGTTCGAAGAAGGCGCCCGGCTGAAAGCCGTGCACGGATCGGATAACGTTTTTGATTTCTCTTTGGGAAACCCCGATGTGCCGCCGCCGCCGGAATTTAAAAAGGTGCTGCGGGAATTGGTAAACAGTGATTCGTTAAACCACGGTTATACCCCCGGCCCGGGGCACCCCCACGTTCGCAAGGCCGTAGCCGATTATCTCGGCAGCGAACATGGGGTGGAATTCACACCGGACTTGATCGTCATGACGGTCGGCGCCGCCGGTGCCTTAAACGATGTGTTCAAGGCCCTGATGAATTCCGGTGAAGAAATTTTAGTTCCCTCACCTTATTTTGTCGGCTATGACCAATATGCCTTTTTGGCGGATGTTGCCCTCAAAACCGTACCAACGGATGCCGATTTCCATCTCAATCCGGCAGCGATCGAGGCCGCAATCACCGAAAATACCCGGGTGATGCTGATCAATTCACCCAACAACCCCACCGGCGCCGTCTATTCGGCAGCAGAATTGGCCGCCCTGGGCGATGCCCTGGAGCGGGCCAGCAGCAAGTTTGGCAAACGGATCTATCTCATCTCGGATGAGCCCTATCGTAAGATCGCTTATGATACCGAAGTGCCTTCGGTTTTCAGTTCTTACCCCCATACCGTCATGGTCAGTTCGTACTCCAAAGAGTTATCCGTGGCCGGTGAGCGCATCGGCTACCTGGCAGTTCATCCGGATGCCGAAGATGCCCAATTGGTCGCTGGAGCTTCGGCCGCCATCAACTCGATGCACTGCGTCAATGCCCCCAGCATGGCCCAGTTGGTTGTGGCGCAATTGCAGGGGATCTCGGTGGATGCTTCGATCTATAGACGACGCCGGGATTTGCTGTGCCGGGGACTATCAGAAGCCGGTTATGAATTTAACGTGCCGCAGGGCGCCTTTTACCTGTTTCCGAAAAGCCCGATTTCCGATGACGTTAAATTTGTCAATCTACTTCAGGAAGAGCTGATCCTGGCGATACCGGGTATCGCTTTCGGTGCACCGGGGTATTTCCGCCTGTCCTATGCCGTGCCGGATTCGACAATTGAAAGGTCTTTGGCGGGATTCCAGCGGGCGCTGGAGAAAACTTAACAGTGGTTTTCGTATAAGGGAAATGGACTGCCTGCGGTTTTAGGATGCTTTCTCAAGTAGAAGAACGTTGCGACGGGTTTGTGAGCCGTTCGTGCAGAGTGGAAAAAAAAGATCAATACCTGGATTGTAGAAGAGCAAAATGTTTATGAGGACTACAAAAAAATTTGGGTAATGAAGCGCCAATGATTGCCGCCGTCGGCATCATGACCGATACAGATGATACCAATGAATCTGCATTGTCATCTTACGGTGATATTGTTTTCAAGCGTAAATGAACAGTGTTCCTGCTTCAAACCTTTAAATAAATATCGTTTAAAATCCAGATACTTATTTAACTGGACAAACCTAATTTTTTTAATATTTTTAGTATGAGTGATTATCCAAATGATCCTGTTGATCCTGTCTTCAACTTTTTTTCTTGAGAAAGAAATCTCAGCTCTCGATCTGTTTAACCAGCTCAAGAGCCGTGTCAAGGGTGCTGCCCTTGAACCTGATCTTCAGCCCCGCTGCCAGCATCGCGGGGCTTATAATTTTACCAAACCCGGCCAATACGCCTAAAGACGCCAGGGCCCAGTCCGGTTTTTTAATTCTGTGGGATTTGAGATCCATCGGATGGATGCGGGCGCTGCAGGCCGGCACCTGAACGCCGTCCGCCTGCAGGACCAGGGCATCGCCGTCAAGGTGTTTAAACATTTCCCTGCGGCGATCCACCCCTTCCTGGGCCAGGGCCAGAACGACACCCGGCCGTTTAATACCGGTGTAGTCAATTTCTTCGGGTGACAGAATCAACTCGCTGATGGAATGTCCCCGCATTACGGTAATGTTGTACTCATTTTTCTGGGTGGTATTAAGACCGGCGGTGAGCCCCGCCAGGCATAAAACTTCGCCAGCGGTAATAATGCGCTGCCCGGCGCTGCCGAGCAGAATCGCTTCCCGGCGCCCCAATTGGGGCGGATCGAAGACGGTCTCTATTTTCAGGGGATCGGCCACCGGTTTACGGCCGGCGGTCAGCTCCCGGTAATGCCGGCCGTATTCCTTGCGAATATTTTCCGCTACGGGGCCTTCAATGGCCGGCAATTTGGCAAGGGACGCTTCGATCGTCTTGGGTGTCAATCGATTGCGTTTGGTGTAGCGCCCCGGGCATACGCCCCAGATGTCCAGCACCGCAAACCCCTCAAATTCCATGGCCCGCTGAATTTCTGCTTCCAGGTCCTTGCGATAGGCCGAACAGCGGGTTACATAGGCGGCGCCCGCGGCTTGTGCCGTTTGGCAGATGTCCAATGGACGTTCCAGGAGGTTTAAAAACCCTGAGCCTACCTGGGCATCCGGCGGCGTGGTTGCCGAAAATTGGCCGCCGGTCATACCGAAATTGAAATTGTTCAATACCAGCAGGGTCAAATTCAGATTTCGCCGGCAGGCGGCCAGCAGATGGGCCCCGCCGATACCCTGGCCGCCGTCGCCCATGGTTACCACAACGTTCAGATCCGGTCGGCCAAGTTTCAACCCGGCCGCATAGGTCAGTGCGCGGCCGTGCAAGCCGTGCAGGGCGTGGGTGTTAAAAAAGGTATCAAATAAGCCCGAACAGCCGATATCGCTGACCATGGCGATTTGATGGTCGGCCAATCCCATATTCTGAAAGGCCTTGTCGAGGGTATGGGTGATACGCTCATGGGAACACCCCGGACAAAATACCGGTGGCCTCGTGTCGTTGAGCAAACTATCCATTTGTGACCGCCTCCTTGATTTTATCCGGGCTGATCAACCAGCCATCCATTTGACCGCAGAAATCAATTTGTTTGTCGCCCATAAGACGTTCTATTTCCCGGACATACTGGCCCAGGTTCATTTCCACCACCACAACCCTTTTCACGTTTTCGGCCGCCTGGCGTATCACGGTTTCGGGCACCGGCCACAGGGTCTTCAGGATCAGCAGGCGGACGGGCTTTCCGGCACTTTTCAACTCCCTGTACACCGATTTTGCCGCCCGGGCAGTGACGCCGTAGGCAATGATCAACGTGTCGGATTCATCGGCGCTGAGGAGTTCATAGAATGAGAACGTTTCGACCGCCGATTCAAGCTTGGTTTTCAGCCGCAGCAATATTCGGGCAATTTCATCCTGATCGGTGGTGATGTAACCGTTTGGGCCGTGGGTGGAAGAGGTTTGACGCACCGGCACATTGCCCCCGATGGGCAAAAAATCGGGAACAGTTTGGCCCTCGTTTACCTGAAAGGGCAGAAACGGCTTGCCGGCGGACGGGGCTGTTCGATTGACAATGGCCGGTATTTGAAGGGCATCCACATCGACACTTTCCCGGGTCATGGCGATTTCCTTGTTGGATGCAATAAACACTGGGCAGCGGAATTTTTCAGCCAGGTTAAAGGCCTGCACGGTCAAGATAAAGCAGTCGGCGGCGTTTACCGGCGCCAGCACAATCACCGGCAGACCGCCGCTGTTGCCCCAGCGCAGAAAATTGACATCGCCGTCGGCGCCCCGGGTGGCCGACCCGGTGGACGGCCCCAACCGCTGGACATCGACGATCACGATGGGGATTTCACTGCCGACGGCAAAGGATATCTGCTCACTGTACAGGCTGATACCCGGCCCGGAGGTCGCCGTCATCACTTTTAACCCGCTCATGGAAGCCCCGAGGCAGGCGCCGATGGATGCGATTTCATCCTCTGCCTGGAGGCAGACGCCCCCCACCGGCGGCAGCAGGTTAAGCATGTAGTTTAAAACTGTGGTTGCCGGCGTAATCGGATATCCGGCAAAAAAACGGCATCCGGCCGCCAGCGCCCCCCTGGCAATGGCTTCATTGCCTTCCATTAAGCTCATAGACATTGTGACTCCTTCGTGATTCTAAGGATAAAGCAATATATTAGAATAGATAGAATCCCTTAAGTCTTCAATCTTCAACCTTAAATATTCAATATGCTTGACAATACCGCAACTTTTAAACCTTGCCAAGAATAAAATACGGTGTTATTGCAATAACTTGCAGAAACTCCAAGATTATTACTTTGAGACGTTGCCGGTTTTTATTTTAGATTTGCCGATGAGCATCATATATTTGTCCCTGAGATGAGGAGAGATCACCTGAATGATCTCCATGAAGCCGCCTCGGACGAAGCGAACAGCCAGGATCATGATGGTGGCGAAAATAAGAAGGCTGTAACCGCCTACCCAGCCCCTGAGAAATTCTGCCACGATGACCACAAAAAACGACCCCAGAACCGGCCCGTAAACCGTACCCAAACCCCCGATAATGACAATCAAGCAAACTTTTCCCATCTCATCGAGGCCGCCGATGCTGGGATCGACCAAATTGAAATAGTGGGTGAAAAAAGCGCCCGCCACCCCGGCCCAGGCACAGCCGAAGGCAAAACCGAAAACTTTCCAGAATCTGGTTTTAACCCCCATGCTTTCAGCGGCATCAATATCGTCACGAACCGCAAAAAGGTAAAGGCCCCAGCGCGAGTGATACAGGAGTGCTGAAACAACAAAGGTAAGTGCCACAAGCCCCAGCCCTATAAAATAGCCGACCAGCTCGGCATTGGGTCCGGAGACAAATGAGGGCGCCAGGAATCCCCCGCTACCGCCGGTGATGTGGTGTTCGGCTTTAAGCACCACATTGACCACTTCTGCAAACGCCCAGGTCACAAGGCACAGGTAAAAGCCGCGCACCCTTAAAATAAGCAATCCAATCAGCACCCCCATAAATCCTGCGGCCAGGCCGCCTGCCAGGAGTCCCAGAAAAGGGGACAGGCCGAGGTGCTCGGCCAGCAAGGCTGAAGTGTAGCCCCCAATGGCCGGAAAGGCCACGTGGCCATATGAAAAGAGTCCCGTATAGCCGAAAATGATATTCCAGCCGATGGTCAGGATGGCATAGTAGCAGAATATACTTACCACCGTTGTCCACACCGAGGGTAAAACCCACGGTGCAATCAGGCCCAATGCGATCATGACGATGGCGACGATAATCTCGTTTCTTTTCATAATGCAATCAACCCGCTATTTCTGTCCGAAGAGCCCCTGGGGCCTGAACAAGAGAAAAAAGGCCATCATCAAAAACCCGATGGCGTCTTTGTATGCCGATGATATGTAAAAAGCACCCAACGTCTCGGTGACGCCCAGCATCAATCCGGCCACCAAGGCACCCGCGATAGAGCCCAGACCGCCAATGGCCATGACTTCATAGCTTTTGACCAGCGGAGAACCGCCGATAGTGGGCGATAAAGTAAAAATCGGGGCAACCAGGGCACCGGCCGCCCCTGCCAGTGCGCAGGCCACACCACAGGAAATCCAACTCTCTTTGCCGATATCGACACCGTTTATCTTGGCGCCTTTGCGCGACAGGGTGATGGCTCGCCAACCGCGCCCCCGCCACGACTTCTTTATAAACAGCGCCAGGCCCAGAACCAGCAGTGCGGAAACAATGCCGGCCAGCACTTCGTTGCCACTGATTTTGACCCCCAGAATGTTGACGTCAAAGGGAATGTAATCGGGTGGTTTATGACGAAAAGGTCCAAAGACTTTGATCGCCAGTTGCCGAAAAAAGAGCAGCAATGCAAATGTCATGATCAGGGCATAATCCATCGGCTTTTCAATTTCCTGGGTATGAATAGGGCTCAAAAGCAGCTTCTCGACAACCGCACCGAGTAAAAACGTGATGGCGATGGCCGAGGGCACGGCTAAATAAAAAGGCAATCCCAGCAGCATCATCGAGTAGTAGGCCATATAGCCCCCGATCATATAGAACTCACCGTGGGCAAAATTGATGATCCGCATGACGCCGTTTAAAAGCGCCAGCCCTACGCCCATGAGCGCGTAGACCAGCCCGATGGTGATGCCGCGTATAATCAGTTCCAATATCATGCGCTAGTCTCCGGAAACCGTTAAGGATAAATTTCCTCGCGTTTGTATCCCGACCCTTCAACGGCAGTCAGCCTGTTGATGAAAAGCTGATGTCCCATCCATTGATTCCAAATGGGTCCCGGTTCTTCCCTGCGTTCAAAGGTAATCAGGCCCGTGGTGCCTTCAAACTTTGTGTCCTTAAGCCCCGCGGCCACATCTTTGGGATCGGATGATTTAATCCGCTCCATGGTCTCTGCCAGAATCATGACCTCGTCATACAGAAAAAGGGCGAATACCGGCGGATCCATATTGTATTTGGCCTTGTAGGCTTTTTTAAAGGTTTCACCCAGGGGAGACAGCTTAAGCTTATCCGACTCGAAGGTTGCGTAGGTCACACCGACACCCTTATCGCCCAGAATTTCCTGAAAGGCCGGGTAGGTAGGCCAGTCCCAGCTGCAAAGGATCTGCATCTCGGGTGCCAGCCCGATTTCAAGGGCCTGTTTGGGTATCAGGTTGGTGGCCTCATAAACCGCGGCGATAACCAGGAGTTCCGGCTTGGGCGATTTGGCTTTCAATTGCAGGAGCTGGGGTTTAAGATCGGTTGCCTCTTGCGGGTAGCCGATACTGTAGACGGAAATCCCTTTGGCGGTGGCAATTTTTTCCAGATATTGGGCAAAACCGGTGCCAAAGGCATTGGTTTCATACAAGATGGCCATGGTCTTGAAATTTTTCTCCATATAAGGCAACGCGAGTTGGGCGATTTCGGCGTTAAAAGGTCCGACGCGATAGATATAATCCGAATGCCCTGCGGTTAAGTCATCGGTCCAGCTGTAATGAAGCATAATCGGCACCTGCATCTGATTGGCGACCTTCGCCTGAGCCACCGCCACCGAGCTGTGCCACAGCCCCACCACGGCGGAGACTTTCTCCGAGGCAATCATTCTTTTTAATGCGATGACGCCGGCGGCCGGTTTGCCTTCGTCGTCGGCTGTGACGACCTCGACTTTCTTGCCCAGGATCCCGCCTTTGGCGTTGAGTTCTTCCACTGCCATCTCGACGGTTTGCACGTTGATTTTGCCGGATCTGAAATCACCGGTCGACAGAGGCGTAACCAGACCCAATTTGATGGTATCGGCGGCCATTGTGCCGAAAGAGAAAAGAAAAACGGACAAAACAAACATAAGAACGGTGAATAAAGCTGACTTTTTCATAGAACCTCCTTTAAAAATAGTGTTGATGTTACCTAACCCAAACGAGCCGGTTGTAGCGAAACGTAAACCCCGTTTTAGCGGGAAATTGAAGATTGAAGATTGCAAATTGAATATTTGTGGATGTCGCTCTCCGAGGCGTAGGCGCTACAACCCCTACGAGCCGAAGGCTTCGCTCCGTCCTTTTTAAAATGGGAAAAATTCCTTAAATCTTCAATATTCAATTCAGTGCTACAGTCCCAGATAGTTTTTCTTGATATGTTCATCACCCAGCAGGTCTTTGCTGGCTCCCTGTATGGCAATTTTGCCATTTTCAAGCAAGTAGCCGCGCTGACTGATTTTGAGTGCGTGAAATATGTTCTGTTCGGTCAATAAAATGGTGGTTTTCTCTTCCTGGTTGATCCGGACGAGTACACTAAGAATGTCCTTAACTACCAGAGGCGCCAATCCCAGGGAGGGCTCATCCAGCAGAAGCATTTGGGGGTTGTTCATCAGGCCGCGTCCGACGGCCAGCATCTGGCGCTCTCCGCCGCTGAGGGTTTCCTCCTGCTGTTTTTTGCGTTCAGCTAAAATCGGAAACAAATCAAAAACAAAATCCATCTGGCGCTTTATATTTTTGCGCGCCGATTTAGGATAGGCGCCCATTAAAAGATTCTCTTCGACACTCATTTGACCAAAGAGCCAGCCCTCCTCCGGGACCAGTGCCAGGCCCAGGGAAGCGACCTTATAGGCCGCAAGGCCGTGAATAGGGCGGTTTTTAAAAGATATTGTGCCTTGTCCCGGAACCAGCATGCCGGCGATGGCTTGCAGCAGGGTCGATTTCCCTGCGCCGTTCGGACCCAGTATGCAAACAAACTCCTCTTCCTGAATCTCCAGCGATAGGTCGTAAAGTGCCTGGAGGCCATCATAAAAGACATTCAAGTTTTCGATATTCAACATAGCTCGCCTATTTTTCCTGAAACTTGTATTCTTCGCCCAGATAGGCCTCTATCACTTTCTCGTTGTTGGCGATATCCGCCGGACAGCCGTCGGCGATGAGTGCCCCCTGGTGCAGGCAAAAAATGTGATGGGCGGTCTCCATGATGGCACTCATTACATGTTCAACCCACAGGATGGTGACCTTGAACTCTGAATGAATCCGGGCCAGAATCGCCATCATCTCCTTGGTCTCGGAAGGGTTCAAACCGGCAATGGTTTCATCGAGCAGCACTAATTTGGGATTGACAGCCAGAGCGCGGGACAGTTCCAAAAGCCGTCGTTCCTGAAATGTCAGGGTTTTGGCCAAACGATTGCGTTTGTCCCACAAGCCGGCCAGATCAAGCAGCCCCCTGAAGTCCGCCTGCCCCGGTTGGGCGCAAACCTGGAGGTTTTCAAAAACACTCATATTCATGAAAGGCCGCGGAATCTGATAGGTACGCCCAATGCCGGCGCGGCAGATTTGATGGGGACGCAGTCCGGATATGGTCTGCCCCTGGAAGACAATGTTGCCTTCAGTGGGTTTATAAACGCCGGTAATGCAATTGATGAGGGTCGTTTTTCCGGCGCCGTTCGGTCCAATCAGGGCCACAATTTGATGTTCGGTAATATCGAGGCTGATATTCCTGAAGACAACCAAGCCTCCGAAAGCCATCGAGAGGTTCCGAGCCTTGAGCAGCGATCCCGATTGTAAACTGTCGGTCATGGTACACCCTCCCCAAAAAGCATTATATGTAATATATCAGATGCAATTACATTGTAACCAAACAATTTGTCAACAAAAAAATGGAAATCTGCCGGATAAATTTTTTGTTTTAAAATTTTATTAATATAACTAATAGTAATTTATATAAATTATTAGATTGGTGCTTTTTTATAGTTTGCTGGAGCGGTGGCGGAATAATAAATATAATCCACAAACAAAAGACTTGACAAAGCTGATTTGTATGTAATATATCAGATTCACAATATAGGCATACCCGAATCACCCCGTAAAAGAGGATTCTTAATGCTAAAGTTTGCGGCCATAAAGCAACCGGAGTCGCTGGCCAAAATGGCCTATGAAGCCATCCGCCAATCCATCCTTTCCGGGCAGTGGAAAATTGGTGAATTGTACAATGAAAAAGCAATTGCAGCCGACCTCGGAATTTCACGAACACCGGTCAGAGAGGCGCTTTTAGAACTCGCATCCCAGGATCTCATCATATTTCTGCCCCGCAGGGGATTGATGGTAAACCGTTTCACCCGCCATGATGTCGATGAAATTTTTGAATTGCGCAAAGCCATTGAGCTGGCGGCGGTTGAAAAAATTACCGTAGCCGCCCCGCCGTTCGACTTGTTTGAAATCGAGGAAGCCCTGCTCAGCCAACGCAAAGCGGTAAAACAAAAGGATTATCTTGCATTTATGGAGGCGGACAGACTGTTTCACACCGGTTTCAGTGAACTGACGAACAATCGCCGCTTAATCGCTATTCTGGATAATATCCGGGATATGATCCACGTGATGGGCGCAAAGGCCTTGGCACTGGAAGGCCGCGCTGTAGAGGTTATCAAAGAGCATCAAACTATTTTTGAAGCCGTGAAAAAAGGTAATATCGAAGAAGCCCGCCGGGCCATGGCGTATCATCTGGATCAAAGCAAGGAAGCCGTTGTCGAGTCGGAACTCTGAAGGACGATTGACGAAGGACGAAGGACGAAGGATGGAATCGCTCTGCTCTGTCTTTTAATATGAAAATGACAGAATACTCACTTCGACCTTCTTTGATAGATAACCGCTATTCGATATTTTTTGTACCTGAAAAGCAATAAAAAATTCAGAACTGAGTAACTAGGGAGGGAAAATGCGTATTCGGCCTTTCGACTACTGGGCGGCCCCCGGTCTGGCTGAGGCTCTAAATGAACTCGATCTTCACGGCGCGGATGCCAAGGTCATAGCCGGCGGTACCGACCTGGTTTTAAATATGAAAAAGAAAACCATCCTGCCTCGCCGGGTCATCAGTCTCCACAACCTCAATGAGCTGGACTTCGTAAAATCGGATGATTCCAGGGTTCGGATCGGCGCTTTAACAAAACATGCCGATCTTGCCGCCAATCCTTTCCTGAAACAACACCTTCCGATCTTATGCGAAGCGGTCGGTCTGATCGGTTCATGGCAGATTCGCAATGTCGGCACGATCGGCGGCAACATCTGCAATGCGTCGCCTGCAGCCGATTCGGCTCCGCCCCTGCTGGTGCTGAATGCGCAGCTCATTGTGGCATCTAAAACGGTGGAAAAGAAAATTCCGCTGGCCTCGTTTTTTACCGGGCCGGGTGAAACCGCTTTGGAGACCGGTCAAATTCTAAAAGAAATTGTGATTGAGCTTCCCAGACAGCGCACGGCCGGTTGCTATTTAAAGCTTCGCAGAAGAAAAGCGGTGGATGTGTCCCTGGCCGGTGTGGCTTTTCAGGCGGAAACCGGATCAGACGGAAAAACCTTGGCCAAGGTCGGCATCGCTCTCGGCGGTGTAGCGCCGACGCCGGTCAGGGCGCCGGAAGCCGAAGCAGTATTGGTTGGATTGACATTGGATGAGGCTCTCACAAAAGTATCGGATTGCGCCAAAATTGCTGTAAAAGCAGCCAGCCCGATCGACGATGTGCGTGCTTCGGCTTCCTATCGTCGCACCATTGTCGATGTTTTTGTTCATCAATGTGCCCAAAAAGTACTGGGTACTCTCAAAAACGGCGGAGGAAATTAGACATGCGCGTTCCCATCAATATCACCGTCAACGGGGAAGAATACCATCTGGAAGTCAAACCCAACCGGGTTCTGCTGGATGTTCTGCGTGAAGATTTAGGCCTGACCGGCACCAAAAAAGGATGTGGTCTGGGCAAGTGCGGGGCCTGTACCATTTTATTGGACGGCCGACCGGTTCATTCCTGTTTGCTGCTGGCCGCCCAGGCGGACAGACGACAGATCACGACAATTGAGGGCATCGCCGCAGAGGGACCTCATCCGCTTCAGGCCGCTTTTGTCGCCAAAGGCGCCGTTCAGTGTGGTTTCTGCACGCCCGGAATGATCAATGCCGCCAAGGCCCTGCTCGATGCTAACCCGGATCCCGATGAAGCCGAAATCAAATTGGCAATTGCCGGTAATTTGTGCCGCTGCACCGGTTATAACCAGATCGTTTCGGCTATCCAATCCTGCACCCCATCAAAATCAGAACTTCAGACAGCGGAAAGAGGGGAATCCAATGAGTGAATTAGACATTGTCGGCAAGTCCTATCCCCAGATCGATGGGATGCAAAAGGCCATGGGCAAAACGAAATTCGTTACGGATTTGGTTTTGCCGGGCATGCTCTACGGACGCACCCTGCGCAGCCCCTATCCCCATGCGAACATAAAAAATATTGAGACCTCCAGGGCCAAGGCCCTTGCCGGCGTCAAAGCGGTTGTCACGTATACCGATACCCCGGGCATCAAATTCGGACCACGCTCAGAAGATTGGACCATTTTTGCCGGGGAAAAGGCCCGCTTTCACGGAGACGAGGTTGCCGCCGTCGCCGCAATTGATGAAGATACGGCCGAAGAAGCCCTGGAACTGATCGAGGTCGAGTATGAAGAGCTGCCTTTTGTAACAGATCCGCTGGAAGCCATGCAGCCGGGAGCGCCCCTGGTCCACGATGACAAGCCGGGCAATATCGCTGCTGAATTCAAAATCGAGACGGGTGACGTCGACCGGGCCTTTGACGACTCCTACATCATTTATGAAGATCGTTACTACACCAACCAGGTCTACCAGGCCTATATGGAACCTATGGGCACCCTGGCGGAAATAGACAAATCCGGCAGACTGACACTGTGGACCGGAACCCAGATTCCGAACATGATGCGCATGACCTACGCCAAGGCATTAGGCCTTTCACCGGATAATATCCGGGTCATCGTGCCCGACTACGGCGGGGGCTTCGGCGGCAAGATGGAAAACAACATCCATCTCGTTGCCTCAATTTTGGCCCAAAAGGCGCGAGCACCGGTGAAACTGGTCAATACCCGTTATGATGACTTTATTGCCGGCAACCCGCGGGTGCCGATGTACATCGACATCAAACTGGGTGCCACCAAAGAGGGCCTCTTAACCGGCAAGGACGTGCAGGTGGTCGGAGCCGCCGGCGCCCGGCTGGTGTATGCCATGGTGATTGTGGCCACGGCCTGCTACCGGGTCGACTCGCTGTATCGTTTTCGGCATGTGCGGTCTAAAGGGTATACCGTATATACGAATACGGTGCCCACGGCCTGTTTCCGCGGATTCGGCAACTCTCAGATGACATTTGTGCTGGAGTCGGCTTTAGACATGATTGCCGATCAGTTGAACCTGGACCCCGCTGAGCTGCGAATCAAAAACGGTATCGGACCCAATGAGACCAGTATTCACGGTTGGAAAATAAACAGCTCGGGCTTGAAAGACTGTGTCGCCCAGGCCACGAAGAAGGCTGATTGGCGGGAAAAGCGCCAGAAAAAAGAACCGCTCAAGGGAATCGGGTTGTCCTGCTGCAACCATGTATCCGGCAACCGCCCCTTTGCCCGTGAGTTTGACGGCGGCGCAGGCATCGTCCGGGTTGGGAGGGACGGCCGGGTGACGGTATATCATGGCGAATCAGATATGGGCCAGGGCCAGAAAACCACATTTGCCCAGATAGCCGCCGAGCGGCTGGGGATTCCCCTGGAGATGGTTTATGTCGCCGATGTCGATACCGACATATCTCCTTTTGGTCTGGGAAGTTTCGCGAGCCGGGGAACCTTGATGGGCGGCAACGGTGTCCTGGCCGCCGCTAATGACGCCTTTAACCAACTGGCTGAGGTAGCCGCAGAAATGCTTGAGGCCAATCCCGCCGATATTGAATGCCGAAAGGGTAAATTTTATGCCCAGGGGACGCCTGAAAAGTATCTGCCGTTTAACGAGGTTGCCGCCCAGGCCACCTTCTCCCGGCACGGGGCCCCGGTGGTGGGTACCGGGTTTTATGAGCCGCCGACGGTCCTGCCGGATCCTGAAACCAAGTATGGCAATATTTCACCGGCTTATCCTTTTGCCTGCCAGATAGCGGAGGTGGAAGTCGACGCCGACACCGGTCAGGTAACCGTTACCAATTTTGTCGGCGCCCACGATGTCGGCCGCGCCATTAATCCGATGGCCACCGAAGGACAGATCCGGGGCGGCGTGACCCAGGGCCTCGGCTGGACCTTGATGGAAAACATGGCGTACGAAAACGGTAAGATAATCAATGCCGATTTTGTTGATTACATCGTCCCGAGCGCCCTGGATGTCCCTGAAATTAAGCCGATCTTGGTGGAGCCGATCGAACCCAACGGGCCATACGGCGCCAAAGGCATCGGCGAACCGGCGCTAAATCCAACGATGTCGGCCATCACCAATGCCATCTACGATGCCACCGGAATCAGGATCAAAGAGTTGCCTGTTTCACCTGAAAAAATACTAGCCGAGCTCAACAAAAACCGAAAATAGCTAATATTAAAAAAGGAGGAATCTAACCATGCCCAAACCCGAGATTGAATTTAAAGATTATGACACCCACTATGAATGGCGTCCGGTGGAAGGCGACACCCTGGGGATAAAAGAAAAAATTCTCAGCTTCGATGCGGACACCGGCGACTACACCCGCATGCTGAAATTTCCACCGGGCATCGAAACCTCAGAAACCCTGATCCATGACTTCTGGGAGGAAGTCTTGATCGTGGAGGGCAGCCTTTACGATATGGCCAAAAAAGAAACCTTTCTGCCGGGGTATTATGCCTGCCGGCCACCGGGGATGACCCATGGACCGTACAAAATTCCATACGGGTGCGTCACCTTTGAAATCAGATACCATAAGTAATGACGAAGGACGAGTGACGAAGGACGGGCGACGAAGGAAGGAATCGCTTTGTTCGGTCTTTTAAATGGATATATAGGAGAAGAAGATTGAAATTAGATCTTGTGCTGGAAGATAAACAGGGGCGCCGGGAGCTGGCATTCAGCTACAGCCGTATGGTCAACGCCGGCTACGTCGGCAAAAACCAGGAAGAAGTTCGCCGGCACATAGAAGAACTGGCCGCTAAGGGCATTCCCGGTCCGAAATCGTTGCCGGTCTTATATCCGGTGGTTTGCAATATGCTGAGTCTCGATCCAGAGATTGAAGTCTACGGCAACGAGACCTCCGGGGAAGTAGAATATGTTCTGTGTATTGTCACGGAAGACGAAGTCTATGTCGGATTGGGCAGCGACCATACGGATCGCCATTTAGAGGAAACCGATATACCGCGAGCAAAACAGATTTGTCCCAATTTGATGGGCCGGACCGTATGGCCGTTGCAGGAAGTTGAAGGTCACTGGGACGATCTTCTTATGAAAGCCAGTGTGGTCAAAGACGCAAAAGCCACCCTCTACCAGGAAGGCCGCCTGGGGACGCTTTTGAATCCGGCCGAACTGATGTCCTTTGTAAAAAGTAAAATTCCGGGACCTTTGGAGAATCTGATTATCTTTTCCGGAACCATGGGAATGGTAACGGGAGAATTTGTTTTCGGTGAAAGATTTGCGGCCGGATTGATTGACGAACAACTGAACCGCCGTATCGAAATTAATTATGATGTCAGACCGCTGGACTACCTCTCGGTGGACTAAGTTAGGCCCTTAGGACGTATTACTTACAACAGGTTTTAAGAAACGCAAGGTTTCAGGTGTAGGTGTTCAGTTTTCAGCAATTAAATTTCAAATAACAAAACACAAATACCAAACAAATCACAATGAACAAAATTCAAAATTCCAAACAATTGGTTTTGAATCTTATTTGAGATTTGGATATTGTAATTTGGTGCTTGTAGTTTGGTATTCCCAGTTTATCCGGGTAAGAATGCCTAATTTCAGGGCTCCTGACCCCAATCGTGAATATTTCTCGGGAGGCCTTGATATCGAAACAATCTACAAAATTTGTAGTAAAAATAAGCGTAAATTCAAGGTGCAACAGGTTTTATCAAAAATAAATAATAAAATTCAGAACTATACGCCCAACTTCAGTATTGTTGACGCGATCACTGACATTTCTGTTGCATCCGATTTTACGACACATCAGTAGTTCTGAATTTACAACATTGGCATCTACACTAGAAGGTGCCAAAGAAGGATTACTATGAAAGTAGCGTCAATTCAAATGTCCGTTGTTGAAGGCGACAAAACGGCCACCATTGACAAAGCCGTTGAAAATATTCACCGCTGTGAAGGAAACGATCTCGTTATTTTACCGGAAATCTGGAACATCGGCTTCATGAGCTTTGACCGATACCTCTCCGAGGCCGAGGACAGCACGGGTCAGACCCTGAAAAGACTGCGCGCGGCGGCCAAAAAGGTCGGCCTATATCTGCACACGGGCAGCTTCGTGGAGGAGAAAAGCGGCAAGTACTACAACTCCAGTTATCTGATTTCACCGAATGGGGAGGTGCTGGCAAATTATCTTAAAGTACACCTCTTCGGGTACAATTCCAAAGAAACCCAACTCTTATCCCCCGGTGATTCAATCGTTACGGTCGGCACCCCTTGGGGTAAAATCGGTCTCGCGACCTGCTATGATCTTCGCTTTCCAGAACTGTTCCGCAGAATGGTTGAACAGGGCGCCGAAATTTTTCTGGTATGCTCGGCCTGGCCGTATCCGAGGCTCGAGCACTGGCTGATGTTAAACCGGGTGCGAGCCTTGGAAAACCAATGCTTTCTGGTATCGGCCAATTCCGTGGGCTTGAATCAGGGCATCCAGTTCGTCGGCCACAGTATGATCACGGATCCCTGGGGCACTGTATTAGCCGGCGCCGGTGACAAGGAAGTCATCATCAAATCCGAGATTGACCTGGGTGAGCTGGCAGCCGCACGGCAGCAGTTTCCGGCCCTGGCCGATCGTAAAGATTGGCTTAAGGCAGCAGAAGCATAATTGCACGTCTCGGAATTTCTACAAATCGTTGGAAATATGGCGTTTTTTATGGCCATCCAAGTTAGGAAGCCACATGGAATGATAGAATAGTGGAATGTTGGAATACTGGGTATGAAAAGCGGAAAAAGATCTATTCTACAAAAAATGTTGTATCTACATTTTATGATGATGCCCATCAGGCATCCATTTTCTGCTTTCACCCCAGAAAATATGCCAATATTACGAGAAAATCAATACAATTATATTCGTTTTGATACTCTAAATCCACCACTCCAATATTCCAGAACCCATGATTCCATCATTCCAATTGCGGAGCGAAGCGGAGCTAAGTTCGCCTTTATCGGGATTTATCTGACAACATGTTGTAAGGGGCGTTAAGGTGTCAGGTTTCAGTGTTCAGGATTAATCAACTCGCCTTCCTGGTACCTGAAGCCTCATATGAAACTACCCCAAAATAGCGAGGTTTCGCGTGGGAGCGGCTTTCAGCCGCGATAAAAAGTCGCTTTTTAGCTAACATCGATCCATCGCGGCTGGAAGCCGCTCCCACCATCAAAATCGCATAACTTGTTAAATATTGGCGACTCTTTCGATTTTTTAAAATGACAGAGCGACACGCGGCGCAAGCGCCTGCGCTGCGCGAGCGACATCCACAAATATTCAATCTTCGATTTTCAATATTCAATTCTCTCTTGTCCGGGTTAGGAGAAAAGGAGGAACAGCATGGCGAATTTAGAAGTAAATTTTTGCGGCGTGCGAATCAAGAATCCTTTGGTGGCGGCTTCGGCCGAGCCGACCTTAAACGCCAACAATATGAAAAAATGTATTGATACCGGAGTGGGCGGCGTTATTGCCAAAACCATGACGGACTCACCGGAAATGCGGGAGCTGACGACCCGGGCCAAGTGGCGCTTTTTAAACCAGCGCCATGAAGTCTGCCACGGGAAGGTCCCCCGTGGTTTCAGTCTTTACAGCCGCAGCGGCCTGGCGATCGAACCGCCGGAAGATTTTGTCAAAGAAATCAAAGAGACCTTGAAATATGCGGCTGACAATGGTGCCGTCGTCATCGGCAGCATCGGCTCCATCGAGCTTGACGGTTGGGTGACCCTGGGCAAACAGATGGAAGATGCCGGTGTACCCCTCATCGAGTTGAATTTTGGCTGTCCGCATCCGAAGCTGATGCCGGGCGTGCGAACCGGCATGAATGTCGGCCAGGATTTTGACTACGCCTGTGAGATTACGCAAGCCGTCGCCGAAGCCCTGACCGTCCCGATCATGATCAAAGTGACCCCCCAGGTGACGGACTTGGTGGCATTTTCAGGCAGGCTCAGGGATGCGGGGGCAGAGGCCGTCACCCTGACCAATCGTTTTATCGGATTTGTCCCGGACATCGAAACCGGCAAACCCTTGATCTACGGTCAGGCCGGCGTCGGCGGTCCCTGGACCAAGCCCTTGACACTGCGCTGGATCAATGAAGTCAGGAAGGCCTACGGCGGCGAAATTTTTATCGCCGGCACCAATGGTGCTTACGACTGGCGGGATATCGTCATGTTTGTCATGAGCGGGGCCCATATTGTGGAGATGTGCTCGGCGGTCATGTGCTACGGTTACAGTTGGCTGAAAAAGCAGGTCGAAGGCCTGGAAAATTTCATGGATGAAAAAGGATACAAGACCATTGATGAAATGCTTGGCATTGCCTCGGATGCCGCCATGGCCTACTGCGATATGCCCGCTGAAAAAGCACGCGTAATCGAGGAAAACTGCATCAACTGCAAAATGTGCCTGAAAGCCTGTTTTGCCGACGCCATGCAGGATGGCGAAAAACATACCTGGGTCAATATCGACAACTGTATCGGCTGCGGCGGATGTTACTCGGTGTGTCCGGCCGAAGGCGCCATCGAAATCGACGTCGTATCCGAATCCAAAAGTTGTGAACCGATGGTGCAGCAGTAGTCCGGGGTGGTGAAAAGTTACTCTCAAATAAGCTCATGTGGACTTAGATTTTGATCTCATTTTCATTCTGGCTTGCAATAGGTGTCAGGTCTCAGCCCAGCTGCCGGCCAAAAAAACGGCCGGTCAAATCTAAATAGAAACTTGTTATACGCATATGAGCGATTATAGATTGTGGGAGCGGTTTTCAACCGCGATCGCCCGGGTAAATCGCGGCTGAAAGCCGCTCCCACCAGCCATTAATCACAGCTTAAAGGACATTGAATTAAATGTAGTTTCATAAGAGGTATCAGGGAAAGTAGATGTTAGATACTGAAACCTGACACCTACATATATTATAAGTGTGCTTGCTGCCCTTCAGGGGCCACTTTATCCGGGCGTAGTCTCGAAAAAAGCTTAGGCCCTTATCAACTTATTTACGCTATGAGTAGAAGCTTTGGACATGACCTTTTTGATTGCGGCTCGTTCGGGTCAGGTGTTTTCAAGCAAAAGCGACACCACCGATGGTGGTGTCATAGTATTTTGTCACAACGTTTGACAGGAAAGGAACCAGGCACAACAGATTATGAAACCTATTTTGCAATTCCTATCCAATGAAGAAATTCAAAGCATCCACCAATCCGCGCTTCAGATATTGAATTCAATCGGCATGCGTCTCCCCCACCCAGAGGCCCTCGAGCTGATGTCGCATAACGGGGCTGAAATCGTGGATAGAAATGTGGTTCGAATACCGAAGCGATTGGTCGAGGCCGCCATCGAATCGGTGCCGAAACGCAGAGATGTTACGCTTTACGGTCGTGACCCGAAACATGATGTCACCTTCGAAAAACACGATCCCGGCCTGGCCTGCATGACCATGGCGGTAAATGTCATCGATCCTCACAGCCGACGGAAGCGGCCGGCAACCAACGATGACCTGGCGGCCTTGACGCGCATTGCCGACCAACTGGATAACATTCGCGTCAACGGCGGTCTGGTGACACCCCAGGAGGTTCCCGGTGATTTTAACGATTGGTACACCTGGGCCACGACCATTAAAAACACGACCAAACATATTACCGGTGGCATGCTGGGAGCCCGCTGTGTCCGGGACGCCGCAAAAATGGGGGCGATTGCGCTCGGAGACGACAGCCTGTTTCGCGAGCGACCGTTCATCTCCGGCTGGGTATTGACCCTGCCGCCTTTCGCCATCGATACGGAGTCCCTGGAAGCCCTCATGGAAATGAGCCGCTGTAAAATTCCGGTGATGTTGAGTTCCGGACCGATCCTGGGGACCTCTTCACCGGTGACGATTGCCGGCACCATTGCCCAGGCGCATGCCGAGATTCTGGCATGCATGGTTGTTTCCCAGCTGGTAAATCCCGGGGTGCCCATTATTTACACCAGCTTTGCGCGCGGCATGGATATGAAAAGCGGCAATGTCTCCATGGCCTGCCCTGAATTCGGCATTCTAAAGGTCGCTATGGCTCAGATGGGTAAATCTCTGGATTTGCCGATCCGCATGCCTTCGATGCTCAGGGATGCCAAGGTGCTCGACGCCCAGGCGGGGTTTGAAACCGGAATGGTCGGAACAGTAACCGGTTTGATGGCGGACTTGATGGACGGCATGCAACTGGATATGGATCTTGTGGTGGATTTCCCGGATCTGGTCTTCTGCGACGACTGCATGGCGGCTATTCGTCGCATGGCCGCCAAGCTTGTGGTAGATGAAGATACGCTTGCCATGGAAACCATGAAAGCCGTCGGCCCGGGGGGCACTTTCCTCAGTCAGGACCATACCTTCGAGCACTTCCGCCGCGAATTGTGGATGCCGAATCTGTTGGAACGCAGAAATTGGGAATTGTGGGAGAATGACGGCGCCATGGATATTTTCAAAGTCGCTGAAAGAAAAACCCTTGAAATGCTGGCCGCAGATCCGGAACCGCTGCTGCCGGCAGAAGTTCAAGATCAAATTGATGAGGTTGTCAGGAAGGCACAGTATAAGTAAAATGATAATCGACAAGCTTAAAATAATCACCTCAAACTTTGACATCCCTCCCGACAGGATCGACCTGAGCATCGGCCAACCCGGCACGTCGTTACTTCCGCTGGCAGCGTTGGCGCAAGCCGCCGAACATTGCCTCACCCGGGATAATCCATATATATTGGCTTATGGCGCCGAGCAGGGCAATGGGTACTTCCATAATGTGCTGGCCGGGTTTCTCAGCGAACACTATAAACTCAGCGTGAATCCGGATCATCTATTTACCACCACAGGAATTTCCCAGGGACTGGACTTCATTTGCAGCTTGTTCACCCGACCCGGTGATACTATATTTGTCGAGAATCCGACCTATTCTTTGGCGCTGGGGATATTTGCGGATCACCGTCTCAATGTCGTGGGGCTTCCCATGGATGAAGATGGTCTGATCATCGAGGCGATTGAAGAGGAGCTGGCTCATCAAACGCCGGTATTTCTTTATACCATTCCAACCTTTCAAAATCCTACAGGCTGCACGCTTTCTGCAACCCGCAGAAAAAAAATGATTGAATTGAGCCAGGAATACAATTTCCTGATCGCTGCCGATGAGGTCTATCAATTGCTGGCCTATAAAGGTACGCCGCCGCTCTCCATGGCGAAATACACCGAAACGGCAACTGTCCTTTCACTGGGGTCATTTTCTAAAATACTTGCACCGGGTCTACGTCTGGGCTGGATCCAGACCCATCCTGAGTTGATGAAAAAGCTAACGACAAATGGGATGGTATACAGCGGCGGCGGCTTGAATCCATTTACGTCGGCCATCGTCCAGAGTGCTATTGAACTCGGTTTGCAGGAAAAGCAGCTGTCTTACCTGAAAGAAGTATACCTGCAGCGCAAAAACGCTTTAAACACCTCATTGAGAGAAAATCTTCCCGATTCCGTTGCTTTCGTTGAACCCGATGGCGGCTTTTTCACATGGTTGCAGCTGCCACAGCGTGTTGACACTGAAAAATTAATCCCTGCAGCTCACAAACATGATGTGAGTTTTGCACCCGGTTCATTTTTTTCTCCCAGGCGGGATTTAAAAAATTATATGCGCCTCAGTTTCGCTTATTATGAAGAGCCCGAATTAAAAGAAGGCGCCAAGCGATTGGCTGCAGTTATCACCAGACACCTATCTTAACTGATATTTGCGGCCGATGGCGGATGCTGGCTAAATCTAGTTTCGGTACCCGATAGCTTGCGAAATTTTATCTCTTTAACAGAGTGAATGACCGGAGAAACGTGCGAAGTCCTGGTTCATTCAGGCGGGGCAAGATTTTTCTTACTGTATCGCAGAATTTCATTTAGCATCCATGGCTTTGGAACACCGCGCAGACCCCTTCCATTGATAAATAATGTCGGTATGCTTCTTACGCCGGCATGGATTGCAGCGTTAATATCTTCTTTCACGACCCTAAGTCCACGACCGGAATTCAGGCAGCGTTTAAATGCACTTAAATCCAGGCCTATGGTCGATGCGATATTCGTCAAAACGGCTTGTGAAATTTTGCCTTTGGTCTCAAAAGCAAGATCGTGATATTCCCAAAACCTGTTTTGCTCATTGGCACACGCCGATCCTTCAGCCAGCAAGCAGGCTCCCTGGTGCATATTTGAGGACACCCCCCTGTTACAGGATCTATCCAGCGGATAATGCCGAAACATAAAGCGCGCGGTATCATGATTGCTGGACTCCGCAAGTTTAAGATACTTGGAAGCTTTGGCACAGTACGGACATAAGAAATCACTGAATTCGACAACGGTCACGGCACCATCGTCAGCGCCCATAACCGGCCTGTTATTGGCGTAGACAGCTCTAATCGGCTGTGCTGCCAAGTGCGTTTTAAGTTTTTCCAAGCGCTCACGATCATCCCCAGTCAATGATTTGGAAATGAATTGAGAACCGGCGACCCCAACGACAGAGGCAAACAAGATACCCCCGATCAGCAGTCCTTTAATGGCATTGCGGTAATAAAGATCAATTCCCTGTGCATCCTTGGCCCCCGGGAAGATGGCTCGCAAAGGAGCACGGGGCTTTGGTTCCTGCCAGACAATCTTTGCAACCATAAGGATGATAACGACATTGATGACATAGGTTGATACGCAAAGCCAACAAGCTGCCTGTATTCTGAAAAGCATCACATAAGCAAGATATAGATCAAAGGCTAACCCTAAACCAGCAAGGCACAATACCCAGCGGAGATACACCCTCCCGCAGTCCCGCCAAAAGATGACTACGCCAAATCCCAGCAGCACCAATGCGCTGTAAAATACAGCTCCCCACGATGCAAGCGGAAGCCCCAACATGCTGCTATATGGGCTGGACGCCACTGACTGGCAGCCGAGACCCCCATCGGCGCCACACAGTGGGCTGCCCTTAATCTCACCCATAAGCAGGGCAACATGCAGGGAATAAAGATACAGGCAAATCCCGAGGCCGGCTGCTGGGCTGAACCTTGAACCTCTATTTGAGGGGTGTTAACACCTGTTAAGTTAACACCTGCTGCCATTATTAACACAGGGGTTAACTCCACCAGTTTGGTTGTCCTTATTTATTAAATAATATTAGCGTGTTACAATACTAAATATCCATGGCACAGTAATTGCTGTACAACTTACCTTCCATAAGTTTTACGTTACTGTATTTATGAATCTGGGTTCTTAGACAAAGGAGAGACCTGATGCCCTTAAGCGTAGACAAACCAATTTCGCGACGCAGTTTCCTCAAGTGGACCGGCGCTGCGACGGCTGCTTCGGTAACCGCAGCACGGGCACCGGTGCTGCATGCACTGGTGCCTGAAAAAAAAGACGGCATACCCGCGAAAGTCGAGAATCGGTTTTCAGTGTGCGACATGTGCTTGAATAAATGCGGACTTATTGCCCGGGTTGAAGACGGTGTCGTTACAAAACTGGATCCCAATCCGAAATTTCTCAAGTCCCGGAGCATGCTTTGTGCCCGCGGTAATGCCGGTATCGACCAGCTGTACGATCCTGACCGGCTCAAGTATCCTTTGCTTCGCAAAGGAAAGAGGGGCGAGGGCAAGTGGCAGCGGCTCAGCTGGGACCAGGCCCTCGACCATGCCGCGGAGCAGCTCACGAAGATTGCAGAAAAATACACCCGTTGCGGGGTCCTGTTTACCCCCGGCTCGGATATGCAGTCGACGTTTGTACGCTGGTTCGCCGAGGTTTTCGGGTCCTACAACGTCACCACCCATGAATCATCATGTCTGCTCAGCCGGAACCGGGCCTATCTTGGACACATTCGGCGAAGTGCCTTTCTCCGATATCCTGCATACAAAATACATCATCATGGCCGGAGCGAATCGATTCGAGGCGCTCATTACACCGGACAGCATTGATTTGATGACGGCCAAGAAAAACGGCTGTAAACTGGTCGTGCTGGATCCCCGCTATACCAAAACAGCGGCCTTGGCCGATGAATGGTATGCGATTCGACCCGGTACGGACATGGCGTTTTTCCTGGCACTGGCCCACGTCATCATCGGCGAGACACTCTACAATCAAGCCTATGCGGCCGAAAAGCTTTATGGGATGGAACAGCTTGGCGAGCATGTCAAGCAATACACACCCGAATGGGCCGAGGGCGAGTGTGAAATTCCGGCCAAGGAAATTCGCCGTATTGCCCGCGAATTGGCGGCAGCCGCACCGGCGGCCATTGTTTATCCCGGTCGTCGTACCTCCGACTATGTCAATTCGACCCAGATCCGCAGAGCCATGGCGATCGTCAACGGCCTGCTGGGCAACTGGGATCAACCGGGCGGATTGCTGGCGGCACGCAAGGTCGGGTTGAGCGGACCGGAGCTTCCGGATTCCCCCTTTTACGAAGACAACCCGGACGATCGCGCCGATCACGGCCGCGCCCACATGATGTTCGACGAAGAAGGGTCCATTAAGCATATGCGGGATGCGATCATCGAACAAAAACCCTATCCGGTCAAAGGCTGGTTTGCTTATAAAATCAATCCCCTGCAGTCCGTCGCCAATCGCAACAAGACCTTGCAGATGATCGAGAATCTCGACTTCATCCTCACCGTGGATATTACCATGAGTGATACCGCCTGGATGTCGGATCTCGTGTTGCCGGCACCCAGTTACCTGGAACGTCAGGATCCCGCCTCCGGACTTCAGGGCTCATCCGCCTGTGCCTGTGTGGTGACCCGCGACCCGGTGGTTCCGGCGCTCTTTGAGTCGAAACCGGTTTTCTGGATTTTCAAGGAACTGGCCAAACGATTGGAGCTATCTGAATATTTTGATTTCACCATCGAGGAATACCGCAAACAGCAACTAAAAGACCTACCGGATGGCGAGCGCGCCCTGCGCGAAGACGGGGTGTATTACAATCCCAGCAAACTCTACGGTGTCTACGAAGGACAGGTGTACAAAACCCTATCCAAAAAAATAGAACTGTACAACCAACGCTATGCCGATATGGGCGTCGACCCGATGCCGGTATATCGCGCACCGCGCCGAAAACCATCGGGAAAGTTTCGGATGGTGGTTGGGCGCAGTGCCTATTTCACCCACTGCACCTCGCAAAACAATGCCCTGCTGCATCAATTTATGCCCGAAAACACGCTTTGGATAAATCCCAAAGCGGCCAAACGGCTGGGCATTCGAGACGGTTATATGGTTGAAATAACGAGCAAAGCCGGAAAAGGGATTTTGAAGGCCAATTTAAAAGAAGGAATTCGGGAAGACACTGTCTATATGCTCAGCGGGTTTGGCGTGCTTTCCCAAGGACTGACCACTATATACGGCAAAGGCGCCTGCATGGCGGAAATCCTCGAAGATTATGCCGACGAAATATCCGGCAATATGGCGATGCACGAGACCTTTGTTAAAGTCACACGGAAAGGAGCCTGATGAAAACAAAACTTGCCATGGTGATTGATTCATCCACTTGTATCGACTGCAAGGGATGTATGGCAGCTTGCAAAGTCGAAAATAAAGTTCCGGCCGGTCACTGGCGTAACTGGATCAAGCGGCAGGAGGCGGGCGTTAACAATTTCAAAAAGGCGGCCGGAAAAACGGCAGGGCACTTCCAGCCCGGGAACTGCATGCATTGCGACACCCCCACCTGCGTGCAAGCTTGCCCGACCGGCGCGACTTACAAAGATGAAAAAGACGGCACCGTCCCAGTCAATGACAAACTGTGTATCGGATGCGGAAGCTGCATTCCGGCCTGTCCGTACGGGGCCCGCTACCGTCACCCGCAAAAGAAAATCGTCGACAAGTGCGACTTTTGCGAGCATCGGCGGTTAAGGGGTGAGCTTCCCGCCTGTGTCGTCACCTGCCCGACCAAAGCCAGGGTTTTTGGTGATATCAACGACCCCGAGACGGATGCCGCTCGTCTGGTGAAGCAGAACAAAACCTTGCAGGTGGTTAATCCGGAGTCGAACACCGAACCGAACATCTACTACTTGAATGCCACCGCACCCATGGACTGGCCGGTGAAGGCCAAGATACCGACCCCCATCCAATTGTGGGGCAATGTTGCAAAACCGCTCGTGTGGGCTTTGGTCGGTATCAATGCCCTCGGCGTCCTCGCCATGCTGGGAAAGCAATTTATCCTGCCGGATGACGAAATTCAGGAAAACGACCAAAGGGAGGACAACAATGAACAGCAAAATGATTAAGCGACATTCGAAACTATCCATTTTTCTGCACTGGTTTAATGCCGCCAGCTGGTTGTTTCTCCTGGCAACCGGCATCGGTCTGGTAAAAAATCCCGACCTGCAGCCGGTGGGAATGTGGTGGACCCACCTGATGTGGGGCCTTTTCGGCAGTGGTGAAAACCTTTTGATGGCCCACGTGATTGGCGGCATCGTCTGGGCCGGCGTGTTTCTGATCTACGCGATTGTCGGAATAAAACAAGTCAGTCAATTTTTGAAGGAAATCTTCAGTTATTCACCGATTCGTGATTTCATGTGGTTGGTGAAAAAAGGGATTCAAATGACCCTGGGCACCCGGGCTTTGAAAAAATTCGGCGGAATTCTTGAAAAGCGCGGCGCGAGCCCTGAAATCGCCACACCCAGGATTCCCGACCAGGGATTTTATAACGTGGGGCAGAAACTGTTTGCCGTACCATCCGTATTGGGCGGGATCGTCATTGCCGTCACCGGCATCATTATGGCCCTTTCAAATGTGTATTTTACGAATACGGCCATCGTCCGCTGGGCAATCCTGATTCATTTTATCACCGTCGGTCTCGTATTCGCAGGACTGCTGATTCACATCTACATGGCATCGATTGCCGCCGGTGAACGTCCGGCCTTCATCTCCATGTTTACCGGAAGTGTTCCGGAAGACTACGCCAGGCACCATCACCGGTTATGGTATGAAGACGTAAAAGAAAACTAGGTTCAGAGGTTCAAGGTTCAGCGTTCTGGGTTTCAGTAGTAAAAAATTTCAAATAACAAAACACAAATAACAAACAAATCACAATGACCGAAATTCAAAACCCCAAACAATTGGCGTTTGATCCTATTTGAGATTTGGAATTTATTTGTGATTTGGTGCTTGTCATTTGTCATTTACGGTTCAACCGGGCTATACAGTTGGAGTGCTAATAATGCGAAAAAATATTATCCTGTCGACAATCCTGATTCTGCTGGTGCTGGTTGTCATTGGTCCATCATGGGGGAAAGATAATCCTGTCTGGTGGCCGTCGGCCCTCGCAGAAGCCCAAAAGGACGGATATACGCTGACGACACCGGACGAGACCCAGAGCCTGATTGCTTCCGGCAACAATTTTTTTATCGTGGACGTCCGGCCGGATTATGAATTCAAAGCCGGGCACCTGCCCCGAGCCAAAAATTTCGAAATTGATCTTGGCGACCGGCTCGAACTGAAGCCGCAAAAAGCGAACGGCTTTAAAAATGTCCTGGGGACGGACAAAAACCGGCTGATTGTGATCTACTGTCGCAGTTTCAGGTGACTGCGCAGCAGTATCGCAGCGCGCTGGGCCGTGCGCCTGGGCTACACCAACATCCGGCGATTGCCCCACGGCTACTTTGGCTGGAAGGCATACCTTTCTCCGGGCGCGGAAGAAACCGGAAAACTATCGACTCTGGCGGTGGGTGATTATTTCCCGGCCTGTCGGCTGATGCTGCTCGATTACCAAAAGGATCGCGATTATTTGCAAATCAGCCATGTTGAGAGAAATTTTACACTGGAAGATGTTCAAAGCGACTATCTGTTCATCGAGATTTACAATGAATTGTGTTCGGCCTGTGTCAACGAAGTTGAAACCTACAAGGCGCTTTACCGGATGCTTCTGGCAGATGCGTTCCTCGGGGGAAAAGTAAAAATGATGGGAATCGGCGCCGGCAGCAAAAAGCGCAGCGCGGCCAAGTTTCGCAAACAAAAAAAAATCTCTTTTCCTCTTTTCGCCGATGAAAAGCGGGAAATATTTGAATGCCTGGGCAAGCCGGTCCTGCCGGTGTCCTATCTGGTGCAGCGGCAGGCAGGCAAGCGCAAAATCCGCTTGATTCAATCCGGCCACATCGGCAGGGCCGAAAAATTGCTGACAGAAATTAAAGCGGCAGTGGCCGGGGACTGGGGTAGTAAAGATTGATGAATTTCATCAAACTTATTTAAGCCCATTTTTGTTCCGCTAAAAGTTAAGAGCAATTTTAGATTTTGGATATTGGATTTTAGATTTAAGGAATTCTGTCTATTATAAATTGATAGAGCGTAGCGATTCCACAAATCCAAAATCCGCAATCTAAAATCCCAAATTATGAGCAATGACTCTATAGGGATAAAAATGGGATGACTTTGTAAAAACGCATTCAGCATTTTGTCACCATCAGAACCGTTCAGACGGCAAGTAGAGATCAATCCTTGGCACAAAAGTCTGCAAATGAAAGAAGGACATCAAGGGCTGACTGGCAAGGCACCCGTTATGCAAAATTTTTTTAAATTGATCGGAAAAGTTGCAATGGCCGACGCACCTGTCGTGATCAGCGGCCAAAGCGGCACCGGCAAAGAATGGGTTGCCCGGGCGATTCATGATCTCAGTCCCCGCCGCGAGGGACCGTTTATCAAAGTCAATTGTGCGGCACTCGACGAGGATCTGTTGGCAAACGGCCTGTTTGGTCATGTTAAAGGCGCCTTTCCCAGTGCGAACAATCCCCGGATCGGCCGTTTTGAGGCTGCCTGCGGCGGGACTCTATTTTTAGATGAGATCGGGGATATTTCTGCGACAACTCAAATCAAGCTGCTGCGGACACTGGAAGAAAAGGAAATCGAAAAGTTTGGGGCCCACCATCCTATCAAGATCGATGTTCGCATCGTTTCCACCACGAATAAAAACCTGGAAGAGTTGATAGCCCGTGGCCGATTTCGGGAAGATCTGTATTTTCGAATCAATGTTTTTCCCATCACCTGTCCACCCCTTTGCGACCGTGGGGAAGACATACCGATCATTGTGCAGCATTTAATTCAATGCAATAACCTGAAAACCGGCAAAAATATATTCGGCGCAACTCCCGAAGCGATTGACAAAATAACCGCTTGTGCCTGGCCGGGCAACGTCAGGGAATTGTGCAATGTCATTGATTGCGCATATGCTCTATGCTCGAGTACACACATCGGCATCGAAGATTTGCCGGCGGCAATTGGCCGGTCCGCCAAAATCATGGACAATGCTGATCTTGAAAAAAGGATGGAATTGATCCGTACACTGAGGCAAACCGGAGGAAACCGCTCTGAAGCGGCGCGAATTTTAGGCGTCAGCCGTGTTACGATTTGGAAACAAATAAACAAATTCGGCATCGATATTCGTCGGGAACTGGCGGTTTGATTTCCGCATTCAGCTACGTATTCAAAATCCACTATTAAATAACCGCACCCTATTTCAAATAGTACCCAAATCCGCAACAAACCAATGATCGAAACATATTGACAAGCATTATTCGATGTGTCGCGGTCATTCAAGCAAATGTTTCGAATTTTGAATTTCGATCATTCGTATTTATTTGAGTATTGTATTTTGGTGCTTGGAATTTTCACGATTTATAAGCGAGTAGGTTTAATTCATTCCTGGCAATTAACTTGTTTAAATGACGCGGCCCTGTCATAAGGCCACCCTGTCCGGCAATAAAGCGGACATGCAGGTCCGGCATAAGTGCGCCGTGTGACGGATGCCTGCTGGGTTTTATACGGTCATGGGTTTTTCGGCCGCTGCACCCATTTCCGCCGTTTTAAACCAGTGGGTTGTTTTCAGACAGATTTTCACCAGCATCAGCATCAACGGCACTTCGATCAAGCACCCCTACTACGGTTGCCAGGGCTGCTCCCGATGATAAGCCGAAGAGCATCGTAGAGGTGGCAATGGCCACCTCAAAGTGGTTGGAAGCCCCGATCATGGCCGCCGGTGCGGCGTCGATGTAACGGAGCTTCAGCAGGCGCGCCAGTCCATAACCCAGCCAGAAAATCAGCATGGTCTGAATGATAAGCGGGATGGCGATCCACAGAATGGTCAGCGGGTTGCCGATGATGACCTCGCCTTTGAAGGAAAACAGCAGTACCAAGGTAATCAGCAGCGCGATGATGGTTACCGGAGTCAGGACGTGCAAAAACTTTTCCTTAAACCACACTTCACCTTTAGCAGAAATAATCCACTTGCGTGACAGATAGCCGGCCACAAGTGGCAGGGCCACGTAGATACCGATGGACAGCAGCAATGCCTGCCAGGGGACCGGCAGGCGCCCCACTCCCAGCAGAAATCCGCCCAGGACCCCATAGAGCAACAGCATGGTCAGTGAGTTGATAGCCACCATTACCAGTGTCAATCCGTCATTGCCGCGGGACAGGTAGCCCCACACCAGCACCATGGCCGTGCAGGGTGCGATGCCAAGCAGGATGCAGCCGGCCAGATAGCTGCGCCACAGAGGCACTTCCAGCATTTTAATTCCATCGGCAATCACCACTGTTCCGGCACCATGGGTGGCACCCACCGGCAGGTCGAGTCCAAAGGGCAACTTGACCAGATCCACAGCGTCGGGACCGATGAAATTATAAAACAGCGTACCGAGGAAAAAGCTGGCGATCCCATACATGGTAAACGGTTTGACGGCCCAGTTGACGAACAGGGTCAGAAACACCGGTTTGCCGCTTTTACCGGCCTTGACGACTTCACTGAAATCGATTTTGACCATAATGGGATACATCATGAAAAACAGGCAGACGGCAATCGGAATGGACACCACCGGTGCCCCCTTGACATAGATAGCCAGACCGTCGAGGGATTGTGCCAGGTTCGGGGCCATTTTGCCGAGCAGGATACCCGCGACAATGCACAGCACCACCCATAGTGAGAGAAAACGTTCAAACGCACTGGTCATTTTGCGGTCATTGTTCGAAATGTCAGCCTTGCTCATAGTTCAGTCTCTCCTCTCGATTTATATTTTTTTTGTTTGCGCTAAGCGATGAACGGCCGGCGCGATAGAATAAAAGTTTTCAATTGATAAGCAAAACACCGCATCACTGAACTTGACAACCGCTCACATGAGGAATATAATGAGTCAAAATAAGTCAGGAGGTGACTCATGCGGCAAATCACTATACGCGGGATGGATCCCGAGGTGGAGCGCACGATTCGCAGGATGGCAAAAACAACCGGGAAATCTCTCAATCGAGTAATCTTGGATATGATACACCAGTACACCGGCTTGAATAAAAAAAATCCACCGGCGGCATCTTTAAGAGAGCTTGCCGGCGGTTGGAACGATGATGATGTCGCTGAATTCTTGGATTCCATTAAGCCTTGTGAGCAAATTGATGAGGAAATGTGGACGTGAAGATCATGCTGGATACAAGCGCCTACGTGGGATTCAAACGCAATGCCGTTGAAGCGGTTGAAATCATAGTGAAAGCTGAGCTGATCGTTTTTTCTCCGGTTGTCATGGGAGAGCTCATGTTTGGGTTTCGCAATGGCACGCGATTCAAAGAAAATATGGACGACCTTGACCGTTTTTTGAAGCATGAAGCTGTGGACCTTATGCCGATTGGCAAAATAACATCAGATCGGTATTCAAGGATCGCAGTTAAACTCAGACAACAAGGGACGCCAATTCCGACCAATGACATCTGGATCGCCGCACAAGCAATGGAACAGGGAGCGGAACTGATAACATCCGATCAACATTTCGATAAAATTAGCGGGCTTGTTTACACAATCTTCTAACTTTTCCGGTTTATCCGGGCTAGGATAATATTAACGGATTAAGGATAAAGTACACCCCTAAAAGAACGATAACAATTCCGGCAGCGCGTCTAAACCAGGTGCCGGCTCCCTGCCAGGTGCTATTTTCCATCAATTTTCGTACGGCTGCAGTCGAACTTCCGGCAACCGCAATCGGCAGGCAGTGGCCGACGGCAAATAGCAGGATGTAGAAGATCCCGGTCGCAATTTGCTGCTGAATGGTAATAATCGCCAGAATCGGCGCAATGAAGCCGAAGGTGCAGGAACCTGAGAGAATTCCGTAGGCCAGGCCCAGCACGAAGGCACCCGATAAACCTTTCAAATTCAGCCGATACAGCAAACTGCCTGACACGGAGCACTTTTCGACACCAAGCATTCCCAGTGCCACCCAGATCAGAACAGCGCCCACTATAATCTGCCAGAAATTGCCCACATCCCCCAACATCCGCCCCAACAACGCACAAATGATGCCTATTAGTGTGATGGTAATAAGAAGTCCCAATGTGAAAACCACCGAATAGGCGGCTGCCCGGCGTGGTACGACAGCTTTTTCCTGACCGCCCACATACGCCACAATCAGGGGGATGGAAACCAGGTGACAGGGACTGAACAACACGCTGATCATGCCCCACAAGAAACTGCCTAGTGCGGCAATTGCCGACCCTGCGGTCATCCATTCATTTACTTTCAGAAAAACTTCTTGCCACATAACAAATTTATAACAGGCTTAATGAACACCCATTTTGCCGAGTTGTTTCACGATCTCTTTTTCGCCCATAAACCCTACGTGCCGGTAGACTTCACGGCCGGCTTCATCGTAAAAAATCTGTGTCGGAATGGCACGGATACCGAATCGTCCGGCTTGTTCATTGTGTTTCCAGACATCGATAAATATGATTGCAGCTTTGCCTTCATATACTTTCTCAATTTTGGCCATAATTGGAGCCATCATTTTACAAGGGACACATTTATCGGCCCCGAGATCGATCATGGTTACCATGCCCTTAACCGGCACATCCCTGAATTCCTCCGTGTCGGCTATGGCCGCCGGTGGACCGAACAGAGCGTTAAGGCATGACAAAAGTAAAAAAACGGTGAGTTTACGAAATATGATCACAACCAGTTCTCCTAAGGATTAATCCAGCCAATGACATCCTGCTTTTTTGGTATCTTACCGACACTTTTGACCTCGCCGTCCACCACTACGGCCGGGGTTCCAAACACGCCATAACCGGCAATCTCCATAGTATCCGTTATTTTTTCGATTTGGGCGTCCGCGCCCGCTTCCGCCACCGCTTCTTTTACAATTTTTTCGGTTTGCTGACATTTGGGACAACCGGGTCCTAATATTTTGATTTCCATAATTTTTTCCTCCTTGTTTTTATTCTGCCTGGTCGGAAAATGATCGATTTATATTTCAATATGAATTCTTTTTGTATAGGTTCCCCGGCATACCTCAATTTTCGTTTTGCTCCAACAGGCTATTCGGGATTAAGCAAAAAAATGACCGAAGATCATCCCGCTGATGGTGGCCATCACAACCACCAGACTCACAAAGGCCACCGTCTTTTTTGTTCCCATGACACTGCGAATTACCAGCATATTGGGCAGGCTCAATGCCGGTCCGGCCAGCAGCAGGGCCAGGGCTGGTCCCTTGCCCATGCCGGCGCCTAAAAGTCCTTGCAAAATCGGCACTTCCGTCAGGGTGGCAAAGTACATGAAAGCCCCCACCACCGAGGCAAACAGGTTGGCCCACAGGGAGTTGCCCCCCACCAGGCCGCTAATCCATTGCGAAGGGATTAGCCCTTCGGAACCGGGACGTCCCAGCAGCAGTCCCGCCACCAGCACGCCGGCAAACAGCAGGGGCATAATTTGTTTGGTAAAATCCCAGGTGGACAAAAACCAGGATTCGGTCTCCCCCCGGGTGGTGGTGGTCAGGACCACCAGGGCGATGATGCCGGCCGAAAAGGCAATCAGAGGATGGTGGGGGAAAAGAATCGCCAGAAGCAGAATGGCCGCGGCCGCCAGCAGGACTTTATAAGCCTTCACGCGAAACCATTTTACCAGCAGCACGCCGAAGACAATCGCAAAAAACCCGGTCAGCATCCATTTGACGCTGTAAATTGCGTGCCACAGTCCGGCGGGTTCGGCAGGCTTGCCCCAGGTAGCAGACACCAGGATGCCCACCATGACGGCAAAATAGACCACATTTTGCCACAGCGGCCGCTCCACTTCCTGTTCGGGCATGTGCAGGGCTGCTTCAGCCTTGGCTTGCTCTTCTTTACGAAACAGCAGATGCATGATTAGGCCGATAACGACGCTGAACACCACCGCCCCCACTGCCCTTGCCAGGCCGATCTCGGGACCAAGGATCCGGGCTGTCAACACAATCGCCAGGATATTAATGGCCGGGCCGGAATAAAGAAACGCAATCGCCGGGCCAAGACCTGCACCGCGTTTCCAGATGCCGGCAAACAACGGCAATACCGTGCAGGAACAGACCGCCAGAATGGTGCCCGAAACCGAAGCAACGCCATAGGACATGACCTTTTTTGCACCAGCCCCCAGGTATTTCATCACCGCCGCCTGGGACACGAAAACGGAAATGGCACCGGCGATAAAAAAGGCCGGTACCAGACACAGCAGCACATGCTCCTGAGCATACCACTTTGCCAATGCCAGAGATTCGATAACCGCCCCGGTAAAGCGGCTGCTGTCTATGGGCAGCCAGAAAAAAACCAGAAAAACCCCTGCAATGATGGATAGCGGTTTCCAGATGCTTTTCCAGTCTACCTGACTTTCGGGTTGTTCTTCTTCCTCAATTTGGGCGGGCTTGCCCATGGCCGCCTCCCTGTTTTTAATGGCAATTGCATCACTCATTGGAATGTCCCCCTTCACACTTGCAACTTTAACTTAGCAGCCTATGTAAACAACAGGCATTGAAAATTTTATAAATAACTATATAATTATTTAGTTATATATAATAGTAAAAAAAAATTATCTCGCGGTCAACTCTACACGGTTTAACAAAGGTACCTTTCGGGCCAATTCAACAATTTCCGGATCATCTTCCAGCCAGTGCTTAAGATTACCAAGAGCGCTAGCTGCATAGGGGCTGTTTCGGCCGTCCGCCAGGAAATAATTCACCCACAGGCCGTCTTTCTGATAATCGACCAAGCCTGCCTCTTCTAATATTTTAAGATGCTTGGAGACATTCGGCTGTGAAATTCCAAGGGCATTTTGCATTTCACAAACACAAAGGTTTTTCTGTTGCAGCATCTTGATGATTTTCACCCGGTTCGGATCGGAAAGGGCTTTCATTACTTTGATAAAATGTTTCACGCCAAATCTCCTATATTCTTTAATTGGAATATATCGCGGCATGCTATTCGTGTCAACCGGTTTATTAAGTTTTAGAAAAATTTTTCATTACTTCTCTCTCATTGATCTCAGCTGTTTTTTGACCTGCAAATCATATGATTTCAAGCGCTTCCTTTTTGGAATAATGCCTGCTTTATCCTCCAGCGGCCTAATACTGTCGGCGAATTCACAAATAAAATTAAATTAACTTGATCCAAAAACTAACATTGACAATTTAGACAATAGAATATATTCTATTTTTTAATCTAAACGCCCATTATTTCTGGAGGTGTTGTTATGCCATCTACAACAGTCCACATACCCGACCCATTGCTTTCCAAGATGAATCAAATCGTCAAAGAAAAAGGCATCAGCCGCAACCGCTTTATCATTCAGGCCTGTGAACAGGCAGTAATCAATGATTCTGGTGAATGGCCTGAGGATTTTTTCGAATCTAACATAAATGGAAAAGATTTAAGGTTGCTGCGCGAGGGGGTGGCGGAGTTGGAAGAAGCAATTATCAGTCTGCGAAAGAATCGAAAAGGGGTAGATTTGTGAGATATGTATTAGATACCACAGCTTTTTCAGCATTTATGAGACGTGAGGAAGGTTTGTTGACCTTCCTCAAAAACCATCGCCCAGGGGATATCGTCACTGCTCCCCCTGTCGTGGCCGAAATACAGTTCGGCATAAAAAGATTAGATCATTCTTCCAAGAAATACCTTCTGCTCAAATCAGAAAAGGATCGCCTGCTTTCTGTGATTAGTGTTCTGTCTTGGTCGCCCGAGTCATCTGAGCGTTTTGGAAAAATAAAAGCGGATCTCGAACGTGAAGGAAAACTTATAGATGATTTTGATATTGCGATTGCAGCCATAGCCATTAGTCACAAATGCGGTGTTGTAACTTCCAATCTTAAACATTTCCAAAGAATAGAAGGTCTTGAAGTCAAATATTGGTAGTAGGGCAACGGGGCCGGCTTCCTCTTTCCTGATACAATAGGCAAAGCCCGTGAAAACAATTGCCGAGAAGCTCAAATCCATCGAAGATGGAACCACTTTGGTCTGGTCTTATCTTCTCAATTTGCCGCCATTACGTGAACGGCGCAATGATGTCCCCTTATTATCACGATACTTTCTTGACCGGTTTTGTGAAGAGCAAAACAAGAAAATTACCGTGCACCAATCACCCGGGATAATGACCGCAGTTCCGTTTTCCGCAATATTATGCGTTTCCGAATTCCACTGAAAGCCCTGCCCAGCTTCGAATATCCGGTGAATCTGCCCAGGTTAGATCTGAAAAATCCGTTGAAATAAACGCGCGCCAGGTGTAATGAGAGTATGGCTTCCAATAAACCGAAATCTTAAATGACGTTAACACCGCATCATCTGCCACACAAATCTTTTCAGAGAGGAGCAATTATGTATCTACCCAAAATTTACGAAAATTTTACCGGCAAATTCCCCGAGGTTTTCAAAGATTTTAAACAACTGGGTCAAACCTGCCGTGAAGCCGGCCCCTTAGACCAAAAATGCCAGGATCTGATCAAACTTGGCATTGCCATGGGCGCCAATTCCAGAGGATCAGTTATGTCCAGCACCCGTAAAGCGCTGGAGGCCGGCGCTTCTAAGGAAGAAATTGCCCATGCGGTCCTGCTGTCATTAACGACCACCGGTTTTCCCAATATGATTGCCGCGATGGGCTGGGTTGATGAGGTCCTAAATAAAAAATAGGGGACAGGGGTTCAGAGTTCAGCGCCGCCATCGGCCGCGAGCGTCCAGTCTGATCGAAAAATAAACTATTGCTCGCGACCATTGAGAAGCTTCAATAACGGTTGTGATGAAACAATGTAGTAAACACGGCTGTTTTCCCCGGGGTCGCTGCTGTCCATGATTTTGTGACTGCTGTCGAGTTTTACGGCAGCCAGGGTTTTCAGCGGCTTTTTTGTTGCCTTGGCCTCACGGTATTGTTCCTCTGAAATTTTACCTTTCTCATCGAAGGCCCAGTAGATGGTCTTGTCATGGGCCATGACCGTTGGGTCTCCGAAATCAAAGAACAGCGAGCCAACCAATTCGCGAATCTTCGTTCCGGACACCGGTTCGTAGCGTTCGTATAAAATGAGCACCCTGTCCGTAGCTTTGTCGGCCACAATGTAAAGATCTTTGTCTTTGAATTTGTAGGTTCCCGGGCTGGCCTTTTCCTCGGCGTTGACTTGCGCTGTTTGTTTTTGTTTGTCGTTCAGCACTTTCCCCAGGGTGTAGTCGTAGCGGCGGATATTCAGTTTTTCAACTCGGTTAAATAGATCGGCAAATTCATCTGCGCGGGATGTGCCGGCTGCTCCAACAAACAGTATAACGGCCGCCATAATTGCTGAGAGGATCTTCATTTTGCTCCATAAAACATCCGGCAGAGGCAACTTGGCACCCCTGCCGGTTTTGATTGTCAACTTTCGACACCAAAGAGCAGTTCCGTAGCAATCAGTTATTGATTGTACCGCAGCTTCTGCTCTTCCTCGATGAGTTTCATGGTTTCGGCACTGCCGCCGGTGCGCATCCACAGATGCTCAGGTTTGGCTAGCAGCTCTGCGATGACCTTTTTGTATTTCTCCCCCTGACCGGCATGATCCGCCAGTTCCTGAACTTCGGGCAGAAATTCTTGATAGAAATTGCGGGCAATCTCATACATGCCGTGCCAATGTGTGTAGTCCGGGGCATTCATGGCGACCGCCATTCTGGCCCGACGCCCTTCATGATGCCAGACCTCGAACCAGGTAAACCCGATTTTATGCTGGAAACCGGTATTCTCCCAGATCCCGTCTTTTTTCAGCATGGCAACAATCGCTGCACCGGGCTTGGCAAACTTCTCGTTGTACAGATCAACCAAGTCGTCAAACTGCTTGTAAAAATCCTCAATCTGGTTGACACCATGGCAGGATTTGCACATATCCTGCATGTTTTTGCGGCGCTGCTGCCAGGCGACGACACTCTGAATGGTCTTCTCAGTGACGACCTTTTTCAGTCTGTTCCCTTCCCTGACATAGGTTTTGTACTGGGCCTTTTGACCGGCTCGAGGCGGTATTTCACCGGAAATGTCGGTCACCGAACCATCTGCGAAGGTTACCCGGTTCAGTTTGTTGGAAACCACCGCCCGCAGGTTCCACGAGATGCGATCGCCGACGTTGTGGCTGTTGGGCGCCACCGAACCGTTTAATTTAACGAAGGCGCCCATGTGGCAGGTGGAGCAGGTGGGTGCGGTGTAATAATCCTCGCCCAGGATCCACTTACCGTCCTTCATAATGTTCATGGCATTGCTGCCTTCCCCCCGCTGCGCAGAGTAAAAGGAAATGCCATGTTTGGACTCTTCATAGATTTCTTTCTGGGGATGGTCGGGACCCAGATGGCATTTGCCGCAGTTTTCAGGCAGTCTGGCCACGGCGGCCCTGAAAGAGTGCTTGGAGTGGCAGGCAATACAGACACCTTTGGTGCCGTCCGGGTTGATGCGCCCGATGCCGGTATTGGGCCAGGTGTTGTAATCCAGCTGGGGCGCATCGGTTTTGCTGCGCAGAATATTGCCGTCTTTGTCGCGTTTCAGGGCAAGCACGGAACCGTGGCACTGCCAGCAACCGCTGGCCATATTGGCCTTGTTGGTGGGCATACCGCCGACCACTTCGGCCAGCATGTTGTCCAAAGAGGCCATGATCTCCCCGGCAGCGGAGTGGCGTTGTTTAAATAGAAAACTCCGCTCCAAAACTTATTGGAGTGGAGTTTTAGCAGATTATTTAACACGAAAGCTTTCCGTTATTCGGGAAACACTTCTACTGGCCGCTTGGTATTGCCGGTGGCGTTGGGATAATTGGGGTAAATATAGGCTTTTTCTCCGGTTTTGAGCACATGGTCGGCCTCTTCGTTGAATTCATTGAATCGGGACTTGACTTCGTAAAAACCATGCCACCATGCATAGTCCGGCGCCATCATCATGGCGCCCATGCGCGCCCGTCGGCCCTCGTGATGCCAGAGTTCGTAGAACTGCAGCTCCAAATGCTCGTCAAAAAACTTCGTTTTATCGAGAAGCCCCTTTTCATACAGTTCGTCCAGTTTGGCTTTAACCGGTTTGAAATAGACATCATTGTATTCCATTACCGCCTTGTCAAAGCCATCATAGAAATCGTCAATCCAGGAATTGCCGTGACATTGCTGGCAGACGGCTTTCATCTTATTCCGCTCCGTCTGCCAATCTGATTTGGCCGGAAAAGGTTTAAAATTTTCAGGACGAACGGTTAACGGCGCCTGGGTCTCCCATGAAAGCCTTTCGGTAACATCGTGGCTAGTGAGTACCTTACCCGAACCTGACATATGGCAGGCTGCACAGGTCGGCGCTCGGTAGTCGACACCGGCTGTCCAGGTGCCGCCGGCGGCATTAAAATTGTATTCGCTCTTGTAGGCATGGTACAGGGTGCCGTGTTTTGATTCTTCGTAAATTTCAATTTGGGGATGATCAGGGCCCAAATGGCATTGATCACATGCTTCCGGCATGCGGGCTTCGGCTACTGAAAAGCGGTGACGGGTATGACAGGAGGTGCAGGCACCCTTGCTGCCGTCAGCATTGATGCGGCCCACGCCGGCGTTGGGCCAGGTGGCCGGATCGATTTTGCCGTTTTCGTCGATCTTAATAACCGTGCCGTGACAATTGAAGCAGCCGGTTTTGCGCTCATTGTCGGAATTCATGCCCTTGTTCAGCCAGGGGTCCAATTTCCAAATAATCTCGATGGTGTTGGCATGCTTGGAGCGGCTATACTGGGTGACTTCGTCGGGATGACAACGAGAACAGTCTTTGGGTGTTACGATGGAAGCAATGGGTACTTTGTACTTCTCCTCGCCATAGGGCAAGTCGGAGCGGCTGTAATACTGCTCATGCCCTTTGGCAATATCCGTGTCGCCGGGCTGCACGACGTGGCAGTCCAGGCAGGATATATTGGCGTTGGCATGACGACTTTTCGCCCAGTCTGCAAACAATCCCGGTGTGGTGGCGCGATGACACTCGATACAGGCTACCGCCAGCGGCGGGACGCTACGTTCGATGCGATATTCCTTTACCTTGGGAAAGTTGGTCTGCTGGGCCGGGACCGTCAGGGGTACGGTGCAAACCAATGAAAAAATGACCAACAGCTCGACCATTCGTATGAGTGACATCTTTCTCATTTACCAGCCTCCTTTCGAGTTCGTGATAGAATTCGTCCAACGAAAATTAAATTCCAAGCTTTTCGATCCGCAGACCTTTGGCCTGATAGGGCAGCCTGCGGTACTGACGGTACATAACGGCAATTTTGTCGTTGTGGACCAAATCATAATGGCAGTCCACGCATTTTTTCTCGTAACCCGCCCGGGCATAGATTACAGAACGATGGGCCAGCATTGCCCCGCGACTGTTCGGCATGTTCAATAGATTCCGGTGACACTTTTGACATTGGTCGTTGTCAAAAGCAGCATAGGCCGTTTTGCGAGCCCTTTCGCGATCATATTCCCCGGTCAAAAAATGAATCGCTACGTCTTTGATTCCATGGTAGGTTTTAGCGAAGAAAAAATCATATGTGTCCTGGGGAGACGGCAGGTGACAGTCCATGCAGTCCGCGACCACACCCGCGGCATTGTTAAAGTGGGTGGATTCGCGCCAGGCCCTTACGGCCGGTTTGATTTCGTGGCAGGAGGCGCAAAAATCCGGTGTCGAGGTGCGGACCATGGTGTAATAACTCATGCTGAACAAGGGAAATGCAATCAGAATTCCAATTCCGATCAGGATGACGGCTTTTATAATTCTTCCACGGGCGGGCTTTTTCTGCTCGGATACATTGTCTGCCTCGTTCATATCAACTCCTTATTCGGAAAACGATGACAAGTATAGGAATCATTGAAGTTGGATTGATAAGAAAAAATAAAGAATTAGTCAAGTTACAGGAATGTAAAATTTGTAACATTTACTATTGAGGGAAAAGACCCATTAATCTCTGTTTTCCGTTGTCCCTCGTCACGGACGATGGATTATTGGACGAACCAGCATCGATAATAAATTGCTGCGGCATCTCCGGAATTAACTACACGTCCTGGAACTGATAGCCGACGCCGGATACCGTAAGGATATATTCCGGCTTATCGACTTCAGCCTCGATTTTTTTTCTGAGCCGCTGGACATGCACGTCGACAGCGCGGCTGGTTTGGTACAACTGGGAATCGCGCCAGATCTGCTGCTGAATGAATTCGCGCGAAAGCACTTCACCGGGATATGATACAAACAGCGACAGCAGTTCAAATTCGGTTTTGGTCAGTTTCACGCTTTGGCTGCGAATTTTGATGTCTCTGGACTTAAAATTGATGGACAGCTCCTTGAAGTCATACTGATCATTTACCAGGCTTCGTTCGAGCCGTTTGAAAATGGATTTGATTCTGGCTGAAAGCTCTAAAAAATTGAACGGTTTGACGATGTAATCATCGGCGCCGCATTCAAGCCCCAACACTTTGTCCGCAACGCCGTCCCGCGCGGTCAGCATGACGATGGGAACATCAAATTCGCGCCGCAAGATCTGGCAGGCCTTAATACCGTCGATGTCCGGCAGGCTCAAATCGAGAATTATCAAATCCGGCCTGTGATTTCTGGCCTTTTGCAGACAGGCGTGCCCGTCTAAAGCGGTCAATACCTCATAGCCGTCCAGTTCCAGGTTTCCTTTGACGGTCTGAACAATATCTTTATCATCGTCGACGACGAGGATACGATATTTAGGTGTTCTGATCGTATTTGGCATAGGGATACGACCGGAATGTTTATCATAAAAATTTAGGTTGATTTAAGGGCCTGAGAATTTATCATCAGTGATGGTCTGCCCTGGTGCAACCAGCATCCCATTTATGGCTAAAGCGAAATATGTCCCACTTTGGCATCCCTTGCCTTTGGTTGCAAGGGATATCCGACAGCGTAACAGAACCTTTACACCTTTTACACATTTCTTACAATTTTTTGTTGTTTGTCCTCCTGGTGAAATCGCATTTTTATCAAGGATTGACGCGCTGATGAAAATCCGGTAATAAAATCTGAACGAAAAGATCCGCCTTTCAAAACCTATTCAGGTTGAACTTACATGCAGGCAAGACGACATCCCTCAAGTTCTTGCTGCATTTTCCCGGAGGCGCAGTTTTGAAAAAAATTCAGGTTTCACTCCAGTGGAAATTTTTCTTATGTATTGTTCTTATCATCATTCCCATTTTAGGCATCATATTTACCTGGGCCGGCATTCAAAACGCAAAGCAATCCAATGATCAGGTGGTGAACCAGGCCAGGATTTTGTCTCGGCAAATAATATTAACCCGTCAATGGATCACCGACTGCGGCGGTGTGTTTGTTAATCGTCAAAGCCAGGGGGCCAGAGATGTTATGTATTTATTTAACGATACCCTGCAAACAAACCGTGGATCATACCAGAGATTTACCCCGTCGATGGTAACCAGAAAACTATCCCAATATTCCACCCGACAGGATTTATACCGCTTTCGCCTGGCAGGTCTGAATCCCCTGAATCCTGAAAATGAAGCGGACGGCTTTGAACGTGAGGCATTAGATCTGTTCCGGACCAGAGGATTAAAAGAAACATTCAGATTTGAGCAGAGCAACGGCAACCAGTATTTTCAATATATGGTGCCGCTGTTTATGGAACAAAAATGTCTTAAATGCCATAAACTCCAGGAAGATTCTCTCAATTCCATCGGAGGGGGTCTGAGCGTATTCCTGCCGGTTGATAACATACAGTCCGCCACCCGCGAAAACCATCTGAAACTGACAGTTGCCGGCTCTGCCCTTATCTTAATAACGATTCTCAGCTTGTTTATCCTGACGCGACAGTTTGTGACCAAACCCCTTAAAAAACTGGAAGACATGACGGATGAAATCAGCAAGGGCAACCTGGATGCCCGGGTGAACATCGAAACCGGCGATGAGCTGGAAAAACTGGGGCACCGTTTCAATACCATGGCCCAGAGATTGTCAAAGGGACGCGATCACCTGCAAGAAAGGATCAGCCTGGCAACCAAAGAGCTATCGGATGCCAATCGGGAGTTACAAACCCTTGACAAGCTGAAATCCGACTTCCTTGCCAATATGTCCCATGAGCTGCGGACCCCATTGACGGTTATCCGCGGCGGCATCGATTACCTCAACCGCACGGTTAAAAAAGAAGATAACCGCAATTATCTTGACATTATCGATAAAAACCTGGCCAGACTGATTCATCTGGTTTCGGACCTGTTTGATTTCACCAAAATCGAGGGCCGAAAAACCGAGTGGTCCCTCGACCAGGTCAATTTGAGCGTATTGATCGAAGAAGTCTTAGAAATCATAAGCCCATTGTCCATGGATAAAGATATATCCATAAGTTATAAACATCCTGGTGATGTCCTGGTGGAAATGGACCTTGAACGTATCGAGCAGGTGTTGGTCAATCTGATTGAAAACGCCATCAAATTTTCCCCTCCCCAAACTGATATACACATAAATATCGAAGAAGACCCCACCTACGTAACGGTGTCCGTCAAAGACCGCGGAATTGGCATTGCATCAGAAAATCTTAAAACCATATTTGATAAATTTTCCACGGTGCCTTCGGCCGGTATCGGCAAGCCCGAAGGCACCGGCCTGGGATTGGCCATCTGCAAGGCAATCATCGAGGCCCATGACGGGAAAATTTGGGCGGAAAGTGTCAAAGGTGAATCCAGCACGTTTTATTTTACTTTGATAAAGAAGCGAGCACAGCATAGTTGCGGAATATAATATCCGGAGAGCAACGATAAAAAACTTTTTATTTAAAAGATCCAGCTGCAGGCAAAACGGTGAGCTATGCGCGAATTGGACGTAAAGCTCAACCCGTGCGCAATAAATCAATGTTGACAACAAATCCCGCTTTGATATTTAACAGAAGAGAAACAGCAGAAAATAGCCGATAGAATTGGACGTGTAACTGAATAAAAACCTATCCCATTTTGTTTGCAATCATTTAGGGTGGAAATGATCAGAGAGGGTTATAAATTACCAGAGGACATTACGGACCGACTCCCGGTATTAATCGAGCAAATTGAGAAAGATCAGGATATTGTGGCCCTTTACGCTTTCGGCAGTTTGACAGCTGGTGATCTTAAACCATTAAGCGATCTTGATTTTGGCACCCTTATTTCCGGCAAACTCGACAAACAGAAGCGATTTGATAAGCATCTTGACCTTATCGGTAAATTTAATGAAGTTTTGAAGACCGATGAAGTGGATTTAGTTATGATGAACGATGCTCCAATGCGCTTTTCCCATCATATTATCAAATCCGGCAAACTCATACATTGTACGAATAAAATAGAACTGATAGATTTTATCGAAAAAACCATCAAAGTATATTTAGATTTCAGATTTTTTAGGGACACGTTTGATGACACCTTTCTGAAAGGAATTGGATACAGTGGATGAGCGCATAAAAGAGCACCTGAAACATCTAAATAAATATTACTTGCTCCTGGTCGATATCAGGCAAAGGAATTATACGGATTTCGAAAAAGATAGTGACAAGTGACGAGTAAATCATTTACATAAAGTGCTTTTTAGGGATATACATGGCGCGAAGAGAGTAATAATTCGTCGTAAAACCCGGTTCGGGAATATTTTTTTATCATCTGTTATGTTTTTATTAACATAAGGGTGTCAGGAATTCGGCCTCCGGCCCATAGGGGCTTACAGGGGCCTACGCCCCGGCGGGAAGTTGGAATGTGGAATGCGGAACATAAGAAATTGGCACCCAACGCTGCATTTCAAACTGAAGTCGCCAAATATGCAAGACTTTGAATCGCTTTTAAATAGTTCGGCTGCCGCCCACGGGCACCTCTGTCCGGGCCAGGCGGTGGGCGTGCGGATGGCCATGTTGGGCTGCCGACTGATCGGGCTGGATGAGCCCACCTGTCACGATCAGATCAAAAAGCTCATCGTTTACGTGGAGATGGATCGCTGCACAGCCGATGCGGTCGCTCACGTTACGGGCGCCAAATTGGGACGCCGATCCCTGAAATTCATGGATTACGGTATTATGGCGGCCACCTTCATGAATCTTGAAACCGGCAAGGCTTTCCGGGTAATATCCACCGAAGAGGCCCGCAGCCTAGCGCGTGCCTATGCTCCGGAAATAGCGGGAAAATATCCGCAGCAGCTGGAAGCATACAAGCGCATGCCGGACAGTGTTTTATTTCGGGTGCAGCAAGTGAAAGTTGCGATCAATGAGTTTGATCTGCCCGGTCCCACCCGTTGCAAAGTGGTCTGCGATCAATGCGGTCAGGTGGTGCGAGATCACCGGGAAGTCACCCAGGGTGGGCGTACGCTTTGCATCCCCTGTGGCGGGAGTGCCTATTTTGAAAATTCCCGGGAAGTCAACTGGCCCGATATGAATTGGACACCGGATAAATAATGGGCTTTGGAACTTAATTTATTTTTCAATATATGGCTCTCCCCGTGGGAGCGGCTTTCAGCCGCGATTAAATCCTTATGACACGGCATATCGCGGCTGGAAGCCGCTCCCACCTCGATGTACACCATTGGGATATACCAACATTCGGGTGCTTAAGGAATAAGTTGATTCCTGGGAGACCAAAAACTGAAGGAGTTCAATAATGCTGAAGAAAATTAACCTGCAAGATGCTGTCGGTACGAAACTCACCCACGATATTACGGAGATTCGGCCCGGTGAATTCAAGGGTCCGGCCTTTCGCAAGGGCCATACGGTATGTAATGAAGATCTGTGTCATCTCCAAAAATTGGGTAAAAATCACCTCTATGAGATCGATCTAGCCGAAGACGAAATTCATGAGGATCAGGCCGCAGCTATTTTAGCAGGCGCATTGGCCGGTGATGGCATTGGTTGGCAGGATGAACCCCGGGAAGGTAAAATAAAGCTGTTGGCTGAAAGAGACGGCCTCTTTGCGGTCAATACCGCCGCGCTGGCAGCCTTTAACATGGTGGACGAGGTGATGTGTGCCACCCTCCATAGTCACACCCTGGTCCGCAAAGGCGAGTTGGTTGCCGCCACCCGGGCCATACCCCTGATAATGAAGCGCGCACCGATTGAACGGGCGGCAGCCATCGCCCAACAGAACGGCGCCACTCTGGCAGTCAAAGCCCTGCTGACTGCCAAAGTGGGATTGATCATTACCGGCAATGAAGTTTATCATGGTTTAGTCAAAGATGGCTTCGCCCCGATTCTTTCTGAAAAGGTGACCGCTCTGGGCTGCACGGTGCATACACCGGCCTTTGCCCCGGATAATCCTGCAATCATTCGTGATGCCATTAAGAACCATCTGGAGAACGGCTGTAATCTGCTAATGTTGAGCGGTGGCATGAGCGTCGACCCGGATGATGTCACCCGTCAAGGGATACGCATGGCCGGCGCAACAGAAATGTCCTATGGATCGGCAGTGCTGCCCGGAGCCATGTTTCTGATGGCCTACATCGGGGATGTACCCTTGCTGGGTGTACCTGCCTGCGGCCTGTACCACCGGATCACGGTGCTGGATCTGGTGCTGCCCCGGATTCTGACCGGCGAAAAAATTGGTAAGACGGAACTTGCATTTTTAGGCCATGGGGGGCTTTGCAAAGACTGTGATGAGTGTGTTTATCCGCATTGCCCGTTCGGTAAATAATAGCGGCTCTGGACGCCCATCTTGTATCCGATAACTGCGTTGCGATCTGAGCCAAAATGCTCCCGTTATGATGGGTTGAGCCCGTTGGCCCGTTGCGCCGGACAACCCGTCAGTGCGTTGATTGTGAAAGAAAACCACCCTTAACCGGCTCAACCGGCAAACCGGTCAACCTAATTTTGAGTCTTTGCCTAAGAGCACGGAAGTTCAGTCTCACCAATTAGAGGAATATTAATGCCTAAACTGAAACTAAGATCCAGCCAGTGGATCGTTGATGAACATAACAACATCATCATCGGCAACGGTCGGGCGGAAATTCTGAAAAACATCGAGCAGACCGGATCCATTAACCAAACCGCCAAGGTGATGAAGATGTCTTACAAAGCGGTTTGGAGTAAAATTAAAGCCACCGAAAAGCACCTGGACACCAGAATTGTGCATACCGATAGAAAGGAAGGCAGCCGTTTATCGAGGGAAGGCAAGGAATTGCTGCAGAAATACAGACGGTTGAAAGAAAAATGCATGTCGGTCGATGATAAAATATTCAACCAATTTTTTGGAAAATAAAACACCTTGATCTTTTTGTCACATTGTGGTAGCCAATGACATCGGGCGATACTTAGTGCGGTAAAGGTGGCTGTCATTGGTTTCGCATACAGTGGATAGATTGGAAAAATTACCAAAATCCAGTTGTTTGAATTGACATTCGGAGCGATTTATGCGAAAAATTGTCACAATATGAGACGCGGACATCTGTGTGCTATCCTGATCTGCCTCAATCGATACCCGACCTAAAGCTCGAAACACGCTCTTAAATACTCATGACGCGTCACTTTCATCGCCCGTAGCAACCTGCGCATTAATTAAAAAATCCTTACTTTTTCTCAAAATTTTGTATGCTTGTTTTACTTAAACATCGCCTGCCGGTGGCGGCTTGCTTATTCATGTGGTGGATTTTCCTGAATGGTTGTATGGGTGATTCGGATGCCACCTACGTTGATTTTTCCGATAGAATGGTTGTGGACCGATCCGGAGATAAAAGTCGGGACCAAGCCTATCTTAAAGTGGCGGTGGGCTCCATAATTTCGGCGCAGGAAACCGTCGTTTATTACCACCAACTCCTGGAATATATTGCCGACAAGTCAGGGCGTGAGATTCAACTCGTTCAGCGCAAAACGTATAGCGAAATTAATGAACTAATCGGCATGGGACAAATTGATTTGGCATTCATCTGTTCAGGACCCTACGCCGGCGGAAAGGAAAAGTTCGGCTTCGAATCACTGGCTATGCCTCGAGTCCGCGGTTCACACCTTTATCAGGCGTATCTCATTGTCAACAAAGACAGTCCAATTCAAAAACTAACTGACCTCCGGGGCAAGGTTTTCGCTTTTTCCGATCCGGAATCAAATACGGGAAAATTAGTGCCCACCTATTGGCTCAGTAAAGCGGGTGCAAAACCCGAGGATTTTTTCGACAAGACTATTTATACATACAGTCATGACAACTCCATCAGGGCAGTCGCCATGTCTCTGGTGGACGGGGCGGCGGTGAATGGACAGGTGTGGGAGTATTATAATCACAATGATCCTGTTTTTACCGCCAAAACCCGTATCATCAAAAGATCACAACCTTTTGGCAATCCACCCGTGGTTGCTTCTGCCCACCTTTCCAATCAAATGAAAGCGCGCATTAGAAGCTTGCTTTTAGAGATGCACCATGATCCGAAAGGCAAAAAGATTCTCGATGAATTGATGATTGACAGCTTCATCGCACCCAAAGAAGAATCTTACGATCCCATCCTGGCAATGCAAAACGAATTGTCATGAAATTGAAAAGCCTTAGAAGCAAATTAGTGATTTCAGTTTCGATGCTTGTTATCGGCAGCGGGTTGATTATTTCATTGCTGGTAACAAATCGTTTCAGCAAAAGTCTTCGCGAATCCGCCATCACTCAAGGAGAATATCTTTCCCAGGAATTAGCGCTTGAAGCTACCAATAAAATCTTATAAATGATCTGATTGCTCTGCGGACCCTGCTGGATAATCACCTGCGGAAGCCAACCCTTCCCTGGCATATCTTTTCATTATTAGAGAGGGTCAAATCCTTGCCCATACATTTTCTGACGGCCTCCCGCGAAAACTGATAGGGATCAATACACCCAAGGACAATGAAAACGGCAATTTTAAACGAATTGTCAACCGATAAGGGCGAGAGTTATCTTGATATCGCCTGGCCTATTTTCTCCAATCAGGCCGGGGTGCTGCGCATTGGATTTTCCGAGAAACCTTACAAATCAGAAATTGCGAGATTGTGGTTCCAGATGACCGTCATCACACTGGGAATACTCATTCTCGCCTTATCCGTCAGTTTTCTTTTTATTAATCGGATTACACGACCGCTGTCAGCCCTGGCAGAAGCCGCTGAAAATATTGATGAAGAAAATTTGGAGTTTAGCTTAGAGCCGGCCGCCCGGGATGAAGTCGGCAGATTGACGACTTCATTCAATAACATGGTTCGTCGTATCAGGGACCGCACGCAAAGAATAGAAAAAAATGCCATAGAATTGGACCGCGCATATCGCCAGACAAGAAGCTCTTTCGAAATTATCCAAAAAATCGGGGCCCAGACCAGTCTGAAGGACGTCTCCTCCTATTTGATTTTGAAATTTCAGGAGATTGTGGCCTGCAGTGAGCTCGTGCTGTTTATTTTCAGCAGCAACCAAGAAACGCTGTTTGTTTTTTCTAAAGATAAAATCAACACTCTATCAAGGAATTCTTTTGAATCTACCCTTTCCACCTTAACTCAGCTGGATGGGATTACTTTCCTTGGGAAAGATTCTATCAACCCAAAGCTGGTGCCGGACAGCTTTCATTCAGCAACGCAAATTTCAGCCTTCCCGGTTTATCACGAAAACCAATTTTTAGGTGCTTTACTGGTTGCCTGTCCAGGTAATTGTAAATGTGATATCAAAGAGTTAGAGGTGATTCATCTGATATTGAATCATTCATCAGGCGCAATCAAACGTGCGCTTTCCCATGAAGAAGAAATGTCCAATATTCAGACCAGCATAAATGTCACCACCGAATATTGCGGGATTGTCGGTAAAGACCCCCAGATGCAAGCCATTTATAAACTCATTGACGATATCGCCCCAACGGACACCACCGTTTTAATTCAAGGTGAGAGCGGTACCGGAAAGGAATTGGTAGCCAACGCCATCCATAAAAACAGCCTTCGAAATGGCAACCCTTTTGTCGTCATTAATTGTTCGGCCTATCCGGCCACTTTGCTTGAAAGTGAGCTTTTCGGTCACGAAAAAGGGGCTTTCACCGGCGCCGTGCGCCAAAAGGCCGGACGATTCGAACAGGCTCATGAAGGGACCGTTTTTCTGGATGAAATTGGCGAAATACCCCCTTCTGCCCAGATCAGATTGCTGCGGGTACTTCAAACTCAGAAATTTGAACGCACACACGGGCAGATGTGCCGCACGAGCACCTTCGCGTGAGTCCGTTCGCCGAAATGGAGAAGCGGTCCTTCACGAACATGGAGCGGGAGGTGTCATCGCCAACCAGGAGGGGGCCGAATTCTCGGGCACACGCTGCCGGACCAGCGAGTTGGCGCGGCAGGCTGCGGCACCGAGTGACGATGGGGACCATAACCCAAGAAACAAAAACAGCTTGCAACGTGGTGTGCCACAAGCTGCCGCGATGCAATTCTGTACAGTACCCCCTAGGGAAACGGACTATCGGCGGATTCCCAGGGAAACGCGGGGGTTGAGATCGAAGGCGGCGCAATTAACGACACTTTCGGCTTGGTTGGATACCTGCCCGGTGGATCTGGGACGACGAAGCCCGGGCGGCTGTTTGGGCAATCGCGCCTCAGGGGACAGACGACAGCGAGTAAAATCGACACACGGGCGGCCGGATTGATCCCCGGTCGAACAGTTTGGGGGCATCGCGAGTTATCTGCCTTTCGCACAATCGCCCCCAGGCTGGCCCGTTTTCCAGAAAGGTAGGATTCAAATGGCAGACCTTCATATCCTTCGCACGGTCGAGCGATGGAAGCAAATAGCCCGCGATTCGATCGACGAAATCGGCAGTTGGCGGGACGCCCCCAACGAACGGCAGTTTCGCTATCAAGGCTGGTTGTCCGATCAAGAGTTGTGGCGATTCGACGCGGACACGACAGCGATCGTAGCCTACGTCGCCCAACGATGGCCGAAGCTGGACCCTGCCCCGATTGAATCGGTCTATTCCGCGATTAGCTCTTGGACCCGGAATCGCGACGCCCAGGATCTGCAACGCAGCCCATTCTATTCGGGCATCTTGAAGCGCGATGCGGCTTGCGATCATCGTCGAGAAGAACGCCCTTGAATTCAGGCCGGGTTGCAGATGCCCAGGACGCCGAGCGAGATCCCCAAGGGCCAACAAGACACTTCGGCGGCCGGACCAGTCTTGCACGCTGGGCTACCCGACGCCGGACAACTACGAACGCGATAAGTGGATCTACGAACAGCATCACGCCCACAAGACGATACGCGAAATCCAAGAGGGTTTGAAAGAACAAGCCTTCGCCCAAGACTGGGAACCGCTCACCTCCGACAATGGCATTCGGGAGGCTTGGAAACGGTATGCTACCCATCGTAACCTGCCGGTGAAAAAGGGTCGATCTGGACCCAAGCGGTAGGTCTTTTCTGCAACCCTGCAAACCCTGCAAACCCTGCGGTGGTTTTGTTTGCAGGTTGCACTTTGCTTTCATCGCGACAATTCGGGGCATGGTAATGACCGTTGCCACGAAGGAGTGAGCGATGAACAAACCCACGCGGGACCCGACGCGGCGTACTGCCGAAGGGTCTATCTTGGACGTGATCCCGACGCCGGATGAGATCCGCGAACGGATGAACCGCAACGCGGAAGAAAACCGGGTACTGCGGACCCTGTATCGGCTATCACGGCGGGTACGGGACAGACAGACCAAGGCGGCCGACGATCGGAAGGGGGTTACGCATGACGCATAGCACCCCCACGGATTCAATCCTGCCCGAGTTGCTGACGACTGCCCAGGCGGCCGAGTTTTGCGGCTGCGGTGAACGTACCTTTTGGAGATGGTCCCGCTCTGGCGATGCCCCTGCCCCGACATACATCGGCAGCGGTCCACGCCCCTCGGTCCGATACCAGCGATCCGTACTGCAGGCTTGGATCGACAGCGGTTGCCCCAGGACGGACGGGAAAGAAAAAGGGGGCGGCCGATGATCCAGCACGCCCCCCGTATGCCCACGGGGATTATACCAGTCTGCGGCGACTTGAACGAACCCTGCGACAGATGGCCCGAGCCCGCGGGCTTCGTGGGATCCGATCGACCACGCCCCGCCCCTGGCTGACGACTTCCCCGGGCAGATGGCAGCGATCGGGCTTTGGCTGGACCTGCCCCACGATCTGCGGCGGATCCCTGCGAGCTGGCCGATGGTTCTGGCGACCACGATCGACAAGGGGGCGACGGCATGACAGCGACGCCCCAGGACGCCGGCGGCAGCGAAGTCGAAAGCCCTTCGCGATTCGCGTAGTGCGCACCTGCTGACGAAGGCGGCGGTTGCCACGGAGCTCGGCCCAAAAGCCTGCTGGTTGCTTTCGGTGGTGGCCCACACCCAGGACGCCCGACACTATGCGGGTCCGGTGAACTTCTGGAACGAACAGTTGATGGCCCTTTGCGGATTCAACGAGTAAGGGGCGGCTTTGTTCGGGTCCGGCGAAGGCGATCGAAGCCGGTTGGCTGCAGTATCAGCACGGTGGCAAGGGGCGGGCAGGACAATATCGAGGTGCTGATCCCATCGGATCTTTCCGGGGATCCCCGATGGCCCAACGGACGAAGTGGGCGACGACTGCGGTTTTCCGTCCGGTTCTGGTTCCAAAATGAACGGCAAACGGTACAGAAGCGGAACGGAAATAGGACGGCAAACGGTCCCCTTCCTACCCATACCGATACCCATTCTTCTTGTTCGGATGCTTTCCCTTGGGAAAGGTCCGAACAGCACGCCCCGCCCCTGGCTTCGATCCCTTCCCGGTGGTAGGTGACAAACGCGGCTGGATCCTATCGGCGGCGAAGCTGGCCGAATGGTCCAAACCTACTCCCATCTGGATGTTCGCGGCGAACTGCGAAAGGCCCGTCAGTGGCTGATCACAGCCCAGCGAAACGCAAGACGCCCCGGGGCAGTCACGCCCGGTTTCTTAATGGCTGGCTTTCCCGCGCTCAGGACAGGCGGATGCGCGGCACGCCGGGACAATGCACAGGAATCGGCCTACAAACCCCTCAGTGGCCCCAGGTGAAACGGAAAAGACCAATGGGACAATCCACCCGAACAATTCAGAACGCATCCCCTGCGGCCGACCACGAGGCCGAAGTCGGCTTGATTGGCGCCTGTATCCTGGATCCTTCCAGTTGGATAAGCTGGCCGAAGCGATCGACCCCCAGGACTTCGCGGATCCTGACAGCGGACGGTTGTTCGATGCCTTGCGGATCATCCACGAATCCGGCTTGCCGATCGGGGACCCTCGGTTGCTGCTTCCCGAGCTGCGACGGCTGCAGGTGCCCGATGGGGTCCCGCGATCGGTGCATACATCGCCCAAGCTGATCGGGGACGCCCCCGCACACCTTGCCCACGGGAAGCATTACGCCAAGCGGATCCGGCGGCTTGCGATCCTTCGACGACTGCAGACGATCGGTTGTGACCTGGCAGCCCGGGCGACAGACGCCGAAGTTGATCCCGAGGAAATCGGCTGCTGGTTGGATTCTCAGTTGCAGACTGGGTGGGGCAGCGGTTATACGGTTTGCCGTGAGGCGGTTGGATGACTCGGCGGACGAGATCATCGCGGACCTGCGAACAGCGGACCCGGACCGATCCCGAGGGGCGTCGACCCGGGCTCGCCTGTCACGACGAAACGGCCGGGGGATGGATGCCCGGAGAACTGATCATCCTGGCAGCCCGGCCCGGCATCGGGAAAAAAGTGCCTTTGCTCTGCAGGTGGCCCAGCACAACGCGAAACTTTAATCGCGGCCGGCTTTGCTTGTCAGTCTCAACGACCGGGCGAGAACTTACGGCCCGGTTGCTGTGCGGAGTTTCGGGGGTGGATTCGCGACGGCTGCGGTCCGGGTGATTGGATCCCCGATCACCTGCAGGACCTTGAACGCGGGGCGGTTGCGATCGGTGGGCTGCCCCTGATGGTTTGGGCACCCCCGGCAGCGACGCTTCCCAGGATCCGGGCAGTTGCCAGTGAAGCGGCGGCCGGCGGACTGGCTCTGCTGGTTGTCGATTACATCGGGCTCGGTTCGCCCCGAGGATCGACGCATCCCGAGACACGAACAGGTGGGGCAGGTATCCGCCGGCCTGAAGGGACTTGCGAAGGAACTCGAGGTGGCCTTGTCCTGGCCCTTTGTCAGTTGAACAGGGAAGCCGAGGTGGGCGAGCCCCGGCTTTCCCATCTGCGGGAATCGGGATCCATCGAACAGGACGCGGATATTGTCTTGTTCCTGCATCTGGAGCGATCGGCAACGGCGGCCCGGCTGATCATCGCCAAGCATCGGCACGGCGAGGAAGGAACGCTTGATCTGCGGTGGGTCCCCGAGCGGACCCTGGCTTTGAAGATGACCGCGAAACCTTCGGAGACTACGACGGATGAACAGGCAGGAAATTATCAGAACAAGGAGTCAACCATGATACCAGCGGAAGAACGAAAACGAGCACTCACGGAACTGGAAGCCATGCCAAGCGAGGAGCAGCTGCTTTCGCAGGGTCGGGACCTGTGCTCCCGCCGGGATGAATTTGGAGCGGGCGTAGAGACGCTCAAGGATCTTGCCGAGGTCCGCCGGCAGGTGGCTCGTCGCGGCGGACTGCTCCGCACGATCTCACGGATCGGCAGCGAGACCCCCACCGGGGGGTGGCAATAATGTACCAACTGGTCCAGATAGCGACCATGACGTAACCGTTTGCAAACTTAATTGAGGATTTAAAAATGGAAATTGTTAGCTCGATCCCAAAACCGCCGGATCATCTGTCTGCAGAGGCCAAGCGGCGGTGGACGGAGATAAACACTGAGTGGCACTTGGATTGAGCAATACGTAAAACTGAACGGTCGAAAAGGTATACGTTGTACATAACATAA
>CAVXXE010000090.1:0-8508 GCA_963765595.1 uncultured delta proteobacterium
ACGGCTTTTCCTTGGTTTCGACCTTTTCAGCACTCATTTCGTGTCTTTCTCCTTTTCTCGCTCTTAAATTTAAAGCACAGACGGAGGCTGTAAAGCCCCCGCCTCTCGATTCAAGCCTAGGCGGCCTGATAAACATAAGATTTGTCGATGATTGGAAACCAGAAAAAAATTTGGAAACCTAATTTACTAACTATTTTACAGAATCCTGTCAATACTAAAAGACCGTATTCAATACCAGGTTACTTTTTTTCATCTCCCTTATCAGCATGACGCATGAATGGCGTAAAAAGTTCAATGGGGATCGGAAAAATGGTGGTTGAGTTGCTTTCCGTCGCCATTTCGTTCATGGTCTGCAGATATCTGAGCTGCAGCGCCGTGGGATGTTTTTCGATGATCTCAGATGCCTTCGCCAATTTGTTGGCGGCCTGATATTCACCTTCGGCATTGATTACCTTGGCGCGCCGCTCTCTCTCGGCTTCGGCCTGTCTCGCCATAGCCCGCTGCATCTCCTGGGGCAGATCAATGTGTTTAAGTTCCACGGTTGCCACCTTAATGCCCCATGGATCCGTATGGGTATCTAGAATTTCCTGCAGTTCCGAGTTGATTTTGTCCCTCTCCGATAATAGTTCATCGAGTTCGGCCTGCCCGCATACGCTTCTTAAGGTTGTCTGTGCCAGTTGAGACATGGCATAGGTGTAGTTTTCCACCTCGACGATAGCCTTGGTGGGGTCGATAACCCGGAAATAAATGACGGCATTTACCTTGACGGATACGTTATCCCGGGTGATAACGTCCTGGGGGTCCACATCCATCACCACCAGGCGCAGGCTGACCTTTACGATTTTGTCGATAACCGGTATCAAGATGATGAGCCCCGGTCCTTTGGCCGTGATCACGCGTCCAAGCCTGAAAATTACACCACGTTCGTATTCATTTAAAATACGTATGGCCGCAGACAAGAAAAAAATGACAAGAACAAGTATGGCAATCGGAGTAATCAGACTCATATCATCCTCCTTTGGTGGTAGGTTTAGACCTCGTTGAATAGTTTACTGGTTGAATGGTTGATTAGGTAAATTATAGTCATAATTTCAGAATGTTATGATCTTTGCTTAAAGATTTTGGGGACACAGATTTGCACAAATAACCACAGATTAATACAAAACGCCTGGCGGCGGAACCAGGTCCAGACATAGTTTGCTGCCTGCTTGCTAGGTGTCCTTTCTCGCCGAAGGCGAAACAAACTTTCTTTTTTAATCCGTGTTAATCCGTGGTCATCTGTGTCCTAATTGTCCTTTCTTTTGAAACATGAAGTGTCCAATTATTTTGCAAATATGGTATAAATCCATATATACAACCACTTAACCAATCAACTAATCAACCAATCAACGATATCTTTAGGTATTTGGCTTGTTTTCCAATAAACAGATCTCGTAAAATGATAGAAAAAATTGTTATACACCCTCTTGCTCCGTAGGCTCTACTTCCAGGATCAAATTGACCACCTGCACAATCCGTACTTTGGCATCTTTGTCAATCGGGTCTTTGGCCCTCGCATTCCAAAGCTCACCGTGAACAAATACCTTGCCTTCAGGCGTCAATGCTTTTTTAACCACGCCAATTTCGCCCACAAGTCCGGTGGAACCGGTCATCGGCTTTGAAATTTGAGCTCGAAAAACCAGGCCGGCAACCGCTACAAAAAATCCTGAAATTAATAGAATCGTCGGCAACACAACCCGCAACGACAATTTCATTTCAGGTGTGCTGCCTTTAAACAACATCAGAGAGCCCAGCAGCAAGGAGACAACACCGGCCACGCTTAAAAGTCCATAGCTGGTAATTTTCATCTCCATGATAAAGAATATAATGGCCAGCACGATCAGCAAAATTCCGGCATAGTTTACCGGAAGTGTCTGCATCGCAAAAAATGCAAGAACCAAAGCGATCGCGCCGATCACTCCCGGGAAAATAGCACCCGGATGAGAAAATTCAAAATAAAGTCCCGCCAGCCCAATCATCAAGAGAATATATGCGATATTGGGATTGCTGATGGTCTTTAAGATTTTGGTGCGCAAGGTCTCTTTGATGGTCACTTTCTTCACATCGTCGAGTTTTAAAATACCTCTGTCTTTTATTTCTCGACCGTTGAGTTGTTTGATGAGGTCATCGGTGTCCACAGCAATCAGATCAATAATATTTTCTTTCAAAGCCTCGGTTTCGGTCACCGACACACTCTCCCGGATGGCATCTTCCACCCATTTTGCGTTTCTTTCCCGTTTTTCGGCAACGCTTTTGGCCTGGGCCACCATGTCGTTGATAACCTTTTCAGACATCGTCCCGTCAATATCCTTGCCCCCCGCACCTACCGGATGGGCGGCCCCGATATTGGTCCCCGGTGCCATTGCGGCAACATCCGCCGCCATGGTAATCATCACACCGGCCGAGGCCGCTCTGGCGCCGCCCGGATATACAAACACCACCACCGGCACCCTGCTGCCCAATATGTCCTGGACAATTAGGCGCATGGATTCAGCCAGTCCTCCGGGGGTGTCCAGTTCAATAATAACGCAAGCAGCCCCATTTTCTTCTGCTGATTTAATGCCGGATTTTATAAAATCGGCCGTTCCCGGACTGATGGCATCCGCCACCTGGATGATGTAAACTTCGTTTTGTTCCGCAAAAACAATATCCGTGCCTGCTAAAAATAACAGCATGAACGCGAGGTGATAGATTTTAGTCTTCATAACGATATTCCTTCATCAGCATTTTCATATCCTCCCACACATCCCGCTTTTTGTCAGGATTACGTAGAAGGTAGGCAGGATGGTATGTGGGCACAAGCTTTATTCCCTTGTACGCATGAAAACGTCCCCTGAGTCTTGATATGGGGGTAGTGGTTCCCAGCAGTGTCTGGGCTGCAAAGGTGCCCAGTGCGATGATGAAGTCAGGTTGGATGGCTGCTATCTGGCGCTCCAGAAACGGGAAACAGGTTTTTATTTCATCGGATTCGGGATTTCGATTTCCCGGGGGACGGCATTTGATGATATTGCAAATGTAAACCTGGCTGCGGGATAATTTTATGGCTTCGATGATACGCGTCAGAAGCTGACCGGCGGCACCGACAAAAGGTTGTCCCTGTCGGTCTTCTTCAGCACCGGGACCTTCGCCGATAAACACCAGCTTGGCTTTGGAATTTCCATCTCCAAATACAATACGATTCCGCCCCTGGGCCAGTTTGCAACGCCGGCAGTCACCCAGATCGGCGTGGACACTCTCCAGAGTCTCGGCGAAAGACGCCCGTCCTTTTCCCCACTTTTCAAGTTTTTCCAAAGAATGCCCGGTACAGGCGAAGCCGCGATGTCCTTGAGCAGCTAAAAACCGAAGACTATTTTCAATTTCCAAAAGTGTCTGACTAAATGTTTGTTTGTCGTTCATATTATTTCAACAGTCCGGATCCGGAAAATCCACTGAACGGTGCGACCCATATCTCAACCATGGTATCCCAGTTATTGTCCGTAATGTTGATGACACACCATCTGTTTTCTTTCTGGAATAGCAAAAGGGTTCGCGGAGATTTAAAGGCACTAACCGCCTGCCAGTTGTCCTTGGTCATGTTGTTGTCGAAAAATTCGATCAAAGAAACACGTTCAGCTTTGGACTCAAAGACGAGAACACCGGCTGAAAAACCGGCGGTTTGATAGACAAAAGAAGATTTGGCATTCAATTTCAATTCGCGCGGAACCAGCACATCACCAAAATCATAGTATAGCGGCGCATTTTTTTCGTCTTTTTCGCGGGCATCCGATCCGTCCGTTGTTTTCGGTGTTGAAGAACATGCCGTCAGCAAAAACATCAAAACCACCATGCTTTCCATAAAAAGCACGGCAACTCGATGTGCCATCATTTTTGCCATGATCATTCCTCCTTTAGCATCGATATCACAAAAGGTATCAGCGCAACAATCACAATTTATCAGTGTAAAAAATTTTGTCGAGGATTTTCACGAAATTTTGATTCGTTGGGGATCGGTGCGGATCGAGAAATAGTTGCTTAATATCTCGAAATTTTTATAAATTATTTTACATATAAGAATTCATGTGGCCATTTTCTTTTGTAAGCCAATTGGGCGAAGCCCCTAAGTTCGCAAATGTTATGTATCAAAATTGTTAAAGGTTTGGAACCCTTCCAACTGGCACAGGTAATCTTTTTGGGCCTCCTTCATATCGGCTTCTACCATTTCAGAAACCAGTTGCTCAAATGTAATGCGAGGTTTCCAGCCTAACTTTTTCCGGGCTTTGCCGGCGTCGCCCAACAGCTCCTGCACTTCGGTAGGGCGAAAATACCGGGGATCCACGGCAACCATGATTTGTCCGGTTTCCTCATTGATGCCCTTTTCATCAACACCCTCGCCTTCCCATCGAATTGATAAACCAAGCTGCCGTGCGGCCATCTCGATGAACTCTCTGACGGAATAATGTTCACCGGTGGCGATAACATAGTCTTCCGGCTTATCTTGCTGGAGCATCAACCACTGCATTTCCACATAGTCCCTGGCGTGCCCCCAGTCTCTTTGAGCATCAAGATTGCCGATATGCAGGATGCCCGACAGGCCTGTTTTGAGTCGCGCCAGGGCCCGGGTGATTTTGCGGGTGACAAAGGTTTCACCTCGGATAGGCGATTCATGATTGAACAAAATCCCGTTGCAGGCATAAATGCCGTAGGCCTCCCGATAATTGATTGTGATCCAGTATGCGTAAAGCTTGGCCACGGCATAGGGTGAGCGGGGATAGAATGGGGTGGTTTCTTTTTGTGGAATTTCCTGGACCTTTCCATATAGCTCGGATGTGGAAGCCTGATAGAATCGGGTTTTATTCTCCAGCTTTAAAATTCTGATGGCTTCCAGGAGGCGCAGCGTTCCCAGTGCATCCACGTTAGCCGTGTATTCGGGTGTCTCAAACGAGACTTTAACATGACTTTGGGCCGCCAGGTTGTAAATTTCTTCGGGTTGGGTTTCCTGGATGATGCGAATGAGATTGGTGGAATCCGTAAGATCCCCATAATGCATAAAAAATTGCACATCCGCTTCATGGGGATCGCGATAAAGATGGTCGACGCGAGCCGTGTTGAATGAAGATGCCCGGCGCTTGATACCGTGAACTTCGTAGCCTTTTTTAATTAAAAATTCAGCTAGATAGGAGCCATCCTGACCGGTAATGCCGGTCACCAGCGCTCGTTTCATACAATCTCCTCCTTGAGTTGCAGAAATATATTCTGTTGGGTGCTTTGGCAGTTCCGGACGCGGCACCTCAGCAATTTTTGTTTACAAGACTCTTAAAATATTCGACCGTTCGCTCAAGTCCTTCTTCAAGCTGGATTTTCGGCTCCCATCCCAACCGCTCTTTTGCCAGATCTATATTTGGCTGACGCTGCAAGGGGTCATCTTCCGGCAAGGGAAGATAGACAATCTTAGAGGTCGATCCGGTTAGTGCAATTACTTTATTGGCAAGCTCAAGTATGCTGAATTCATTGGGGTTACCGATATTAACAGGCCCGATAAAATCATCCGGCGCATTCATCATTCGAATCATGCCATCAATCAAATCATCCACAAAGCAAAAAGAACGGGATTGGGTCCCCTCCCCAAATATGGTGATGTCCTGGTTGTTTAGTGCCTGAATGATGAAATTGCTTACTACCCGGCCATCCTTGGGATGCATACGCGGCCCATAGGTATTAAAAATCCGTACAACCCGGATGCTGACCTTATGTTGCCGATGGTAATCGAAAAACAGCGTTTCGGCGCAACGTTTGCCCTCATCGTAGCAGGACCTCATACCGATGCAATTGACATTTCCCCAGTACGCTTCAGTCTGGGGATGAACGATGGGATCACCGTATACTTCCGATGTAGAGGCCTGTAGGATTCTGGCCCGAAGTCGTTTGGCCAGTCCCAGCATATTGATAGAACCGTGAACATTGACCTTGGTGGTCTGGACCGGATCATTTTGATAATGAATCGGGGAAGCCGGACAAGCCAGGTTATAAATTTCGTCCACTTCCAGATAGAGGGGAAAGGTAATATCATGTCGAATAAACTCGAAGTAGGGGTCATTCAACAGATGGATGATATTGCGTTTGGTCCCCGTGTAAAAATTGTCTACACATATGACATCACATCCCTCCGCCAGCAGACGTTCACAAAGAAAAGAGCCTAAAAATCCGGCTCCTCCGGTCACGAGTACACGTTTTCGCAGATGCATATTTTTTCCTTATATAACGATGGTTTTATCGGCAGACGGCGTCGAATACATTGGGTCTCATATGAAACTACATTTATTTAGACAGGATTTACAGGATTAACAGGATTTTTTTTGCTCAGTCTGGTTATATCCAGTCCATCCAGCCTGCCGGGGCGAAGCGTTTTAGCGAAGACTGGTTGATCCTGTCAGAAAAATAAAATTATATTTGTTAAGTTTGATGGATTCGTAAAAAGTTTGAAATCCGATTTTTGTTCATTGTAACATATTGAATTTATAAGCCCTGAAATTTGCTTTTTGCGGCTATATCAAGTTTTTTATTCGATTAGACTGGCCGCTTTTCAGGCCAGCGGCGCCGCTCGTGTGAAGCCTAAGTGCACCTAATCATAATTACGGGAACATATTAATCGTCATATTTTTCCTACAAAGGCATTGAGTGTTGAATGGATTCGATTGTTAATTTCTTTTATTGGACAGGATCTACAGGATTAATAGCCCTGTTTAAATACGCTGCGCTGTTCTTCGAAGTTTAACGGAGTAAAGATCTTTTTCGCCAGCGGCGAGATACTCTTGGGCCGGAGGCCCCTCTATCCAGATGATCCTGTAAATCCTGTCTGATATGTTTTTCTAGATAGAATCCATTCCTCTGATTTTACGTTGCTGTATTTATGTATCTATGTCCTAATTCCCTAATTTCACTGGTTAGATTGTCGAATTGCGAACCGAAACACTCCCCGGGCAGATTGTTTTTCCCAATACCTGCCAACCCATAAAGACTTATATCACAAAACAGGTGAATATTGCAACAACCTCATGATTTTTCTATATATTTAAACATATTAAGATCGTTTTTCTGTGCCCATTACATTACACTCGCTTAGATGGATTTCGGTCTTGCCAGCCAAAGTACACGACTCTAGCAGTGAATCGTTGTGTGCGCGGTCTTCGCATCAATCTTTAAAAATGATCTTTACACATTTTCAGGTTTCGAGTATATAAGTATACCCGTCGAGACAAGCATCTCCACAAGGTGACCGCCAGCCCCCGTAGCTCAGTGGATAGAGCAATGGATTCCTAATCCAACACTTGAAGTAGCAATTTTTCTCATCATTCTAATATGTTGAAATTGCATCAGAATTTTTCAACGTTTTGGTTTCGTTTGGAACTGTTTGGAAATATTTGACATTGATGGGCACAATTTGGGCACATTCCTATCTAATAATATACCCTCCCCTCCCCTTCCCAAAAATCTTACCGTAACATTGTTCAATAATGGCAATTCTATTCAGTTGTAAAAACACAATAAAAATTATTGCCTATTATGGTCGAAAAATTCTATAGCGGAATGAGTGTGTATCTGGGTGCCGGAGATATATCATAACAATTTGACCACACCGTTGGATTGTATTTAATAGCAGCACGCAATTAAACTAATATAATATAGAAATACAGCATCTTACATGTAATCATCTTCGACTGATAGCAAATTGTAAAAGCCTTTCCCCTATCCTTCGATATTTCTTCTGATGAAGCCAATAAAAAATAGAAAAAAAGACCAAAAAATGAAATTTAGTAGTCTGTTTAACACGATTTTCCAATCCAATCTCTCCACTGGTAATCCTTAATAAATATAACCGTGTCTCTGCTAAGAATGATCACTGGAGGAATCGGGTCGCCATTAGGATATCCATGAAAATCATTTCCCCTTTTGGATGTGACGATGGCCGGTAACCGGTAAACGATAATTCTGCAGCCGGGATTTATTAATTTTAATGTATTTGTAAAATTATCGATGTTCATAACACTTACCCATTTGATTATCTGCGAAATACAAAATTGTCGGTTTAAGCCCGTCGCCAAGCAAATACCAATACCCCCTATACTTTAATGTTTACATAGTTTTTGACGATATTATTTTAAGATTCTGTTTTACCAATGAAATTTATTATATCGGAATAAAAGGAGAATAATTTATGCAGGAAAATAAAGAAAGAAGCAACCATTCTGATTTTACTGATCACTCTCATAAAAATAGTGAGATGGATACAACTGAAATAAATCAACTATTTGAAAAGGCAGTTTCATATTTTAACCAATCTGGCCATATAGATAGCATTAAAGAAGCTTGTAGTATGTTTCAGAAGGTAATCGAAAAGGACCCTAAATTTAGAACCCATGACGGTGGCCATGGCGATAATCCATATTTTTACTTGGGTCGATACAACGAACGTAACTGAACGAAGTGGAGAAG